>JAFPWN010000046.1 GCA_017412765.1 Oscillospiraceae bacterium | reverse complement strand
TCTCTGTAAATTGTATCTTAAAGCCGAAGCCTTAAAATCTAATCTACTAAGTTAAATACTTAGCTCTCAAAAGAATTAATTTTTGACTCTTCTCTCAAAGAGTCGCCCATAATGTCTGGTGCTTTTCTTTGTCTACATTGTTTAATTCGCAAGGTGCATTCCGCATTCAATCGCTCTCGTGCGGGTTCCTCTATCTTAGCACTTTCAAATCCGTTTGTCAAGAACTTTTTTCGATCTTACCAAACTTTTTTTCGTTCTGCCCTTCTCGAGGAGCGCCTCTCTCGAAGCGCTTGGCTATATTACCACCGCAATATCTAAATGTCAAGCACTTTTTTCAAATTTTTTGAAGTTTTTTGTAATTTCTTTTTCGCCCACTATATCTTGTGTTTTTGCTCTTGTAAAAAACACAATTTCCAAAATATTGGGGTCGGGAAACGCGTTCCCGACCCCGAAAAATATTCTGTTTTGTCTTTTGTCGCTCAGCAGCAGCCGCAGTTATTGTCGCAGCCGCAGTTGTTGCCCCAGCCGCCGCAGCCGAAGAGGATGAGGATAACGACGAGGATGATGAGATAGTTATTATTATTGTAGCACATAGTATGACCTCCGGATGAAGATACGGCTTTGCGCCGTTCGGTACTATACTATGCGCCGCCGCGCGATCGGTTACTGCGTGAGGAGTCTTCTTATGAGAGCGGCGACCTGCGCCCTTGTGGTATTGCCGAGCGGCTCCATCTTGCCGTTGCCCATGCCGTTGACAAGGCCGGCGGCGACTGTCCAGCTGACGTCCTCCACTGCCCAGTCGGAAATATCCGCCTCATCGGAGAATATCCCGAGATCGGCTCTCGCGGAAACGTCCCTGCCGAGATATGCCGCGTAACGCCTGAAGATCGCGCAGATCTGCTCGCGGGTAATGAGCTTTTCCGGGCCGAAGGTGCCGTCGCCGTAGCCGTTGACGATACCGCTTGCCTGCGCCCACCCTATTGCCGCGGCGTACCACGCGTCGGGCGCGACGTCGTCAAACTGCGCGCTCTCCGATGCGGGAATTCCGGCGCTCACCCACAGCGCGTAGACCATGTCCGCGCGGACGCAGTTTTCGTCCGGATAGAAGAGGTCGCGCCCGAAGCCGTAGAACAGCTTGTTCTCATAAGCCCAGTACACGTCGCCGTAATACCACGCCGCGGGGTCGGACACGTCGATGTAGACGTGCGAATCCGAAACGCCGCTTATGGGGCGGTACTCGCCGCATACATATATAATAATATCGCTCACAGCCGTGATGACCGCGCGGGTATCCTCGGCGGCAAAGTATTTTACGCCGGTCGCAAGGCTCTCCGCGCCGGTGAGAGCGCGCCCTGCGCCGAGGTCGAGGACAGTTCCGTTCGCGGTGACAGTCGCCGAGCCGGAGGCGAGCGAGAACTCGCAGCCGGTGCGCGCTTCAACGCTTCCGCCGGCGCTGACCGCGACGCGTCGCCACGAGAGCGCGGTGATCACGCCGCCCGCGCCGTCGATATTCGCGTCGGCGAGGCGCCCCGCGACCGCCTTTTCAAGCGTTTCCCCGAGCTTTTCCGATGCCGAGTCCGTTATGGAGTGGTAGACCTCGCCGTCGGCATAGGTCTGGCTCACGAGCGGATCCGCGCCGGTGCCGGCAGTCGTGTCGGCGGATGCGGTTGCGAGGCACGCGAGCGCCGCGACCGACAGAAGCGCCGAAATCAATCGTTTCATATTACTCCTTATCGCCGCTCCTCAGGTAATAACCGAGGGTCAGCATGCTGTCAGAGAGGTGTACGTTCTCAACCGTAACGTCGGCGGAGGCGACGTCGAGGTCTATTCCGGTGAAGTTCCATATTCCGCGCACGCCGAGCCTGACGAGCGACTCCGCGACGGCGTCCGCCTCGCTCTGTGGCATCGTAAGCACGGCGACGTCCACCTTATTGAGCTTAACGAAGGTTTCAAGGTCGTTAGCGTGGCGCACGAGCGTGCCGTTGATCGCCTTGCCCACGAGGTCGGGCGCGACGTCGAACGCGCTGAGCAGCTCAACGCCGCAGTCCTCGAAGCGGAAGTTCGAGATGAGCGCGTGGCCGAGATTGCCGGCGCCGATGACGATCGCTCCGAGCTTTTCATCCATGCCGAGCGCCTGAGCGATCCCGTCGCGCAGCTGGCGGACGTTATAGCCGTAGCCCTGCTGGCCGAAGCCGCCGAAGCAGTTGAGATCCTGGCGGATCTGGCTTGCGGTAAGGCTCATCTGAGTGCCGAGCTCGCCGGACGAAACCTTTTCAACGCCGGAGGCGGCAAGCAGGTCAAGCTGGCGGATATAGCGCGGAAGCCTTCTTATTACGTTGGCGGAAATTCTGTAATTCATAGCTTTATCACCGTTTAAGATAGTATTTGTCCATTTTTATTTTTCTATACTATCACAGTTCTTTGTTTTTAGCAAGCCTCTTAGTTTTCGCGCATCAATATCGGCGCATCGGCACAAAAATTCTCAAAAGTTCAAAAATTCATCTAACTTTATTCATAAAATCGCAATAAATGGCTGTTAAGATAAGCTCACAAAACAAAAAGAAAGCGAAGGAGGTCAACAAAATGACATTCTATGACGATAACAAAGATGAAAACCTCGAATCCACCCCGGTCTACACCCCCGAGGAGAAGCCGGTGAACGCGCCGCAGAGCTTTGACGACGACAACGCGGTCCTCTACTCCGGCGCGAACTCGCACAACCCGACCTATGATACAGAGCCGAGAAAAACGGAGAGCGCCTGGAGCGAGCCGAGATTTGAGCCTCAGCGCCCGCAGGCGAGCTACTACACTCCCGGATATTCCGCCCCGCAGCCCGGCTGGCAGCAGCCCGCCGAGAAGCCCAAAAAGGAGAAAAAATCCCATCCCTTCCTCAGAGGGGTCGCGGTAGTCCTCGCGGCGGCGATAGTCTCGAGCGCGGCGAGCTTCTTTACGGTGAGCGCGGTTCTTGACTCACGCAACGTGACCGGTACGAACGAGGTCATCCTCGGCTCCGCGAGGGGCGAGTCCGCGTCCCCCTCCGTCAGCGTAGTTTCCGGCGAGGCGATGAGCGCGAACGCGATCTATCAGAACGCCGTGAACTTCCAGGTGGTCGGCATCACAACGAGCGCGACGACCACCAACATCTGGGGTCAGCGCTCAAAGAGCGCAGTCGCCGGCACGGGCTTCGTCATCAGCTCTGACGGCTATATCATGACAAACTACCACGTCATCTCCTACGCCGTTCTCTACGGCGGCGAGATCACCGTAATGTTTGAGGACGGCACCACCCGCACCGTCGGCTCCGACGGAATAATCGGCTACTCCGCCGATAACGACGTCGCGGTGATCAAGATCGACACGGACGGCCTCACGCTCAATCCCGCGGTATTCGGTGACAGCGACAGTCTCATCGTCGGTGAAGAGGTCTACGCCGTCGGCAACCCGCTCGGCGAGCTGACTTACAGCATGACCCCGGGCATAGTCTCCGCCCTCGACCGCGTGATCACCATCAAGGACGACAGCGGCGCGACAAAGGCGATAAATATGTTCCAGATCTCCGCCGCGGTCAACCACGGCAACTCCGGCGGCCCCGTTTACAACTCCAAGGGCGAGGTCATCGGCATCGTCGCCGCGAAGTATCAGGACGACGGCGTCGAGGCGCTCGGCTTCGCGATCCCCATTAACGACGCGGTATCCATCGCAAAGCAGGTCATTGAGAAGGGCTACGTTGCCTCCGCCGGTCTCGGCATCATGTGCGTCAACGTGTCCGACTACTATCAGGCAAATGCGATCACCCAGTTCGGCATTCCGCAGGGCGTTATCGTTTCGTCGGTCAACGCAGGCGGCGCCGCTGAGAAGGCGGGCGTCAAGCAGGACGATATCATAACCGCGATAAACGGCACCACCGTAACGAGCCTCAACGAGCTGAAGCTTCAGCTCCGCCGCATTGCTCCCGGCGACGAGGGCGAGATCACCGTCTACCGCAACAAGGAGTATATCGACCTCAAGATCACCTTTGAAGAGCTTAAGAGCGCAGTAAACGAGCGCGACGTCAATATGTACACCGACAATCAGCAGAACGATCAGCAGCAGAACGATCAGCAGCAGGACGGAACGACTGACCAGTATCCGAGCTGGTACGGAACCTTCCCCTGGAGCGATTTCTTCGGTCAGAGAAGCCAGAACGGCACCTATTGAGAACAGAAAAAAGAGAACGCCCGCGGTACATTGTGACCGCGGGCGTTTTTTCGCTATATCTCTACAGATACTCCTTTGAAAACGCAAAGGGCAGCATCTCGCGCAGTGGGTGCGTCTCATACTCCCCGTCGCCGCGCACGCAGAGAACGAGCGTATCAAGCCCGAACTCCGCCATGAACTGCCGGCACTGACCGCACGGAACGCAGTAATCGCCGCCGGCGGCGTAGACGGCGATGCGGTTGAATTTCCTCTCTCCGTTCGCCACAGCCGTGGTGTAGGCGTTGCGCTCGGCGCAGATCGTTCCGCCGTAGGCGGCGTTTTCGACGTTGCAGCCCCTGTAAACCTCGCCGCTGCCGCACTCGACGGCGGCGCCGACCTTATAGCCGGAGTAGGGCGCGTAGGCGTTTTCGCTGGCGGCGATCGCCATTTCTATCAGCTCGCGGTCAGTCATTTTCAATTCCTCCCAGATCGATTTTCCAGTTTTTTATATCCGTAAAAACGCCGGATACGCTCGGTGAGATATTCGTGACCTCTCCGATGTGCGTCAGAACGGCGTATTTTTTATAGCATACCGGTATTATGTCAACCTTTTCCGCCGCGTGCTCACAGAGCAGACGGGCGTTTTCGCGTTTTTCCTCGCCGGTGGAGCCGAGGTATGCGGCGATGAGATCTCTGTACTCCGGGTCTGAGATGTTGCCGTAGTTCATCTTTCCGCCGTAGGTGAGGAGGCTCGTGAGGTCGAAGTCCGGCGTGAGCTTCACCTCACCGACGTAGATTGAAAAATCGCCGCTCCCGAGCGCGCTGACGTACTGGTTGTACGGCAGGATCTTCAGCTCGGTCCTGAGACCGTTCGCCTCGAGAGCGTAGGCGAGGTCTTTCGCAACGCTTACCTTGTAATCGTTGTCGTCGTTCACGATGAGCGTTATATCGAGCGAGGCGGCGACGGCGGAGTTGTCCCAATAGCCGTCGTTGTCCCAGTCGTAGACTATGGCGGTGGAGATTACGTCGTAAAAGCCTCGCGGATCGTAGCCGGTGCCGGTCTCCCACGCGCTGTCGTATTCGCCGAGCGCCGAGGATAAAATGAGCGGTGCGTTTCGCACGGCGGAGCCGTAGACCTCGCTCACGATGCTGTCGCGGTCAAAGATCTTTGCTATCGCCTTGCGGACGAGCGGGTCGGAGCCTGCGCCGCGGCGCTCGTTGAAGCCGATGTAGACGAGGTTCGTGGTATCGTAGTAGCGCGTTTCAAAAAATCCGTGGAAGTTAAGCCCGACGACGCCGGTCGTGTCGCGGTTCAGGAGGTCTATCTCCTTTGAAGCGAAGGCGCGTGTGAGGCTTCCGAGGTCGTTTTCGGAGTAGTAGACGCGGTCTGTCGGCAGCGAAGCGTAGTCGCGGTGCAGGGGAAACGCCTCGAGGTAGCCGTCATCTGTAAAGACGTAGGGGCCGGAGCCGGTGGGCGGGGTCGCGCGCTGAGTGCCGCTCTTCACGATCGGCAGATCCATGAGGCGCGGAAAATCGTAGTTCGCGCTCGCAAGCACTACGGAAACGGTGTAATCGTCATAGGCGTTTATTGCGAGGACCTTTGAGTAGCGTGTCGAATACTTCGAGCCGCCGGCTGCGGAGTTTACGGTATCGACGACGTCCTGCGCCTTCAGCTCGGTGCCGTCGTGGAAGAGAACGCCGCGCTTTAAGTGGAAATACCACGTCACGCCGTCCTCCGTCTCCTCCGATTCGCACAGCACGCGCTCGGGCGTGAAGTCCGCGCCGAGGCGGTAAAGCCCCTCGTACATGAGGCTCATCATGTCGCAGTTGAAGTTGTTCGTGCCGTAGATCGGGCTGAGCGTCGATGCCGGGTCGTAGTTTATCGTAAAGAGCGTGTCGGCAAGGTGATAGCCCGTGTTCTTCTCGGGCGCCGGCTCGACCTCCTCGACGGGCGCCGGCTCTTCCGGCGCGGGAGCTTCCGCCGGAGCGGCAGGCGAAGTACAGCCCGTGAGGAGAAGCGCGAGAGCGAGCAGGATATTCAGTTTTTCGAGGTTATTTTTCATAGGCATTACATCATAATTATACTCGCCTGCACGCCGCGCTTGCCGTCAGTATAGCGGTGCGACCAGTATTTATCGTGCCGGCAGCGTGTGCAGACGGGACTTATCCGGATATTTTCGGGGCGAACGCCGCTTCTAATGAGAATATCGCGGTTCGCGCCCTTGAGGTCTGCATAGAACTTGCCCTCGTTTTCGGGGTCGGGGCGGCAGCGGTCATCGCAGCCTATGGCGCTGAGCGCATCCTTTACCTCCGCGCCCACCTGAAAGCACTCGTAACCGATGGCAGGGCCGACGGCGGCGCGGATATTTTCGCTCCTTGCGCCGAGAGATACCATAGAATTTACTGCGTTTTTCGCTATCTCCGCAACTGTACCGCGCCAGCCGGCGTGGACTGCGGCGATAACGCCGTGCTCGCTGTCCTCTAAAAGAATCGGCACGCAGTCGGCGGTAAAGACCATCAGCGCAAGCCCTCTTTCGCGCGTCACAAGTCCGTCAGCCTCGTACGGCACCGGCGAGTAAAGCTCGTGGGCGTCGGAGAGCGTTACCTCGCGCACCGTGTCGGAGTGCACCTGCTTCGTAACGGCAAAGCGCTCGATTTTCAGCGCCTCAAAAAGGCGGCGGTAGTTTTCGCGCACGCATTTTTCCTCGTCGCCGAGGTGCTCGCCTAAGTTCAGCGAGGCGAAAATGCCCTCGGAAACGCCGCCGAGGCGGTCGGTAAAGGCGTGGGTAAAGGTCAGATTGGGAGAGGTTGTGTACATAGATTATTTGTCATTGCGAGGAGCGAAGCGACGTGGCAATCCGTTTTTTACAACAGGGGTATTACGGATTGCCACGGCTCCTGTCGGAGCCTCGCAATGACACTCCTTATAAAAAACATTTACTTCTCGTTTCTGCCGCAGCACTCTTTGTATTTCATCGGTCTCGATCCGTCCGGCTTCCACTTGCCGCAGGGGCAGGGATCGTTTCTGCCGGGCTTGCGCACCTTGACCGGCTGGCGCTTTACGGTGCCGTCCGAGGCGCCGCCGGCGACGGCGTTCTTGCTGACCGCCTTGCGCTCGATCTTTTCTTCTTTCTTTACCCTTACAGTGAAGATGCGGCGAACGACCTCTTCCTTGATGCCGTTTATCATCGCCTCGAACATCTCGTAGCCCTCGCGCTTGTACTCGTCAACGGGGTTAGTCTGCGCGTAGGCGCGGAGAACTATGCCCTGCCTCAGATCGTGCATGGCGTCGATGTTGTCCATCCAGTATTCGTCCACAACGCGCAGGAGAATAACGCGCTCAAGCTCGCGCATAACGGGGCTTTCCGTACCGGGGAGGTTTCCGAACTCCGCCTCGCGCTCGGCGTAGACCGCCGCGGCGCGCGCCTTGAGGGAGTCAGCGATCTCGGCGTCGTCTGAGCCGGAGATTTCGTCCGGCGAGGTGAGGAACAGCCCGATAAAGGGCTTTGCCGCCTCTGCTTTATCCACAACGCCGTCTATATGCGCGTCGCGCACGGCGGCGTCGATGACGTCCGAGATCATGCCGTCGATGCTCGGGCGGATGTCCTCGCCGTCGAGAACTCTTCTGCGCTGGGCGTAGATGACCTCGCGCTGTGTGTTCATAACATCGTCGTACTCGAGAACGCGCTTGCGCGACTGGAAGTTGCGGCTCTCGACGTTCTTCTGCGCGTTTTCGATCGCGCCGGAGAGTATCTTCGCGTCGATGGGCGTGTCCTCGTCGATGCCGAGCGACTCCATCATGTTCATAACGCGCTCCGCGCCGAAAAGGCGCATTATATCGTCCGTGAGCGCGAGATAGAAGCGCGTTTCGCCGGGGTCGCCCTGTCTGCCGGAGCGGCCTCGGAGCTGATTGTCTATGCGGCGCGATTCGTGGCGCTCAGTTCCGAGAACGAAGAGTCCGCCGGCGGCGATAACGCGCTCCGCCTCGGCCTTCGTGACCTCGGAGTACTTTTTGAGGCTCGCCTGGAAAAGCTCGCGGGCGGCGAGGATATCCTCAGAGTCCGTATCGGCATAGCCCGTCGCCTCAGCGATGACCTCGTCCTCATAGCCCGCCTTTTTGAGGTCGGCGCGCGCCATAAACTCCGCGTTGCCGCCGAGAACTATATCGGTTCCGCGGCCCGCCATGTTGGTGGAGATAGTGACCGCGCCGAATTTGCCCGCCTGCGCGATTATCTCAGCCTCGCGCTCGTGCTGCTTCGCGTTCAGAACGGTGTGCGGTATGCCCTCCTTTTTGAGAAGCGAGGAGAGATACTCGGATTTTTCGATGGAAACCGTGCCGACGAGCACGGGCTGACCCTTTTCGTGGCACTCCTTTATCTGCTCGATGACCGCGCGGTTCTTGCCGATATCGTTTTTGTACACCACGTCCGGTCTGTCGATTCGCGCGAGCGGCTTGTTCGTCGGGATCTCGACGATGTCGAGCTTGTAGATGGCGGCGAACTCCTCCTCCTCGGTCATCGCGGTTCCGGTCATGCCGGAGAGCTTGTCGTAAAGGCGGAAGAGGTTCTGGAAGGTGATGGTCGCGAGAGTCTTGTTCTCGCGCTGAACGTCAACGCCCTCCTTGGCCTCGATAGCCTGGTGCAGACCCTCGGAGTAGCGGCGGCCGAACATGAGGCGGCCCGTGAACTCGTCTACGATGATTATCTCGCCGTCCTTGATGACGTAGTCAACGTCGAGCTTCATGATGCCGTGCGCCTTGAGCGCCTGATTTATGTGATGCGTGAGCGTCGCGTTCTCGATGTCGGCGTAGTTTTCGAGGTTAAAGGCCTTCTCCGCCTTCTCGATGCCGCGGCTCGTGAGTGTCGCGGTGCGCGCCTTCTCGTCAACGATGTAGTCGGCGTCAACGTCCGACATATCCTCTTTTTCATCTGTCGTAGCGTACACGACCTTGCGCAGGCGGCGCACGAAGTCGTCCGCGAGGCGGTACAGATCGGTGGATTCATCGCCCGAGCCGGAGATTATGAGCGGCGTGCGCGCCTCGTCGATGAGTATGGAGTCCACCTCATCCACGATGGCGAACCTGTGTCCGCGCTGCACCATCTGATTTTTGTAGAGCGCCATGTTGTCGCGCAGATAGTCGAAGCCTATCTCGTTGTTCGTGCCGTAGGTTATATCGGCGGCGTATGCCGCTCGGCGCTCGTCGTTTGAAAGACCGTGGACGATAAGCCCGACGGAGAGTCCGAGGAAGCGGTATATCTTGCCCATCCACTCGCTGTCGCGCTTAGCGAGATAATCGTTTACGGTAACGATATGCACTCCCTCGCCCGTGATGGCGTTCAGATACGCGGGCAGGGTCGCAACGAGGGTCTTGCCCTCGCCGGTCTTCATCTCCGCTATGCGCCCCTGATGCAGAACGATGCCGCCGATGAGCTGAACGCGGAAATGGCGCATTCCGAGAACTCTGTCGCCCGCCTCGCGCACTGTCGCAAAAGCCTCGGGCAGCAGATCGTCAAGGCTCTCGCCGCTCTTGTAGCGGGCTTTGAACTCCGCGGTCTTGGCCTTCAGCTCGGCGTCCGTGAGGGCGCGGTACTCCTCTTCGAGCGCGTCGATTTTATCTACAATAGGATTGAGTTTCTTAACCTCCCGCTCACTGCGGGTGCCGAAAAGCCTGGTAAAAAGTGACATTATAAAGGTTCCTTTCGCTTTTGCATAAAAAATCAGTTTATTATAGCATAGAAATTTCGAGAAAAAAAGAGATAACCGCGGTTGTTTACCAATAATTCCACGCTTGTTCACAATTTGTTCATATTTATGTGGTAGAGTTGTGCCACTTCACTTGAAAGGTTAAGGAAAAATGAAAAAATACGTTTCACTTGCGCTGGCGCTCGTGATGGTTTTCGCCCTCGCCGCCTGTGCGCAGAACCCGATCGAAAATACCGAAGATCTGCAGAAAGACACGCTCACACCGGCGGAGAATAACGACGCGCCCAATGAGAGCGGCGAAACCGACGAGAGCGGCGAGACCGACGAGAACGCCCTGCCCGATTACACCTACCTCAGCGAGGGCATCGGAGAAGACGGCTTCTATATCGGCGTCAAGGCGAGCGACATAGTGACTCTCCCGGAGTACAAGGGCATTTCCGCGCCCGTTACCGTCACCGCCGCCGACCCCGACAAGGTCAACGATGAGATCTACAACCTGCTCAAGAGCCTCGGCGAGACGGTCGAGATAACCGACAGAGCTGTCAAGGACGGCGACACGCTGAACATCGACTACGTCGGAAGTGTGGACGGAGTTGAGTTCTCCGGCGGCAATACTCACGGCATGGGCACCGAGGTCACCATCGGCGTTACGCGCTACATCGACGGCTTTCTCCCGCAGCTTATAGGTCACATGCCGGGAGAGAACTTCGATATCGAGGTCACCTTCCCCGAAAATTACGGCTCCGAGGAGCTGAACGGCAAGGACGCGATCTTCAACATCACCATAAACTACATCGTTGACTATGACGTTGAGAACGGCATAACCGACGCTGTCGCGGAAAAGCTCGGGTACGAAAGCGCCGGGGAGCTGAGAGAAGCGATAGACGATTACGTTATCAGAAACTCAAGAAACGAGTTTATCTCCGCGCTCTATGACGAGAGCGAGATCAGCGAGATACCCGCCTCCGTTCAGAAGAACGTCGAGGATTACGCGAGATACAATGCCGAGCAGACATACGGCGTCGATCTTGCGACCTTCTGCCAGTACCTCGGCACAACCGAGGAGGAGTACCTCGCGCACGCGGTCGAGACCATCGGCAAGAGCTTCCTCGCCGCGCAGGCTATCGCGGAGCTCGAGAACATAACGGTCACGGACGAGGATATCGTCGCCGGCGGCTATGAAAGCGCCGCCGAGGTGTTCGGCGTGGGCTACGTCAAGCGCTATATTCTCTTGCAGACGAAGGTGCCCGAATTCATTATCGCAAACGCCGTCATCGGCTGATAACAAAACCGGAGGTCAGACGCCTCCGGTTTTTTGCGCTTATTTCCGGGCGGGAAACCCAGCCCTATGCTCATACCTGCTCGGTATGCTTTTCAAAATACTTCTTCAGTTCGGCGCCGGTCTTGCTCTCCACGCACTCCATGCACTCCTCGGGCGTTCCCTCGAAAACCACCGTGCCGCCGCCGTCGCCGCCGTCGGGACCGAGGTCGATTATATGGTCGGCGCACTTTATTACGTCGAGGTTGTGCTCGATAACGGCTACGGTGTTGCCCGCCTCGACAAGTCTGTTCAGAACGTCGAGCAGCCGCGCGACGTCGTCGGTGTGCAGACCGGTCGTCGGCTCGTCGAGAACGTAGAACGTCCTGCCCGTCGCGGGGCGTAATAGCTCGGTCGCAAGCTTTACTCTCTGCGCCTCGCCGCCGGAGAGGGTGGTCGAGGGCTGACCGAGCTTGAGGTAGCCGAGTCCGACCTCCTTGAGAGTTTTTACCTTTCCGTAGATCTTCGGCATATTCTCGAAAAACTGCACCGCCTCGTCAACCGTCATCTCAAGAACGTCGAAAATGCTCTTGTCCTTGTACTTTACGTCGAGCGTTTCGCGGTTGTAGCGCTTGCCCTTGCAGACCTCACAGGGGACGTAGATATCGGGCAGGAAGTGCATCTCTATCTTGATAAGACCGTCGCCGGAGCACGCCTCGCAGCGCCCGCCCTTCGTATTGAAGGAGAAGCGGCCGGGGCCGTAGCCGCGCGCCTTTGCCTCCGGCGTGGAGGCGAACAGGTCGCGTATATCGTTGAAAACGCCGGTGTAGGTCGCGGGATTGGAGCGCGGAGTGCGCCCGATAGGGCTCTGGTCGATGGCTATGACCTTGTCAAGCTCCTCAAGTCCGAGCATCTCGCGGTGGCGGCCCGGACGGACGTGGCTGCGGTTCAGCTCCGAGGCGAGGGTCTTGTACAAAACCTCGTTCACGAGGCTCGATTTGCCGCTGCCGGAAACGCCGGTCACGGCGGTCATAACGCCGAGCGGGATATCGACGTCCACGTTTTTGAGGTTGTTCTCAGACGCGCCGAGTATCCTGAGCGCCTTGCCGGAGCCGGCTCTGCGGCTCTTCGGAACGGGTATGAACCGCTTGCCGGAGAGATACTGTCCCGTTATGGACCTCGGGCACTTCATTATCTCCTCCGGAGTGCCGGAGAATATCAGCTCGCCGCCGTGAACTCCCGCGGCGGGGCCGATGTCGATGATGTGGTCGGCTGCGAGCATCGTATCCTCGTCGTGCTCGACTACGATGAGCGTGTTGCCGAGGTCGCGCAGCTCAAGCAGCGCCTTCAGGAGCTTTGCGTTGTCTGACTGGTGCAGCCCGATGCTCGGCTCGTCGAGGATATAGAGAACGCCGACGAGCGAGGAGCCGATCTGCGTGGCGAGCCTTATGCGCTGGCTCTCGCCGCCGGAGAGACTGCCCGCCGCGCGCGAAAGGGTGAGGTAGCTCAGTCCCACCGAGCGCAAAAAGCCGAGGCGCGCCTTTATCTCCTTTATGATGTTCTCCGCGATCATAGTATTCTGTTCGGAAAATCTGAGATTTTCCACAAAATCGAGAGCGTTCGTCACCGAAAAATCGCAGAAATCCGAGATGTTCTTTCCGCCGACGGTAACGGCGAGTATCTCGGGCTTGAGCCTCTTGCCGCGGCACTCGGGGCAAGGGCACTCCGACATATACTGCTCAAGCTCGGCGCGCATGCTCTGGCTGTTTGTCTCGCGGTAGCGGCGCTCGAGGTTTGTGATAACACCCTCGAATGCCTGGCTGAACTGCCCCGTTCCGCGCGCGGTGTCGTATTTTAGGCTGAGCTTTTCGCCCTTCGTGCCGTGCAGGATGACGTCCAGCTGCTCGTCCGTCAGCTCGCGGACGGGAGAGGTGAGCTTGAAGCCGTATTTTTTGCTGAGCGCCTCGAAGTACATGAGGGCGATGGAGTCGTTTTTGACCCTGCCCCAGCCGGACGCCTGGATCGCGCCGTCCATTATGGAGAGCGACTTGTTCGGGATGATTATATCCTCGTCAACTCTGAGCTGAGTGCCGAGTCCGCCGCAGGTCGGGCACGCGCCGCGCGGATTGTTGAAAGAGAACGAACGCGGCGCAAGCTCCTCAATGGAGATGCCGCAGTCCTCGCAGGCGTAGTTCTGGCTGAAGAGCATATCGCGCTTCTCGTCAACGAGGTCGATGCGTACTACACCGCCCGTCTGCGCCACGGCGGTCTCGATGGAGTCCACGAGGCGCTTTTCGATGCCCTCTTTAATAACGAGGCGGTCGATAACGATGTCTATATCGTGCTTTTTATTCTTGTCGAGGCGTATCTCCTCGCCGAGATCGTAGAGTATGCCGTCTACGCGCGCGCGCACGAAGCCGGACTTCTTCGCGTCCTCGAATATTTTGACGTGCTCGCCCTTGCGCCCGCGGATGACCGGCGCCAGCACCTGAATGCGCGTTGAGAGCGGCAGCGCCATGATCTGATCCGCCATCTGATCGACGGTCTGCTGGCGGATCTCCTTGCCGCACTTCGGGCAGTGCGGTATGCCGACGCGCGCCCACAGAAGGCGCAGGTAGTCATAAATCTCCGTTACCGTTCCGACCGTGGAGCGCGGGTTTGCGTTCGTTGTCTTCTGGTCTATGGATATGGCGGGGGAGAGGCCCTCGATGTAGTCCACGTCCGGCTTCTCCATCTGCCCGAGAAAGAGCCGCGCGTAGCTTGAAAGCGATTCGACGTAGCGGCGCTGACCCTCGGCGTAGATCGTCTCAAACGCGAGCGAGGATTTTCCCGAGCCGGAAACGCCGGTGAACACCGTAAACGAATCGCGCGGTATCTCAACGTCTATATTCTTTAGGTTGTTCTCCCTCGCGCCCTTGATGAAAATTCCCTTTGGCATTGGCTCTTCTCCTTTGAATAGGTTAGAAAGGTATTATACCATAACTGCGGAGCGGTTATGGTATAATTTGTCATCTTTTTCGGTTGCCGCGCAAGCGGCGAGAAAATGGACTTAATTTATGTATAATAATCGCATAGGCGATTATTATACCACGTTTACAGGTTTTATGCAACCGGAAACAGCAGCCATCCCAATTACCTAAATAATCGTGGTCAGCAGTATGAATATTGACTTCCGCGGCGGATTATAATATAATATTTGCGCTGAAATATATATAACGAGGTGCAGTTATGACTTATAAAATGAATATTGCGGGACTCGACCGCGAGCTTCCCCTCTGCAAGCTGAACGACAACCTCCAGATCGCCGCCTTCATCATGTTCGGCGACGCGGAGATCACGGTCGCAGCCGCGAGCGAGCTGCTTAAAAAGGCGGAGAGCATCGAGTACGATTATCTCCTCACCGCCGAGGCTAAATCCATACCCCTCATCCACGAGATGGCGCGTCAGTCGGGCGCGAAGAAGTATTTTATCGCGCGCAAGGGTCAGAAGGTCTATATGCCCGACCCCATCAGCGTTGACGACAAGTCGATAACGACCCTGTCCATGCAGAAGCTCTATCTTGGCGCTGACGACGCCGCGCTCATCCGCCACAAGAAGATCCTAATCGTTGACGACGTTATCTCCACCGGCGGCTCTCTGCTCGCCATGGAAGCCCTCGTCGAGAAGGCGGGCGGCGAGGTAGTCGGCAAGATGGCGGTTCTCGCCGAGGCGGACGCCGCGAGCCGCACCGACATCATCTTCCTCGAGAAGCTCCCGCTCTTCAATGGCAAGGGCGAGCCGATAGAGTAAAAAATCCGGCGGCAGCAAGCAGCCGCACCACATTAAACAGAATACCCGTGGTGCGGGGGCTTGCCCCCGCCTTTTTTATCTTATGCCTCTGAAAAACCCGCTGAGAAGCGCTCTGCACTCCTCCTCACAGACCCCGCCGATTATCTCGGCTCTCGCGCCGTAGCGCTCCATGTAGAGGTTTATGACGGAGCCGAGCGAGCCGGCTCGCTCATCCTTCGCCCCGTAGACTATGCGCGAAACGCGCGAGTTCATGCACCCGCCGGCGCACATAGGGCAAGGCTCCATCGTGACGTAGAGCGTGCAGCCCGTCAGTCTGAAATCGCCGCGGGCCTTCGCCGCCTCGCGTATCGCCTCAAGCTCCGCGTGGCAGGTCGCGTCGCGCTCCTCCGTGCGGTTGCGTCCGCGCCCGATTATTTCGCCCTTTTCGTCCGCGATAACGGCGCCGACCGGCGTTTCGCCGCAGTCCGCCGCGGCGTGGGCTAATTTCAGCGCTTCGAGCATATAATCCTCGTGGGTCATTCTTTTCTTCCTTTCAGGATTTTTCGGCGGCAAACCCGCCTTTCTATGTTCATTCTCTCTCTTTCTCGCGGAGAAAGAGAGAGAACGGAACCAAGAGAGAGATAAGAGTCTTTTGTCGGTGACCGTCACATTGAGGAGCCTCTTAATGCGCGGTGTCCGTAGTCTGATACGCGAAGCGGCGAACGTCGCTTGGCCGCTTACTGCGTGTGTGACCTTCGGTGCATACGTCTACGTTCTTCACCGCGCTTTGCGGTGGGAATGACAAACATTTCTCTCTTTCTCGCGGAGAAAGAGAGAATGCACATATCTGCGCGGTGGGTCAACCGCCGCATTACATCTCAAACGGTGATATAACTATGCTTTACATATTTCTTATAGCAGTTTCCCTCGCGCTCGACGCCTTCGCCGTCAGCGTATCGGCGGGACTCACGGTGCGCGGCTTCAGAATGCGCGACGCCGTTAAAATGGGCGTGTGGTTCGGCGCGTTTCAGTTCATAATGCCGCTCATCGGCTGGCTTCTCGGCTCTACGGTCGCGGAGCTCGTGCAGAAATACGCGCCGTGGATAGCTTTTTCTCTGCTCGCCTTTATCGGCGGCAGGATGGTCTGGGAGGCGCTTCGCCCGGGCGACGAGCCGGCTGTTTCCTCGCTCGACCCGAAAACTCTCCTTATGCTCGCGCTGGCGACGAGCATCGACGCTCTCGCCGTCGGCGTGACTTTCGCCTTTATGGAGGTCAACGTGCTTTTATCCTGCCTCGTCATCGGCCTTGTCGCGTTTATCCTCAGCATCGCCGGAGGCTCTCTCGGCGGCAGGCTCGGAGACAGGTTTGCCGACCGCGCGGGGCTGTTCGGCGGGCTCGTGCTGATTGCGATCGGCGCGAAAATACTCATCGAGAGCTTTTTATGATTTTATCATACAACTTTTGTATTTACAACAGCGCGATTTTTTAATATAATACAAACTGTAAAGAAAGGCGGTGTCGTATGGAATTTTCGGATAATCTCGCTCTCCTGCGAAAGGAGCGCGGTCTTTCCCAGCGGCAGGCGGCGTCGGATCTCGGCATCAGCCAGGCGCTGCTCAGCCACTATGAAAAGGGTCTGCGCGAGCCGCGCCTCGAATTTGTGGTGAAATGCTGCGATTACTACGGCGTTACCGCCGATTTCATCCTCGGGCGCACCTCCGAGCGCGGAGGCGACAGCTCCCTTAAGGCGCTCTGCGGCAGGATCCGCGAGCTAAGCGACTTTGCAAACGAATTACTCAGGAGTAACGAATGACAGATAAGAATAAGATCCGCAACTTTTCCATCATCGCCCACATCGACCACGGAAAATCGACCCTTTCCGACCGCCTCATAGAAAAATGCGGCGCAGTCAGCGCGCGCGAGATGGAAAATCAGCTCCTCGACAACATGGATCTCGAAAAGGAGCACGGCATAACCATAAAGGCGCGCGCAATCCGCCTCGAGTACGCGGCGGAGGACGGGGAGAGGTACGTTCTGAACCTCATCGACACGCCGGGTCACGTTGACTTCGGCTACGAGGTATCGCGCTCACTCGCGGCGTGCGAGGGCGCGGTGCTCGTCGTTGACGCGGCGCAGGGCGTCGAGGCGCAGACGCTGGCGAACACCTATCTCGCAGCGGACGCCGACCTCGAGATAGTGCCGGTGATCAACAAGATCGACCTGCCCGCCGCCGACCCGAAGAGGGTCAAGGACGAGATCGAGAACATAATCGGCATCGAGGCGCAGGACGCGCCGGAGATAAGCGCGAAGGCGGGCATCAACATCGACGCGGTGCTTGACGCTATCGTAAAGCGCGTGCCGCCCCCCGGCGGCGACGAAAACGCGCCGCTCCGCGCCCTCATTTTCGACTCCCAGTACGACGCGTATCGCGGCGTAGTCGTATATCTCCGCGTGGTGGACGGCTCGCTGAAGGCGGGTGACACCGTAAAGATGATGGCGACGGGCGCGGAGTATCAGATACTTGAGTGCGGCCACCTTCTGCCCCTCGGCTATTCGCCCTGCCAGGCTCTCTACACCGGCGAGGTCGGCTACTTCACCGCCTCCATCAAAAACGTGCGCGACACGCAGGTGGGCGACACCGTAACGCAGAGGGACAATCCCGCGAGCGAGCCGCTTCCCGGCTACCGCCCCGCGCGGCAGATGGTCTACTGCGGCATTTACACCGAGGACGGAAGTAAATTCCCCGACCTCAGAGACGCCCTTGAAAAGCTCCAGCTAAACGACGCCTCGCTCTCCTTCGAGCCGGAAACCTCGGCGGCGCTCGGCTTCGGCTTCCGCTGCGGCTTTCTCGGAATGCTCCACATGGAGATCATTCAGGAGCGCATCGAGCGCGAGTTCAATCTCGACCTCATCACGACTCTCCCGAGCGTTATCTACGAGGTCACAAAGACCGACGGCACGGTCGTACGCGTGGACAACCCCCACAATTACCCCGATCCCGCCTCGATCATGGAGGTCAGGGAGCCGTACGTCGCGGCGAGCATCATAACCCCGCCGGAGTTTGTCGGCAACATCATGCCGATGTGCCAGGACAGGCGCGGCGAGTACAAGGATATGCAGTATCTCGACCAGAACCTCGTCGAGCTCAGATACAATATGCCCCTCGGCGAGATAATCTACGACTTTTTCGATTCCCTCAAGGCAAAGACCCGTGGCTACGCGAGCCTTGACTACGAGTTTTCGGAGTACCGCCCGAGCGAAATGGTGAAGGTGGACATGCTCCTGAACGGCGACCAGGTAGACGCGCTCAGCTTTATCGCGCACCGCGAAAAGGCGTATCCGAGAGCGCGCAAGCTGTGCGAAAAGCTCAAGGAGAACATCCCGCGCCAGCTCTTCGAGGTGCCGGTGCAGGCGGCTATCGGCGGCAAGGTCATCGCCCGCGAGACAGTCAAGGCGATGCGCAAGGACGTTCTCGCAAAGTGCTACGGCGGCGACATCACCCGCAAGAAGAAGCTGCTTGAAAAGCAGAAAGAGGGAAAGAAGAAGATGCGTTCCCTCGGCACTGTCCAGATCCCGACCGAGGCGTTCATGGCCGTGCTCAAATTGGACGGTGAGGATTAACGTGCGGCATAATGCCTCACAAGAGTTGTTCATTCTCTCTCTTTCTCGCAAGAAAGAGAGAGAATAGAACCAAGAGAGAGAGAAGAGGCTTTTGGCGGTAACCGTGGGACATCAATGCACCGATTTGTGCGGTGTCCTTAGTCTAAAAGGCTAAGCGCCTATTTCCGCGCCCACCGCTGTATCGTACTAATATCAGTGCATACCTCTGATTACCTCACCGCACTTTGCTGAGTATCATTTAACATTGTAAGCAACATCCATTAATATAATAATTATCGACAGGAGGAAAACACCAATGGATCTTTTTGAAAATCTGAAGGCCCAGCTCGAGGGCAAGGGCAAGCGCATCGTTTTCACCGAGGGTCACGATCCCCGTATCATGGAGGCTACCGGCAAGCTCCTCGCAGACGGACTTCTCACCCCTGTGCTCATCGGCAACGTTGACGTTGTCCGCGAGAACGCCAGGAACTGCGGCGTAGACCTCGGCGACACCGAGATCCTCGACCCCGCTACCTATCCCGAGATGGACGCTCTCGTCGCAAAGATGGTCGAGCTCCGCAAGGGCAAGATGACCGAGGAGGAGTGCCGCACTCTTCTCCAGAAGGGCAACTACTTCGGCACTATGCTCGTAAAGATGGGCAAGGCTGACTGCCTTCTCGGCGGCGCGACCTACTCCACTGCCGACACCGTCCGTCCGGCGCTCCAGCTCATCAAGACCCGTCCGGGCGCCCACCTCGTTTCCTCCGCGTTCATTCTCAGCCGCGACTTCGGCGATGAGAATCTCCGCACCATCTGCATGGGCGACTGCGCGATAAACCTCAGCTATGAGGATACCCTCGACAAGGACGGCAACGTAGCCTTCTCCGCTGCTCAGAAGCTCGCCGAGGTCGCCGTCGAGTCCGCGCGCACCGCAAAGATCTTCGGCATCGACCCGAAGGTCGCGCTCCTCTCCTTCTCCACCAAGGGCTCCGGCAAGGGCGGCACCGTCGCTCTCTCCGCTGAGGCGACCAAGGTCGCAAAGGAGCTCGCTCCCGACCTCGCCATCGACGGCGAAATGCAGTTTGACGCCGCGGTATCTCCCACCGTCGGTCAGCTCAAGTTCCCCGGAAGCAAGGTCGCCGGCTACGCCAACACCTTCATTTTCCCGCTCATCGAAGCCGGCAACATCGGCTACAAGATCGCTCAGCGCCTCGGCGGCTATGAGGCTTACGGCCCCATTCTCCAGGGTCTGAACGCGCCGATCAACGACCTCTCCCGCGGCTGCAACGCCGAGGAGGTCTACAAGATGGCGATCATCACCGCCGCTCTTGGCTAAGATAAAAGCAATCCCCGGGATCGCATGACCCCGGGGATTTTTTATTCGTATAGTGCGAGGTCTGTCAGAGCGAGTTGAAATGATGGATAGCCCAAATCACTATTGAGATTTGTTATCTCAAAAGAAATATTTAAAACACCATTTACATTTATTTCAAAATCATATGGAAATGTTGCAGTTGCAGTGATTGTTTGTACTACTTCATCATCACATAATATTTTAACTACCCATTGATCTGACGCACTATTTTTTGGTTATATTCTTTGAAACCTTGTGAATCAATGGATTGTGGAATTACTATTGTTCCACGAATTGTATTATATTTAACGTTTAATGGAAAAGTAATTTGGCATTTACCATTATTTCCGGCAGAAAATAATAAACCGTTTGTGTAGCTAGTATTCTCAAAATCGGTAATTGTCCCAATTATTTTATATAATGACCAAGTGCCAGAATTGTTGATTGGGCCAAAACTAGTATACTGTATCTTATCCAGATAATTATCCGGCGCGTTCATATCCGGCTTGCCGAGATAGATGCTTTTTGTTTCGCCGTCCCAAAGAACGTCTTTACCGAAGGCGCTTGCAACGGCTCTTACGGGCAGATAGGTCGTGCCGTTGATGATAAACGGCTCGACGACGTTTCCTAAAGCGTCCTTAGGCACCAATTCGGCGCCGTCAATAAAAATTTTGATGTTGCTGTAAAAGAGCTGAGCGGTTTCCGAGAGCTGCTTTGCGGATGCCGGGAATACTACTGCCGTAAGAAGAAGCGCTGCGAGCATTCCGGCGAGGAACATGGTGAGTCTGCTGTGTTTTTTCATTTTTGCTACCTCCTGAAATAAAAAGTGTGTGGCTCCAAACGAAGCCACACACCGAAAAACGCACAGCTCCGTTTGTTACCACACAAAACCGTCCCATATAAATACATAGGAAAATAAGCCTGCGTTTTTACCGAGGAGATAAAAACCCATGCACTTATATGGAACAATATTAGGTTTTGTGTGGTATAATCATTTTATCAAAAGAAGTTATGCTTGACAAGAGCAAATTCAATTTTCTCCGCTTTTCGGTCTCGGGATCATCTCATAAAAGCATTCCCCGGGATCGCATGACCCCGGGGATTTTTTTGTGCAATTACACTCTCTGCGCCGCTTTTCGCTCACAGTCCGAGCACTCTCTTTGCTCTGAGTATGCCGATGACGGTCTTTGAGTCGTTTATCTCGCCCTTCAGGCACTTCTCGACCGCCTCGTCGAAGGGCATACGCTCGTAAGAAAGAAATTCGCCCTTGTCGAGGTGCTGCTGCCCGGCGCGCAGTCCGGTTGCGAGGTAGATGTGTATGATCTCGCCCACGTAGCCCGGGGTCGGGTAGTCGATGCCGAGGGAAACGAGGCTTCCCGCGGTGCAGCCCGTCTCCTCGCTCAGCTCGCGCGCCGCCGCCTCGATTGGATCCTCGTCCTTCTCGAGCTTTCCGGCGGGGATCTCGACAAGCTCCTTTGAATACGCGTAGCGGTACTGCCGCACGAGAAGCACGCAGCCGCTCTCGTCGATCGCGACGATACCGACGCCGCCGTGGTGGTCCACGATCTCGCGGAACGCGGTAGACCCGTCATCCAGCTCGACGGTGTCGCGGTGGGCGGTGAAGATTTTTCCGACGAATTTATCCTCCCGCGCGAGGGTTTTTTCATAAAATGCCATAAAATCAACTCCTTATGCGTGGATTATACTATGCAGAGTGGAAAAAAGCAATTATCGGCTTGCAATTTCGCAATTTTCTATGTATAATCAATCGGTTATTGTAAAATGTAATTAGTATTTCGGAAGTGAAACTATGGAAAAAAATATAAGAAACGTTGCGATAATCGCCCACGTTGACCACGGTAAGACTACCCTCGTTGACGAGATGCTCAAGCAGGGCGGCGTTTTCCGCGATAATCAGGCTGTCGCTGACCGCGTTATGGACTCCGGCGACCTCGAGCGCGAGCGCGGAATCACGATCCTCGCAAAGAACACCGCCATACAGTACGGCGATATGAAGATAAACATCGTCGATACCCCGGGCCACGCCGACTTTGGCGGCGAGGTCGAGCGCATACTCAAGATGGTAAACGGCGTTATCCTCCTCGTTGACGCCGCGGAAGGCCCCATGCCGCAGACGAGATTCGTTCTGAGCAAGGCTCTCGAGCTCGGCCACCGCGTTATCGTAGTGCTGAACAAGATCGACAGACCAGACCAGCGCGTTCTGGAGGTCGTGGACGAGTGCCTCGAGCTTCTTCTGGAGCTCGGCTGCACCGATGAGCAGCTCGACAGCCCGATGCTCTTCTGCTCCGGCAGAAAGGGCACCGCGTCCTACGCGCCGGACGTCGAGGGAACTGACCTCAAGCCCCTTTTCGACACCATCATAGACTATATCCCCGCGCCCTCGTGCGACGATGAGGCGCCGCTTCAGATGCTGGTTTCCTCGCTCGACTACAATGATTACGTCGGACGTATCGCCATCGGCCGCATTGAGCGCGGCGTTATCCGTCAGAATCAGGAGATCGTCGTAACGAACTGGCACGACGAGGGAATGCAGAAGAAGGCGAAGGCGGTCTCGATCTACGAGTTCCAGGGGCTCAACAAGGTGCCTGTCACCGAGTCCTCCTCCGGCAACATCATCGCCCTCTCCGGCATTTCGGATATTTCGATCGGCGACACGATCTGCGCCGTCGATACCCCCGAGCCGCTGCCGTTCCTCAAGATCAGCGCCCCGACGATGGAGATGACCTTCTCCGTAAACGATTCTCCGTTTGCGGGCAAGGAGGGCAAGTATGTAACGAGCCGCAACATCCGTGACAGGCTCTTCCGCGAGACGATGAAGGACGTTTCCCTCAGGGTCAGCGAGGTCGAGGGGTCTGACCACAGCTTCAACGTCGCAGGCCGCGGCGAGATGCACCTCTCCATCCTCATCGAAACGATGCGCCGCGAGGGCTATGAGTTCGCGGTCAGCCCCCCGCGCGTGCTCATGAAGGAGATAGACGGAGTAAAGTGCGAGCCGATCGAGCGCGTCGTGATCGACGTGCCGGAGGACGCGGTCGGATCCGTTATCGAAAAGCTAAGCGCGCGCAAGGGCGAGTTTATCGAGATGACTCCGGTCGGCAACAGAATGAAGCTCACCTTCTTTGTGCCGAGCCGCGGACTTTTCGGCTATCGCAACGAGTTCCTCACCGACACCAAGGGCGAGGGCATCATGTCGAGCGTCTTTGAGAAGTACGAGAAGTACAAAGGCGAGGTCACGCGCCGAAAGACCGGCTCTCTCGTCGCAAGCGAGACGGGCGACGCCGTTGCCTACGGCATCTTCGGCGTTCAGGACAGAGGCGTTATGTTCGTATCCCCGGGCGTGCCGGTCTACGGCGGAATGGTCGTAGGCGAGTGCCCAAAGCAGGAGGATATAACCGTCAACGTCTGCAAGAAAAAGCAACTCACGAATATGCGCGCCGCCGGCTCCGACGAAGCGCTGAGGCTCGTTCCGCCGAGGATCATGAGCCTTGAGCAGTGCCTTGAGTTTCTTGCCGACGACGAGCTTTTAGAGGTAACGCCGCAGTCGCTCAGGATCAGAAAGGCGATCCTCGACCACGCGCTCAGAATGAAAGCTCTCAAGGGCAACAAAAACGCATAAAGTTTTCCCCAAAGTCTGCAAGTTCAAGACTTTGGGGATTTTTTTATGCTCGTCAGGTTTTTATGCTGCGGTTGACCAGCCTGACCATAGGTGTTCATTCTCTCTCTTTCTCGCAAGAAAGAGAGAGAATAGAACCAAAAGAGAGATAAGAGGCTTTTGGCGGTGACCATTGGATATGGGTGCCACTTAATGCGTGGTGTTCTTCGTCTAAAAGGCGAAGCGTCTAACTCGCTTAGCCGCTTACTGCGTACATAATCTTACTGCCTGCTTCTACATACCCCACCACGCTTTGCCGCAGTAACGAGGGGTTTTCCAAAAGGGGCTAGCCCCTTTTGCGTCGTTTCAAGGGGTTTCCAAAGGGGGGCTTTAGGGGTCCCCAAAAAAGTTTTGCTTTTTTGGGGAGAGGAGGCACAGCGGAATAAATGAGCTTTGCCGCGTCCCTCAGCGGCGAAGCGAACGATATGGAGCTTGTGCCGACGACAATCCCCCTTTGGCTTGTTTCTCTCTCTTGCTTCTTCTCTCTCTTTGCAAGAGCAAAGAGAGAGAACTGAAGAGGAAACGGCGGCTTCGCCGCCATAAGAATAAATCCCCGCGCGGCGGGTAAAATACTCCCGGTGATGCTATTGTTTACCCTCTTCGAGCTTGAAAACAAATTCGGCTGCACCTGCGACCTCATGCGCCGCCCAATGCGCCTCGGCGGCCGCGTCGAAAACGCCGCCGAGCTTATATACATCGACTCGCTCGTCTCCTCCGAGGCGGCGGGCCGGCTAATAATCGACCCGCTCGGCGATCCGCTGAGAACCGCCGGCGACTACTCGCCCGAGGCGGTCATGGCAAGCCTCTGCGGACTGAACGCTGAGGTCTGCGAGGATTTAGAAAGCGCGGAAAAAAAGCTCCTCTCGGGCTTTGCGCTCGTCTATCTGCCCTCTGCCGGCGCCGCCGTCGCCGCGGAGCTGAGAAGTCCCGACAAGCGCGCCGTTGCCGACCCGAAGGACGAGAAGGTGCTCAAGGGCTCGCGCGAGGCGTTCACCGAGTGCCTGCAGACCAACTGCGCCCTTCTGCGCCGGCGCTTGAAGACCGCCGACCTGCGGCTACGCGCCTTCTCGGTCGGCTCGCGCGCGGAGTGTACGCTCATCGTAGTGTGGATAGAGGGCTTCACGCCCGAAAAGCTTGTCGATGAGATGGTAAAGCGCGTGGAAAACCTGCGGGTCGAGGGGGTCATCACAAGCTCCGTCCTCGAGGAGTGCCTTGCGGACAGTCCGCTCTCGCCGCTGCCGCAGCTCATCGTGACCGAGCGCGCCGACAAATTCTGCCTCAATCTCCTCGAGGGGCGGGTTGGACTGCTCGCCGACACTCTGCCGCTCGGCTACCTCGCGCCGGCTACGCTTCCGCAGCTCATGAAGGCGCCCGAGGACGAGGCGGCGCACTTTGCGGCGACCTCGCTCATGACGCTCTTTCGCTATTTTGCGCTTTTTCTCTCGCTGACCCTCCCGGCGATCTACCTCGCGCTCGCGCTCTATCACCAGTCGCTCATTCCGCTCCGGATACTGCAAAGCATGATAGAGGCCGAGCTTGAGGTGCCGTTTCCTACGGCGGCAGAGGTGCTGATAATGCTCGTCGCGGTCGATCTGTTGGAGGAGGCGGGGCTGCGTATGCCCGGGCCGATAGGCCCCACCGTGTCGATAATCGGCGCGCTCATCATCGGTCAGAGCGCAGTCGAGGCGAAGATCGTCAGCCCGATCATCGTCGTGACCGTAGCGCTCGCGTCTACCGCGCAGTACGCGCTCCCGAACCGCGACCTGCAGCTTGCGGTCAAGCTCGGGCGGCTCGGGCTCGTTGCGTTCTCGGCGTTTTTCGGGCTTTACGGGCTCGGAGCGGGGCTTGCGCTCATCGCGGCGCATCTTATTATGCTCAGAAGCTTCGGAAAAAGCTATATCTCGCCGCTTGCGCGCTATCCCGCGAGGGCTCTCCTGCGGCTTCCGATGACCGTCAAGCGGAAGGAGGATCCGACCGTATGAGAAGGGCGGCTTTGTGGATAATTCTCGCGCTCGCGCTCTCCTCCTGCTCGCTCAGGGCGCGTGAGCTGACGAATCTCGAGCCTATCGAAACGCTGTGCATTACCCTCAACGATGGGAGAGTTAAAATCATCGCCTGCGCCGCCGTTCGAGACGAGGACAACGTGCCGCTCGTCTTTCAGATGGAAGGCGACACCGTTTCCGACGCGGTCGAAAAGCTCAAAAGCCTGCCCGAGGGCAAGGACGCGATCTTCGTGCACACGAAAAATATCCTGTGCGACACGCGCTACTGCGCCGAGCGGCTCGACGAGCTGAAGGCTTTTCTGCGCGGCAGCGCGGAGCTTAAAAAGAGCGCCTGCGTGTTCTGCGCCGACGACGCGGCGGCGCTGCTCGATAAAATACGCGAGGGCGAGGGCGATATAAGCGCCGACCTCGAGTTTCTTGCGGACAAAAGCGCGAAAAACGAGGTGACGCGCGCGCATGAGGTGTGCGAAAGCGGCAGGATCTTCGCCGTCGGCGAGCAGTTCGGCAGCGTGATCCCGCTCGGTGCGGAGAGGTTTTGAAGCGTAGGGCGGGCTCACCGCCCCTGCAAAGATTATTTTATGGAGGCAGCTATGTACTCACGAAGAAAACTCATTCTCGCGCTTTTTGCGCTGTTTGCCGTCAATATCGCGCTCATCGCGGCGTTTTCGCTCGTATCCAACGCGGCGACCTACCGCCGCGGCTCTTCCGGCGAGACCGTCACAACGATCCAGACGAAGCTCAAAAACTGGGGCTATTACTCCGGCGCCGTGGACGGCGTATACGGCTCCGCGACCGAGAACGCGGTCAGATACTTTCAGCGCAAAAACGGTCTCACAGCCGACGGCATTGCCGGAAATGCCACCCTCGCCGCGATGGGCATCTCCTCCGGCTCTTCTTCGGCCTCGCGTGACTCCGACGTTGCGCTCCTTGCCCGGCTCATATCCGCCGAGGCGCGCGGCGAGCCGTACTCAGGTCAGGTCGCGGTCGGCGCCGTCGTGCTCAACCGCATAAAGCACCCCTCGTTTCCGAACTCCATCTCCGGCGTTATCTATCAGAAGGGCGCCTTCTCCTGCATCGACGACGGGCAGTTCAACGAGCCGGTCGCAGATTCCGCCTACCGCGCCGCGCACGACGCGATGAACGGCTGGGACCCCTCCGGCGGGGCTATCTACTACTTTAATCCCGCCACCGCGACGAGCAAATGGATATGGTCGCGTCCGCTCATACTCGTCATCGGAAAGCATCGCTTCTGCGCGTAAAAACAGTTGTTCATTCTCTCTTTATCGGGAAAAAGAGGGAATAGACATTCCTCGCCGCGCTTTGCGGCGCAAACTTGCAGGGTCGAGTCCCCGTGCAAACATAAAAAAGGAACCGCGTTTTCAGCGGTTCCTTTGTCTATATGAGGGTCTGTTACCCTGTTTTTAAGTTTTATCGGACAGATCTTTTATCTGTCGATCATTGCGGAGTTGAGAACGTATTCCTTATTCTCAAGGAAATGATTGAAAAACTTGGTCTCTTCTCCGGCGAGCTCGTAAAGCTCCTCTTCACGGCGCTCATCCTTCATGGACAATCGCTTCCTTTCTCGGGATATTTCCTCGTCTTTCTCTCTCGAGGATGGCTGTATTATAGCGCTTTAAAATCTTTTTTGTAAGACCTAAACTCAACAAATCGCACAATTTTTACCCCCGGAAATTGTGCAATACATACAAAAAGAGCCCTCCGGACACTCCGGAAGGCTCCCGATCATTTATTTAGCTCAGCCCTGGAAAACGCTGAAATTGAGCACCATCGTGAGGACGACGAACACAAGAGAGAGCCACTTCGTTGCCTTGGCGAGGGTAGCGTCAAGGGATTTGCCCTTGTTCTTAGCGAGGAAGGTATCGCCGGAGCCGCCGAAGATGGAGCCGGTGAGGCCGGCGCTCTTGCCGGACTGGAAAAGCACGACGACGACGATCGCAAGCGCGCTGATGAACTGGATGATTGTAAGAATAAGGCCGACTATCTGCATTATTTATATCCCCTTTTGGTAGCATTTTTTGAAAATCTGTGGTAAAATAGGCTGTCCGATAGGGACAGCGCATAGATAATATCACATAATTTTCCGTTTTGCAAGAGTTTTTTAAAGATTTTAAGGAGATTGCGATGCTTTTTGATACTCACGCTCACTTTGACGACCATGCGTTCGACTCCGACCGCGACGAGGTGCTCGGCGCGATGAGGGAGGCGGGCGTTTCGCTCATTGTAGACCCCGCAAGCCACGTTGAGAGCGCCCGGACAGCGCGCGACATCGCGGAGAAATACGATTTTGTGTACTTTGCCGCCGGGCTTCACCCGAACGAGCTCGATTCATACTACGAGGGCTACCTCGACGACGTGCGCGGGCTGTGCCGCCACCCGAAGTGCGTAGCCGTCGGCGAGATCGGGCTTGACTACCACTACTCCTATGATGAAAAGGAGCTTCAGCACCGCGTTTTCCGCGAGCAGCTCTCTCTTGCGCGCGAGATAAGCAAGCCCGTCATCGTCCACGACCGCGAGGCCACGCAGGATATGCTCGGCATTATCTCGGAGTACCGCGGCGTGCGCGGGGTGATGCACTGCTTCTCCGGCTCGTGGGAAACGGCAAAAACGATACTCGACCTCGGCTGGAACATCTCGTTTACCGGCGTCGTGACCTTCAAAAACGCGCGCCGCGCTCTCGAGGTCGCGCCGAAGATACCGCTTGACCGCATCATGATAGAAACGGACAGTCCCTACATGGCGCCGGAGCCTGTGCGCGGAACGCGCAACGACAGCCGCAACGTGCGCTATATCTGCCGTAAGCTCGCCGCTCTGCGCGGCATGAGCGAGGAGGACTTCGCCGCCGCGACTATGGAGAACGGAAAGAGGTTTTTCGGGATAGCCTGATCATCGCGTGCGCTTTTATTCCGCGTTTCAGTAGAAATAACTTGATAAAAAACTAACGCTATGCTATAATACAGGCGTTCAATTAAAAATATGGAGGTATAGTCCAATGAGCTATTTAGAAATTGAAAAAGTCATCGGCCGTGAGATCATCGATTCCCGCGGCAACCCCACCGTTGAGGCGGAGGTCACCCTCGCTGACGGCACCGTAGGCCGCGGCACCGCTCCCTCCGGCGCTTCCACCGGCGAGTTCGAGGCTCTCGAGCTTCGTGACGGCGACAAGGCCCGTTTCGGCGGCAAGGGCACCCTCAAGGCTGTCGAGAACATCAACACCGTTATTGCCGACGCCATCATCGGCATCGACGCTTCCGACACCTACGCTGTTGACGCAGCTATGCTCAAGGCTGACGGCACCAAGGACAAGAGTAACCTCGGCGCTAACGCCATCCTCGCGGTATCCATCGCCGCTGCCCGCGCAGCCGCTACCGCTCTTGACATTCCCCTTTACCGCTTCCTCGGCGGCGTAAACGGCACCAAGCTCCCCGTTCCGATGATGAACATCCTCAACGGCGGCGCACACGCCGATTCCTCCGTCGATACCCAGGAGTTCATGGTCATGCCTGTCGGCGCTCCCTCCTTCCGTGAGGGTCTCCGCTGGTGCGCTGAGGTCTTCCAGACCCTCAAGAAGCTCATCAAGGAGATGAACGACGTTACCGCTGTCGGTGACGAGGGCGGCTTCGCTCCCAACTCCCTCGGCGGAGATGAGGACGCTATCGAGCTTATCCTCAAGGCTATCGAGAAGGCCGGCTACAAGCCCGGCGAGGACTTCATGCTCGCTATGGACGCCGCCGCTTCCGAGTGGAAGAGCCCGAAGGGCAAGGGCTTCTATCATCAGCCCAAGTCCGGCAAGGACTTCACCAGCGACGAGCTTATCGCTCACTGGGCTTCTCTCGTTGAGAAGTACCCGATCATCTCCATCGAGGACGGCCTTGATGAAGAGGACTGGGAAGGCTGGCAGAAGATGACCGCTCAGCTCGGCGACAAGGTCCAGCTCGTAGGCGACGATCTCTTCGTCACCAACGTCGAGCGCCTCTCCAAGGGCATCAAGCTCGGCTGCGCCAACTCCATCCTTATCAAGCTCAACCAGATCGGCTCCGTTTCCGAGACCCTCGAGGCCATCAAGATGGCTCACAAGGCCGGCTACACCGCCGTCACCTCTCACCGCTCCGGCGAGACTGAGGACACCACCATCGCCGACCTCGCAGTTGCTCTCAACACCTGCCAGATCAAGACCGGCGCTCCCAGCCGTTCCGAGCGCGTTGCGAAGTACAACCAGCTCCTCCGCATCGAGGAGGCTCTCGGCGCCAGCGCCTGCTATCCCCAGAAGGGCGCCTTCAACGTCAAGAGATAACCTTGAATAATTAAAATTACCACCCTCCGGTATTTTTCCGGGGGGTGCGTTTTTTTTGTACATTTTGACTATAAAATGTGCAGCGTCAGAAAATTTATGTACAAATAATCCTTAAAACCTTTGATTTTTTGTGATTTTTTCGTATAAAAGTACATTGATTTTGGTAAAAATAGGTCTATAATAGATTATGCAGAAAAACAAACTGCCCAATAAATATAATTATTAAAAGGAGAAACAATCATGGCTGAAACCAAGAAGACTGCTCCTGAGACTAAAGACGTCGTTAAGGAGACCGCCGCTAAGGTTGAGACCGCGGCGAAGGAAGTAAAGAAGACCGCTGAGAAGAAGGTCGAAGAGACCAAGAAGGCCGTTGAGAAGGTCGCTGCCGAGACCAAGAAGGCAGCTGACAAGGCTGTTGCCGAGACCAAGAAGGCAGCCGCCGAGACCAAGAAGACCGTCGAGAAGAAGGTCGCTGAGACCAAGAAGGCTGTTGAGAAGAAGGCAGCCGAGAAGAAGGTCGCCGTCAAGGAGAACGTTTACGTTCAGTTCATGGGCGCCCAGGTCAGCACCGCCGATCTCGTCAAGGCCGCTGTTGAGGACTACAAGGCGTCGAACAAGGATGCCGTCAAGACCGTAGACCTCTACGTCAAGCCCGAGGAGCACACCGCCTATTACGTCGTAAACGGCGTCGAGGGCAAGGTAAGCTTCTGAGAAGTGAAAAAGTCAGGCCGCGTCTTATGGCGCGGCTCTTTTTTTGTCCGAAATCTATTGTGAACGGTGCTTTTGTGTGCTATAATGGTATGATTGAACACTTCAAAGGAGCATCGTATTATGAAACTCGGTATCGTAGGGCTGCCGAACGTCGGCAAGTCCACGCTTTTTAACGCTATCACCAACGCCGGCGCGGAGAGCGCCAACTACCCGTTCTGCACGATTGAGCCGAACGTCGGCGTCGTGAGCGTGCCGGACTCGCGTCTTGACTGGCTCGCGGACTTCTATCAGCCGAAGAAAAAAACGCCGGCTGTCATCGAATTTGTCGACATCGCCGGTCTTGTCAAGGGCGCAAGTAAGGGCGAGGGTCTCGGCAACAAGTTCCTCGAGAACATCCGCCGCACTGACGCGATAGTTCACGTCGTGCGCTGCTTTGACGATGAGAACGTCATCCACGTCGAGGGCAGCACCGACCCCATCCGCGACATCGATATAATCGACCTCGAGCTTATCATGGCGGACATGGAGATGGTTGACCGCCGCATCGACAAGGCTTCGAAGGCGGCAAAATCCGGCGACAAGAAGATGCGCCACGAGGTCGAGGTCTTTGAGGCGCTGAAAGCGCACCTTGACGAGGGCAGACCCGCCCGCAGCTTCGAGGCGGACGAGGACGATCTCGAGCTTATAGCGACGAGCGACCTTCTCACCCTCAAGCCCGTTATCTACGCCGCGAACACCGACGAGGGCGGAATAGCCGACCTCGGCGGCAACAAGTACTATCAGGCGGTGCTCGAGCGCGCTGAAGCCGAGGGCGCCGAGGTGCTGCCGATATGCGCCAAGACAGAGCAGGAGCTGACCGAGCTTTCCGACGAGGACAAGGCGATGTTCCTCGAGGAGCTCGGGCTTGAGGAATCGGGCCTCGACAGGCTTGTAAAATGCTCCTACTCGCTCCTCGGGCTTATCTCGTTCCTCACCGCCGGCGCGGACGAGTGCCGCGCGTGGACTATCCGCAAGGGCACCAAGGCTCCGCAGGCTGCCGGAAAGATCCACTCCGACTTTGAGCGCGGCTTCATCCGCGCGGAGATCGTCGCCTTTGACGATCTCAAGGCGTGCGGCACAATGGTCGCCGCGAAGGAGAAGGGACTTGTCCGCTCCGAGGGCAAGGAGTACGTTATGCAGGACGGCGACGTGACCCTCTTCCGCTTCAATGTCTGATACGAAGCGCTCTCGCATAGAGCTTATCGACACTTGGCGCGGCCTCGCCGTTTTCCTCATGGTCATCCACCACTTTTTCTACGATCTGTGCGCCTTCGCGGGCGCGCCGTGGTGGCTTTTCACAAATCCGGTTTTCGACTTTCTGCACTATGTTTTCGCCGGGTCGTTCATCTTCCTCGCCGGCGTTTCGAGCCGCTTTTCGCGCTCCAATCTGAAGCGCGGCGCTATCTGCTTCGGGATCGCGATGGTAATGACCGTTGTGACGACCGTTATGGATATGCCGATCCGCTTCGGCGTGCTGCATCTTCTCGGCGTTTGCATGCTCTTTTACGGCGCGTGCGGCAAGGCGCTCGACAGCCTCATTCCGCACCCTTTTCAGCCGGTGATCTACGCGATCCTGGGGATTATCAGCGTTTTTCTGCTCAGAATAGACGTCGGTGAGGCGGCGCATTTTCTCTTTCCGTTCGGCTGGACTTACCCGGGCTTTTCGTCCTCCGACTGGTTTCCGCTCTTCCCGTGGGCGTTCGTGTTCCTCGCCGGCGCCGGAGTAGGGTACTATATCGCGGAGAGGCGCTTTCCCGGCTGGTTTTACGAGTGGCGCGGAGTTCCGGCGCTCAGCTGGCTCGGCAAAAGGGCGCTCATAGTCTACGTTATCCATCAGCCGGTGCTGTACGGCGTCACGATGGGCTTGATCGCGATCCGCGGATTGTTTTGATTTGCAGGTGCGGTGGATGGGAAATACCCCTCCCCATTTCGGCAAAAGCCGAAACAGGGAGCTTAGCCGCTTACTGCGTACTAAATCTAAATACCTGCTTCTACATACCCCACCGCGCTTTGCGCCGGTATATTGCCACTATAATTGCGACGGTAAATTGCCACTATAAAACACTTTACAACAATAAAAAATTATGCTATTCTGTACTTTACGAAATTAAACGCCCTATGGAGGTTTCACAATATGGACGATTTTGAATTCAGCTTTGAAAATCCCGAGTACCGCCACCGCTACTGGCACTCCTGCAGCCACATCATGGCTCAGGCGATAAAGCGCCTCTGGCCGGAGGTAAAGCTCGCCATCGGCCCCGCCATCGACGAGGGCTGGTACTACGATATATTCGCGCCTTTCGCCTTCACTCCCGAGGATATGGAGAAGATCGAGGGCGAGATGCGCAAGATCTGCAAGGAAAAGCTCAAAATCGAGCGCTTTGAGCTTCCGCGCGCCGAGGCTCTCGAGCTTATGCGTGACGAGCCATTCAAGGTCGAGCTTATAAACGACCTGCCCGAGGGCGAAACTATCAGCTTCTACAAGCAGGGCGAGTTCACCGACCTCTGCGCCGGCCCGCACCTCGACTCCACCGGCAGGGTAAAGGGCAACGCAATTAAGCTCCTCGCCTGCAACGCCTCCTACTGGCGCGGCGACGCCTCGAGAGAATCTCTCCAGCGTATTTACGGCATCGCCTTCCCGAAGAAGGAGGAGACCGACGCCTACCTTCAGAAGCTCGAGGAGGCAAAGCTGCGCGACCACCGCAGGATCGGCAGGGAGATGCAGCTCTTCATGACCGACGACCTCGTCGGCCGCGGACTTCCGATGTTCCTTCCGAAGGGCTACGCCGTCTGGCAGCAGCTCGAGAACTATATCCGCGAGAAGGAGCGCCTGCTCGGCTATCAGCACGTCATGACCCCCTGCGTCGGCACGGTCGATCTCTACAAGACCTCGGGTCACTGGGAGCACTACAAGGACAATATGTTCCCCGCGATGGAGGTTGACGAGGAGACCTACGTTCTCCGCCCGATGAACTGCCCGCACCACATGCGCATCTACGCCGCGCAGCCGCACTCCTACCGCAATCTGCCCGTGCGCATCGGCGAGATCGCCCACGACTTCCGCTACGAGGCCTCCGGCACGCTCAAGGGCATCGAGCGCGGCCGCCACTTCTGCCAGAACGACGCGCACCTGTTCGTAACTCCCGAGCAGATAAAGGACGAGGTTTCCAAGGTCTGCGACCTCATTTTCGACACCTACAAGGATTTCGGCATCACCGATTACCGCTGCGTGCTCTCGCTGCGCGATCCCGCGGATAAGAAGAAGTATCACCAGGACGACGAGATGTGGAACACCGCCGAGGCGGCGCTCCGCGAGGTGCTTATCGAGCTCGGCATCGAGTTTACCGAGGAGATAGGCGAGGCGGCGTTCTACGGCCCGAAGCTCGACGTCAACGTAAAGCCCGCCGTCGGCGCGGAGTACACCCTCTCGACCTGCCAGCTCGACTTCTGCCTGCCGGCAAAGTTCGACCTCAAGTATATCGACCGCGACGGCGTTGAGAAGACCCCCGTCGTTCTGCACCGCGCGATCCTCGGCTCGCTCGACAGGTTTATGGCGTATCTCATCGAGGAGACGATGGGCCAGTTCCCGACGTGGCTCGCGCCCGTTCAGGTCAAGGTGCTGACCATCACCGACAGAACGAACGAGTTTGCGGATTCCATCGCCTCTGAGCTTAACGCGCTCGGACTTCGCGCCGAGGCGGACCTCAGAAACGAGAAGATCGGCTACAAGATCCGCGAGGCTCAGAGTCAGAAGGTGCCTTATATGCTCGTTATCGGCGACAAGGAAGCCGAGGCGGGCGAGGTAAGCGTCCGCAACCGCGCCGGCAAGACCGTCAATCTCCCGAAGGACGAGTTCATCGCAAGGCTTATGAACGAGGTAAAGACCAAGTCCCGTGAGCTGACCATCGGCGAGTAAGATATTAAAAAGTTTTCCCCAAAGTCTGCTGACTTTGGGGATAATTTTATACTCGTCAAGTTTTTATGCCGCGGTTGACCAACCTGCCGTGGGTGTTCATTTTCTCTCTTTCTCCTCGTTACTGCCGCAAAGCGTGGTGGGATATGTAGAAGTATGCAGCGAAATTTAGAATGCAGTAAGCGGCTAAGCGGGGTAGACGCTTCGCGTATCAGACGAAGGACACCACGCAAATCGGCGCTTCCATGTCCCTCGGTCACCGCCAAAAGCCTCTTATCTCTCTCTTGGTTCTGTTCTCTCTCTTTCTTGCGAGAAAGAGAGAGAATGAACAAAGAAGCAGGGCGGCAATGCGCCGCCCTGAAAAACTAATTCCTCAGGCTATGCAGCGGCGCGGGTATCCTGCCCGCTCTCTCTATAAACTCAGCCGGGGAGTTGGCGTTTACCGGCATTATCGGCGCGGTGCCGAGCAGTCCGCCGAAGTCCACTCTTTCGCCCACGGTCCTGCCCGGAACGGGGATCACGCGCACGGCGGTCGTCTTATTATTCACCATGCCTATCGCCGCCTCGTCCGCGATTATGCCGCTTATCTGCGCCGCCGTAGTGTCGCCGGGAACGGCTATCATATCGAGTCCGACCGAGCAGACGCAGGTCATAGCCTCCAGCTTTTCAATGGTCAGCTTGCCGCTCTCCGCGGCTCTTATCATGCCGGCGTCCTCAGAAACGGGAATGAACGCGCCGGACAGTCCGCCGACGTTCGAGGATGCCATAACGCCGCCCTTTTTGACAGCGTCGTTAAGAAGCGCGAGCGCAGCCGTCGTTCCGGGCGCGCCTACAGACTCAAGCCCCATCTCCTCCAGAATATCCGCGACGGAATCGCCTATCGCCGGAGTCGGCGCGAGCGACAGATCCACTATACCGAACGGCACGCCGAGGCGCTTTGACGCCTCCTGCGCGACAAGCTCGCCCATGCGGGTTATTCTGAAAGCCGTCTTTTTGACCGTCTCAGCGACCACGTTGAGCGGCTGACCCCTGACTGCCTTCAGCGCGCTCGAGACAACGCCGGGACCGGAAACGCCGACGTTTATGCAGCACTCCGGCTCGCCGACGCCGTGGAAAGCGCCCGCCATGAACGGGTTGTCCTCGACCGCGTTGCAGAAAACCACGAGCTTCGCGCAAGCCATTCCGCCGCTCATTCCGGCGGCTTTTTTTATTGTCTCGCCCATGAGCCTGACGGCGTCCATATTTATTCCGGCTCTCGTAGAGCCTACGTTGACCGACGAGCAGACGAGGTCTGTCGTGCTGAGCGCCTCGGGAATAGAGGCGATGAGCCTTCTGTCGCCGGAGGTAAAGCCCTTCTGTACAAGCGCCGAGAAGCCGCCGAGAAAGTTCACTCCGACGTCCTTGGCAGCTCTGTCGAGCGTGCGGGCAAAAATCGCAAAATCGTCCGTTCTCGCGCTCTCGCACGCGATTGCGACCGGCGTCACGGAAATGCGCTTATTGACTATCGGGATCCCGAATTCGCGCTCTATGTCCTCGCCGGTCCTGACGAGATCTTTGGCGGCTCTCGTTATCTTATCGTATATCTTATCGCAGCAGATCTTCGGATCGTCCGACGCGCAGTCGCGTATCGAAATGCCCATCGTTATCGTGCGCACGTCGAGGTGCTGATGCGAGAGCATATCTATCGTCTGCATTATTTCCGATTGGGTTATCATAGCTCCACCTCAGATCCTGTGCATTGCCTCAAAAATATCCTCGCGCTGGATGCGGATATCGAGGCTCTTTTTCTCGCCCTCCGCGCGCAGCTTTTCCGCAAGCGAGGCGAAGGATATTTTGCAGTCCGACGTATCGACTATCATTATCATCGTAAAATAGTCCTGCAGAACAGTCTGGCTTATATCGAGGATATTTACTCCCTCGGCGGCGAGTATCGCGCAGACCGAGGCGATTATGCCGACTGTGTCCTTTCCGATAACGGTAACTATGCTTCGCATTTATGTTCCTCCTTATGTTTTCGTTCAGATAATTACTCACAGCTGCAGCTCGTCGAGCGACATTGTGAACGCGCCGATGAAGTTATCGAGAAAATAGTCGATCTCCGGGATCTCCATCGCGCGCAGCTTTCCGAGCGTGCTCTCCGAGGCGGACTTGAACTCATCATTGCCGCATTTTAGCTCCTCGAGGCATTTTATATACGCCGAGAGCTTGTCGGCGGCCTTTACAAGCTCCTTTTCGCCGTCTAAAAGCTTACAATACTCTCCCTGCATGCTCTCCGGCAGAGCGCCGACGAGCTTTTTAACCGCGCCCTTCTCGATCTCGCGGTAGGCGGAGATCATATTTCCGTCGTGATACTTCACCGGCGTCGGCATATCGCCGGTTATTATCTCTGGCGCGTCGTGAAAGAGCGCGAAGGCGGCGAGCGACTCAGGCGAGCAGTCCTTTTTGAATACGTCGCGCCGTATAACGCCGAGCGCGTGGGCGAGAACGGCGACCATGTAGCTGTGCTCCATGACGTTCTCGCGCTCAGAGTTCCGCATGAGCGCCCAGCGGTCTATATATTTCAGTCTTGATACCAGCGCATAGAACGGGTACATAATATCACCTCAATGTTTTTTCCCGCTCATATTACCACCGATAGCGCTGAGTGTAAAGATTTTTTCGTATTTTCTAATGTATATTACCTTGATAAATCACCGCTTTTATGGTATAATTTCTATAATATGCGCGAGTTTTTACCTATCCCTGAAAGGAGCGAATATATGAACTCAAAAGAGGATGTCTGGAATGCCGTTCTGACCCTTCTCGGCAAGAGCATTTCATCCGTCGCAATAGATACCTGGTTCCGCGAGTGCAAGGTTTCCACCGTTACCGAGAGCTGTCTGTATATCGACGCGCCTTCGGAATTTATCGAGAGCGTTATCGTAAAGCGCTTTTCACAGAACCTGACGGACGCTCTGCACGAGCTTTTCGGCGAGGATTACCGCTACGTCATCAGCTACGACGTCGAGCCGGAGCCGATAGACCCGAAGGTCACGCCCGACGAGGACGGACATACATATTCCTTCAAAAACTTCGTAGTCGGCCCCTCAAACCGCTTCGCCTACGCGGCGAGCATGGCGGTAGCCGAGGAGCAGACGAAAAATTACAACCCGCTCTTTATTTATGGAGACAGCGGTCTCGGCAAAACGCACCTGCTCTACGCTATAAAAAACGAGCTGAGGCGGCGTCATCCGGCGTATTCCATCGCCCTTGCGCGCGGCGCGGACTTCATGAACGAGCTTGTAAGCGCCATACAGACCGGTAAAAATATGGAGTTCCGCGAAAAATACCGCAAGGCGGACGTGCTCCTCATCGACGATATACAGATAATCGCCGGCAAGGCGAGCACAGAGGAGGAGGTTTTCCAGACCTTCAACACTCTTCACGAGGCGGGAAAGCAGATAGTTTTCACATCCGATAGACCGCCATCTGAAATGACGCTGCTTGCGGACAGACTCAAGACCCGCTTTGAATCGGGACTTCTTGCCGACATTCAGGCGCCGGACTTTGAAACGCGCATGGCGATAGTAAAGAACAAGGGCAGCCAGCTCGGAATAAACATTCCGGACGACTGCGCGCGCTTCATCGCGGAAAAGATGACCTCGAACGTCCGCCAGCTCGAGGGCGCGGTAAAGAAGATAAAGGCTCAGGAGGAGCTTGACCCCGACCTTGAACTCAGCCTTTCGAGCATTGAGGAGATCCTCGGCCCGCTCTTCAAGGGCAAGGGCGCCTACGTTCCGACGAGCGAAGATATTATCGAGGAGACCGCAAAATACTTCTCCGTTCCCGTAAGCGAGCTGAAGGGCAAGAGCCGCACGAAAAACGTGACCCTCGCCCGCCAGGTCGCCATGTATCTTCTCCGCACGCTGACGAGCCGCACCCAGCAGGAGATAGGCGAGATATTCGACCGCGACCACACTACGGTCATCTCATCGCTCAACAAGGTCGTGGCGCTTCTCAGCCAGTCGCCGGATTTCAACCGCACTCTGAAGGATATAACATCCAATATAAACTCCCGCGGCATATAAGCGGTTATCCACAAATAAACAATGACGTTTTTTACTTCATTGTTACAAAAAGTGGAAAATAAAAGCCCTGTGTAGAAAACCGTAAAATTCTCCACAAACTGCCAAATCGCAAAATGCTTGTCCTGCAAGGCTTTGCGGCGTTTTCCACCAAAAAAGGCCCCTATAACTATTACAACTGTTTAAACACATATATCTTTCTTATATATACGTTTTTTCTTTCTTTTTGTTTTTTATTTTCAGGAGGACATTATGAAATTTTCATGCGAGAAAAGCCTTCTTGCTGCGGCAGTCAACACTGCTTCGCGCGCAGCAGCGGCAAAGAGCGCCGTTTCGAGTCTTGAGGGACTTCTTATTGAGGCGCTGGACGGCGTGACCGTGACCGGCTACGATCTGAAGATCGGCATACGCTCTTCGCTTCCGGCGGACGTCGGCGAGATGGGCTCCGTCGTTCTCAACTGCAAGCTTTTCGGAGATATAATCCGCAAGCTGCCGGACGATATAGTTACCGTAACGGTAGATAACAGCACCTTCGCCGCCGAGATAAGCTGCGGAATGAGCCGCTTCAAGATCATGGGCATGAGCGCAGGAGATTATCCCGAGCTGCCGGACGTAAAGAGCCAGAACTATCTGCGCATCAAGGAAAAGGACATCCGCGAGATCATCGGCGAGACTATCTTCGCCGTCAGCGATAACGAGGCGAGACCCATCCACACCGGCGCTCTTTTCGAGGTCGATGGAACGAGTCTTACAGTCGTCGCGGTGGACGGCTACCGCCTTGCGCTCAGAAAGGGCACGCTCACCGAAAATAAGATCATCGACAAGAGCTTTGTCGTGCCCGGCTCGTGTCTTAACGAGGCTGAGAGGATCGCAGGCGACAGCGAGGACGACGTTAAGCTGACTGTCGGCATGAAGCACATAATGTTCACTATCGGCAGAACTGAGCTTATTTCGCGCAGACTTGAGGGCGAGTTTCTCAACTACAAGAATTCTATTCCGAAGGACTCAAAATATTCCCTCGGAGTTGCGCGCCGCGATATGATAAACGCCATAGAGCGCGTCAGCCTCATAATCAGCGACAAGTTCAAGAGCCCGGTGCGCTGCCGCTTTAACGACGGCGTTGCGAGAGTTTCGACGCAGACCACGCTCGGCGCAGCCGCCGACGAGTGCCCGATAGAGGGCGACGGCGAGGGTATCGAGATCGGCTTCAACAACCGCTACATCCTCGAGGCTCTGAGAGCCGCGCCCGCCGATAAGGTCGTTGTAAAGCTCAATACCTCGGTCGCGCCGTGCATCATCGTGCCGGAGAGCGGAGAGGACTTTCTCTACATGATCCTTCCCGTGAGGATGCGTACAAATGAGAATTAAGGCAAAAATAGTAAAGCCGGAGGAGATACCGATCTCGACCGAGTTCATAAAGCTCGACCAGCTTCTGAAATTCGCAAATTTAGCAGAGTCCGGCGGCATGGCAAAGGAGCTTATCGAGGCGGGCGAGGTCAGCGTAAACGGCGAAAAGTGTCTCATGCGCGGAAAAAAGCTCCGCCCCGGCGATACGGTCGTCTGCGCCGGCAGGGCAGTCAGGGTAGTATGAGGCTCGATTCACTTTACCTTGAGGGCTTTCGCAACTACGCTTATTCCGGCGCGGAGTTCATACCGGGCGTGAACGTCCTCATAGGCGACAACGCCCAGGGCAAGACGAATCTGCTTGAGGCGATCTATCTTATCGCCACCGGCAGGAGCTTTCGCACGCGGTCTGAGAAGGATATGATAGGCTTCGAGCGCGATTTTGCGAGGATAGAAGCCTCAGGCGAGAGCGGGGAGCGCGTAAAGCGGGCGGAAATAGTCATCAGGCGCGCGGGAAGGCGCTCGATGAGCGTAAACGGAGTGAAGCTGAAAACAGCCTCAGAGCTTTCCGAGAGCTACAACGCGGTGCTTTTCTGCCCCGAGGATCTGGGACTCATACGCGAGGGTGCTTCGGTCAGGCGGCGGCTGATGGATAACTGCATAAGTCAGCTTCGCCCGAGGTACGCGGATATTCTCAATTCATACTCCCGCGCCTACGCCGAAAAAACGCGCATTCTGCGCGACAGCGAGGAGATGCCCTCGCTTCTTGAAATGCTCGACGAGTACGATCACGAGCTTGCGCGCCTCTCAGCTGAGCTAATAAGCTACCGCGCGAGGTTTATAGCTTCTCTCGCGCCCGAGGCTGCCGCCATCCACGCGGAGTTTTCCGGCGGCGAGGAGCTTTCAATAGAGTACAAGACGGTCAGCACCGTATCAGACCCGCTGAAAAGCGCCGCCGACATATTTCCCGAGATATGGGCGCACCAGCTCAGCCACAGAACGGCGGAGCGGGCTTCGAGGCTCTGCCTTACCGGCGCGCACAAGGACGATCTCATTATAAAAATCAACGGCGCCGATTCGAGGAGCTTCGCCTCTCAGGGTCAGGCGAGGACCGCTGCGCTGAGCATAAAGCTCGCTGAGCGCGAAATACACAACCGCGCCCGCGGCGAGTACCCGATCCTGCTGCTGGACGACGTTCTGAGCGAGCTTGATCCCGGGCGGCAGAGCTTCATTCTGAACCGCATCGGCGGCGGTCAGGTTTTCATCACCTGCTGCGAGGACGACGGCGTTATAGCGGAGCGCACCGGCGGCAAGGTTCTGAGAGTAAAAGGCGGAGAGATAAAGTAATGAACTTCCACAGTACGGGACACAGCAACATCCGGGAGCGTATATTATGTACCTTTACCTCGGCGGAAATATTATAATTCACGAGCAGGATATCGTCGGCATATTCGACCTCGACAACAGTTCGGAATCGAAGTGGACGCGCCGGCTTCTCAGCGAGGCCGACCGCGAGGGCAGAATAGTCAGCTCAGCCGACGAGCTGCCGCGCTCATTCGTGCTGTCAAGAACGGGACTTGTGTATCTCAGCGTCCTCAGCACGGAAACGCTCAGACAGAGAGTCGGAGCGGTCGTATAACAGAATTTTTGCATTTAGGAGAAGAAAATGACACCTGAAACGGAAATAATGGAGAACACCGGCATTACGCAAAAGGTGACTGCGGATTATGACGCAAGTCAGATCCAGGTCCTCGAGGGACTTGAGGCTGTCCGTAAAAGACCGGGAATGTACATCGGCTCGACCTCATCCTCGGGTCTTCACCACCTCGTTTACGAGATAGTGGACAACTCGATCGACGAGGCGCTTGCCGGATATTGCACCGACATTTCGGTGACCATAAACCCCGGCAACACGATAACCGTAACGGATAACGGCCGCGGAATACCCGTGGATATTCAGGAGCAGACGGGAAAGAGCGCGCTCGAGGTAGTATTCACCGTTCTGCACGCCGGCGGAAAATTCGGCGGCGGAGGCTACAAGGTATCCGGCGGTCTGCACGGCGTCGGCGCCAGCGTTGTAAACGCGCTCAGCGAGTGGCTCGAGGTGCAGGTGCACAAGGGCGGCAAGATCTATGAGATGAAGTTTGCCCGAGGCGCGATCACAAGCCCCATAACCGTTATCGGCTCGACCGACCGCACCGGCACGACAGTTACCTTCAAGCCCGACCCGGAGATGTTCGACGACACGGTGTACGATTATGAAATTCTCCACAAGCGCATGCGCGAGCAGGCGTTTCTGAACGCGGGTCTGCGCATTTCGATCGCGGATGACCGCGACGCGGACTCTCCGCTCAGCGATACGATGCACTATGAGGGCGGCATACGCGAGTACGTGGACTATCTGAACGTCAACAAGGCGCCGATAGGCGACGTTATATATATGTCCGGCGGGCGCGACGATTCCGTGGCCGAGATCGCAATGCAGTATAACGACGGCTACAACGAGATGCTCGTATCCTTTGCAAACAACATCCACACGCCCGAGGGCGGTATGCACGAAACGGGCTTCAAGACAGCGCTCACAAGAGTTCTGAACGCCTACGGAGTAAAGTTCAATCTTCTCAAGGGCGATGAGCGCCTCTCCGGCGACGATTGCCGCGAGGGTCTGAGTGCCGTCATCTCCGTAAAGCTCACGAACGCGCAGTTCGAGGGTCAGACGAAGCAGAAGCTCGGCAACAGCGAGATCCGCACACTCGTCGATTCTATCGTTGACGAGCAGCTTGAGATATACCTCGAGGAAAATCCGTCCGTTGCGAAGGCGATAATCGAAAAGGGCATGATGGCGTCGAGAGCGCGCGAGGCGGCGAGAAAGGCTCGTGAGAGCGTGCGCCGCAAGACCGGCCTCGAGTCCGGTCAGATGCCGGATAAGCTGCAGGACTGCAACGAGCGCGATCCATCTCTCTGTGAGATATACATCGTCGAGGGCGATTCCGCTGCAGGCAGCGCTATCCAGGGCAGAGATTCGAGATTTCAGGCGATTCTCGCCATGTGGGGCAAGATGCTGAACGTCGAAAAGGCGCGCGCCGACAAGATCTACGGCAACGATAAGCTCTATCCGCTCATCGTAGCCCTCGGAGCGGGCATAGGCGAGGAGTTCAACATCGAAAAGCTCCGCTACCACAAAATAATCATCATGGCGGATGCCGATGTGGACGGAAGCCACATCCGCACCCTGCTTCTGACGTTCTTCTTCCGCTATATGCGGCCGCTCATCGAAAACGGCTACGTTTACTCCGCAGTTCCACCGCTCTATAAGCTCACGCGCGGCAAAACGCAGAGAGTGGCATACTCCGACGCCGAGCGCGACAGGATCTCCTCGGAGCTGCGCGGCGACAATCCCAACGCGAAGATCGACATCAGCCGCTACAAAGGTCTCGGTGAGATGGATCCGCACGAGCTGTGGGAGACCACCATGGACCCCGAAAAGCGCACTCTCAGGCGCATCACGCTTGACGACGCGGTGCTCGCGGATCAGATCTTCAACGTGCTTATGGGCGAGGACGTTGAGCCGCGCCGCGAGTGGATCGAGCAAAACGCGCGATACGTGGTGAATCTGGATATTTGAGTGGCGAATGTGTTATTGCGATAGGGTGCGCAGACTCATGCGGCAATCCCATCAGAGTGTCATTGCGAGCCAGTCCGCAGACTGGCGTGGCAATCCGTAATACCCAAAGAGGAACCCTATATGAGTTATTACGTATATATTCTTGCAAACAAATTAAATACAGTGATATATACAGGTATTACAAATGACCTTATTCGTAGGATTGATGAGCATAAAAGACACATAAATCCAGATAGTTTTACAGCAAAATATGATGTTACAAAATTAGTGTATTATGAAGATACAATATATGTGAACGCTGCAATTGAAAGAGAAAAGCAAATAAAGGGTTGGAACAGAAAGAGAAAGAATAAGTTGGTCGAAAGCAAAAATCCACAATGGAAAGAATTGTTTTTTGACATTGTTGAAGGATAATACGGATTGCCACGCCAGTCTGCGGACTGGCTCGCAATGACAGGAAGGAAACTAAATGGCACATAACAGAGATTACAAGCCGGAGGATATCGCCTTTCCGGATCAGGTTATAACAGAATCGGAGCTTGTGCGCGAGATGCAGACGAGCTACATCGACTACGCGATGAGCGTTATAGTCGGCAGAGCTCTGCCTGACGTGCGCGACGGTCTGAAGCCCGTTCACAGGCGCATACTGTATTCAATGTACGAGGGTAACCTCACCCACTCGAATCCGTACAAGAAGTGCGCCACCGCCGTCGGAGACGTTCTCGGTCACTACCACCCCCACGGCGACGCTTCCGTTTACGACGCGCTCGTCAGACTTGCGCAGGACTTCTCCATGCGCGCGCCGCTTATCGACGGTCACGGCAACTTCGGCTCCGTGGACGGCGACCCACCCGCGGCATACCGCTACACCGAGGCGCGCATGAGCCGCATCGCGGACGAGATGCTCCGCGACATCGACAAGGAGACGGTGGATTGGGACCCGAACTTCGACGAAACGCGCAAGGAGCCGCGCGTGCTGCCGAGCCGCTTCCCGAACCTTCTCGTCAACGGCTCCTCCGGAATCGCCGTCGGCATGGCTACGAATATCCCGCCGCACAACCTCCGCGAGACGATAAACGCCTGCGTCGCGCTGCTCGAAAACCCCGAGGCGACGGTTTCCGACCTCATGCAGCACATTTCCGGCCCGGATTTCCCGACCCGCGGCATTATCATGGGCAGAAGCGGCATCAGACAGGCTTACGAAACGGGCAAGGGCCGCGTAATAATGCGCGCCCGCACCGAATTTGAGGAGTACGGCAGAGAAAAGCGCACCCGCATAATCGTTACCGAGCTGCCGTATCAGGTAAACAAACGCCAGCTGCTCAAAAATATCGCGGATCAGGTCAAGGATAAGCGCCTCGAGGGCATCAGCGACCTGCGCGACGAGTCCGACCGCAACGGTATGCGTATGGTCATCGAGCTCAAGCGCGACGCGAATCCGCAGGTCGTGCTGAACAAGCTCTTTACACAGACGGCGCTTCAATCCTCCTTCGGCATCACGATGCTCGCGCTCACCGAGAACCAGACTCAGCCGAAGATATTCAACCTCAAGCACATGCTCGAGGAGTATCTCGCTTTCCAGGAGGACGTGCTGACCCGGCGCACGAAATACGATCTCCGCAAGGCGCAGGAGAGAGCCCATTTATTAGAGGGACTGCTCATCGCGCAGGACAATATCGACGAGGTCATCCATATAATCCGCACTTCATACGACGACGCGAAGGAAAACCTCATGAAGAGGTTCGATCTCGACGACGTTCAGGCGCAGGCGATACTCGATATGCGCCTCAAGGCGCTGCAGGGCCTTGACCGCGAGAAGCTGCAGGCGGAGTATGACGAGATAGAGAAGAAGATAGAATACTATAAAGAGCTGCTCGCAGACCCCGAGAAGCTGAAGGGCGTTCTCCGCGACGAGCTCACCGAGATCGGCAATAAGTACGGCGAGGATCGCCGCACCGAGATCCAGGACGTTGCGGACGAGATCGACCTTGAGGATCTCATCGACGAGGAGATGTGCGTATTCACGCTGACGAACGGCGGATATATCAAGCGCGTTCCGGCCTCTGAGTACCGCGCGCAGGGTCGCGGCGGCAAGGGCATAAAGGCAATGGCGACGAAGGAGGACGACTTCGTTGAGACGGTGTTTACCGCCTCGACCCACGATTATCTCATGTTCTTCACCTCCGCCGGCAAGGTTTACCGCAAGAAGGGCTACTCTGTGCCTGAGGCGGCGCGCACCGCGAAGGGCACGAACATCGTGAATATTCTTCCGCTCGACCCGGGCGAAAAGGTCACTACGATGATCCACACCCGCCTTGAAAACGATGATCTGTCGCTCACGATGGTGACGAAAAACGGCACCGCGAAGCGAATCGAAGCGGTCGCGTTCAAAAACGTCCGTCAGAACGGCATCCGCGCCATTACTCTCGACGAGGGCGACGAGCTTATTTCCGTCTGCGAGACCGAGGGCGACAGCAATATCCTTATTGCGACCCACGACGGCATGGCGATCTGCTTCGACGAAAACGACGTCAGAAGCATGGGCAGGACTGCGGCAGGCGTGCGCGGAATACGTCTCCGCGAGGGCGACTACGTCGTCGGAGCCGTCACCGCGCCAAATGACGGTATGCTCCTCACTGTTACCGAGAACGGCTACGGCAAGCGCACGCCGATAGGCGAGTACGTTCGCGGCGCGGACGGAACGCCGGCGCATCGCGGCGGCCTCGGAGTAAAGAACTACAACGTGACCGACAAGACCGGCAAGATCGCCGGAGTCAAGATAGCGCACGATGACAAGGATATCCTCATGATCTCTGACGACGGCACTATGATCCGCACCGGAGTAGATACCGTCAGCATACTCGGAAGAAGCACGCAGGGCGTGCGCCTCATGCGGCTCAGTGAGGGCAGCAAGCTCATCAGCGTTACGCTGACCGATAAGGAAGAGGAGAGCGACGCCACCTCTGAGGTTCCGGCTGAGTAATTGTATGGCGCACTTGTGCGCCATGTCGTCTTCAATTCTCTCTCTTTGCCGCTTGCAAAGAGAGAGAAGAAGCAAGAGAGAGAAACAAGCCAAAGGGGGATTGTCGTCGGCACAAGCTCCATATCGTTCGCTTCGCCGCTGAGGGACGCGGCAAAGCTCATTCATTCCGCTGTGCCTCCTCTCCCCAAAAAAGCAAAACTTTTTTGGGAACCCTAAAGCCCCCTTTGGAAACCCCTTAAAACGACACAAAAGGGGCTTGCCCCTTTTGGAATACCCCTCTTGGTGCTTCCTACCGCAAAGCGTGGTGAGGTATGTAGAAGCAGGCAGTAAGATTATGTACGCAGTAAGCGGCTAAGCGACGTTCGCCGCTTCGCCTTTTAGACGAAGAACACCACGCATTAAGTGGCACCCATATCCAATGGTCACCGCCAAAAGCCTCTTATCTCTCTTTTGGTTCTGTTTTCTCTCTTTCTTGCGAGAAAGAGAGAAAATGAACAGAGAAATGGCGGGGGTAAGTCCCCGCACCACGAGTCGGAGGATAAATGAGAACGGGCGGGCACAGAGACCCGCCCCTACAAGGATTCAATTTATGACAAAAGTACAAATCTACACCGACGGCAATCCGCGCAATGCGCGAATTGAAATATGCCGCCGCTCGCTCCTGCCCTGCGGGCAGAACCGCTCGGGCATGGCAACAGGCGCCGTCGGTGTGCGGAGAGCGCAGAATGAATAACGTAACAATTTACACCGACGGCGCCTGCTCCGGCAACCCGGGACCCGGAGGGTGGGCGGCGATACTCATTGCCGGCGAGCACAAAAAGGAGCTGTCCGGCGGCGAAAATCCCACGACTAACAACCGCATGGAGCTTACCGCCGTTATCGAGGCGCTCAGCGCGCTGAACCGCGCCTGCTCCGTCGAGCTTTTCACCGACAGCCAGTACATCGAAAAGGCGATTAACGAGGGCTGGCTCGAAAACTGGAAGAAAAAGGGCTGGAAGCGCAAGGGCGGCGAGGTCAAAAACATAGACCTCTGGAAACGGCTCGACGCGCTTTTATCAGAGCACTCCGTGCGCTTTTGCTGGGTCAAGGGCCACGCCGACAACGAGTTCAACAACCGCTGCGACGAGCTCGCCGTTATGGAACGAGAAAAGTTTTAGATTGTGTCATTGCGAGCCAGTCCGCAGACTGGCGTGGCAATCCGTTTCCTTTTTCAATGGGTATTACGGATTCCCACGTCGCTTCGCTCCTCGGAATGACAAATAATACTGGAGGAATACCTATGAAAAAGCCCGTTTTTACCGGAATCGGCACTGCAATGGTCACTCCAATGACCGAAAATGGCGTGGATTTTGCCGCCTTTGAGCGCCTTATCGAGCGCCAGATCGAGGGCGGAGTTGACGCTCTCATTATCTGCGCCACCACCGGCGAGGCTCCCACGCTCTCCGACGAGGAGCACATCGAGTGCGTTCGCTTCGCGGTCAAAGCAGCCGCCGGCAGGCTTCCCATCGTCGCCGGAACCGGCTCGAACTACACAGACCACGCCGTTGAGATGAGCATCAAGGCGCGCGACGTCGGCGCTGACGCGCTACTGTGCGTTACGCCGTACTACAACAAATGCACTCAGCGCGGCCTTGTCGAGAGCTACACGAAGATCGCCGGCGCGACCGAGCTTCCGGTCATCGTCTACAACGTGCCGGGGCGCACCGGGGTTGACATAAAACCCACCACATACGCGCTTCTTGCGAAGGTGCCCAACATCTGCGGCATAAAAGAGGCTAACGGCAACATTTCGTCGGTCGCGGACACGCAGTCAAAAACAAATTTTGAGCTTCCGATCTACTCGGGCAATGACGATCAGATCGTGCCGATACTCTCGCTCGGCGGCGTGGGGTGCATTTCGGTGCTGTCAAACGTGATCCCCGCCGAAACGCGCGAGATCTGCACGCGCTGGTTTAACGGCGACGTTAAGGGCGCCTGCGAATTGCAGGTAAAGTACAAGCCGCTCATCGACGCGCTCTTCTGCGAGGTCAACCCGATACCGGCGAAGGCGGCGCTCGCAGAGCTGGGTCTCTGCTCCGATTACGCGCGCCTGCCGCTCACCTCGATGGAGCCGGAGAACCGCGCGCGGCTCGTAAATGCGATGAAGGAGGTCGGACTCCTTTGAAAATAATAGTAAACGGCGCGATGGGTCACATGGGGACTATCCTCTGCAATCTTGTCGGCGCTTCCGATAAGCACACTCTCGCCGCGGGCGTCGATCCGAACGGCGAGGGACTCATACTGCGCGATATAAACGATTTCACCGGGCTTGCCGATATGGTGATCGATTTCAGCCACCACACTGCGGTAAAGCCGATGCTGTCCTGGTGCGTTCAGCACAAAATGCCGGTCGTCGTATGCACGACCGGTCACACCGAGGACGAAAAGGCGGCGATTTTCGAGGCGGCGAAGGCTGTTCCGGTCTTTTACAGCGCGAATATGTCGGTCGGCATAGCGCTCCTTTGCCAGATGGCGAAGAAGGCGGCGGCAGTTTTTCCGGACGCGGACGTTGAGATAATCGAGCGCCACCACAACCGCAAGCTCGACGCGCCGAGCGGCACCGCTCTCCTGCTCGCAAGCGCCGTTAAGGAGGCGCGGCCCGATGCGAACATCGTCTGCGGCAGAAGCGGCATGATGAAGCGCGAGAAGAACGATATAAGCATTGCATCTCTGCGTATGGGCAACCTGCCCGGCACGCACGAGGTCATCATCACCACCGCTACGCAGTCCATTACCCTCGGCCACGAGGTCTATGACCGCGCGCTCTTTGCCGAGGGCGCGATCTCCGCGGCGGAATTTCTGCTCGGAAAGCCGGCCGGACTTTATGATATGAAGTCGATAATATGATTTACGGCGCCCGAATTCTATTTTTCCTCCGCAAAGCGCGGCGATGTATGTAGGAGTATGCACCGAAAAATATTTCGGCAGTAAGCGGCTAAGCGACGCTCGCCGCTTCGCGTATCAAGGGGTCCCCAAAAATGTCTTGCATTTTTGGGGAGAGGAGGCACAGCGGAATGAATGAGCTTTGCCGCGCCCCTCAACGGCAAAGCGAACGATATGAAGCCTGTGCCGACGAAAAACGGCGCACCCATGTCCCACGGTCATAGACAAAAGCTTTTATCTCTCTCTTGGTTCTGTTCTCTCTCTTTCTCCGCGAGAAAGAGAGAGAATGAACATAGACCGGCGCGGCTGCGCCGATAACAGCAACAAAAAAAGCACCCTCGGGCGAGGGTGCTTTTTGTATGCTTATATTACGCGCCGAAGACCTTGATAAGGAAGCCGGCTGCGATCGCAGAGCCGATAACGCCCGCGACGTTCGGGCCCATGGCGTGCATGAGGAGGAAGTTCGAGGGGTTCTCCTTCTGACCGACCATCTGGCTTACGCGCGCCGCCATCGGAACGGCGGAAACGCCGGCGGAGCCGATAAGCGGATTGATCTTGCCGCCGGAGAGCTTATACATAAGCTTGCCTACGAGAAGTCCGCCGACGGTGGAGAAGCAGAACGCGATAAGACCGAGCAGCACGATGCCGAGGGTCTGGAGGTTCAGGAAGCGCGGAGCGACGGTAGTCGCGCCGACGGAGATTCCGAGGAACAGCGTTACGATGTTCATAAGCGCGTTCTGAGCGACGTCGGAGAGGCGCTCGGTCACGCCGGTCTCCTTCAGGAGATTGCCGAACATGAGGCAGCCGATGAGGGGCGCGGTGTCCGGAAGCAGGAGAATGACGAAGATCGCAACGACGATCGGGAACACGATCTTCTCAGCCTTGGATACCTCGCGCAGCTGCACCATCTTGACCTTGCGCTCCTCGGGGGTGGTGAGAAGCTTCATGATGGGCGGCTGGATCATCGGGATAAGCGCCATGTAGGAATAAGCCGCGATGGCGATAGCGCCGAGCAGATGCGGGGCGAGAAGCGTGGTGGTAAGGATCGCGGTCGGGCCGTCGGCGCCGCCGATGATTCCGATGGACGCCGCCTCAGGGCCGGTGAAGCCGAGCAGAGTCGCGCCGAGGAATGCGAAGAACACGCCGAACTGCGCCGCAGCGCCGAGAAGGAAAGTCTTGGGGTTGGCGATCAGCGGGCCGAAGTCCGTCATCGCGCCGACGCCGATGAAGATAAGGCAGGGATATACGCCGGCCTTGACGCCGATGTAGAGAATATCGAGCAGTCCGCCCTCTGCGAGAATTGGCGCGTAGGAGTGATAGACCTCGCTTGCGGGGTCAAGGAAGTTATCCCAAAGCTCCGGATGATAGAGACCCGCGCCGGGCAGGTTAGTGAGCAGCGCGCCGAAGGCGATGCCGACGAGCAGCAGCGGCTCGAATTTTTTGACGATTCCGAGGTACAGGAGAACGCAGGCTACGGCGATCATCACCGCGTACTTCCAGCCGCCCTCCGCGAAGAAGAGGCCGAAGCCGGAGTCCTGCGCAAGACCCTGCAGGGTTCCAAGAATATCCATATTGCCCTCCTGTTACGCTATAACGATGAGGGGTGTGCCGGTCTCGACCTTGGCGCCCTTCTGAGTGACGACCTGAGCAACGGTGCCGTCACGCGGTGCCATGACCTCGTTTTCCATCTTCATCGCCTCGAGAACGACGAGAACGTCGCCGCTCTTGACTGCCTGACCGGCGGAAACCTTTACGTCAACGATAGTGCCGGGCATCGGAGCCGCGACAGTCTCGCCGGCGGCGGTTACTGCGGGAGCTGCGGCTGCGGGAGCAGCTGCGGGGGCTGCGGCAGGGGCGGCTGCGGCCGGTGCGGGAGCTGCGGTGGGAGCGACCGCCTCGTACTCGTCGAGAAGCGTGGCCTCGCCGTGCTCGACCTCGACCTCATAGGTTCTTCCGTTAAGAGTTACTTTGTATTTCATGAATTTAATCTCCAATCTGCCGCATCAAGTTTAACGGCTACATTCAATCTCCACTGCGGCAGATGGAGATTATCGGCATGTGCCGCGGTTGCCGCTCGCGGCGAGCGGCACGCCTTAAATTTCAATAAAATAGTGCGAAGCACTATTTTACCTCTTTAATAGATTTGAAATGCAGCTCGTTGATGGGCTTGCCCATCTTGTCGGCAACGATCGCCATGATCATTGCGGCGGTCCTGGGGTCGGTGTCGTAGAGCTTCAGCTCGCCGGCGGAGCCGGGCGCCTTTTTCTTCTCGACTGCCTTCTGAGACTCGGCTGTCTTGGGCGCTTCAGCCGGGGCGGCCTTCTTCGCGCTCATTATCTTGCCGGTGACGATGATGACCGCCATCAGCAGCACGATTCCGAGAAACACGAAGAGATAACCCATGAGCGCCGCGACTGACGCCGTTCCGAAGTCGAGATGACCCGTCATATCGGCGGCAAGTGCGATAGGTGTTATCATATTTTCACTTCCTATAATAATGTTTACAAGTGTCATTGCGAGGAGCGAAGCGACGTGGCAATCCGTAACCGGTTGCGCAGGAGAACGGATTGCCACACCAGCGTGCGCGCTGGTTCGCAATGACGCCGATTGATTTATGCCTCGACTATCGTGTACTTTGCGACGTTCTCGCGCTTTGCCTTGCGGCTCTGGAGATACTTCTTGGCCTGCTCGGGATAGCAGATGTAGCTCATCATATCCTCTTCACTCTCGCAGAGATCGCCGAGGTCGGCCTTCGCCTTCTTGAACTCCTCGCCGGTGCGCTTGGAGTCCTCGATGCGGCAGTCAACGGGCTTATTGCCCTCGCCGAGGATCTTATCCTGCAGCTCCTTCGATACCTCGCCGGGCGCGATGCCGTAATCGCCCTTGAAGTAGTTCTTGATCTCGTTGGAGATCTGCTTGTAGCGCTCGCCCATGAGGACGTTCACGACCGCCTGGTTGCCGACCATCTGGCTGAGCGGAGTGACGAGCGGAGGATAGCCGAGGTCCTTGCGGACGTTCGGGATCTCGACGAGAGCCTCGTCGAACTTATCCATTGCGTTCATATCCTTGAGGTTTGCGATCATGTTGGAGAGCATTCCGCCGGGGACCTTGTAGACGAGCGCCTGGGCGTCGGTGCCCATGCTCTTCGGGTTGATGGTGCCGGCGTCGATATACTTCTGCTTCACGGGCTTGAAGAAATCGTTTACCTTGTTGATGACCTTCTCATCGAGTCCGGTCTCGATGCCGTACTGGCTGAGAGCGTAGTAGAGGGACTCGGTTGCGGCCTGGGAGGTACCGTTGGAGAAGCAGCTTGTGGCGGTGTCGATAACGTCGATGCCGTTCTCGATAGCCTTGGTGAGGGTCATGTAAGCCATGCCGGTGGTGCAGTGGGTGTGGAGGATGAGCGGCATATTGCCGATGGCGTCCTTAACGCCCTTGATGAGGCTCTCTGCCTCGGAGGGACTCATGGTGCCCGCCATATCCTTGAAGCAGATGGTGTCGAAGCCCATGCTCTTGAGCTCCTTGCACATCTCGACGTACTTCTTGACGGTGTGAACCGGGCTCTGGGTGTAGGAGATGCAGCCGGAAGCTACGGTGCGCTTCGTGCCGTATTTCTTCGTTGCCTCAAGAGCGGTCTTGATGTTGCGGAAATCGTTCAGCGCGTCGAAGATGCGGATAACGTCGATGCCGTTCTTGATCGAGAGCTCGACGAACTTCTCAACGACGTCGTCGTGATAGTGCTTGTAGCCGAGAAGGTTCTGACCGCGAAGCAGCATCTGGAGACGGGTGTTGGGCATCGCCTTGCGGATCTTGCGCAGGCGCTCCCACGGATCCTCGCCGAGGTAACGAAGGCAGCTGTCGAAGGTGGCGCCGCCCCAGCACTCCACGGAGTAGTAGCCCGCCTTGTCCATGGTGGGCAGGATGTCCGCGAAGTCATCGTACTTCATGCGCGTTGCCATAAGGCTCTGGTTCGCGTCACGCAGTACGGTTTCGGTAAACTGTACTTTTTTCATTTATCTTGACCTCCACATCCCGAATGATCGGGGAATTTGGGTAATTCACGGTTTAGGTCGTCTCCAACCTATGCCACATTAGACTATACTAAAATCCGCGCTTTTTTTCAACTGCAAAAAGGGAAAAAATGTTGATTTTTTAACGATTTTTTCGGTCATAGTGGCGCAATCGGCATAAAATAAAGCGGGTGATTTATATGGAGCTTCTCTTATCCCCCGCCGAGGCGGAAGCCGTCTGGGCGCGGGTCACGCATATAGAAGAACCTCCCGCCGCCGCAAAAGCGCGGAAGCGGGAGGCTAAAGGCGATATTTCGGGTGCGGTCGCGCTCATCTGCGCTCTTGCAGCAGCCGCTCGACCTGTGCGAGCTGCGCGGGGGTGTTCACGCCGATAAGCTCGTCGCCCATGCTGCGCACGCACACGCCGACCCTATCGCCGCGCGAGAGCATTATATCCGGCGCGTCGGTGAGGTAATACTCGCCCTGCGCGTTGTTGGTTTTCAGCCCGGCGAGCGCGGTGCGGAGCTTCGGCGCGGAGAAAACGTAGACGCCGGAGTTGTACTCCTGAACGGCAAATTCCTCCGGCGAGGCGTCCTTTTCCTCGACGATCCTGACAAAGCCGCCGTTTGAGTCGCGTATGACCCTGCCGTAGCCGCGGAGCGGCACGTCGGAGGCGCCGGAGAGCACCGTGCAGTCGTTGCCCTTGGCGCGGTGCTCGTCTACGAGCGCTGCGAAGGTCTCGGGGCGCACGAGCGGCGCGTCGCCGCAGCAGATGAGAACGTCGCCGTCGAAGTCTCCGATGGCGTCGTAAGCGCACATAACGGCGTGGCCGGTGCCCTTCTGCTCCGCCTGGACGGCGAAGGCGCAGTCAGTAAACGCCTCTTCGATTTTCTCGCGCATGAAGCCGACGACAACGACGTTGTCGCGCCCGCTTGTCGGCAGCGCGTCGAGAACGTAGCCGAGGAGCGGCTTTCCGAGCGCGGTGCGCATGACCTTCGGCAGCTCGACGCCATCGGTCTGCATACGCGTGCCCTTTCCGGCCGCGAGGATTATGGATTTAAGCATGGATTTTTCCTCCTGATTAAAAGGTTTGTTCATTCTCTCTCTTTTTCTGGAAAAAGAGAGAGAACAGAACCAAGAGAGAGATAAAAGCTCTTGTCTGAGACCGTTACACATGGGTGCGCCGATCTGCGCGGTGTACTTTATCTGATTGGCGAAGCGCCGTATTCGCTTTGCCGCTTACTGCGTGCTGAGTCCCGGTGCCTGCTTCTACATACCTCACCGCGCTGTGCGGCGGTGACTTGTAGGAGCGGGTCTCCGTGCCCGCCCTTTTTGCAAATTACTTACACAAATACGCGTTCCAGTTATCCTGATGATAGTGCTTTTTAACCGCGAAGCCGGCTCTCTCAAGCGCGCGCTCGACCTCGCTCTCCCTGCCGTCGATTATGCCGGAGCATATAAAGTCGCCGCCGTCAGACAGCAGCTCCTTCGCCCTCGGCGCGAGCGCGATGATCACGTCCGCGACAATGTTCGCCGTGATGACGGGGTATTTCCCGCTTCCGGCGAGGTTTTTATCCCCGATGACGTCGCCGGCGAGAGCTGTGAGGCGCGACTTGTCGATGCCGTTGAACGCGGCGTTTTCCATAACTACCTTCGGCGCCTTTTCGTCGATGTCGATGCCGACGGCGCTGTCGCAGCCTAAGAGAAGACCGGCTATCGCAAGTATTCCGCTGCCGCAGCCGAGATCGAGCAGCCTTTTGCCCGGCGCGCAGACCTCTTCGAGCGCGCGAAGGCACATCTGCGTCGTCGCGTGGCCGCCGGTGCCGAAGATAAGACCCGGGTCAAGCCGCACAGCTACGCGGTCCGCGTACTCCCCGGGGAGCGCGAGCCATTCCGGCACGATGACGAGCCTCTCGCCCACGGCGATCGGCTTATAATACTGCCGCCAGTTGTTCTCCCAATCCTCGTCGCGCACGCAGACTACCTGAAATTCCTTCTCAGGCAGGGCGCTCTCGAGCCGGTTCAGCTCGTTTTTGCCGCTCTCCGAGTCCTCAAGGTAGAATTTCACGCGGCTCACGCCCTTGATCGAGGCGGCGAACGCCTCATCAACGTAGTCCCAATACTTGCGGTTCTCCTCCAGAAAGCGCGCGATATCCTCCTCGTCCTCGGTTATGAGCGAGTCCACGCCCAGCCCGCTGAGGCGGTCAACGAGTCTTGTAAGCTCGGAATGCGAGGTGTTTATCGTTATCTCAAGCCAGTTCATTCGGTAACTCCTTCGATAATCTCTGCGTTTGCGTCGGTGACGAAGCTTGTGGCGGTAAATTCGCCGTAGCGCCCCTCATGCTCAACGAAAACCGCGAGTATGTACACCGGCGCGGAAACTCCCTCGACGACCTCGACCGTTCCGGCGAGGGAAACAGCGGGGCACTCCCTGCCGGCGATCGTGACCGTCGTCTCGGCGTAGCCGTAATCTGAGTAGCCGGACTCCTCAAGCGCGGCGGGCAGGTCGGCAAGATAGGTCGCGCACGCGTCCCCGGCGCCGCCCTCTCCGGCAGTGAAGCTCATGCTCTGAAGCCCCTCGTCACCGAAGGCGTACATCTCGAAGTCCGCGCTGAGCCCGTTTTCGTTCGCGCTGTCGGTAAACCACTGCCAGCCCTCGGGAAGCTTAAAGCGCACCGAAAAGTAGTCGCTGATATAGGTATCGCCGTCGATCACGCCCGGCTCATACTCCGGCCGCGGCGGCTCAGGCGGCTCTTCCGGCTCCTCCGGGGCTTCAGCGGGCGTTTCCGCCGGGGCTTCCGCCGGCGCGTCCTCGACAGGAACCGGTGATTCCGGCGCTGCGCAGGAAGCTAAAAGCGCGATTATCATAAGTACAGGCAGAATTTTTTTCATTTATGCCTCCAACGGTCTGTTTCGATCCGATAATGTGAACATTATAGCAAAACCCCCGGGGTTTTGCAATCCCGGGGGTGCGGTTAATTGAGAATATTGATTATTTCCTGCGTGCTGTCGGAGCCTGCGGAGGTGGCGTTGAACTCGCCGTACCAGCCGCTGCGCTCGATGAAAACGGTGAGAATATGCAGCTCTGAGCCGGTTTTTGCGATTTTTGCCGTGATTTTGATGGCGTGGGTCGGCTCGCCGGCGAGGTCGATCGTGATCTCCTCGGCTTTCACGTCGGATAAGCCCGCGTCCTCAAGGGCGGGCGGCGTTTTCTCAAGCGCCTCGGCGTAGACGCCGGACGCGCTTCCCGCGCCGGCGCGGAATGAGAGCGACGAGCCGCCGCTTTTGACCGTGTACAGCTCGAATTTCTCGTTCTCGCTCCACTCCCAGCCCTCGGGAAGAGTGAAGCCGAAGCCGAAAAAGCCGTTTTCGTAGCTTCTGCCGTCGATAGCTCCGGGGGTGTAATCGGGGCGCGCGGAGGAGCCGCCCTCGCCGCCCTTTTCGCGGTAAGCGTCGCCGCCGCCGACGAAGCCGCCGGTAGTCTCGCTGAAGCCGGGCGCAGTACACCCGGTGAGCGCGAGCAAAAGAATGACTGCAATCAGCCGCTTCATCGGCAATCCCCCCGGAATCGCGAACAATTTATATTTAAATTATACCATTTAAAAAAGTGATTGCAACTGAAATTTGTGGTTTTTCGCCGCACGAAATGAACTATTTTGCTTTCTTTGCGGTTACAGCCCTGCTATCTCGCGCAGGTCGCGCACGACTCTCGCTTCGCCTATGCCGGCGCGCACCGGACTGCCCTCGGGCAGATAGAGGATCGCCGGTATTCCCGCGTTTCGCGCCGCCTCGATATCGAGCGCGCGGTCACCGACGTAGAACGCCTCGTCCGGCGAAAAGCCGTGCTTTTCCATAAGATAGAGAAGCGCCGCCGGGTCGGGCTTGCGCGGAAAACCGCTCTCCGCGGTCAGCACCTCGGTGAAGTACCGCAAAAGCCCGTTCTGCTCGAGCACAGCAAACGCCGATTCGCCGCGGTGGGTGTACACAAAATGTCTGTCTCCGCGCTCAGATAACGCTCTCAGCGTTTCGAGGGCGCCGGGCATGGCGCGAACGTCGCGCTGGTGGCGCTCGTTTTCCGCGTAATAGAGGCTGAAAAGCTCGTCTGTGCCGAGATACGCGCGCACTGAGGAGCGCAGTATTTCCTCGCCCAAAGTTTCGGAAATCGGCAAATTCTGCGCTTTTAAGACAGTCTTGAGGCTTTTCAGTATGACGGGGTAGCTGTCGAGCAGCGTTCCGTCCAGATCCCAGAGGTAGTTCATATCGTATCCGTTCTTCGCTTCAATTCCCTTTCAATGATGTTCCCCAGCGTGCTGATGTCCACGTTTCCGCCTGAAACGACGGCGACCGTCCGAAGATCCGTATTGATCCGGTCATACATAAACGCCGCGACGCTTGTAGCGCCTGCTCCTTCCGCTACCATTTTTGAGTGTTCCATCAGTGTGGCCATCGCCCCTTCAATCTCGTCCTCACGCACAGTCACGATATCATCCACATACTTTCCGACGATCTCAAAAGTCAGATCTCCCGGCGTCAACACGTGAATACCGTCGGCGATGGTCGCCCTGTCTTTAAGCGTTTCCACCTCATTTAAGCCAAAGGAGGCATACATAGACGGGACATTGACCGTTTGAACGCCGATAACCTTTACATCGGGCTTCAGGTTTTTGATGGCGACGGCGACACCGCTGATCAGCCCGCCGCCTCCGATCGGAACGACTACTTGCTCCACATCCGGCATCTGCGAAAGGATCTCCAGTCCGATGGTCCCCTGACCTGCGATCACATAGGGGTCATTGAAGGGGTGGGCAAAGGTGTAGCCCTTTTCATCTGCCAGCCTTTTCGCCTCTTTAGCGGAGTCATCATAATTGCCGGGGACCAGAACGACCTCTGCGCCAAAGCGGCGCGTCCCTTTGATCTTCATGACCGGCGCGTAATCCGGCATACAAATGACTGCGCGCATTCCCAACCTCATTGCGGAATAAGCCACGCCCTGCGCATGATTACCGGCGGAGCACGCAATGACGCCCTTTGAGGCTTCCTCGGCGGAAAGGCTGCTCAGCTTGTTAAAAGCGCCGCGGATTTTGAAGGAACCTGTCCTTTGCAGATTTTCAGCTTTGATAAACAGATTAGGGGTCAAGCCGTCAAAAGGTATGATGGGTGTAAGTCTTGCAACATTGTGCAGCGTTTCCGCAGCGTTCCTGATCATTTCAAATTGATTCATATAAAGCCTCCCTCTCTCCACTGCCTTACTATATCATGCTTACTATATCATGGCTGCTGCTATTTTACAAGATTTGCCGCCTTGTAATCTCTCACGAGCTTCACCGCGACGTCGAGCACGCGGTCGGTCGGCTTCAGCCGGAAGCTCATCGCCGGCTTCGCGCCGGCCTCGATTTTTATGCGCGGCTTGTACTCCGGCAGAGAGTAAAGTCTGCTCAGCCGCTCCGGCTCGAAGTCGGAGAGGGCGAAAATGAGCTTTCCGTCCTTTTGACTGATCTCGGAAATGCCGGTGCTCGCCGCCTCGCCGCGCAGAAGCGCGACCTGTATGAGCGCGTTTACGGCGCTCGGGGGATCGCCGAAGCGGTCGATAAGCTCGTCGGTCATGTCGTCGGCGTCCTCCTCGGTGCGGATGTGGGCGATGCGGCGGTAGAGATCCATCCTCTGCTCCTGGCTCTGTACGTAGCTTGCCGGAATGTTGGCGCTGATCGCAAGATCGGCGGAGCACTCGGGCTTTGCCTCAACTCTCTCGCCCTTTTCCTCCTGAACAGCCTCCTCGAGAAGCTTGAGATACATATCGTAGCCGACGCTCATCATGTGGCCTGACTGCTCCGCGCCGAGGATATTGCCCGCGCCGCGTATCTCAAGGTCGCGCATCGCTATCTTGAAGCCGGAGTTGAACTCCGCAAACTCGCATATCGCGGAGAGGCGCTTTTCCGCGGTCTCGTTCAGCACCTTATCCTTGCGGAACGTGAAATACGCGAACGCCCTGCGGCTCGAGCGCCCGACGCGCCCGCGTATCTGGTGGAGCTGGGCAAGCCCCATCCTGTCCGCGTCCTCGATGATGAGGGTGTTGACGTTCGGAATGTCGATGCCGGTCTCGATGATCGTTGTGCAGACGAGGATCTGAATTTCGCCCGCCTGCATATTTTCCATTACTCTGCCGAGGCTCTCCTCGTCCATCTTGCCGTGAGCGACCGTTATCGCGACGTCGCCGAGCATCTCCCTGAGCTTCATCGCCGTGCGCTCGATGTTGTCAACGCGGTTGTGGAGGTAGTAGACCTGCCCGCCGCGCCCGAGCTCGCGCCGTATGGCGTCGGTGAGAACGCCCCAATCGTGCTCGATGACGTAGGTCTGCACCGGCTGGCGGTCGGAGGGCGGCTCCTCGATGGTAGACATATCGCGCACGCCCGAGAGCGCCATATTCAGCGTCCGCGGTATCGGCGTTGCAGAGAGAGTCAGAACGTCCACGGTTTTGGAAAGCTCCTTCAGCCGCTCCTTGTGCGTAACTCCGAAGCGCTGCTCCTCATCCACTACGAGAAGTCCGAGCTTTTTGAAGCGCACCTCTTTGCCGAGAAGCTTGTGCGTGCCGATAACTATATCGACCTCGCCGGTTTCAAGACCCGCGAGGGCTTTTTTGACCTGCGCCGGAGTTCTGAACCGGCTCAGCACCTCGATGGTGACCGGAAAGCCCGTAAATCGGCGCATCGCGGTCTGATAATGCTGCTGCGCGAGCACCGTAGTCGGCACAAGGATCGCCGCCTGCCGCCCGTCCATGACGCATTTCATAACGGCGCGGAGCGCGACCTCGGTCTTTCCGTAGCCGACGTCGCCGCAGAGAAGTCTGTCCATCGGCACCGGGCTCTCCATATCGCGCTTTATATCCTTTATCGCGCGGAGCTGATCGTCCGTCTCCTGATACTCAAAGTTGTCCTCAAACTCACGGTACCACGGGCTGTCCGGGCTGAAAGCGTAGCCGACTGCGCCCTTTCGCGCCGCCTGGAGCTTCAGAAGTCCCTCCGCGAGATCCTTCGCCGCGTGCTTTGCCCTGATCTTCGCCTTCGCCCAGTCGGTTCCGCCGAGCTTCGAGAGCTTCACGGGCGCGTCCTCGCCCGCGCCGATGTACTTTGAGATCATGTCGAGCTGCGTCGCGGGGACGTAGAGCGCGTCGGTGCCGGCGTAGGCGATTTTTATATAGTCGCGGCGCACAGAGTCCACCTCGCGCGTGACCATTCCGACGAAGCGCCCGATGCCATAGGTCTCGTGGACGATGAGATCGCCCGGCGAGAGGTCTGTGAAGCTCTCGAGCCGCTGCCTGTTGGAGTCGCGGCGGCGCTTCGCCTTTTTGCGGAACGTCTCCTTGAGAAACTGCCCCTCGGAGAGTATCGCAAGCTTCAGCGCCGGATATTCAAGCCCCGCGCTGAGGCTGCCCGCGGCGATGACGGTTTTGCCCTTCTCCGGCAGGCTCGACAGATTTATGTCAACCGATACCTTTGTGCCGAGCTTAAAGAGGTAATCTGAGAGTATTTCCGCGCGGCGCTGATCCTTTACGAGCACAACCACTCCGAAGCCGGAGTTCATATAGTGGCGTATATCGCTTGCGGCGGTCTCGAGCGAGCCGCCGTAGGAGGGCAGCTGCTTTACCGTCTGCGTTTCCATCGTTCGCGGCGCGACGGGCAGAGCGCTCGTCGTAAACGCCGCCATCATGACGATCGGAAAGTCCGAAAGCCGCTCGACAACGTCGTCCCACGGCGCGATAAAGCGCTCGGCAGAGCCCTCGAGCGCGCCCTTTTCCGCAAGCGCGGTCAGATCCTCGGAGAGCTGCCAGAGGTAGTTTTTCGCGGTGTCGGCGTTGCGCCCCGGCTCACACATAATGACCACCGCGTCCGGCGGGAAGTAATCGACGGCGGTCGCCGGCTCGTAGAGAAGGTCGAGATAGCGGTCGCTCGCGGGCAGACCTCTTCCGTCCCGGATGCGGCTCAGATCGCCGTTTATCGCCTCTAAAAGCTCTTTTTTTGTATTTTTACGGCGCAAAAGCCGTTTGCCGTAGCTCTCAATGCGGTCGCAGAGGGCGTCCCGCCCGCCCTTTGCGGCGCTCACCGGCGCCTCCTGAACGGGCAGTATGCGCGCCGAGTCGAGGTGCTCCGTCCGGCGCTGCGTCAGGGGATCGAAATATCCCATCGAGTCGATCTCATCGCCGAAAAACTCGATTCGCACCGGCTCGTCAGCGCCCGGCGAGAAGAAATCGAGTATGCCGCCGCGCACGGAAAACTGCCCCGCGCCCTCGACCTGCGAGGCGCGTGTGTAGCCTGCGGCGACGAGGCGGGAAACGATATCGTCGAGCGAGTATTCGCCGCCGTTTTTCAGCTCGATAGTGAGGCTCTCGAACACGTCGGGCGGCATCGCGCGTATCATCAGCGCCTCGGGCGTTGTGACGACAAGACCCGCGCCGCCGCTCAGCATATCGAAAAATACGCCGATGCGCCGTCTTTCAGCCTCGCGGCTGACGCTCTCGGCGTTGTAAAAGACGAAATCGCGCCCGGTGAGCAGCGTGACAGGCTCGCCGGTGAAGGCGGTGAGATCCTCCGCCATCTTCCGCGCCTCCTGCTCATCGGAGCATATCGCTATGACGGGTCTCGCTGTCTCGGCGCGGATCGCTCCGGCGGCGTGGGCGCGGCAGACAGCGCCGGTCCCGCTCAGCAGCGCCGGACACTTTCCGCCGTCGATGGCGGCGATTATGCTCGAAAAAGCCTCGTCGTTTTTGAGTGCTGTTGTGATAAGTTTCATAGAATATCCTTAAATATTGAATTGAGCGCATACTAATTACGCCCCAAACCCCCGATGCGCTCTGCACCGGGGGTACATATTTACAATTTCGACTTATAACGGCTGCTTTTTGATCGTTCCGAACCTTCTCGGGTACTTTTCCGGCGTTTTGCGGTGCTTTTCGATCACCACTACCCTGCGGCGCAGCTCCGTGCCGGGTATATCGTATTCGTCCACGCGCGCGATCATTCCGCCGAGCTTTTCTATCCCGGCGCGCGCCTCCCCGATCTCCTCGTCGGAGTCGAGGGCCTTCATCGCAAGGAATTTTCCTCCGGGCTTCACAAGCGGCAGACACAGCTCGCAGAGCACGTTCAGCCGCGCGACCGCTCTCGACACCGCGATATCGTACTTTTCGCGGTAAGCGGGGTCCTGACCAAGCTCCTCCGCCCGCGCGTGCAGGCATTTTACGTCGAGCGAGAGCGCCGCGTTGACCTCCTCGAGGAACGCCACCTTTTTCTCGGTGCTGTCTACGCTCGTGAGGCTCACCGTCGGCTCCGCGATCCTTATAGGAAAGCCGGGAAAACCGGCGCCGCAGCCGACGTCGATAACGCTCTTTCCCGCAAAATCGGCGCTTTTCAGCACTCCGAGCGAGTCGAGAAAGTGCTTCTGCGCCGCGTCGTTCTCATCGGTGATGGCGGTCAGGTTGAATTCCCGGTTGCGCCGCTCGAGAAGCTCGTAGTAAACGCGGAACTTCTCAATATCGCCGAGCGGCACACCCATTTCGGGCGCGCCGCTTTTCAGTATCTCCTTAACGCTCACTTGTTCTTCAGCAGGTCGCGGATCTCGGTGAGGAGCTTCTCCTCGGCGGAAGGCTCCGGCTCAGCCTCGGGTTCGGGCTCCGGCTCGGCCTCCTCGGCCTTCTTCTTCGCTTCGGCTATCGCGCGCATCTTGTTGAAGGACTTGATGATGAGGAACAGCACGAAGGCGATGACTACAAAGTCGATTATCGCGCCGACAAACGTGCCGAGTCCGAGGACTATCGCCTCAGTACCGGCGGCCTCGTCAGCCGCGCGCAGGGTGATGTTCAGCGCGTCGGTGTTGGGGGAATTGAAAAGGAACGCCAGAAGCGGGGTTATCACGTTTGCGACGAGGGTCGAGGTGATCTTGCCGAACGCGCCGCCGACGATAACGCCGACCGCCATGTCGAGCACGTTGCCCTTTGCGATAAATTCCTTGAATTCTGCGAAGAACTTTTTCATGTGTTATCTCTCCTTTATAAAATTATGTTAACTGTTTCACGTGGAACTCGTCGGCGCAGGCTTCATATCGTTCGCTTTGCCGCAAAGCGAAAAAGCTCATTCATTCCGCTGCGCCTCCTCTCAAATCGAAGTAAAGCGACGCTTCGATTTGTTTAAAGGGCTTGTTTCTGCGCTCCTTAAAACGCCTTGGATTTCTCGAGATGATCCTTGCCGCCCATATAGGGACGGAGCGCCTCGGGTATCCTCACGGAGCCGTCGGCTGCGAGGTTGTTCTCAAGGAGCGCTATGAGCATACGCGGAGGCGCGACGACGGTGTTGTTCAGCGTGTGCGCGAGGTAGATCTTTCCGTCCTTGTCCTTGACGCGGATTCCGAGGCGGCGCGCCTGCGCGTCGCCCATATTGGTGCAGGAGCAGACCTCGAAGTATTTCTTCTGTCTGGGGCTCCAAGCCTCGATGTCGCAGCTCTTGACCTTGAGGTCGGCGAGGTCGCCGGAGCAGCACTCAAGCTCGCGCACCGGAATATCGAGCGAGCGGAACAGCTCGACGGAGTATTTCCACATCTTATCGTACCATGCCATAGAATCCTCGGGCTTGCAGACGACGATCATCTCCTGCTTCTCGAACTGGTGGATGCGGTAAACTCCGCGCTCCTCGATGCCGTGGGCGCCCTTTTCCTTGCGGAAGCAGGGCGAATAGCTCGTCAGCGTGTGAGGAAGAGTCTCCTCGGGCACGATGCGGTCGATATAGCGGCCGATCATCGAATGCTCGGAGGTGCCGATGAGGTAGAGATCCTCGCCCTCGATCTTGTACATCATCGCGTCCATATCGCTCTGGCTCATAACGCCCTTGACCACGTCGCCGTGCATCATGAAGGGCGGCACCATGAAGGTGAAGCCTTTGTTTATCATAAAGTCGCGCGCGTAAGCGAGCACTGCTTCGTGCAGGCGTGCAATGTCTCCGACAAGATAATAGAAACCGTTTCCGGCGACGCTTCTCGCGCCGTCGAGGTCAATGCCGCCGAAGGACTCCATGATCTCGGTGTGGTAGGGTATCTCAAAATCGGGCACTACCGGCTCGCCGAAGCGCTCGACCTCGACGTTCTCGCTGTCGTCGTGTCCGATGGGCACGCTCGCGTCGATGATCTGCGGGATCCTGTACATGATGGCTTTCAGCTTCTCGGCGTACTCGGCCTCGAGCTTCTCAAGCTCTGCAAGGCGGTCGTCGTCAGCCTTTACGAGCGCCATATTCTTGTCGATCTCTGCCTGAATCGCGTCCTTATCCGCGCCCTCGGCCTTCTTGAGCTTGCCGAAAAGCGGGCCGTTTGCCTTCGAGAGCTTGTTGCGGTTAGCTCTTAGCTCGTTTGCCTCGTTGATGGCGGCGCGGTTGAGGCGGTCGAGCTCCGCGGCCTCGTCAACGAGTGGGAGCTTCTCGTCCTGGAATTTCTTTCTGATGTTTTCGCGGACGAGCTCGGGGTTTTCGCGTATAAGCTTGATATCAATCATTGGTCTTTACCTCTTTTTCCTTTTCAAGTTCTTCTATTTTTGCGTTTGCGGCCTCAAGCTCTGCTTTGAGGCGCGTGTTTTCCTCCTGCAGCGCCGCGATGGACTGCTCGGTGCGCAGGCGGTATTCCGTGTGTTGGTCGCTGATGCTCGTAAGCTCAGCCTCGTTCTGGCGCTGGTGCATGAAATAGCTCAGCAGTATCAGCAGAAAAACCGCCGTAAACAGCACCACGAGGTAGATTATAACCGATTCCTGGCTCTGCTTTTTCGTGCGCGGCTTTTCCTCGAGCGGTGTCACGTCCTGCTCATCGGCGTCAGCGCGTCTGTGTAGACTCATTTTTCCGCCTCCCTTGCCTTGATCGCCAAAAGGGCGCTGTAGAGGATCTCAAAATCCTCTTTATCGTAATATTCGATCTCGAACCTGCCCTTTTTGAAGCCCGGTGAGATGTGTACCTTGCGGCCGAGGGTGCTTGTGAGCGATTTTTCAGCCTCGGCATAGTAATCGACGCCGTCCGCGTGCCGGCGGTCGGGCTTTTCGCGCTTAGAGGGCTGCGTATTCAGCCTTTTGACGAGGCTTGAAAGCTCCCTGACTCCGAGTCCCCGCGCGATGACCTCGTTTGCGGCGTAGATCATGTCGTCCTGCCGCTTCAGCTCGAGAAGAGTTTTTGCGTGAGAGGTTGAGATCCTGCCCTCGTCCAGCATATTGAGTACCGTTTCGGGCAGATTCAGCAGACGCATGGAGTTTGCGACATAGCTGCGGCTCTTTCCGATTATCTCCGCCACCTTTTCCTGGCTCAGAGAGTATTTTTCCATCATCACGCGCAGGGCGTCCGCCTCCTCGCGCGGCTTCAGATCCTCGCGCTGGAGATTTTCGACGAGCGCCAGCTCCTCCGCCTTGCGATCGTCGCAATCGATGACGAGCGCGGGTATCTCGTCAAGCCCCGCCTCGCGGCTCGCGCGCCAGCGGCGCTCTCCTGCGATTATCTGATAGGTATCGCCCGCCTTGCGCACCGCGATAGGCTGCATAACTCCGTGCTCGCGTATCGAATCGGCAAGCTCTGCGATCGACTCGGAGTCAAAGACCTTGCGCGGCTGCCCCGCGCGCGGCTCGACCTTTGATATGGGCAGCTTGCGGACGTCGCTCTCATCCTGCGCGACCTCGTCGCCGAGTAGCGCCGCGAGCCCCTGCCCGCCGAAGAAGTCGCCCGACAGTCCCTTTCCAAGACCACCTTTTGGCATTTTGTGACCATTCCTTTCATTTAAAGCCAGCGGCAGAACTGAATAAACGGCGATTTGCCCGTACTCTGCCGATTTTGACTCTTTTTCAAGCCTTGTCTACCCCGTTCCTTCTGACAACCTCGTCGGCAAGCTGCATATAAGCCTGCGCGCCCTTTGAGGAAAAGGCGTATTCCGTAACGGGTTTCCCGTGGCTCGGCGCCTCAGAGAGGCGGATGTTGCGCGGTACGAGCGTTTTGTACACCGCGTCCTTGAAGTAGCGCTTTACCTCGCCCGCGACCTGAAGACAGAGATTCGTGCGCCCGTCGTACATCGTGAGCAGAACGCCCTCGATTGAGATTCCGGGGTTGAGGCGCTTTTTAATGAGGCGCACGGTGTTCATAAGATCCGCAAGCCCCTCAAGCGCGAAATATTCGCACTGAACGGGTATCAGCACCGAGTCCGCCGCGCACAGCCCGTTCAGGGTCAGCAGCTCAAGGCTCGGCGGGCAGTCGATTATGATGAAATCGTAGTCGCCGGAAACGCTCCTGAGCGCGTCGCGCAGCTGAAACTCGCGGTTATCCCTGCCGACAAGCTCCACTACCGCGCCGGAAAGATCCTTGTTGGACGGCATGACGTCGCCGTATTTCGTCTGCGTGATAGCGGCTTTCGGCGCTGTTCCGTCCACGAGGACGCTGTAGGTGCCGAGGGCGACGGCGTTTTTGTCGATGCCCATAGCGCTTGTGGCGTTGCCCTGCGGGTCTGAATCGCAGAGGAGCACGCGCATTCCGCTTTTTTTGAGCGCAGCGGTCAGATTAACGGCGGTGGTAGTCTTACCGACGCCGCCTTTTTGGTTTGCAACCGCAATTATTTTTCCCATTTTCCGTTCCTTCTAAAAGATTGTACGGGTATTATATAATAGGTAACGGATTTTTTCAAGAGCAAAGTATCCCGTAAAAACGCGTAGCGGCAGTTTTCCACGTGGAACAGTTTACATAATATTCCACGTCGCGGATATTGCAATTTATTTAAAGATTTTTCAAAAAAACCCTTGCAATTTCTGAAAATCTCTGATATTATATTATTCCGCACAAGGTGCAATCTTTATAGGAGGAGGTGGCCATAAATGCCCAACATCAAGTCCGCAGAGAAGCGCGTACAGCTCTCCAAGGTCTATGCCGCTCGCAACAAGGCTGATAAGTCCGAGCTCAAGACCGTTCTTAAGAAGTTCGACACTGCAGTGGCAGAAGGCAGCCGTAGCGAGGCCGAAAGCGCCTATAAAGTTGCCGTTAAGACAGTTGATAAAGCCGCTGTCAAGGGTCTTATCCACAAAAAGAACGCCGCAAACAAAAAGAGCGCTCTCGATAAGAAGCTCAACGCGATGGAGTAATAACCCAAACCCCGGTGCACAGAGCATCGGGGTATTGATTTATCTATAAAAATATGCTAAAATAATAAATGGCTCGTGAGCGGAATTGCGCCGAGCCGCACTAGTTGGGGAGATAGCGGTGCCCTGTAACCCACAATCCGCTACAGTGGGAATGAATCCCTGCCCCCGGTGGTGATATGTGTCGTCTGCCTTATCTGAAGGATGCTGAAGAGCCGGTCCCGCGCAACAGGCGCTTGTGAACCGTGTCAGGTGGGGAACCAAGCAGCACTAAGCAGGGGCTTGCCTGTGTGCCGCGGGTTCGCCGGTTCTGAGTCCGGAGGGTATGTAACGGGTGGATATCGCCATCAAAGGCAGGTGTGCGGCCCCGCGCAGTTCCGCTCACAATTTTTGTCATGCACCGCAAAGCGCGGTGAACAAAACATCATCAGGAGGCTCACGATGTACCAGGCGCTATACAGAAAATACCGGCCCATGCGCTTCGGCGACGTAGTGGGTCAGCAGCATATAACGGAAACGCTGCGCCGTCAGGTCGCGGCAGGCAGAACGAGCCACGCTTATATCTTCGTCGGCGGCAGAGGAACGGGCAAGACGACCTGCGCGAAGATACTCGCCCGCGCACTGAACTGCGAAAATCCGCAGTCCGGCGAGCCGTGCAACGCCTGCCCGAGCTGCCTCGGGATCATGGACGGCAGTATCCTCGACGTCGTCGAGATAGACGCGGCGTCGAATAACGGCGTTGACAACGTCCGGACGATACGCGAGGAGGCGGTTTTCTCGCCCACGAGCGTTCGCAAGCGCGTGTATATCATCGATGAGGTGCATATGCTCAGCACCTCGGCGTTCAACGCGCTGCTGAAGATCATGGAGGAGCCGCCGGAGCACCTCGTCTTTATCCTTGCGACGACGGAGCTGAACAAGGTCCCGGCGACGATACTCTCCCGCACCCAGCGCTATAATTTCAAGCGCCTCACGCCCGCGGACATCGAGGGAAGGATCCGCTTCGTCTGCGAGAGCGAGGGGATCAAAATAACCGACGGCGCCGTGACGCTGCTCGCCCGCCTTGCCGACGGCGCGATGCGCGACGCGCTGAGCCTGCTCGATCAGTGCCTCAGCGGAGGCGAGGTCACGGAGGAGCGAGTCCTCTCCGGCGTCGGGATCGCCGGAAGCGGCAGGGTCGCCTCGGTTTTCCGGGCGCTGAAGGCGGGCGATACCGCCGGCGCTCTCGGTGAGTTTGAGGGCATTTACGCCTCGGGCGCAGATCCTGCCGGCACTCTCGGTGAGCTTCTGAGCCTCATACGCGATATGCTCATAGTCCGCGTCGCGGGCAGCGGCGGCGAGGGACTCATAACGGGAACGCTCACCCGCGCCGCGCTCGACGAGCTTTCGGGCGGCGTTCCGACCGGCGCGCTCTTACGCGCTGCGAGCGACCTCGGCACAGTCGGCGGCAGTATGCGCGACGTGCGCGACCGCAGGACAGCGGCGGAGGTGGCGCTCGTGAAGCTCGGTATCGTCCTCGGCGGAGCGCAGTTCGAGGGCTATGAGGAGCCGAAGGCGGCTCCGAAACCGGCGCAGGAGCCGAAGCCAGTTCAGCAAAGACCGGCGCAGGAGCCGAGACCGGCTGCCGCAGCCGCGCCCGAGCCGGAAAAGCCGAGACCCGCGCCCGAGCCGAAAAAAGCAGAGCCAGCGCCGCAGCCGGCGGCGGGCGAGCCTACGTGGGACGAGATCCTCGAGGCGGCGAAGAGCGAGCTTGGAACCTTCATCAACATACTCGGAAACAAGGCGGACGTCGCGGCATGGGTCAAGGGCAATATCCTCACGGTTGCGACTGAAAATCCGTTCGTCAAAACGACGCTCGAGCAGCAGCTCGTTTCAAGGACGCTGATCGAAACAGCGTCGAGGCTCGCGGGCAGACCGATGCAGCTTGCGATACAGAACACGCTTCCGAGGGCGGAGGGCGAGAGCGCCGACCTCGATTATTTCAAACAGTTCGGTGATTTAGTAACATTCAAATAGGAGGATTTTTTCGATGGCAAAAGGCGGTTTTTCGGGCAGAATGTCCGGCGGAATGAACATGAACATGATCAAACAGGCACAGAAGATGCAGCAGGATATGCTCCGCATGCAGCAGGAGGTCGAGGAAAAGACCTTCTCCGCCACAGCGGGCGGCGGTATGGTCGAGGCGACCGTGACCGGTAAGCGCGAGCTGACCGAGCTGAAGATCGACGCCGACGCCGTCGTCGATATGACGGATCCCGAGGACGTCGAGATGCTTCAGGATACCATTCTCGCCGCGGTAAACGAGGCGCTCCGCAAGGCGGAGAGCGAGATGAGCGGCACTATGGCGAAGCTCACCGGCGGCATGAATTTCGGCTTCTGAGCCTTTATACGGCAATAAAAAAGGACGGGATTTTTCCCGTCCTTTTTAGACTGTAGACAAAAAGAAAAAAGCGCTGGATAAAGGAGGCGGGGTTCTGTGAAGGGGCCGGCCAAGAGGCCCCTTCACGTCGCATAACCCGCCCGCAGGCGTCATATTTTGCGCTCTCTGAGCGCAAAATATGTTCGATGCGGAGACTTTGTCGACGCATCAAAAAGGACGGGATTTTTCCCGTCCTTTTTTGCGTTCAGTTCAGCTCAAAGGAGCTGTCCTCGTTTACGGCGAGCACAAGCTCGCTCGCCTCTATCTCAGCGAGGAAATCCTCCGCGCCCTCCGGCGCGATCCGCACCGCACAGCCGCCGATCGTATCGTACTCATAGACGATCTCAGCGCCAAGAGATTTGCATAACTCGATGACCTCCGCATTATCGTTAACCGAACAGTGGACGATGTAGGCTTTCCAGTCGGCTTTCCTCTCCGCGGCGTCGATGAGATCATTCATCGCCTGCTCCATATTGACGGAGTTTGAAGCCGCCGGCTCCTCGTCGGGCGCCGCCGGGAACAAAAAGAGCGAAGCCTCAAGACCGCTGTCCTCCGGCTCGGCAGGAGCTTCCTCGGCAGACTCTTCGGTCGCGGTGTCCATCGTTATCTTGTTGTATGTCTCGGCTGGTGCGTCGTAGACTTGATTATAGGCGCTCTCGTTTGTGTCAGCCGCCTTCATAAGAGGCGTGCCGCTCGAGCCGCGCGGCATGATCGCCATTACGCCGACGAAGGAAACTATCGCAAGCGCGGCGGCTGTCGCTGCCCAGCGGAGCCAGACGATTTTCGCCTTTTTCGGCTTTCTCTGCGCGTTTATCTCGCGGACGCCGCTCATAACGCCCTCGCGCAAGCTCGCGGGCGGCTCGACGTCCTCAGCCATAGCGCGGGAGATCTCGGAATACACGGCGAGCATATCGGCGCAGCCGGCGCACTGTGCGACGTGCTCATTGAGCTCCGCCTTCTCTTCGACGGTGATCTCGCCGTCGACGTACGCGCTTATGAGATCCTGCGCGCGTTCGCAGTTACACATTCCGTTTTCCCCCTTTCCGACTATTTGACTCAGCGAGCTGGCTAAAAGTTCCGCTCTGCCGCAAAATTTCCGCAAGCGACGCTCTCGCGCGGCTGATGCGGCTCTTGACCGTACCCTCCTCGATGCCGAGGGCGTCCGCGATCGCGGTGTAGCTCATGCCGGAAAACTCGCGCATTATGAGGATCTCGCGCTTGTCATCGTCGAGCATGGCGACCGCCTCGCGCACGATACGCTGAGTTTCCTTTCTGTCCGCGCTCTCCTCGGGCGTGGGCGCGGGGTCAGCTACGTCAAGCTCCGCGTCCGAGCCGTCGTCGTTCGTCAGCGAGCGCAGGTTCGGATCGCGGTTTTTGCGGATGTGATCCATAGCGGCGTTGTAGCACAGCCGGTAGAGCCAGCCGAAGAAGCGGCTCTCGCCGCGAAATGACCCGAGATTGCGGTAAGCCTTGATAAACGCCTCCTGCGCCACGTCCTCGGCGTCGTCGGGATTTCCCGTGATCTTGAGCGCCACGTTGTATATGAGCCTCTCGTTTTCGATAACAAGCTTCTCAAATGCGCCCTCGTCGCCCCCTGCGGCGCGATGAACGAGCTTCAGTTCCTCCTCTGCGGTCACGATTCCACCTCCCTCAGCGCGTCAAGAATGTCGCGCGATACGTTTTCTATGTCCCTGAGCGTTGCTACGCTCATCACCCTCTCGCGGAAAAACGCCGCGTGGGGCATACCTTTTAAATACCACGCCAGGTGCTTGCGCGCCTCGAGGCAGGCGACCTTTTCGCCTCTGTCCTCCGCGGCGAGGTAAAACTGCCGCTTTGCGATCCCGACCCGCTCGGAATACTTCGGCGCGGGCGGTATCTCCGCGCGCTCGAGCGCGCGTTTCGCGTCGCGGAAGAGCCACGGCGCGCCGAGCGACCCCCGCGCTATTGCAACCGCGTCGCAGCCGGTGTAGTCGAGAATGTGCCGCGCGTCGCCGCCGGTGAAGACGTCGCCGTTTGCCGCGACCGGGATCGACACCGCCGCCTTGACATCCCTTATTATATCCCAATCGGCGCGGCCGGAATACATCTGCGCCCGGGTGCGCCCGTGAACGCAGAGCGCCGAGGCGCCCGCCTCCTCGAGCAGCTTCGCAAATTCGACGGCGTTGACGGAGCCGGAGTCAAAGCCCTTGCGGAACTTGACCGTTACCGGGAGATCGACCGCCTTTACCATCGCCTCAATGATATTCCGCGCCTTTTCGGGGCTTTTCATAAGCGCCGAGCCGTCGCCGGAGGACACCACCTTGCCGACGGGACAGCCCATGTTGACGTCGATGACGTCGGGGTGAGCGTATTCCGCGACCTTCTGCGCGCCCTCCGCCATGCACTGTGGGTCAGAGCCGAAGAGCTGTATGCCGACGGGGCGCTCCCCGTCCCCGAGGCGCATGAGGGCATAGGTCTTTTTGTCATTGAACATCAGCGCCTTGGAGGAGATCATCTCGGTCACCGTGTAGTCTGCGCCGTACTCGCGGCACAGCGTGCGGAACGCCAGGTCGGTGACCCCTGCCATCGGCGCAAGGATAAGTTTTATCTGTGAAAAGTCCATAAAGATACCTTATTATAATATTTAGATACCACCGCAAAGCGCGGTGAAAGCCGTAGAAGCAGGCAGTGAAAGTTACTTCCGCAGTAAGCGGCCAAGCGACGTTCGCCGCTTCGCGTATCAGACAACAGCACCGCGCATTAAGAGGCGCCTCAGTGTGACGGTCACCGCCAAAAGCCTCTTATCTCTCTCTTGGTTCCGTTCTCTCTCTTTCTCAGCGAGAAAGAGAGAGAATGAACAAATGAACAATGGTCGTATGGGCCTGCCCATACATACTACTTCATTTTTGTAGACTTGTCAAATTATAAAGCCGGAATGTTAGGCCGGCACAAGATATTGTGTTGATTTTCAAGGGTTTTCACTATTGGCAAAAATAACGAAAAAAATTTCAAATTGTGCTTGACAAGGGCGGTACAATATGGTATTCTACCGTAGCGCGCGGGCAGAGTATGCCCTTAGTGCGCCTGCGATGATCCGGGAGATTGCGCCATAAGGCGGTAACTTCCGGGGAGTATGTCCGGCATTCCCTTGTTTGGGGGTGCGCAATCGGGCGGCTGAGGAATAAATTTGTACTTTCGTATATCGTCTGTACAGAGCTTTAGCCGGATTATGTCCGGTTAAATTTCTGCCCGGGAGTGATACGCACGGATGTGTGTACAGAAAATTTCTCACCGTACCGCATAAAAATGCTGTACGATTTGGAGGAAATAGTATTATGGCAGCAGCAAAGAAAATGATCCGCATCAGACTCAAGGCCTACGACCATCAGCTCATCGACCAGACCGCCGAGAAGATCGTCGAGACCGCAAAGCGCACAGACGCGAAGGTTTCCGGCCCGATCCCCCTTCCCACCAAGAAAGAGGTCGTCACCATTCTTCGCGCAGTTCACAAGTATAAGGACAGCCGTGAGCAGTTCGAGAGAAGAACCCACAAGAGACTTATCGACATCGTCTCCCCCACCCAGAAGACCGTCGAGGCTCTTATGGCTCTTGAGATTCCGGCTGGTGTCGAAATAGAGATCAAACTCTAAACGGCGTCTTTTTCCGCCGTACTTCGTTAAGCCGCTTTGCCGTATACCCGATACTGTCTGCAGCGGCTCGCCTCGTACGGCGAAAAAATCCATCCGTTTTCGGTTGGTCGGATACCTTATATAAATTTGTTAAAGCCCATCGTCCGCGACTTGCGTGAGCGGACGGGGTCAAGTCGGAGTACGGCAGCTTATGTTGCGGCTGTGGCGGCCTCGACCAATAACCTTTCAGGAGGAAAAGTAAAAATGGAAAAAGCCATCATCGGCAAGAAGATCGGCATGACGCAGATCTTCGACGAGACCGGCAAGGTCATTCCCGTGACCGTTATCGAAGCCGGCCCCTGCACCGTTGTCCAGGTAAAGACCGTAGAGAACGACGGCTACAACGCCGTTCAGCTCGGTTTTGAGGACACCGAGGAGAAAAAGCTCTCCAAGCCCGAGCTCGGCCACCTCAAGAAGGCCGGCGAGGATCTCAAGCGCCACCTCAAGGAGTTCCGTCTTGACGACTGCTCCAAGTTCGAGGCGGGCGACGTTATCGGATGCGACCTGTTCGCCAAGGGCGATCAGCTCGACATCACCGGCGTCAGCAAAGGTAAGGGCTACCAGGGCGCGATCAAGCGCTTCAACGCTCAGCGCACCCCGACCAGCCACGGCGGCGGCCCTGTTCACCGTCACGCCGGATCCATGGGTTCGACCTCGACTCCTTCCCGCATCTACAAGGGAAAGATCGGCGCCGGCCAGATGGGAAATGAGACCGTTACCGTTCAGAACCTCGATATCGTCTACATCGATACCGAGAAGAACATGATCGCCGTTCGCGGCGCTGTTCCCGGACCCAAGGGCGGCATCGTCTACATCAAGAACACCGTAATCAACCGCTCCAAGATCAAGGGCCCGGCTCAGACCGTCAGCTCCAACCCGCAGAAGAGATCTGCAAGAGGCTAAGGAAAGGAGAGTTAAACAATGCCTACCGTTAAAGTTGTCAATATGTCCGGCAAGGAAGTCGGCAGTGTTGAGCTCCCTGAGTCCGTTTTCGGAATCGAGCCCAACGAAGCAGTTCTTCACATGGCAGTCCGCAGCCACCTCGCCAATCTCCGTCAGGGCACCCAGAGCGCTCTTACGAAGGCTGAGGTCTCCGGCGGCGGCGCAAAGCCCTATCGTCAGAAGGGCACGGGTCACGCCCGTCAGGGTTCCACCCGCAACCCCCACTACACCCACGGCGGCGTAGCCTTCGCCCCGAAGCCCAGAAGCTACAGCTTCTCCGTTAACAAGAAGGTCCGCAAGCTCGCAATCCGCTCCGCTCTCAGCCAGAAGGCTGTCGAGGAGAACGTGGTCGTCGTTGACGCCATCACCTGCGCAGAGCCCAAGACCAAGGCGTTCAAGCAGTTCCTTAACGCCGTCGGCGCCGAGAGAAAGGCTCTCGTCGTTACCCCCGCTGTTGACGCGAACGTAGTCAAGAGCGCCCGCAATATCCCCGGCGTTGCGACCACCGTCGCCGCCAACCTCAACGCTTACGCCGTTCTCAACGCCGACAAGCTCGTCGTTGCGAAGGACGCACTTACCACCATCGAGGAGGTTTATGCGTAATGAAATCGAATTATGACGTTATCCTCCGCCCGATCATCACCGAGCAGTCCATGGAGGCGCTCGACCTTAAGAAGTACGCCTTCGAGGTCGCTCCTGAGGCCGGTAAGGCAGAGATAAAGACCGCCGTCGAGCAGATCTTCGGCGTCAAGGTCGCAAAGGTCACCACCATCAACATGATGGGTAAGGAAAAGCGCGTCGGCCGCTATCCCGCCGGCACGACCAAGAGCTGGAAGAAGGCAGTCGTTCGTCTCGCTGCCGACTCCAAGCCCATCGAGTTCTTCGAGGGAATGGTATAAGGGAGGAAATAAGGAATGTCTGTTAAATCTTTTAAGCCCACCACTCCGTCGAGAAGGCACATGACCGTTTCCGGCTTCGACGGAATCGACAAGAAGGCTCGCCCCGAGCGCAGCCTCACTGAGGTGCTCAAGAAGCACTCCGGCCGCAACAGCTACGGCCACATCACCGTTCGCCATCAGGGCGGCGGAAACCGCAGAAAGTACCGCGTTATCGACTTCAAGCGCCAGAAGCTCGACGTCGAGGGCAAGGTCCTTCGCCTTGAGTACGACCCGAACCGCTCCGCATACATCGCTCTTGTCGAGTATACGGACGGCGACAAGGCTTACATCCTCGCTCCTGTCGGCCTCAACGCGGGCGACACCGTAGTCGCCGGCGCCGGCGCTGACATCAAGCCGGGCAACTGCCTGCCTATCGCAAACATCCCGGTCGGTACCATCATCCACAACATTGAGCTTTACCCCGGCCGCGGCGCACAGCTCGTCCGCTCCGCCGGCGCTGCCGCTCAGCTTATGGCCAAGGAGAACGGCATGGCTCAGGTTCGTCTTCCCTCCGGCGAGTATCGCTACATCCGCCTCGACTGCATGGCTTGCATCGGTCAGGTCGGAAACATCGAGCACGCCAACATCCACTACGGCAAGGCCGGCCGTATCCGCCACATGGGCATCCGCCCGACGGTACGCGGCTCCGTAATGAACCCGAACGACCACCCGCACGGCGGCGGCGAGGGCAAGAGCCCTGTCGGTCGTCCCGGCCCCGTAACACCGTGGGGCAAGCCGGCGCTCGGTTACAAGACCCGCAAGACGAAGAACCGCACCAACAAGTTCATCGTCAAGCGCCGCAATCAGAAGTAAGGAGGGATAGGAAATGTCAAGAAGCATTAAGAAGGGCCCGTTCGTGGCACCCGAGCTCATCAAGAGAGTTGAGGAGCTCAACAAGACCGGCGATAAGAAGGTCCTCAAGACCTGGAGCCGCTCCAGCACCATTTTCCCGTCCTTCGTTGGTCACACCATCGCTGTCCACGACGGTCGCCGTCACGTTCCCGTGTACGTCACCGAGGATATGGTCGGACACAAGCTCGGCGAGTTCGCGCCGACCCGCACCTTCCGCGGCCACGCCGGCAGCAAGACGGGCAAATAAGGAGGCAATCGAATGGAAGCCAGAGCTACTGTTAAATACGCGCGTATCTCCCCGCGTAAGGTCAAGATCGTCTGCGATCTTATCCGCGGCAAGGACGTTCGCACCGCGCGCGCTATACTTTTGAACACCCCGAAGGCAGCCAGCGAGATCATGGTAAAGCTCCTGAACTCCGCAGCCGCCAACGCTGAGAACAACTTCAGCATGGATGCGAGCAATCTCTACGTATCCGAGACCTTCGCAAACCCCGGCCCCATCCTCAAGAGGATGCAGCCCGTTTCCAAGGGCCGCGGCTACCGCATCAACAAGAGAACCAGCCACATCACCATCGTCGTTAAAGAAAGAGAGGAGGCGTAAAAATGGGACAGAAGGTTAACCCCCACGGACTTCGCGTCGGCGTTATCAAGGATTGGGATTCCCGTTGGTACGCCCGCGACGACAAAGTCGGCGATCTTATCGTCGAGGATTACAACATCCGCAAGTATCTGAAGAAGCTCCTTTACGCAGCGGGAGTTCCCAAGATCGAGATCGAGCGCGACAGCGCGAAGGTCAAGGTCTTCATCCACTGCTCCAGACCCGGCCTTGTCATCGGCAAGGGCGGCGCTGACATCGAGAAGCTCCGTCTTGACCTCGAGAAGAAGTTCGGCAAGCCCGTCGCACTCTCCATTGTCGAGGTAAAGAACCCCGATACCGACGCTCAGCTCGTCGCTGAGAACATCGCTTCCCAGCTTGAGAAGCGCGTCGCGTTCCGCCGCACCATGAAGAGCGCCATGCAGCGCGCAATGCGCCTCGGCGTCCGCGGCATCAAGATCAAGATCTCCGGCCGTATCGGCGGCGCCGAGATCGCCCGCAACGAGCAGTATCACGAGGGCACCATCCCCCTCCAGACTCTCCGTGCCGACATCGACTACGGCTTCACCGAGGCTGCCACCACCTACGGCCGCATCGGCGTCAAGGTCTGGATCTACAAGGGAGAGATCCTCAACCAGACTCTCCGCACCACTCCCCGCACCATGGACACCTCCCGTCCCCCGCGTGAGAAGCGCGAGAGACGCGACGGCGATCGCCGCGGAGGTCGCCGTGAGGGCGGATTTAACCGCAACAACAACCAGCGCCCGCAGAACGGTGCTCCGAGAGCTCCCCGCGCCCCGCGCGCTGACAGTCCCAGAGAAGGAGGCGCAAAGTAATGCTTCTGCCTAAGAGAGTTAAATACCGCAAGGTACAGCGCGGCCGCATGAAGGGCGTCGCTACCCGCGGCAACAAGGTTACCTACGGCGAGTACGGCCTCGTGGCCACCGAGCCCTGCTGGATAACCTCCAACCAGATCGAGGCGGCCCGTGTCGCCATCACCCGCTACACCAAGCGCGGCGGTAAGGTCTGGATCAAGATTTTCCCTGATAAGCCCGTAACTCAGAAGCCTGCCGAGACCCGAATGGGCTCCGGTAAGGGCGCTCCCGAGTACTGGGTAGCGGTCGTGAAGCCCGGTCGCGTTCTCTTTGAGATCGCCGGTGTTTCCCCCGAGGATGCCGCTGAGGCTCTTCGCCTCGGAGCTCACAAGCTCCCCTGCAAGACGAAGATAGTCGCCAGCGAGACAGAGAACGGTGGTGAATAAGATGAAGGCAAACGAGGTAAGAAAGATGAGCCCCGCTGAGCTGGAGGCGAAGCTCGCAGATCTCAAGAAGGATCTGTTCATGCTCCGCATGCAGCACGCCACGAATCAGCTCGACAACCCTGTTAAAATATCCCTTGTAAAGAAGGATATTGCCCGAGTCCAGACGATAATCCGCGAAAAGCGACTCGAGCAGTAAGGAGGATAGAAGATGAGTGAAGTAAGAACGTCTTCCAGAAAGACAAGGGTGGGCAAGGTTGTTTCCGACAAGATGGACAAGACCATCGTTGTTGCTATCGCTGACCGCGTAGCTCACCCCCTTTATAAGAAAATCGTTAAGAGAACCTACAAGCTCAAGGCTCACGACGAGGAGAACATCGCCGGCGTCGGCGATACCGTCCGCGTTATGGAGTGCCGCCCGCTTTCCAAGGATAAGCGCTGGAGACTTGTAGAGATCGTTGAGAAGGCAAAGTAAGGAGGCGCCTAAATGATACAGCAGGAATCTTATCTGAAGGTCGCCGACAATACCGGCGCCAAGGAAATCAAGTGCATCCGCGTTCTGGGCGGCTCCAAGCGCAAGTACGGAAACATCGGAGACGTCATCGTCGCCTCCGTCCGCAAGGCTGCTCCCGGCGGCCAGGTCAAGAAGGGCGACGTAGTCAAGGCTGTCATCGTCCGCTCCGCCCGCGGCGTCCGCCGTGCAGATGGCACTTACGTACGCTTCGATGAGAACGCTGCCGTCCTCGTCCGTGAGGATAAGAACCCGGTCGGCACGCGTATCTTCGGGCCCGTTGCAAGAGAGCTCCGCGACAAGGAATTCATGAAGATCCTGTCCCTTGCTCCCGAAGTAATTTGAGGAGGGCTCAGTAATGAACATTAAGACTAACGATACCGTTAAGGTCCTTTCCGGCAAGGATAAGGGCAAGCAGGGCAAGATCCTCTCCGCCGATCCGAAGAGCATGAAGGTCGTCGTTGAGGGCGTCAACGTTGCCAAGAAGCATCAGAAGGCTCGCAAGCAGGGCGAGGAGAGCGGCATCATCTCCGTTGAGACTCCGATCTACGCCTCCAAGGTCCAGCTCGTCTGCCCGAAGTGCGGCAAGGCGACCAGAGTTGCCCACACTGTCGTCGACGGCAAGAAGGTCCGCACCTGCAAGAAGTGCGGAGCCACTATGTGAGGGAGGTAGAGAGATATGCCCAGATTACAGGATAAATACAATCAGGAAATCGCTCCCGCCCTTATGAAGAAGTTCGGCTACAAGAGCGTTATGCAGATCCCGAAGCTCGAGAAGATCGTTGTCAACGTCGGTTGCGGCGACTGCAAGGATAACCAGAAGATGATCGAGAACGTCCAGAAGGAGATCAGCCAGATCACCGGCCAGCACGCCGTCATCACCAAGGCGCGCAAGTCCGTCGCTAACTTCAAGCTCCGCGAGGGCATGAACGTCGGCGTAAAGGTCACCCTTCGCCATGACAAGATGTGGGAGTTCCTCGACAGACTCTTCAACGTCGCTCTTCCCCGCGTCCGCGACTTCCGCGGAATCAACCCGAACTCCTTTGACGGCCGCGGCAACTACGCGCTCGGCCTTAAGGAGCAGCTGATCTTCCCCGAGATCGACTACGATAAGATCGACAAGATCCGCGGCATGGACATCGTAATGTGCACCACCGCGAACACCGATGAGGAAGCCCGCGAGCTTATCACGCTGCTCGGCGCTCCCTTCTATCAGAACTAAGGAGGAATTTGGATCATGGCTAAAACTTCAATGAAAATAAAGCAGCAGCGCGATCCGAAGTTCTCCACGCGCTACTACAACCGCTGCAAGATCTGCGGCAGACCCCATTCTTATCTCCGCAACTACGGCATCTGCCGTATCTGCTTCAGAGAGCTGGCCTACAAGGGCGAGATCCCCGGAGTCAAGAAGGCGTCTTGGTAAATCTTTTTCCGCGATACTTCGTTGCAGTCGCTCGCAGTACACAAAGTACAGCTTCGCTCCTGCGCCTCGTCTCGCAAAAAAATCTTTACCAATAAGATGCCTGTCGGGGCTGAGCCTCGTGAAAGCACGAGACCCACAATTTGTGGAAACAACACAAGGTTTTGACGGATTTTAGAAAAAATCCGATTATCGGATGGCGAAAGGTCTGCGGTAATTAAGATCGCATCGAAAATTATCGCGGATACCTCGCCGCCGGAACCGCTTAGATGAGCGGTAACTTCAATTTAGGAGGAAAATCCAGTTATGCAGATCACAGACCCCATTGCGGATATGCTGACCAGAATCAGGAACGCTAACACCGCAAAGCACGCAACCGTTGATATCCCCGCCTCCAACATGAAGAAGGCGATCGTTCAGATCCTTCTGGACGAGGGATACATCAAGAACTACCAGATCGTCGCTGACGGCGGTCAGGGAGTTATCAAAGTTACTCTCAAGTACAACCAGGGTGAGAAGGTAATCCAGGGCCTCCGCCGCGTATCGAAGCCCGGTCTTCGCGTTTACGCCGGCACCGAGGAGATCCCCTACGTCCTCAAGGGACTCGGCACCGCGATCATCTCCACCTCCAAGGGCGTCATGACCGACAAGAAGGCTCGCGCTGAGCACGTCGGCGGCGAAGTCCTTGCGTTCGTATGGTAAGGAGGTAGTAAAATGAGTCGAATTGGAAGAGCCCCCATCGCCATTCCGGCTGGCGTCACCGTCACCGTCGGCGAGGGCAACGTAGTTACCGTTAAGGGACCCAAGGGCGAGCTTACTAAGAGCCTCTGCCCCGCTATGACAATCGAGAATGACGGCGCTGTCCTCCACGTCAAGCGCCCGAACGACGAGAAAGAGAACCGTGCTCTTCACGGTCTGACCCGCAGCCTGCTTCACAACATGGTCGTCGGTGTTACCGAGGGCTTTGAGAAGAAGCTTGAGGTCAACGGCGTCGGTTACAGGGCCGCGAAAGAGGGCAAGAACCTCGTTATGAACCTCGGTTTTTCCCATCAGGTCATCATGCCTGAGGTAGACGGAATCACGATCGAAGTACCCGATCCCAACCACATCAACATCAAGGGCGCCGATAAGCAGCTCGTCGGTCAGTTTGCAGCGGATCTCCGCGGCAAGCGTCCTCCCGAGCCGTATAAGGGCAAGGGCATCAAGTACGTCGACGAGTTCATCCGCCGCAAAGAAGGAAAAACAGGTAAATAAAAGGAGGTGTGCCTAAATGATAAAAAGACCCGACACTAATGCACAGCGCATTAAGAGACATGTAAGAGTCAGGGCGAAGATCTCCGGCACTCCTGAGAGACCCAGACTCAACGTTTTCCGCTCCAAGCAGAACATCTACGCTCAGATCATCGACGACGTCGCCGGTAAGACCCTCGTCAGCGCCAACACGCTCGAGAAGGATTTTGACGGCTACGGCGGAAACAAGGAAGCTGCCCGCAAGGTCGGCAAGATCCTTGCCGAGAGAGCTGAGAAGGCCGGCATCAAGGCTGTCGTTTTTGACCGCGGCGGCTACGTCTACCACGGCAGAGTTCAGGAGCTCGCAGAAGGCGCCCGCGAGGGCGGCCTCGAGTTCTGAGAGAGGAGAAAACGAGAATGCCTTACGAAAATAACAACAATAACGAGCGCCGTGAGCGCCGTGATCGCCGCGAGAGAAGAGAAGAGCCGAAGAGCGAGTACATCGAAAAGGTCGTCTCTCTCAACCGCGTATCCAAGACCGTCAAGGGCGGTCGCATCATGAAGTTCTCCGCTCTCGTCGTCATCGGCGACGGCAAGGGCAAGGTGGGCTTCGGTCTCGGCAAGGCCGCTGAGGTCTCCGAGGCTATCCGCAAGGGCATCGAGGATGCCAAGAAGCACTTCGTCACCGTCACCCTCCAGGGAACCAGCATTCCCCACGAGGTCATCGGCGAGTTCGGCGCAGGCAAGGTCCTGCTCAAGCCGGCTCCCGAAGGTACTGGCGTTATCGCCGGCGGTGCCGTTCGTGCCGTAATGGAGGCGGCGGGTATTTCCGACATCCGTACCAAGTGCCTCCGCTCCAATAATCCCGCCAACGTCGTAGCCGCGACCTTCGAGGGCCTCAAGGCTCTCCGCAATGCCGAGCAGGTAGCTGCCCGCCGCGGTAAGGACGTCTCCGAGATCGCGGGCTAAGGAGGACGCAGAAATGGCTAATGTAAAAATCACGCTCGTAAAGAGCCTCAACGGCAGACTCCAGAAGCATATCGCGACTGCTGAAAGCCTCGGCCTCCGCAAGATCGGTGACGAGACCGTTCAGCCCGTAAACCCCCAGACCCAGGGCAAGCTCGCCAAGATCGGCTATCTTGTCAAGGTCGAGGAAGTAAAGTAAGGAGGTAACCGTCGATGAAATTATCAGATCTTTCTCCCGCCCTCGGCAGCACTCACGTTGCCAAGCGCAAGGGCAGAGGAATCGGCACCGGCAACGGCAAGACCGGCGGCCGCGGCCATAAGGGCCAGAAGGCCAGAAGCGGCGGCGGAGTCCGCGTAGGATTTGAGGGAGGCCAGATGCCTCTCGCCCGCCGTATCCCGAAGAGAGGCTTCAACAATATCTTCGCTAAGCCCCTTGACTCCATCAACGTCAGCATGCTCGAGAGATTTGAGGATGGCGCCGTCGTAGACGTCAACGCTCTCATCGAGAAGGGCATCATCTCCCACTGCAAGTACGGATTCAAGGTACTTGGAGGCGGCGAGCTCACCAAGAAGCTTACCGTTAAGGCCAGCGCCTTCTCCGAGAGCGCAAAGGAGAAGATCGAGAAAGCCGGAGGAAAGGCCGAGGTGATCTGAAGTGCTGAAAACATTGCGTAACGCATGGAAGATCGTTGACCTGCGCAAGAAGATCCTCTTCACGCTTTTCATGATCCTCCTGTACAGACTTGGTAACGCGGTTCCCGTACCTTACATCAACCGCGAGCTCCTCTCTGCGTATTTTGATCAGTTCTCCAACACCGTCCTCGGACTTTACAACGTAATGAGCGGAAGCTCCTTCTCACAGGCTACCGTTTTCGCTCTCTCGATCCAGCCGTATATCAACGCAAGCATCATCATCCAGCTTCTCACGATCGCCATCCCCGCCCTTGAGAGACTCTCCAAGGAGGGCGGCGAAGAGGGCAAAAAGAAGATCGAGCGCATCACCCGCTATTCCACCGTGGGCCTCGCGCTTCTTCAGGGCATCGGCTACTACACCATCTGCCGCGCCAACGGCCTCGTTTCCACCAGCGGAATCTGGGAAGCTATCGTTATCGTAATGACCCTCGTGGCAGGCTCCTCCATCATCATGTGGATGGGCGAGCAGATCACTGAGTTCGGCATCGGCAACGGCATCTCGATCATCCTCTTCGTAGGTATCGTCAGCCGCGTACCGGTCGCCGTCGTCTCCGCGATCGGCACCGTTACCTCCGCCGGCGCTGAGTGGTGGAAGTACCTCCTCATCTACCTAGGAGTGCTCGTCGGAGCTATCGCGATGATCGTTCTTATCGTCATCGTCACCGAGGCTGAGCGCAGGATCCCCGTTCAGTACTCCAAGAGAGTCGTCGGCCGCAAGGTCTACGGCGGCCAGGCCAGTCACCTGCCCCTCAAGGTAAATATGTCCGGCGTTCTGCCCGTCATCTTTGCCCAGTCCATCGCCTCTCTCCCCGCCACCATCGCAGCCTTCATCGGCAAGACAAAGGATTCCGGCGGCTTCTGGGGCGGACTTCTGACCGTGTTCGACACCAACACCGTCCTCTACATGGTCATCTATTTCCTGCTCATCATCTTCTTCAGCTACTTCTACTCCACGATCCAGTTCAACCCCGTCGAGGTCAGCAATAACCTCCGCAACAACGGCGGTTATATCCCCGGCTTCCGCCCGGGCAGACCGACTTCGGACTTCATCGCCAAGGTTCTGAACAAGGTGACCCTCTTCGGCGCCGTTTACCTCGGTATCGTCGCCATCGTCCCGCTTATCGTCAACGCTGTAAGTGAGACTGCTGCCCGCAGCGGCATCGCCGTCGGCGGCACCTCCCTTATCATTCTCGTAGGCGTTGCGCTCGAAACTGTCAAGGGCATGGAGGCTCAGATGGTTATGCGCAACTACAAGGGCTTTCTTGAATAATTAAGAGGGAAAAGCTATGAAGCTTATTCTTATGGGCGCCCCGGGTGCGGGCAAAGGCACCCAGGCCGAGATACTCTCCGGGAAGCTCGGCATACCCACGATCTCCACAGGCAACATCCTGCGGGCTGCCGTTAAAGCCGGCACGCCCGTGGGACTTAAAGCCAAGGCGCTGATCGAGGCAGGCAGCCTCGTTTCGGACGATATCATAATCGGTATCCTCCAGGAGCGGCTCCAGCACGACGACTGCGCCAAGGGCTATATTCTTGACGGCGTTCCCCGCACGCTTGCGCAGGCGAACGCTATCAAGGACGCCGGGATACACATCGACGCCGTTATCGACATCGACGTGCCCGACGAGGTGATAAGCCGGCGAATGACCGGAAGGCGCACCTGCCCCGATTGCGGCGGCACCTTCCACGTTCTCTACAATCCTCCGAAGGAGGAGGGTGTGTGCGACCACTGCGGCGCCCGCCTGACGATCCGCAAGGACGACACCCCCGAGACCGTAAACCATCGCCTTGAGGTCTATCACCGCGAGACCGAACCGCTCCTCAAGTTCTACGAAGACCTCGGACTTCTCGTTAAGATCGACGGTACGCAGGACCCCGAGCATACCTCGGCCTCTATCCTCTCGAAACTGGAGGCCGTTTGATGATCCGTGTCAAATCGCCAAAGGAAGTAGAGCTCATGCGCCGGGCGGGACGAATTACCGCGGCGGCCCGTGCATTAGCGGGCAAAATGGTAGTCCCCGGCGTAACAACCCTTGAAATAGACAAGGCAGTAAAGGCATTTATCAAGTCGCAGGGAGCTACTCCGACCTTCCTCCACTACGGCGGCTTTCCAAAGAGCGTGTGCATCTCGATAAACGACGAGGTGATCCACGGCATCCCGGGACCGCGTGTGATCAGGGACGGCGATCTTGTCAAGATCGACGTCGGAGCTACGAAGGATGGCTTCGTGGGCGATTGTGCCGCCACGTTCATCGCAGGCACTGCTACCGAGGAGGCGAAAAGGCTCGTCGAAGTCACACGGCAGAGCTTTTTCGAGGGCATCAAATTTGCCAGACCTGGCTGCCGGGTCTCCGATATCGGAGCTGCCGTCCAGAAATACGTTGAAGCGAACGGATATTCCGTAGTGCGCGATTACGTCGGTCACGGCGTGGGCGCGGTGCTTCACGAGGATCCCGAGGTACCCAACTACGGCGTTCCGGGACACGGTCCCAGACTCGTAAAGGGTATGACGATCGCGGTCGAGCCGATGGTCTGCGCCGGAGGCTACGCCGTGAGGGTGCTGGATAACGATTGGACCGTCGTAACAGTTGACGGCTCCATGGCGGCGCACTATGAAAACTCACTTCTCATCACAGACGGGGAGCCTGAGCTCCTGACAGTTTGCGAGGAGGAAATCTGAGTATGATTCAGATTTCGGACTTGGTCCGCTCGAAAAACGGCAGAGACGCCGGAAAGACGTTCTTCGTCATCGGAGCGGACGGAGAAATGGCGCTTATTGCGGACGGAAGGGCGAGACGCCTCGAAAATCCCAAGCGCAAGAAGGTAAAACACCTCGAATTTTTGGCTGTGAGCAGCGGCAGAACCGCCGAAAAGCTCCGTCAGGGTGAGAGAGTGACGAACAGCGAAATCAGAAGAGCGATCGCGGATTTCAGCGAGAGCTCCGAAGCGTAAAGGAGGTATGCAAAGTGGCAAAATCGGACGAAATTGAGATCGAAGGTACCGTAGTTGAGTCGCTTCCGAATACGATGTTCAAGGTCGATATCGGCAATGGGCACGTGATTCTGGCGCATATTTCCGGCAAGCTTCGCATGAATTTCATCAGGATACTGCCCGGCGATAAGGTCACGGTTCAGATGAGCCCGTATGATCTGACTCGCGGACGCATCACTTGGCGTTCAAAATAATCGGCCCGATTTTCCGCCATGCTTCGCGGCGTCGCCTTGCCGTATAGACGATACTGTCTGCGGCGAGCGCCGCATCGCCTGACAAAAAATCGAATCCGATTAAGTGATCCTGATATATTACAACAAAAAACCCACAGAAGTTAAATTCGCCTCAGATGAAAGGAAGGTAACTAATAATGAAAGTCAGACCTTCAGTCAAGCCTATGTGCGAAAAGTGCAAAGTCATTAAGCGCAAGGGCAAAGTCATGGTCATCTGCGAGAATCCGAAGCATAAGCAGAGACAGGGCTAAGAAAGGAGACTAAGCTAAGCTATGGCAAGAATATCCGGCGTTGACCTGCCCCGTGAGAAGAGGATCGAGATCGGCCTCACTTATGTTTACGGCATCGGCAGAACAAGTGCAAAGAAAATACTCGAGGCCACCGGTATCGACCCCGATACCCGCGTAAAGGACCTCACCGACGACCAGGAGGCAGCACTCCGCGAGGTCATCGACAAGAATTACGTAGTTGAGGGCGACCTCCGCCGTTCCGTCGCACTCGACATCAAGCGCCTGACCGAGATCGGCTGCTATCGCGGCAACCGTCACCGCAGGGGTCTCCCTGTTCGCGGTCAGAGATCCAAGACGAACGCGCGCACCCGCAAGGGCCCGAAACGCACGATCGCCAACAAGAAGAAGTAAGGGAGGGATATACACATGGCTGCACAGAAACAGGTCAAGGGCAAGGTAAGAACCAGACGCCGCGAGAGAAAGAATATCGAAAAGGGTCAGGTGCATATCAGCTCCAGCTTCAATAACACAATGGTAACCGTTACCGACATGAACGGTAACGCGCTCAGCTGGGCGACCGCCGGCGGAATGGGCTTCCGCGGATCCAGAAAGTCCACCCCGTTCGCCGCTCAGACCGCCGCCGAGACTGCTGCGAAGGCTGCTATGGAGCACGGTCTTAAGACCGTCGAGGTCTACGTCAAGGGACCCGGCTCCGGACGCGAGGCCGCTATCCGCGCACTGCAGACCGTCGGTCTCGAGGTAACCCTCATCAAGGACGTTACCCCGATCCCCCACAATGGCTGCCGTCCGCCCAAGCGCCGCAGAGTCTAATAACGGAAAGGAGAAAGTAAGATGGCAAAGAATATGCAGCCCATCGTCAAGCGCTGCCGTGCGCTTGGCATTTCGCCCGCCGTTATGGGTTACACTGAGAAGTCCAAGTCCACTTCCACCAAGCGCAACCCCGGCGCGCAGAGAAGAGCTAAGAAGAGCGAGTACGCTATCCAGCTCAACGAAAAGCAGAAGGTAAAGTTCATTTACGGTATCCTCGAGAGACAGTTCCGCGCTTACTATGAGAAGGCGGAGCGCTCCGCAGGCGTTACCGGTGAGGTCCTCCTCACCACCATCGAGCGCCGTCTCGACAACGTTATCTATCGCCTTGGTCTTGCCAATACCCGCAAGGAGGCGCGCCAGCTCGTCAACCACGGTCACTTCACCGTTGACGGCCACAAGTGCAACATCCCCTCCTTCCTCGTAAAGCCCGGTATGACTATCGGCGTCAAGGAGTCCAGCCGCAGCCTTCCCAAGTTCAAGGCTATGATGGAGGCCGATTCCTTCCGCAACGTACCGAAGTGGCTCGATTACGATGCCAACAAGGGCGAAGGCAAGGTTGTAGCGATGCCCGCGAGAGATGATATCGACTTCGAGGTCGCAGAGCACCTCATCGTCGAGTTGTACTCCAAGTAATCGCTTTGAGCCCTCAGTATTCCGCATCTACCGCCGCTTTACCGGCACATTTTTAAGGAGGGTAATAATTAGTGATAGAAATTGAAAAGCCCCGCATCGAATGCGAAGAAGCCCCCGGCGACGACTCCTACGGCAAATACGTCGTGGAGCCGCTCGAGCGCGGCTACGGTATAACCCTCGGCAACGCTCTCAGACGCATCCTGCTCTCCTCGCTGCCCGGCACCGCCATCACGAGCGTTAAGATCAACGGCGTCCAGCACGAGTTCACCACGATCCCCGGCGTCAAGGAAGACGTCACCGAGATCGTCCTGAACCTCAAGAGCATCATCGCAAAGCTGCACTCCGAGGGCGAAAAGACCGTATTTATCGATGCAACCGGCGAGGGCGAGGTCACCGCGGGTGACATCAAGACGGACAGCGACGTTGAGATCCTCAATCCGGAGCTCCACATCTGCACGCTTGCCGCCGATGCCAATATCCGCATGGAGCTTACGCTTGATCACGGCCGCGGCTACGTCTCCGCTGAGCGCAACAAGGCGATGAGACAGCCTGCTATCGGCGTTATCCCCGTAGACTCCATCTATACACCCGTCACGAAGGTCAACTATTCCGTCGAGAATACCCGCGTAGGCAACATGACGGACTTCGATAAGCTCACTCTTGAGGTCTGGACCGACAAAACGATCTCCGCAAGAGACGCTGTTTCCCTCGGCGCCAAGATCCTCTGCGACCACTTCACGCTGTTCACCGACCTCTCCGAGACCGCCGGCTCCAAGAGCCTCGTGGTCGAGAAGGCGGAGACTCAGCGCGATAAGGTGCTTGAGATGACTATCGAAGAGCTTGACCTCTCCGTCCGCAGCTTCAACTGCCTCAAGCGCGCCAACATAAACACCGTCGAGGAGCTCGTTCAGAAGACCGAGTCCGAGATGATCAAGGTGCGCAACCTCGGACATAAGTCCCTTGAGGAAGTCGTACACAAGCTTGCGATGATGGGATTAAGCCTCGCTTCCGAGGATAACTAAAAGTTTGAACTGATCTTTCTGTAAAGGAGGAAAAACCAATGACCGGACCCCGTAAGCTCGGCAAGACCACCGATCAGCGCATGGCGATGCTCCGCCAGCAGGTCACCGACTTCCTTGATAACGGCAAGATGGAGACCACCATCTCCCGCTGCAAGGAGATCGCTCCCCTCGCCGAGAAGATGATAACTCTGGGCAAGAAGAATACTCTTGCCTCCCGCCGTCAGGCACTCGCGTTCATCACCCGCGAGGACGTCGTGACCAAGGTGTTCAGCGAGCTCGCTGCCAAGTATGCCGACCGTGAAGGCGGCTACACGAGAGTCACCCGCACCGGCGTTCGCCGCGGCGACAGCGCTGAGATCGGCGTTGTTGAGCTCGTATAAGCTCTTAATAAAAGATGAGACCCCCTGGGCAGTTCACAGCCCGGGGGGTTTTATTATGTGTGCTTTTTGCGATCGTACAGCTGCAAATCACAAACGCACAGCGCGGTGAGGTGTGTAGAAGCAGGCAGTAAGACTGAGTACGCAGTAAGCGGCTAAGTGAGTTAGACGCTTCGCGTATCAGACAAAGTACACCGCGCATTAAGTGGCGCCAAGTCTGATAGTCACAGCCAAGAGCTTTTATCTCTCTCTTGGTTCATTCTCTCTCTTTTTCTCGAAAAAGAGAGAGAATGAACATATAAGCGCGGTTGGAATGCCGCCGCATACCATCTTTATTGAATAATCAAATACTCGCGGCGCATAATAATCGCGGGTGATTATTATGCAGCTAACTAACGCGGAATACGCAAAATTAGTGGAAAAACGCGCGCCGAAGTCCAAAACGGCGCTCAACGTGATGAAGGCGTTTCTGATCGGCGGCGCGATATGCGTTCTGGGTCAGCTGATACGCGATTTCTGGCTCAAGCTTGCCGATGAAACCGCCTCCGGAACGCTTACGAGCGTGACGCTCGTCGGACTCGGCGCGCTCCTAACGGCTCTCGGAGTGTACGATAAGATCGCAAAACACGCCGGCGCCGGTACTCTCGTGCCGATAACAGGCTTCTCCAACGCGATCTGCGCCCCGGCGCTCGAATTTCGCACCGAGGGACTGATAACCGGCACCGCCGTCAAGATGTTCTCCATCGCCGGGCCGGTCATCGTCTACGGAACGCTCGCCTCCGCCGCTTACGGCGTCATTCTGTGGCTTATCGGGTTGACAAGATAGATTGCACGCGATATAATATAGCAAAACACATAACGGAGGGCAACGATGAGCATACTTGACACGATCCGCGCGCGCCGCAGCGTCCGCACCTTTGACGGCATTGACCTTTACTCCGGCGACCTTGAGAAAATCGAGGAGTGCGCGAAGGGCGCGGATAATCCATACGGACAGCTGATAGAGTGGCGCATACTCAGCGCCGACGAGGGGCTTTCAAGCCCGGTGATCGTCGGCGCGCAGCGCTTTATCGCGGGAAAAATGCGCCGCGCGGAGCACGCGGAGGAGGCGTTTGGCTACTCCTTTGAGAAGATCGTGCTGCTCTGCGAAACGCTCGGCGTCGGCACTACGATAATCGCGGGCACTATGGACAGAGGCGCGTTTGAGCGCGCGATGGAGCTGAAAAGCGGCGAGGTCATGCCCTGCATGAGCCCGCTTGGCTACCCTGCAAAGAAAATGAGCATCCGCGAGGGCATGATGCGCACGGGCATAAAGGCGGATTCGCGCCTTGATTTTGGGGAGATATTCTTCGACGGCGCTTTCGATAAGCCGCTTTCGGACGGCGGAGCGATAAAGGACGCGCTCGAGGCGGTGCGGCTCGCACCCTCGGCGGTGAATAAGCAGCCGTGGCGCGTCGTGCTCGACGGCAGCGCAGCGCATTTTTACATAAAGCACGCGCGCGGCTACGGCGCCGGAACGGGCTGGGATATGCAGAAGATCGACCTCGGCATTGCGCTGTGCCACTTCGAGCTTGCGATGCGGGAAAAGGGCTTTGAGCCGCGCTTTGAGCTTGCCGACCCCGGCATAAAAACGCCGGAGGGCGTGGACTACATAGCTTCTTTCAGGTGGTAAGATGAGAGTTTATCACACCGGCTTTGATATTATCTCCTCGCCGGATATTCGCCGAGGCAGAGCGAACGCCGACTTCGGGCAGGGGTTTTATCTCTCCGACAGCGAGGAATTTTCGCGCCGCTGGGCAAGAGAGAGGCGCGGAATGACGACTTATCTCAATTCCTACGAGCTTGACCTCGCGGGGCTGAAGGTGAAATATCTCCCGCGCGGGGATGAGTGGTTCCGCTATATCTTCAATAACCGCCGCTCTGCGCCCGATGCGCTCGCGGAGTACGACGTCATCGTCGGCGCCGTCGCGCCCGACACGATATACGACACCTGGGGCATTCTCACAAGCGGGCTAATTGACGATAAGACCGCGCTCAGCGCGCTCATGCTCGGCTGTGAGTACACGCAGGTCGTTATAAAGACCGAGAAAGCCGCCGCCGCGCTCGCGTTTCTCGGCGCGAGCGAGCTGAAAAGCGAGGATATCGCGGTTTGGAGAAGCGCGGTGCGCGAGGAGGAGAGGGAGTATCAGTCGGCGCTGTCGGGTCTTCTCGAAAGTGTGGCGGATATTCTTAAATAATTATTGACAAAAAACTGCTTTGGGGCTATATTAGTGAGACTATTATACCCCGAAAGGCTGAATAATGGAAAAAACAGTTAAAAAACGGGCGACGATAATGACCGAGGGTTCAGTCGTCGCCCATCTTGTCGCCTTCTCGCTGCCGCTGATGGTGGGCTACGTATTCCAGCAGGCTTACAACATGGTGGACTCGATCACGGTCGGCAAATACGCCTCGATGACGGCGCTCGCCGCCGTGGGCAGCGTGGGCAATATCAGCTATACCCTCATCGGCGCATTTATGGGACTTGCCAACGGCGCCGGCGTAGTCATAAGCCAGCACTTCGGCGCGAGAGAGGACAGAAGGGTTCACGAGGCTGTGCATACCGCGATGGTGCTTGCGCTCGTCTTCGGCGTGGCGTTCACGATCCTCGGATACTTCTTCGCGCCGGCTATGCTGCGCCTTACGAACACGCCGGACGACGTTTTCCCCGAGGCGACGGAGTACCTGCGGATCTACTTTGCCGGCAGTATCGGACTGCTCGTCTACAATCTCGGCACCGGAATACTGAACGCCGTCGGCGACGCGAAAAGACCGCTGTACTTCCTCGTTGCTTCGGCAATCGTCAACGTAGTGCTCGATATATGGTTTGTGAAGTATCTGAAGTGGGGCGTTGCCGGAGTCGGCTGGGCGACGGTCGTCGCGGAGCTTGTGAGCGCCGTGCTCGTCGTCTGGACGCTGATGACGAGCGACGAGAGCTACCGCCTCGAGCCGCTCAAAATGCGCATTTACCGCCCGATGCTGCGCAGAATAGTGCAGATCGGACTGCCATCGAGCATTCAGCAGATGCTCGTTTCGTTCTCAAATACCTTCGTGCAGAGCTACATAAACTCGTTTCAGACCGCTTGTATGGCGGGCTGGGGCGCGTACACGCGCATCGACGCATTCACAGCCGTGCCGCAGCAGGCGCTGAGCCTTGCGACAACGACCTTCGTCGGGCAGAATATCGGCGCGGGCAACCGCGAGCGGGCGAAAAAGGGTACGCTCGTCGCGTTTATACTGACCGTCGCCGCCGTCGGACTTGTCGCGCTCGCGCTTGAGATTTTTGCCGAGCCGCTCATCGGTCTGTTCGTCGAGACGGACGGCGCCGACGCCGCGGTCGCCGCGGAAACGATCAATTACGGCGTGATTTTCCTGCGGGTGATCTCGCCGCTGAACCTCCTGCTCGTCGGCAACAGCGTGCTCTCCGGCGCTCTGCGCGGCGTGGGCGATACGAAGATACCGACCCTGATACAGATCATGAGCTTCATCGTGATCCGTCAGATCTACCTTGCGATAGTGAGCCGGCTAACCTCCGACCCGATCTTCATCGGCGTGGGCTATCCGATCGGCTGGGGCATATGCTCCGCGCTTCTCGCCGTCTACTACTTCTGCTCCGGCTGGGAGAAGAGGATGCTGAGGGTGACGGACTCGGCTGAATAGCGAAATTTGGGCGGGGAAATACCCCGCCCGTTTCTGTTCGTTCTCTCTCTTTTTCGGGAAAAAGAGAGAGAACGGAACCAAGAGAGAGATAAAAGCTCTTGTCTGAGACCGTTACACATGGGTGCGCCGATCTGCGCGATGCTGTTGTATAATACGCGAAGCATCTAACACGCTTGGCCGCTTACTGCGGAAGTAACTTTCGGTGCCTGCTCCTACATACTTCACCGCGCTTTGCGGAGGTAATATAAAGAATTCGGGCGGGTCGTGATGACCCGCCCTCAGACTGTAGACAAAAAGAAAAAGCGTTGGATATAGGAGGCGGGGATCTGTGAAGGGGCCGGCCAAGAGGCCCCTTCACGTCGCATCACCCGCCCGTAGGCGTCATATTTTGCGCTCCGAGAGTGCAAAATATGTTCGATGCGGAGACTTTGTCGACGCATTGAGGGCGGGTCGTGATGACCCGCCCTTGTGCTTTTTGGTTACTCGGTTTCAAGATCGTATTTTTCAACGTCGATGATCGCGGCGCCGTCGCAGGAGAAGGAGATGGAATCGGCACTGACCGGAGTGTAGATCACGAAGCTTGCCGCCTGCTCGCCGTCGTTTACGAACACCTCGAGGCTGTATCTGTCCATAACGATCCGGAGTTTCAGCTCATCGTAAGCGCTGACCGGGAAATCGCGGCTCGTGATGATGTCGTGCGGGAAGCCGGAACGGCTGCGGTCTACGCGCAGAGTGTTGTTCTCTGGCTTGTGGCGGATCGTGGTGACGCACTCGCCGTCCTTTGCGACGTTTATGCGGAAATAGCGGTACATGCTGTTCTTGTTGCCGGGTCTGACCTTGACGGTCATATCGAGGAAGCGTCCGCTCACGCCCTGGAGATTCGTTTCCTGCGTGATCATGACGTCCCTGTAGCTGATTTTGAGCCTTCTGAAATCCTCTATCTCACGCACCGGGTTCTGAATGAGCCTTCCGTTGCGGACGTGAAGCTCGCGCGGCAGGGTCATCTGACCGAAGAACGGCAGCTCCTTGAGCTTGCTGCCGGCGGTCTCCCAGTTCTGCATCCAGGCTATCATGACTCTTCTGCCGTCCGGCGTGAGGACTGTCTGCGTTGCGTAGAAGTCGGTGCCGTAGTCGATGGCCTGAATGTTGTCGCGCAGGAGGTGCTTTGCCTCGCGGTCGTACTCGCCGATTATGCAGAGGGTGGAGTTGCCGGGATGGAACTCAAGACCCATGCTCATCATATCCTGCGGGCTCGTGAGAAGCACGTGCTTGCCGTCGAGCGCGAAGAAATCGGGACACTCCCACATCTTGCCGAACTGGTTATGGCAGGAGGCGAGGGTGGAGGCATAGCGCCAGGTAAAGGCGTCGTCGCTCTCGAAGAGAAGTATCGAGCCGGAGCCGTCGGCGGGGCGGTTGCCCACGACGCAGAGATATTTTCCGTCCTCATACCAGATCTTCGGGTCGCGGAAGTCGATGGCGGAGCCGCCCTCAGGGAGATCCTTCGCGTCGAGAACGGGGTTTGCGGCGAGCTTTTCGTAGTTCACGCCGTCGCCTACCGCGAGGCACTGGGTCTGATAGCCCGCGACGAGACCGTTCGAGCGGCGGACGTTGCGCACGCCGGTGTACATCAGAAGATGACGGCCGTCGGGCAGCTCGATGGCGCCGCCGGAGAAGCAGCCGTTTTTATCGTAGGGCGCGTCGGGCGCGAGGGCGCAGGGCAGGCGATCCCAGTGAATGAAATCGCGGGTCTTGACGTGACCCCAGTGCATAGGACCCCAGTTGATGTCGTAGGGGTAGTACTGGAAGAAGAGGTGGTATTCGTCCTTGTAAAGCGAGAAGCCGTTGGGATCGTTGATCCAGCCGACTCCGCCGGTGAGGTGAAAGCGCGGCTGAAGCTCGGAGCCGAGGAGTGAGGGCAGATATTTTCGCTCAAAGGCTCTCGCCTTTTGAAGAGTGTCTTTCATGATGATCCTCCATTGTCGCATTGGCAGGTATTGCAAAAGGCGCAAGAGTTTGTGCCTTTTGGAGCACTTGCCCAATATAGTAACAGACAAATGTGCAAATGTAAAGCTATTCAGCGCAACTTATTAGTGTGCCCCCTGCACAGGTATGGCGACTGTGCAGGGGGTTTTGAAAAGGAAGAGATACAGGGGATCAGAACTCGAGGTTCTTGTCGGTTTCCTTGGAGAAAACGTGAGCTACGTTGCCGCCGAAGGTGAAGTGGATCGGATCGCCGAGAGCGTAGTTCTTCTTCATGTCGATGGTCGGGACGATGATGATGACGTCGCGGCCCTCCGCGGAGATGTGGAGGTGGACGGAGGAGCCCATCATTTCGGCAACGTCAACCTTGCCCGCGATGCCGGTCTCGCCGACGTCGGTGTGCTCGGGACGGACGCCGAGGGTTACGGGCTGCGACTGGACGTTGTTCTTGAGAAGGCGCTCTTCCTTCTCCTTTGCGAGCTCTACCTTGTAGCCGCCGACCTCAACGAAGAACTTGTCGCCCTCGCGGGTGAGCTTGCCGTCGAAGAAGTTCATTACGGGCATTCCGATGAAGCCTGCAACGAAGAGGTTGGAGGGGTGGTTGAACACCTCCTGAGGAGTGCCGATCTGCTGAATGTAGCCGTCGCGCATGATGACGATGCGGTCGCCGAGGGTCATGGCCTCGGTCTGGTCGTGCGTGACGTACATAAACGTGGTGTTGATGCGGTGGCGGAGCTTGATGATCTCAGCGCGCATCTCGTTGCGGAGCTTGGCGTCAAGGTTACTGAGCGGCTCATCCATGAGCATGACCTTCGGCGCGCGGACGATCGCGCGGCCGATGGCGACGCGCTGGCGCTGACCGCCGGAGAGAGCCTTCGGCTTACGGTCGAGGTACTGGGTGATGTCGAGGATCTCGGCGGCCTCGCGCACCTTTCTGTCGATCTCGTCCTTCGGCACCTTGCGGAGCTTCAGGGAGAACGCCATGTTCTCGTAAACGGTCATGTGGGGATAGAGAGCGTAGTTCTGGAATACCATCGCTATATCTCTGTCCTTCGGGGCAACGTCGTTCATGACCTTGCCGTCGATGATGAGCTCGCCGTCAGAGATCTCCTCAAGACCCGCGACCATGCGGAGAGTGGTGGACTTGCCGCAGCCGGAGGGGCCGACGAGAACTATGAACTCCTTATCCTTGATGTCGAGGTTGAACGCCTGAACGGCTACAACGCCCTCATCGGTGATCTGAAGATTAGCCTTCTTCTTCTCAGGCTCGTCAGCCTTTTTCCTGGACTTTTTCTTGTCCTCGCCGGAGATGAAGGGATAAACCTTCTTTATATTTTTAAGTTGAACTTCTGCCATTTAAGTAACTCCTTCCGAAAAGGTTTAAGCTTATTTGCCGTAGAAGGCGTCGAGGTACTTCTGGAAGATTGCGAGGTAGTCGTTGAGCTTGTAAGCCTGGAGGTCGGACTGGAGCTTATCCCAATCGGCGTCGGTGAAGCCGTTCATGATCCAGTCAGCCTTTGCGGCGTTGACGCACTTGTAGATATCCGGGTTGAGGTTTGCGATCTGCTTGGTGTCGTCGGAGGTCATGAATACGTTCGGGAAAACGTACTTGGTGTTCATATCGGGAGTGTAGACGTCCTTGATCCAGTCAAGACGGTACTGAGCGTCGTCCGGGCAGGTGACGTACTTGCCGTAGTAGGAGTCGAGAATGGCGAGCGGGCCGCCTACGCATTCGGCTTCACGGACTTCAACAGGGGAGGCGTCGCCAAGCCATGCGTGCTTGAGCATCGGCTCGCCGGCGGAGTTTGTGCCCATCTCGAAGATATCGAAATCGTCATCCTCGCCGTAGGTGCCCCAGTTGTTCTGAGGAGACTGCATCGGATCATACATCTGGTCGAGCCACGCGCATACGAGAGCGGGGTTCTTGGCGTTGACGGTGACTACGCAGCGGCCGCGGTCGAAGCCGGAGGTGAAGGAGCCGTTAGCCGGGGTGATGTTGCGGGTGTCAGCGGTAAGAGCGGGAAGCGGCTGCCAGCCGTTGCCTGCGATGAGGTCGTCCATGGAGATGGCGGCGATGTTCGCAACGTCCCAGCTGAAGCAGACGCCGTAGCGGCCGGACTTGCCCTTAGCGACGTAGGTGGACCACTCCTGAGTGAAGGCTTCCTTATCGATGAGGTCCTCGGCATAGAGCTTGTGGAGCCACTCGATGCCCTTGCGCCAGCCCTCGGTGGTGGCGGGGCAGATGACCTTGAGGTCGTCGGTAACTACGATCTTGCGGCCGCTATCGGGATCGCCGTAGCCCTCGCCGAAGCCGTTGGTGAGGATGGTGCAGTCCTCGTTGCCGCCGTTGATGATGCAGCTCATGGGGATGATGTCGCCGTCGATGCCGAAGTGGCTCTTGAGGTCAGCGGCGTTGTCGCGGAAGGCGATGAGAACCTGCTCGAACTCATCGACGGTGGTGGGCATCTTGAGGCCGAGGTAGTCGAGCCATGCTACGTTGATGAAGGGCATATTGCCGACGGTCTGGATAGCGGTCTTCTCGCTGCCGAGCTGCTCGATCCAGGGAAGAGCCCAGATGTGGCCGTTCTCGTCGGTGCACATGGTGCGGTACTCGGGAGCCTGCTCAAAGACCTTCATGAGGTTGGGCATGTACTTGTCGATGTAATCCTCGACAGGGATGATAACGCCCTGCTTTGCATACTTGAGAAGGTCGGTGTCGGAGAAGCCGGCGCTGAAAACGAACTCGGGAAGAGTCTTGAGGTTAGCCATCTCGAGGCTGATCTTGTCGCCCCACTGGTCGCCCTGGATGGTCTTCCAGTTGACGTGGACGTTGGTCTTTTCCTCAAGGCGCTTGAAGATGGTGCGGTTGTTCGGCTCGGACTCGGTGCCGACGGGGAAGCTGGTGAGACCGGAGATCTCAGCCTTCTCAGCGAGAGGGAACGCGAGGGAAGCGGGGTCGACATCGAGAGCCTGGGAATGGTCGGGGGTGTCGGTATTGCTGCCGCCGCAGGCCGCGAGCATAACTGCGAGCATGGCGACTGCGAGAAGGACGCTCATAACTTTCTGGAACTTTTTCATTTTCAAATTTTCTCCTTTTTTCATAGATCAGCCCTTGACCGCGCCTGCCATGATTCCGTTATCGAAGTACTTCTGGAAGAACGGATACATGATAAGAAGCGGAAGGCTGGAGATGATGATGGTCGCGTATTTGAGAAGCTCCGCCATCTGCGCTCTCTGAGCGGTGCTCTGCATATCGCTTACCATGCCGGGATCAGGCTGGTTCTGAATGAGGATGGAGCGGAGAACGAGCTGGAGGGGCTGCTTTGCGGCGTCATTGAGGTAGATCATGGCGTCAAAGTAGCTGTTCCACATTCCGACGAACTGCCACATCGAGATGGTGGCGATTATCGGGGTGCAGACCGGAACAAGGATCTGGAAGAAGTAGGTCATCTCGGTCGCGCCGTCGATCTCGGCGGCTTCCTGAAGGTCGCGCGGTATGCCGAGGTAGTAGGTGCGGGCGATGATCATGTTCCATACGCTGAAGCAGCCGGGGAGAAGGATCGCCCAGATGGTGTCAAGCATGTGGAGATTGGAGATAAGAAGATAGGTGGGGATAAGTCCGCCGCCGAAGAACATCGTGATAACGAAGATGGTGTTGAAGAAGCCCCTGCCCTTGAAGTCGCTGCGGCTCATAGGATAGGCGGCGAGCAGGGTCACGATGACGGAGAGGACTGTGAAGAGAACGGAGTAGATGAGGGCGTTTTTGAAGCCGACCCAGATCTGTGCGTTCTCAAGAACACGCTCGTAGGCGGTGGTGGTCCACTTGCTGAAGTCGAAGGTGAGACCGCTGTTCTGAAGCGTTATGGGGTCGATGAAGGAGGCGAGAATGATGTAGACCATCGGCATGATGATCGCAACAACGAACAGGCCGAGGATTATGTAGCCGACTATAAGCAGAGCCTTGTCGCCGGTGGGGAGCTTCTGAAACTCGCTCTTTTTCTTTCTTTTTGTCATAGCTTCTCTCCTCCCCTCAGATTCCCTTGCCCTCGTTCATCTTCTTGACGATCTGGTTCATCGAGATAAGAAGAACGACGTTGATGACGGTGTTGAAGAGTCCGACGGCGGTGGAGAAGCCGTAGTCGCCTTCAAGAAGACCCTTTTTGTAAACGTAGGTGGAAATGATCTCACTCGTTGCGAGGTTCATGTCGGTCTGGAGCGCGTATGCCTTCTCAAAGCCGACGCTCATGATGTTGCCGACGCTCATGATGAACTGGATGAGGACGGTATCCTTGATCGCGGGCCATTCAACAGCCTTGATCTGCTGGAAGATGTTGGCGCCGTCGATAACGGCGGCCTCAGTCAGCTCCTTGGAGGCGTTGGAGAGGGCGGCGGTGTAGATTATGGACGCCCAGCCGGCTCCCTGCCAGATTCCGGACGCGATGTAGATCGTGCGGAAGGCGGAGGGCATCGTCATAAAGTTCGTGTTCGTACCCAGGAGGGAATTGAGCATTCCGGTGGGCGAGAGAAGAATACGGACGATACCGCAGAGGACTATGACCGAAATGAAGTTCGGCATATAGAGAATGAGCTGAATGCGCTGCTTAGTCTTCTTCGACATGATCCTGTTGAGCAGAAACGCCAGAAGAATAGGCGCCGGGAAGCCCCACAGAAGGCCGAAGATACTGAGCTTGAGGGTGTTCATGAGATAGGTCATGAAGTCGGGTGAGGAAAGGAAGCGCTGGAAGTGCTCAAAGCCGACCCATTCACTTCCCAGGATGCCCCGGATAGGATTGTACTCCGTGAAGGCCATCAAGATTCCGCCCATCGGGATGTAACGGAATATGATAGTCAGCGCGAATGCCGGCAGCATGAAGATCACATACAGCTGCCAGTGCTGCCGCACGTAGACGCCGAAGTTGTGCAGCGCGGAGCTCTTACCTCCTGAGGCGTTTGGCGGTAAGGATTTTTTCATCGAACTCCTCCTTTTTCGTTACGGGTTAGGCAAAAATCGCGCAAACACGCACCGCCAAATGTGCAAATGCACAATTTTCGCCCTGACGCAAGGTCATAGTAGCATTGTAAAATGTAAAAGTCAACGAAATTATTGTGCAAATGCAACAATTTTATCGTAATGCACAAATAGAAACGCCCAAAAATGTGTACTCTGCTCGTTCAGAGTGCGCTTAATGCGTATTTCGTTGACATTTGCAAACTCAGGTATTATTATAAAAGCAGAAAATCACCGCAAAGGGCGTGTATTCATGAGCAAAAAGGTTACGATACAGGACATAGCGGACGCGCTCGGCGTTTCGCGCAACACAGTATCCAAGGCGATAAACAACTCCGAGGGTCTTGCGGAGGTAACGCGCGAGAAAATACTGCAAAAGGCGGTCGAGATGGGCTACAAGCAGTTTTCCTACGTTCAGACGCTCTACAAGGCGGTCAGCGCCGAGAGCGAGGCCGGCGAGGAGAAGCCGGAGCCCGGTGAGATCGCGCTGCTCACGACCTTTTACTTCGGCGGCAGCCACTTCGCCGCGACTATGCTCGACAGGCTCCAGCGCGAGCTCGGTCAGCTCGGATACCGGCTCAACACCCATCACGTCAGCAAGGAGGACATAAAAAACGGCGTTCTGCCGTTCACGTTCCTGCCCGAGCAGGCGAGAGCGATCGTCTGCATAGAGATGTTCGACTGGGATTACGATAAAATGCTCTGCGACCTCGGTCTGCCGATCCTTTTCGTGGACGGGCCCGTGCGCACCGGCGGCCGCGCGCTGCCGGCGGATCAGCTCTTTATGGACAACACGACGGAGATAATCCGCATAGTCGAGTCCGCGCTCAGAAAGGGCATACGGAAAATCGGCTACATCGGCGATTACGACCACTGCCAGAGCTTCTTTGAGCGCTATATCGCCTTCAGAACGGCGATGATGCTCGCCTCCGCGCCGGTGGACGAGCGGTTTATAATCAAGAGCATCAACGTGGTCGATCTGTACCACGAGCTGGAGGCGCTCGAGGAGCTGCCGGAGCTGTTTATCTGCGCGAACGACTTTGTCGCATACGATTCGCTGCAGATCCTCCGCAAGCTCGGAAAGAACGTGCCGGAGGACGTTATGCTCTGCGGCTTTGACGACGCGCCGGAGTCGAAGATGCTCGTCCCCGCGCTCACGACCGTGCATATCCACACTCAGATAATGGCTTACTCCGCCGCGCAGATGCTCATCACGCGAATTCAGGAGCCGTCGCTCGACTTCCGCACGATGTACACCTCCACCGACGTCGTTCCCCGCGAATCGACCGGAGATATACTTGAAAACGAGGGATAAGAGATGAAATTTTTATCTTACGACAGCAAGGCGAGCCAGATTTTAATAAGATTCTCCTACGCCTGCTGGCTGAATCTTTTGTGGTTTATCTGCTCGATCCCGATCTTCACCATCGGCGCCGCGACCACGGGGCTTTATTACGCGATGCTGAGGCTCGCGCGCGACGAGGACGGAAACGTCACGAAGATGTTTTTCAAGTCCTTCAGGGAAAACTTCAAGCAGTCCACCGTTCTGTGGCTCATTATGCTCGCCGTGGGCGTGTTCCTCGGCGCGGACGGCTACGTTCTCTACCACCTGCGCCTTATCGCGGAGGGGCCAATGGCGGTTTTGTGGACAGTTCTGCTAGCGGCGGTGATCGCGCTCGGCGTTTTCTACGTCATTCTGCTTATCTGGCTCTTCCCGCTCGTGGCGAGCGTTCAGAACACAAACCGCGAGATGATCAAAAATTCGTTTCTCATCGGCGTTCGCTACCTCTTTGCGACGATATGCGTCGCCGCTATTCATTTTGCGGTGTTCTTTATAACCGTCCGCTTCTTCACGCCGTTCATGCTCCTCGGCGAGGGGCTATGCGCGCTTCTCTCGTCGCTGCTCATGTGGCGCATAATCGACGCCTGCTCCGGCAGCCCCGACGAGGATAAAGAGGACGGGGAGACGGAGGAATAATGGCGGACGATAAGGACAGACGCGACGGCCGCGAGGCGTTCCGGCGCCTTTCGACAAGGGAGAAGATCGACCATATCTGGACGTACTATAAATGGTTCATCATCCTCGGGATCGCCGCGATAGTGATTATTTCCGGCGAAATATGGCGGTTTGCGACGAGAAAAGAGCCGGTTTTGTACCTCGGGCTAGTGAACGTCTCCGTCGGGAGCGAGCTTGAGAGCGCGCTCGACGGCGGTTTTGCGGAAAGCCTCGGACTTGACGCGAGGAAAAACGAGGTGCTCATCTACCGCGGCCTCTACATCTCCGACTCCGCCGAGGGCGAGGCGCATAAGTCAGCCTACGCCTCGCGCATAAAGCTCATGGCGGCGGTGGAATCCAAGACACTCGACGTTGTGCTTCTGAGCCGGCAGGGATACGATATTCTATCGGCGGCGGGGTATCTCATGGAGCTTGACGGTATCGCGCCGGAGGATATTCTGACGGAAAACGAGGTAGTTCTCGAGGATAACGAGATCGAGTACACGCTGAACGAGGCGAGCGAGCATATTGTCAGAACGGAAACGCGGGCAAACGGCGCGCGGCTCGATTCGCTCCCGGGCTTTGACGAGCCGGTGTACTTCGCGGTCATAGCGAACACGGAGCGGACAGAGCTGTGCGCGGAATATCTCAGATATTTATTGAGTTTATAAATTTATGTGTCATTGCGAGGCTCCTTCTGGAGCCGCGGCAATCCGTTTTGCCTGCATAGAGGGTATTACGGATTCCCACGCCGGTTTGCGAACCGGCTCGGAATGACACTTCTTCATTTTACCCGACATTATCTGCACAAATGCTTGCCGGTTTGTGAAATGTTACAAAAGTGTGTTGACAATATATATATTATATAGTATATTGTGACTGCTGCACATCAATTGTGCAAAATGAAAAGAGGAGGAAAAAAACAGTATGCTAGGCATCAACATGAATGACGTTATCACTACGCTCGGACTTATTCAGGGCCATCTCATCGCTCTGGGTGTCGTTCTCGTGCTTGCGATCATCGTCACCATCGCCGCTATCAAGATAAAGAAGCCCCTTAAGGGTCTTGTGCGCGGCTCATCGTGGGTTGCGTTTGTCGTAGCCCTCGTCATCGTACTTAATCTTATCCTTACCGGCCCGCTCTACGGCGTCGTCAGCATGGCGTTCCGCTCCAGCGGCGACATCAGCGAGGACAGCATCACCACCGCCAATCGCCTCTGCGAGGAGATCAGCGAGGAGGGCTTCGTTCTCCTTAAAAACGACGGAATTCTTCCGCTCTCCGGAGAAGTGAAGCTCAATACCTTCGGCTGGTCTTCCACCAACCCCGTCTACGGCGGCACCGGCTCCGGCTCGCTCTCCGGCCTCTACGAGACCGTTTCCCTCCTCAAGGGACTTGAGAACGCCGGCATCCAGTACAACGCAGACCTTGTAAAGTTCTATCAGGACTTCCGCGCTGCCCGCCCCGGCATCGGCATGATGGGTCAGGACTGGACAGTTCCCGAGCCCAGCATGGCTGAGTACGAGGCAAAGGGCATCTTTGACGGCGCGAAGGCTTACTCCGACACCGCGCTCATCGTTATCTCCCGCTCCGGCGGCGAGGGCGCAGACCTCCCGACGAGCCTCGACCCCAACGTTCCCGATACCTTCAACGACGACGGAAAGGGCACCATGTTCAGCCAGACCGGTCTTCGTTACAGCGAGTATCCCGAGGATCTCGACGCCTCGAAGAGCTATCTTGAGCCGACGACCCGCGAGATAGCCATGATCGAAAAGGTCACGAGCGAATTTGACAACGTCATCGTCGTCATCAACGCCTCCAACGCCATGGAGCTTGGCTGGCTCTATGAGTATCCGAGCATCAAGGCCGCCATTCTCGCTCCCGGCCCCGGCCAGACCGGCTTCAATGCTCTCGGCAGCATCATCACCGGTAAGGTCAACCCCTCCGGCCGCACCATCGATACCTACGTAGCCGATCTCACCGAGGCTCCCAACTTCAACAACATCGGCGAGTTCCAGTACACGAACCTCGCGGACGTCAGCCCCATGAGCTACGGCTTCCCCGTAACCCCGAACTTCGTCAACTACGTCGAGGGCATCTACGTCGGCTACCGCTGGTATGAGACCGCGGCTGCCGAGGGCGTCATCGACTATGACAAGGCTGTCGTATTCCCGTTCGGCTACGGCCTCAGCTACACCACCTTCACTCAGGAGATGGGCGCTATCAGCGAGTCCAACGGCACTCTCAGCTTCGACGTCAAGGTCACGAACACCGGCTCCGTCGCCGGCAAGGACGTCGTCGAGGTCTACTTCAACCCGCCCTACACCAACGGCGGCATCGAGAAGAGCGTAGCTAACCTCGTTGCCTTCGCCAAGACCGGCGTTCTCCAGCCCGGCGCGAGCGAGACCGTAAAGATCAGCTTCAAGGCGGAGGATATGGCTTCCTTCGATTATAAGGGCGCCGGCTGCTACGTCCTCGAGGCGGGCGATTACGTCATCTCCATCAACAAGGATTCCCACAACGTGATCGACTCCAAGACCTACAACGTACCCACCACTATTACTTATAACGAGTCCAACAAGCGCTCCTCTGACGCTGAGGCCGCCACCAGCCTCTTCGGCTATGCCGCAGGCGACGTCACCTACCTCAGCCGCGAAAACGGCTTTGCCAACTACGCCGAGGCTACCGCCGCTCCGACGAACTTCGAGATGAGCGACACCGCGAAGGCCGGCTTCTATAACCACACTAACTACGACCCGACCCAGTTCAATAACGCTTCCGACGTTATGCCCACCACCGGCGCGAAGAACGGCCTTACCCTCAACGATATGAAGGGCAAGAGCTATGACGACGCTCAGTGGGAGAAGCTCCTCGATCAGCTCACCGTTGAGGATATGGTACAGCTCATCGGCGTCGGCGGCTATCAGAGCGTAGCGATCGACTCCGTCGGCAAGACCCAGCAGGTCGACTGCGACGGCCCCGCCTCCATCAACAACAACTTCACCGGCAAGGCTTCCATCGGCTTCCCCGCGGGCGTAGTCATCGCCGCGACCTGGAACGTCGATCTTGCCAAGGCGTTCGGCCAGTCCATCGGCAAGATGGCTGACGAGATGGACGTCTCCGGCTGGTACGCTCCGGCTATGAACATCCACAGAAGCGCGTTCGCAGGCCGCAACTTCGAGTATTACTCCGAGGACGGCTTCATCTCCGGCAAGATGGCGGCTAACGCCATCCTCGGCGCCGCCGAGAGCGGAGTCTACGCCTTCATGAAGCACTTCGCGCTCAACGATCAGGAGACTCACCGCACCGATATGCTCTGCACCTGGACCAACGAGCAGGCTATGCGCGAGATCTACCTCAGACCGTTCGAGCTCTCCGTCAAGGAAGGCCACTGCACCGCAGTCATGAGCGCCTTCAACTACATCGGCAATAAGTACGCCGCCGCCACCACCGAGCTCCAGAACTCCGTCCTCCGCGGCGAGTGGGGCTTCCGCGGCATGGTGCTTACCGACTACTTCGGCGGCTACGGCTATCAGGACGCTGATATCCTCGTCCGCAACGGCAACGACTTCTGCCTTACCCCGCAGATGACCGAGTACAGCGAGATGACCGATAAGACGAGCGCCACCTCCGTCCTCGCGATGCGTCAGGCGTCCAAGAACATCCTTTACACTACCGCCAATTCCCGCGCTTACGGCGCCGGCGCCTCCGGCGGACTTGCAACCTGGGAGATCATCAGGATCACCTGCACGGTCGTAGTCCTCTGCCTCTGCGCCCTCTGGGAATTCCTGCTTGTAAAGAAGTATCTCAAGGCGTCCAAGGCTAAGTAAGATAAGGTAAATAAACAGACTGTCGGGATCCCACTCCCGGCAGTCTTTTTTTCTTGCGGTTGCTTTTGCGCGCGGTTTTTGATAGAATTGCGGTAATGATACTAACCCCTAATCAAAATCTTCAATTCGCGCTTGCCCTTTTCGCGTCATACTTCGTTATCCGGCTTGATAATACACAAAGTATTATCTGCACCGGACGCCTTGTATGACGCAAAAAAATCTGCGCGCTCGGTTAAAGCTTTTAATCAGGGGTTAGTATGAAAACAGGAGGCGCAGATATGATCACATTACAACTATTTTATACCGGCAAGGGCGGCGCGGCGGAGGCTTTCGCGCGAGAGATGACCGCCTCCGGCGTTGCCGATGAGATCCGCCGCGAGCCGGGCAACCTCAGATACGAATACTTTTTCCCGATGGATGACCGCGAGACCGTCCTGCTCATCGACTCCTGGGAATCTCAGGCGGCGATCGACGCGCACCACGCTTCTCCGATGATGGCGAAGATCGCGGCTCTGCGCGAGAAGTACGATCTTCACATGAGGGTCGAGCGCTTCATCTCCGAGGACGCGCCGGCGGACGAGAGATTTTTAAGAAAATAATGCGCTATTTTCTGATCATCGGCGCGGTTTTCGCCGTTATTATACTGCTTTTTGTTCTCCGAACGCCGGAGTGGAAGCGCGCCGGAAACCGCGGGGAGAGGTACGCGCGGCGCGTTGTCGAGAGCGTTCTCAGACCGGGCGACCGCGCATTTTACAACGTGAAGATCGCCTTTGAGGGCAGAGAGACCGAGCTTGACTGCGTGGTCGTGAACACGAGCGGCGTGTTCATCATCGAGGTCAAGAACTACAAGGGCAGGCTCATCGGCGGCGAGGAAGATTCTGAGTGGCGCAAGCTAAAGACCACACGCGCCGGAAAAACCTACGAAAAGAGCGTGCAGAACCCGATCCGGCAGGTAAAGCGGCAGGTCTATATCCTGTCGCACTATCTTACCGAGCGCTCAGCCCGGGCGTGGGTCACGGGCTATGTGATGCTCGTCGGCGGCAAAAGCCCGGTGAAAAGCGGGTTTATTCTTTCGTCGAGGGCCGACGTTGACCGCGCGATACACCGCCGGAGCGATAAGCCGCTCTCACGGGAGCAAATTGAGAAAATCGCAGGAATTTTGGGGTGAAAAGCCGTGATCGAGGTAAAAATCATCGATTCTGAGCACAAAAAGGACATAAATATCCCGAACGAGCCCTTTGAGCTTTTCGGGCGCGTGGCAGTCTCGCGCGCGGACGGGGAGTGGACTTGGGAGCTGATTCGCTTTGCGCCGGAGAACGTCGCGGAGATGTGCTTTCCCGACGAAAACTACAATTTTGAGGCGATGGGCGAGAGTGCTTTCCTCGGCGCGTACGACGGCGAGAAATGCGTGGGGCTGGCGATTTTGCAGCCCGGTTTTTTCAAATATATGTACCTCTACGACCTCAAGGTAGCCCGCGCGTATCGCGGGCAGGGGGTCGGCAGAATGCTGATCGGGCGGGCGAAGGCGCTTGCCTCAGAGTGCGGATACCGCGGCATTTACACGCAGGGGCAGGATAATAACCCCGGCGCGTGCCTTTTCTACCTCGGCGCGGGGTTTTATATCGGCGGGCTCGACACGAACGTGTACCGCCACACCTCGCAGGAGGGCAAGTCGGACGTCATTTTCTATTGTGATTGCGAGGGGTAATAAATGAGCTATCTTGAGGATTACTACAACACTTACAACGAGGAAAACCGCCTCTTGTCGCGGCACGGAAGCGTGGAGTATCTCACGACGATGAAGTATATCCGCGAGAGCCTTGCGGAATCGAGCGGGCCGGCTGTTCTCGAGGTCGGCGCCGGTACCGGGCGGTACAGCGTAGCGCTTGCGAAGAAGGGTCTGCGCGTTACCGCGGTAGAGCTTGTCGCGCACAATCTCGAGGTGCTGAAATCGAAGCTCGACGGAAGCGAGCCGCTGACCGCCATCGAGGGCAACGCGCTCGACCTGTCGTTTCTGCCGGACGGGAGCTTCGACCTTACGCTGCTGCTCGGTCCGATGTACCACCTCTACACCCGCGAGGACAAGCTGCGGGCGCTCTCGGAGGCTGTGCGCGTTACGAAAAGGGGCGGAAAAATACTCGTCGCCTACTGTATGAACGAGCCTACGGTCATTCAGTACGTTTTCGGGAAAAATAATCTCGGCGCGGTGCTTGAGGCGGGGATGCTGACCGAGGACTGGCACTGCGTGAGCGAGCCGAAGGAGCTTTTCGAGCTCTCGCGCACCGAGGACATCGCCTCTTATGACGCGGAATTTCCGGTGAAGAGGCTGAAGCTCGTCGCGGCGGACGGCGCGACGAACTACCACCGCGATATGATCGACGCGATGGACGACGGGACTTTTGCAAAGTGGATGGAGTATCACCTTGCGACCTGCGAGCGGCAGGATCTCATCGGCGCCTCGCACCACGTGATAGATATTCTTGAGAAGGAGTAGGGAAAGGTGGACATAAGGGAAAAAATCAGGAGCCTCTATGCCATAACACGGGAGCTGGAGGAGGCTTTTCCCGGCAGGCGCTTTACGCCGGACGGACACACGATCGGCAGTATCGGAGAGGTGATTGCCGAGGAGGCTTACGGCTTGACACTTCTGAAAAATAGCGCTGAAACGCACGACGCACTAACCGCGGACGGGAAGCTTGTGCAGATAAAGGCGACGCAGGTCGACCGCGTCGCGCTCAGCTCAGAGCCGGACTACCTGATAGTTATGAAGCTCGACGGGAACGGCGAATGGGAAGAGATTTACAACGGAGTGGGCAATAGAGCGTGGAAAAACGCGGGAAAACCGGCAAAAACCGGTCAGAAGCAGATTACGCTTACGAGGCTCAGAAGGCTGATGAAAGAAGTCAGCCCGGAGGAGCGAATAAAAAGAGCCGAGGCAGATAAAGCCCCGGGTGAAATCATGATCCGCGAAATAACACCCTCACACTCTCAGATCGGGGAGCTTATACGGCTCTCGCAGGCGTGGGCGGAGGAGGACATCACGCGCGGGCTCGTTCCGAACGAGGAGAGCGACATTGCCGACAAGCGCGTTTTTACCGCCGAGGAGGGCGGTGCGATCATCGGCTACGTCTTTGCAAAGGAGGGCGTCAGCAAAAACTACCGCTCGGTCATACCGGACGGTGAAAAATACTTCGGCATCGAGGAGATCTACGTCGTGCCCGGGAGAAGAAGCGAGGGTATCGGCAGGGCGCTTATGGATTTTGCCCGCGAGACGGCGCGGCGCGACGGATATAAGTACGCTTTCCTCGTCACAAGCACGAAGGATTCGGAGAAGATACTCGATTTTTATATTAACAAGTGCGGCATGACGTTTTACTGCGCCTCGCTTGTGGAAAGGCTCTGATATGAGATCGATAAAGGTTATCGGAAAGGGTCGGCTGAGGCTCAGACCCGACGCGGCGAGGATCACGCTCACGCTCGGCGGCGTATGCCCCGAGTACGGCGAGGCGCTCCGGCGCGGAGCGGAGGAAGCCGGCGCGTTAAGCGAGCTTCTCGCGCGCTTCGGCTTTGCAAAAACCGACCTCAAAACGCTCGCCTTCAACGTAGAGAGCGAGTACGAGGGCTATTCGGAGGACGGGGTCTACAGGCAGCGCTTCGCGGGCTATCGCTTCAGCCGCGTGCTGAAGGTCGAGTTTCCCTCGGACAACGCGCTGCTCGGAAGCGTGCTGTTCGCGCTTTCGGAATCGCCCCTCAAGCCCGAGCTGAGGCTCAGCTACACCGTTTCAGACCCGGAAAAGGCGAAAAATACGCTGCTCGCAGGCGCGGTCAAAGATGCGGGCGAAAAGGCGCGGGTGCTTGCGGAAGCCGCTGAAGTGCGGCTCGGTGAAATTCAGACCATAGACTATGCGTGGAACGAGAATGATTTTGAGGTGCGGCCGGAGATGAGTATGCTCGCCGCCGGTGCCGCGCCGAAGGCGGCGTTCGACCTCGACGTCACGCCGGAGGATATAGACGTTTCGGACGAGGTGACGGTCGTATGGGAAATTCTGTGATAGCGAAGTGCGACGAAGAGCACCTTGCGCGCTACGGAGAAATCTACGCCGCGGCGTTCTCCGGTGAGCCGTGGAACGACCCGTGGAAACGGGAGGACGCGGAGGTACACGTCCGCGAGCTGCTTGAGTCGAGGACGGCCTACGGGCTTGAGTACGTCGAGGACGGCGTTGTCGCCGGGTTTATCCTCGGCACGTCGATGCTGTTTCACTACGGGCGCACGTTTGAGATTAATGACCTCGCGGTCGATCCGGCGTTTCAGCGGCGCGGAATCGGAAGCGCGCTGGTCAGACGTATGCTTGACGATCTGCGCGCGCAGGGGATCTGCGCCGTTCACCTCATCACCGCCGGGGAGGGCACTCTCCCGGAGCTTTACGGGCGCTTCGGCTTTAAGCGCGAAACCGAGGTCATGCTGATGGGAATGGAGATGTAAGAAAGGCTCTATCCCGCGCAATACCTGTGATAACATTCGTTGACCGCCTCTGCATAGAGTGAACGAGAGTGCTTGTTTATATCAGTGTTATTGTTTTTCTTTTCAAGATAGTTATCCCGCACTTCGCCCCAGCAGCCAGCCCTTCTGAGAGCGCGGGCGCGTTCTTCAAGTTCGGTATATGGCATTTTCTGGTACTCCCAGGTATAGTCCTGATTTCCCTTATTAAAGCGAATATACTGCTGGCTGCTGCGCGAATAGTGTACAACGGCAAAATCGCAGCTTGTAATTATAATATGCCGCAGAGGGTCGGCTTTCTTTAGTGTAAAAACGCGGGAGGAGTTTTCAGACGAGTTATAACCGTATTTTCTTGCTGCGCTCGTGAAAGCGTTAAACAAAATCGTTCTGATTTCTCCGGCGGTGAAGCATTCATCGTCATCGTTGACCACAATATTTACATCAAAATCGAAGCCAACGTTTGTTCGTTTGTCGCAAGTTATCATATTCCGGCTTGAGCTTCCGATAAAGGTAAACTGAAAAGTAAAGCGCTCCCGCACCATATTCTGCGCCTCTTTGATAATTTCAATGACAATCTGTTTATATGGTGCAGCTATTTTTTTACTGACGTATTCGTAATGGTACATATAACACACCCTTTCTTCTGCCCAAGCCGCCCATTTAACTTTGCGTTGTTAAATCGTTGTAGTATAAATAATCGAGAGATGTTTGTCAAGTAATTATTCGGAAAAAGGTGATGTATTATGCCGAGAAAGAGCGTTTTTGATATGCGCTTCGGTGAGGTCTACACGCTGCTCGTGCAGAAGGCTGAGCGAAAGGGCAGAACGCGCGCCGAGGTTGACGCGCTCACCGCGTGGCTCACGGGCTGTTCGCCGGAGGAGCTTGCTTCGCTTGCCGAGTCCGACGCCTCTTACGGCGCCTTTCTGGAGAATGCGCCGGCGTACAATCCGCGCGCGGAGCTGATAACCGGCAAGGTCTGCGGCGTGCAGGTCGAGAGCATAGAGGATCCGCTCATGAAGCGCGTAAGACAGCTCGATAAGGGCAGACCGCTCGAGAAGATAATGAGATAAAACCAAAAGAGGTGCGAGCCGCATTAGCTCGCACCTCTTTTCTGCTGCGCTGTGGATAGCCCTGCTGTTTTGAGATAATCGTTCTCTAAACTCTCCGAAACCTCGACAAAGCTGATATTGTCCGACTCAAAATCTGTTTCATTATTATCTCCTTTTCGCGGTGCCCGAGGTTTATTCAAGCGAAATTGTGACGCTGCCGCTGCCGAGAAGCTCCGTTAGCTCGGCGGCGGTTTTTCCCGTTATATGCCCGAGGCGCGTGTACGCCCACTCGTTCGAGCCGTAGAATATGACGATCTGATCGCCGGAGTAGAGAACTATATCGCCCGGGCCTGTCACCGTCTCCTCATCGCTCCGAGCGATGCGCTCTCCGATGGAGCCGACCTGCTCGAAGCCGCCGTACATCCGCATATCTATTTCGAGCGGGCAGAGCGCCGCGAGCGCGCGCACCGATTCGTTATTCTCCCATTCGACCGCGACTGTTTCGCCGCCTATTTTAAGGGTCATGGCTTTTTCCTCCGTTTCGATTTCGGTTGTTGCGACCTGCGGAGCGGCGCATGAGGCTAAAAGCGCCGCGAGCGCGAGAAAAATTGCGAGTCTTTTCATTTTCACACCTCGCTGAGAGCGCCGGCGATGAACTCCGCGATGGCGCGGTTTCCTTTTTCGTTCGGATGGACGCCGTCATTGAACCATTCGGCGTGACCCTGCGTGAACGCGTTGAGGTCTATGACCTGCAAACCAAGCTCCGAGGCGACGGATCTCACGATCGGCGCGATGTCACCGTCGATGACCTCGGCGCTGATGTCAAAGAGGACTTTCCCGGCTTTTTCGTCGGGATAACAGCGCGGCGGGGTCATAAGGATCACGCGCGGCGAGTTCGGCAGAGCGCGATACCCGGAGGCAAGGGCGCGCAGAGAGCGCTCGTAGCTCTCGCGCTGCCAGTTATATGGCTTTGAGTCGTTCGTGCCGAGCATAATGATGTAAATATCGGCGCCGCAGCGCATGGAAACGCGGTAGAATTTTTCAGACCTGTACGGGTAGTCGCCGCTGTCGAGGAGCGTTCTGCCGCTTGCGCCGTAATTCAGGACCTGCCAGCCGTCCCCGAGGCGATCCTCAAGAAAAAACTCCCACGTTTTGCGCTTTACGCCGCCGACTCCCGCGCCGAAGGTGATGCTGTCGCCTATGCAGGCTATGTGACGCACGCCGGACTTAATGCGCGGCGGGGGCGGAACGGCGAGGTATTTCAGCACAAAACGATCTATTTTATCGCGAAATGACATTCTTTATGACTCCTTTTCGGGCATCAATACCCGATCTCGCGGCGGACGAGCCTTTTGAGCGGCTTTCCGGCGCAGTAATTTTCAAAATCCTCGAGAAACAGCTCAACTATCCGCTCCTGCGTGTAGTCAAGGGTCACGTTGCCGGAGATATGCGGCGTTATGAGAAGCTTCGGGCAGCTCCAGAGCGAGCTGCCCCGCGGGATCGGCTCCTCGGCGAAAACGTCGAGCGCCGCGCCGGAAAAGTGACCGCGCCGCAGTAAGGCTTCGAGCGCCGGCTGGTCGATGGCGCTCCCGCGCCCGACGTTTACGATAAACGAGCCGCGCGGCATAAGCTCCAGGCGCCCGGCGGAGAGTATTCCCCGCGTTTCGGCGGTCTCGGGCAGCGACATTATGAGAAGATCGGTCTCGGGGAGCGCCTTTTCAAGCTCACTGACCGGCAGAACGCTGTCAAAAAGCCCGTAGGAGTCCGCGCCCCGGCGGTTTACGCCGACGATGCGCGCAGGGTCGAAGGCGCGCAGTCTTTTCGCCGCCTCGCGCCCGATATCGCCGGTGCCGAGGAGGGTGATCCTTGCGCCGCGCAGAGAGCGGATACTGAGATCCCGCACCCATTCGCGCCGCGCGACGATCTCCGAATATTCAGCCTGCCGGCGCATAAGCTCCAGCGCGGCCATCACGATATGCTCCGCTATCGTCACGCCGTAGGCGCCGGAGGAGTTCGACACGATCACGTCCGGAGAGGCGAAATACCCCGGCCGGAGGTAACCCTCGACCCCGGCGGAAAAGGAGCAGAACCAGCGCAGCGCCTTTGCACGATGAAGATAGTCCGCGCCGTAGCCGAAGATTATTTCCGCGTCAGCGGCGTCGAGCTCGGGGTCGGCGGCGAATACGCACTCGTATCCCGCCTCCCGCGCGGCGGAGAGTATGCTCCCGCGCTGAGCCTCGGTGAGCGAAGGGAATACCACCGTCAGCTTTTTTGCCATAAGAAAGCCTCCTTGTGCGCGATTTTCTGCCGATATTTTACTTTTGCGCGCGGCAGGTTGTCAATATGTTATTGAATAATACCGCCGGAGAGTGTATAATTATCGCATAAAATATTTAGCTTGGAGGGCTGAAAATGGATATTAAGGAAGAACTGACCGAAAAGGTTAAGGATAAAATTGTCGAGGAAGCGAAGAAAAAGGCGAAGAAGGAGGCGCGCAAGAGGGTGCGCAGGGCGAGAAGGCGCGTAATTCTGGGCATTCTCCTCTTCTGCGCCGGAGCTTTCGTCGGCGTGCATTGGAGGGTCATTGCCGCGCTCATAAAGGGCGAAAAGCTGCCCGAGCCGCCCGAGTGGCACACCTGGTGCAGATAAAGGCCGGAAATGGAAGATTTCGGAATAGAGAAAAATATGAAGCGCTGGTAATTGGACAGCAAGGAGAAAAATCTGCATGAAACAGACAGTTCTGCGCGCTTATGCGCGCACCATCGCCCGCGTGGGCGTAAATATTCAGAAGGGGCAGGACGTTATCATCGCCTGCGGCATCGAGCAGCCGAAGTTTGTCGAGCTGCTCGTTGACGAGTGCTACAAGGCGGGCGCGAGAAAGGTCAGGGTCGAGTTCGAGTATCAGCCGCTCGAAAAGCTGCACGTCCGCCATCAGAGCGTTACTACGATGGCGAAGGTCGAGGAGTGGGAAAAGGCGAAGCTTCAGCACCGCGTCGATACGCTGCCCTGCACGATCTACCTCGATTCCGACGATCCCGACGGTCTCCGGGGCATAAATCAGAAGAAGGTCGCGCTCGCGCGAAGAAAGCGCTATCCGATCGTAAAGCCCTACCACGATGAGATGGAGAACAAGTATCAGTGGTGCATCGCGGCGGTCCCCGGCGCGGCGTGGGCGAAAAAGCTCTTCCCGGAGCTGCCGAAGGGCAGGGCGATCGAAAAGCTGTGGGAGGCGATACTCTTCACCTCGCGCATCACGGACGATCCCGTGGGCGAGTGGGAGAGGCACGATAAAAACCTCGAAAACCGCTGCGCGTACCTGAACAGCCTCGGCATTTCGGAGCTGCGCTACAAGGGCGACAACGGCACCGATCTCACCGTCGGCATGATACCGGAGGCGGTTTTCAAGGGCGGCGGCGACGTAACAAAGGGATCGGGCGTGTTCTTCAACCCGAACATACCGACCGAGGAGTGCTTCATCTCCCCGATGCGCGGCAAGGCGGAGGGCATAGTCTACGCGACAAAGCCCTTGAGCTATCAGGGTCAGCTTATCGAGAACTTCTCCGTCCGATTTGAAAACGGCAGGGCGGTCGAGGTAAAGGCTGAGAAAAATCAGCAGCTCCTTGAGGAGATGATCTCGATGGACGAGGGCGCCGCCTACCTCGGAGAGTGCGCGCTCGTTCCGGTAAACTCACCGATCTCGGAATCCGGGCTCCTCTTTTACAACACTCTCTTTGACGAGAACGCGGCGTGCCACCTCGCGCTCGGCATGGGCTTTGCCGACACCATCCGCGGCTTTGAGGAGATGACTCTCGACGAGTGCCGCGCTCTCGGCATAAACGATTCGATGATCCACGTCGATTTCATGATCGGGTTTGATGGACTTGACATCGACGCCGTTACGCGCGACGGAAAGACCGTTCCCGTCTTCCGCCGCGGCAGATGGGCATTCTGAGCAATAATTTAAGAAGAAGGCATAACTATGGTATCACTTGTAATTTCATTTGCGGTTCTCATCGCGGGATATTTCATTTACGGCAGACTCGTCGAGGGCGTTTTCGCGCCGGACGACCGAAAAACTCCCGCCTACACCAGAAACGACGGCGTTGACTTCATGCCGATGCCGACGTGGAAGGCTTTTCTCGTTCAGCTTCTGAACATCGCCGGAACGGGGCCGATATTCGGCGCGCTGATGGGCGCGTGCTTCGGGCCGGTGGTGTTTCTGTGGATAATCTTCGGCTCGGTGCTCGGCGGCGGAGTTCACGATTATATGTGCGGCATGATCTCCGAGCGCCACGACGGCGCCTCCATCGCGGAGCTGAGCGGCATCTACCTCGGCGGCGCGGCGAAATGGATAATGCGCGTGTTCTCGATCGTTCTGCTCATTCTGACCGGCACGGTGTTCGTAAACTCCCCGGCGGCGCTTCTCGCGCGGCTCACGCCCGATACGCTGAACGTGACCTTCTGGATAGTCGTTATCCTGATCTACTACATCCTCGCAACGCTTCTGCCGATAGATAAGATCATCGGCAAGCTCTATCCCGTGTTCGGCGCGGTGCTGATCATCATGGCGGCGGGTATCCTCGGCGGCATTATCGCCGGCGGCTACACCGTTCCGGAGATCACGCTCGAGAACCTGCATCCCGAGGGGCTTCCGGTGTGGCCCTTTATGTTCGTGACCGTCGCCTGCGGCGCCATCTCCGGCTTCCACGCAACGCAGTCGCCTATGGTCTCAAAGTGCATCACCTCTGAGAAGATTGGACGCAAGGTGTTCTACGGCGCCATGCTCTCCGAGTCCGTAATCGCCCTCGTATGGGCGGCGGGCGGCGTCGCGTTCTACGGCGCGACCGGAGGACTGAACAACGCCCTCTCCACTCTCGGCCAGTCCGGCGCTGTCTACGATATTTCCACCGGAATGCTCGGCCCGGTGGGCGGCGTCCTCGCCATAATCGGCGTTATCGCCTGCCCGATAACCTCGGGCGATACTGCGTTCCGCTCGGCGCGCCTTATCCTCGCGGAGATAACTAAGCTCGATCAGAAGAGCATCCGCAACCGCCTTCTCATAACGCTTCCGCTCCTCGCGGCTGGCGCTGTGCTGACGCAGCTCGATTTCAACGTCCTCTGGCGCTATTTCTCCTGGTCGAATCAGACTCTTGCGATGATCGCGCTGTGGGTCGCCACCGCGTATCTGCTGAAAACGCACGAAAATAAGCTCACGAGCCTTATAACCGCCCTGCCCGCGAGCTTTATGAGCGCGGTCAGCATGACCTACATACTTATGGCGGGCGAGGGCTTCGGCCTCAGCGCCTCTATCGGCTACCCCGCCGGTATCGTTTTCGCCGCGGCGCTCTTTGCCTTCTACGTTTTCCGGCTGAGAAAGAGCAAATGAACGCGCGCACCCCCGGATTCCTTATACCGAAGCTTATCACGCTCGCCTCGACGGCGTATGCGATAATAGCTATGCTCCACTGGCCCGTGGGGTTTACATACTTCACGCAGCTGTCGAACATCTTTGCCGCGCTCGTCTCTCTCCGGCAGATAATAAGACCCGCCTCGCTCTCGGCGGGGATGGCGAAATTCTCCGCCGCGGTGTCGATAACGGCGACGATGCTCGTCTTTCTCCTCGTCCTCGCGCCGATGGACCCGCGCGGCATTGCCGCCGCCTACGCGCAGGATAACTGCGCGAGCTTATGCCTGCACTTCATCACACCCGTCAGCGTCATTGCGGACTTTCTGATGAACGGGCCGGACGTGGAGCATTCGCCCGCGCTTGCGGTCGCGCCGCCGATGGCGTATTTCGCGTTCATCATGGCGCTCTCGCTTTTCGGCTTCCGGTGGAACGGCATGACCGCGCCCTATCCGTTCCTCAACTACATTGCGCCGGCGGGATGGTTCGGCTTTATGCCGGAGTCGGCGGATTTAAAAACGCTCGGTATCGGCGTTTTCTACGCGGTCATTGTGATGCTCGCGGCGTTTCTCGCTATCGGCCGGGCGCTCGATTTTCTGAGGAAAACCATAAAATGCGGACAAAAATAAAAAACGGAGGTAATAATATGATAATCAAGGCAGTAAAGTTCAGAAAAGACGGCTTCTACACCCAGCCCTTCGCCTTCGGCGGCGAGGAAGGCATGGAGAAGTTCGACAAAAGCGTGCGCTACCGCGGCTCTCTGCAGAATTACCTCATCGACACCGGCTCGGACGTTATCCTCGTCGATACCGGCCTGCCCGCCGGAACGCCGGAGGAGAAGCCCGACGAAACGAGCCTCGTCTACACCGGAAAGGACATCCGGAGCTACATGGACGCTCTTGCCGCCCTCGGCTACACGCCGGACAGGGTGACGAAGATACTCCTCACGCACAAGCACTCCGACCACTCGGGCGAGCTTAAGAGCTTTCCGAACGCGGAGATTTTCGTAAACGCCGACGAGACCGGCGCCGCTGAGCTTGCTGATATCAAAAATATCACGCCCGTATATTTCACCTCCGGCGCGTATTACAACTTCCCGGAGAGCGAGAAGATATGCGAGGGCGTGTATTTCATCAAGGCGAAGGGTCACACCCTCGGCAACAGCATTGTAATTGCCGAGGACGGCGGACTTTTCTATATGCTCCACGGCGATATTACCTACGTCGACGAGGCGCTCTATGAAAACAAGCTCTCCGTAGTATTTGACGATCCCGCCGCCGCGCGCGAAACGCTCGACAGAGTGCGCGAGTTCGTGCGCTCGCATCCGACCGTCTACTGCGGCACGCACACGCCGCAGGGCTATGAAAACCTCGAGGCGAAGAGGGTCATGGATCTTGATGACCCCGTTCCGACGGTGCTTGCCGAGGTCGATTTCGCCGCTGTTGAGGCGACCGGCAAATACGTCTGCTCGATCTGCGGCTACGTCTACGATCCCGCGGAGCACGACGGCGTGGCGTTTGAGGCGCTGCCGGACGACTGGCGCTGCCCGCGCTGCAAGCAGCCGAAGGAGAAATTCAACCGCGCATAAAAAACGATTGAGAACGATGCTTTTTACGAATGCGAGAATATTTACGCCCGAGGGCTGGCTCTGCGGCGGCTTTAAGCTCGAAAACGGGCGATTTGCGGAGATTGGCACAGAAGCTTCCGGCGGAGTCGACCTCTGCGGCGCGAGGGTTATTCCCGGACTTGTGGATATTCACACCCACGGCGCTCACGGCGCGGATTTTTCCGATGGCGACGGACTTCGCACGATGGCGCGTTATCTCGCAAAAAACGGCGTTACGAGCTTTTGCCCGACCTCGATGACACTTGGCCTCGAGGCGCTTGAGAGGGCTTTTTCGGGCGCCGCGCAATATGCCGGCAACCCGGAGCCGGACTGCGCCCGCGTTGTCGGGATCCACATGGAGGGGCCGTTCCTCTCGGAGAAGAAAAAGGGCGCGCAGAACGCAAAATATCTGAGAGATCCCGACTTTTCGGAGCTTTTGCGGCTGTATAATGCCTCAAACGGGCTGATCAGGATAGTTGACGTCGCGCCGGAGCTGAAGGACGCGGCAGAGTTCGTTGAAAAGGCGAGCGCACTGTGCACCGTTTCCGTAGCCCACACCGATGCGGATTATGATACGGCGGCGCGGGTCTTTGACGCGGGTGCGAGGCACCTGACGCATCTGTTTAACGCGATGCCGCAGATTCACCACCGCGCGCCGGGTGTTATCGGTGCCGCGAGCGAGCGCGGAAATGTTACAGCTGAGCTTATCTGCGACGGAGAACACGTTCACCCGAGCGCCGTCAGAATGGCGTTCCGGCTTTTTCCGGGCAGGATCTGCCTTATCTCCGATTCGCTGCGAACTGCGGGTATGCCCGATGGGGAGTACACCCTCGGCGGGCAGAGCATTTACCTCAAAAACGGCGCGGCAAGGCTCGCGGACGGCTCGCTTGCAGGCTCATCGGTCAGCCTTTTCGACTGCCTCAGAAACGCCGTAAGATTCGGAATACCGGAGAAGGATGCGATTATTGCCGCTTCGCTGAGCCCCGCCCGCGCTATCGGCGCGGAGGGTGAAATCGGCTCGATAGAGGCGGGCAAAAGGGCGGATTTTGCGGTCTGTGACGATGAACTCCATCCGCAAGCGGTATATATCGGCGGGAATAGGGTATAATACTAAACCTTAATAGAAACCTGACAGTCCTTCTGGCAGAAATTGCGCCATACTGCGTTAGCCCCCTTGACCATATATATCCATTATGCTCTGCTTTTCTGCCTTGTCTGGCACAATTTCTGCTCAGAATTACAAGT
>JAFPWN010000045.1 GCA_017412765.1 Oscillospiraceae bacterium | reverse complement strand
TTTTTTGCGTCATACAAGGCGTCCGGTGCAGACAATACTTTGTGTATTATCAAGCCGGATAACGAAGTATGACGCGAAAAGGGCAAGCGCGAATTGAAGATTTTGATTAGGGGTTAGTATAAATAAATCGATAAGGAGTTATGAAAAATGAGCAAAGTAGCAGTTGTATATTGGAGCGGCACCGGAAACACCGAGCAGATGGCAAATTTCGTGCTCGAGGGCGCAAAGAGCGCCGGAGCCGAGGCTGAGCTTTTCCCCTGCGACGCCTTCGATTCCGATCTTGTCGACGGCTTTGACGGCATTGCGTTCGGATGCTCGGCGCAGGGCGACGAGGTTATCGAGGAGAGCGAGTTTGAGCCGATGTTCTCATCCTGCGAGCCGAAGCTTCAGGGCAAGAGGGTCGCGCTTTTCGGCTCCTACGGCTGGGGCGACGGCGAATGGATGCGGTCCTGGGAGAGCCGCTGCGCCGACAGCGGTATCACCCTCGCCGCCGAGAGCGTGATCGCAAACGACGCGCCGGACGACGACGCCGCCGATAAGTGCAGGGCGCTCGGCGCGGCAATCGCATAATTTTGTGAATAAAGCGGGGCGCTTCGGTTATACTACGATCATCCACTTGAAAGGAGATAACCGAAATGTCTAACAATAAGAGCTCCAAGCAGTCTCAGGACACCGCAAACGTAATCAAGCCCGGCACCGACAATCAGGATCCCGGCACCTACGTTGAGGTCGGCCCCCGCGGCGGCAAGGTAGAGAACGCCCGCACCGTTACCATCGAGAAGGGCGAGCGTCTTCCCGCCACCAGCAAATCCGGCAACGGCTGGGTAAAGCAGAACTGAAAAAGCGGCTGTGAAGAATCACTCTTCACAGCCGTTATTTTATATTGTACGAAGCCAGCCCTCGATAAAGCGGCTCTCGTACTCGTGAGCGCGGGCGTTGGGGTGGGTGTTTTTCGGCGGTGCGACGGCGAAAGCCTCTGTTCTCGCGTCGCGGACGGATTTGAGTATCTCGTGATTCGTGCTTCTGCCCATGCAGGGTGTGCGCTCGTCGCCGTTGAGGTCGATGTAGGGCACGCCCCATTTTTTTGCGATGGCGATCTCGGCAAAGCGGTAATCCTCAGTCTCGCAGCCGTTGGAGATTATTATGCCGATGTGCGCGAACGGGTGGTGCGCGATAAGATACTCCATAACGGTGTTCCACGCGCCGTAGAAGGTCTCTATCCCCGTATCGTCGATACTGCCCATATAGACCGTGCCGGCCTTTATTTCGCCGTCGTCGCCGGTTGATTTCGGGCGGTGGTGGCTGTCGTTTATGCCGAAGTAGAGCGTTATGTAGTCAGCGTCGTCGTCGATAGTCTTGTATAGGCTCTCGGAGAACGTGTTGTGAAAGTCAGCGTCGGACGGGGTCGCCATGGTCATGCCGCCGAGTGCAAGGTGCTGTATCTCCATGCCGGTGCGCTCGGCAATGAGGAAGCCGTAGGTTTTGGCTCTGCCGGCAAAGCGGCCCTCGGTGAAGGTCGGAACACCGTCCGGCGCGCCGGAAAAGTCGCCGTTTGAGAAGCTGTCGCCGCAGACAGCCCATTTTTTACCGAATAAAATATCTCTTTCCATACTGCCCTCCGTTAAATCTTTATTTCCAATCCGTTGACCTCGACCGTCGAGCCTACGGGAATGAGCAAATACTTCTTTCCGTCAACCTCGCGCGTTTCGAGAAGAAAGCTCTCAGTCGGCGTTACGCTCACCGTCAGGTCGCCGGATCTGACTGTAAATTTCCTGCCGTCGATGACGTTCTCCGGCTTTATTGAAGCGCCCTCGCCGAGAGTCTCCCTGCACGCCTCTGTGAACCGCTCAACTCTCTCCTCGCTCACGCCGGAGTCGAGAAGAATATCTCCGAGCTCGTCGGCTGTATAGCATAGCGGCTCCGGAATCTTCGCCTCCTTGTGCGCGGCAAGCTCAGATCCGAGGCGGCCGTTCACGGCCTGCACAACGCCGAAGTCGCACTCATCCTCGAGCGTTTCGGTCAGCACGCGCTCAAAGCTCTCACGCTGCTCCTGCGCCGACGGCAGCACCTCGGTATTGAAAATGCCCTGAATGAAGTCCGGGTGAATGTCGTTTGCGCGGCGGGTGAAGAAAAGCGCGTTATATATGTTCGCCGCCCTGCGGTCAAACGCCGGAAAGATGAAGCCCAGCTCCGTCGGCGCTATTATCTGCCCCGAGGCGGTGGTGTGGAATTCATTGTCACCCGGGAAGAACTGAAGCTCAGACTTCAGCTCCTTCGTCGGACAGACGGCGCATATAATATAGCTGTAAACGCTGTCGGAGCCGACGAAATCGCCGTCCTTCGCCTTTTTCGGCACGTCGTAGGTATCGTGGGCGATGAGTATGACGTAGTTTGAGTCGCCCATATCCGTAGAGTCGATGACGCGGCGGAAGAACTCCTCTCTCGCTTCCTTGTCCTGGAGCTTACTCTGCCTCATCGCCATGAGCAGCGCGTGCTCGTCGCCTCCGCGCACCTGCTCCGTAGTGAATACTATGTCTATGAGATTTTTATCTAGCCCTCCCGACATGCTCTTTTTGAGAAGAGCGATGTATTTCTCCTGCTCGGACTGCGGCATGAGCGAAAGCGGCTCGTCTATGAAGCTTATTATCTCCCTGCGGGTGTTGACGTAGCAGCCGTAGATCCTGCCGATCGCAAGCCTGTCGGGTCTGAAGTGGCGTCGAAGCTCGCCTATTTCCTTTTGTGTCATTATTTCCTCCGTAGCTTAAAGTACCCATAGAGCATACCACAAACCGCGCCTCACTTTCAAGGTACAATTTAGCCGAAAAACGCTTGATTTTGCCGCTATGAAAGCTTAAAATAGAAAGACTACTGCGAAAGAGGAGAACCCATGGATTTATTCAAGCGCTTTCTTAGCTACTACAAGCCCCATAAGCTCATGCTGACCTGCGATATGCTCGCTTCGCTATTCATAAGCGTCATCGGCATGGTCTACCCCGTAATGACCCGCAATATGCTCAATATCTACATACCGGAGAGGCAGTACGCCGCGATCGTCATCTCCGGCGTTTCGGTGCTCGTGCTGTACACCGTCCGTATGCTGCTCAGATACTTCGTGCAGTATTACGGCCACGTCATCGGCGTGCGTATGCAGAGTCAGATGCGCCGCGACCTGTTCTCGCACCTCCAGCGCCTGCCCTACTCATTTTACGATAACCACGAGACCGGGCGCATAATGACGAGGATAACGAGCGACCTTTTTGAGGTCGCGGAGCTTGCGCATCACGGTCCCGAGAATCTGCTCATCAGCAGCGTTATGATAATCCTCTCGTTTTCATATCTCGCCTCCATCGACTGGGTGCTGACGCTCATAATCTTCGCCTGCGTGCCCATACTCGTTTTCGTTTCCGTGCACTACCGCAAGGGCATGAAAAAGGCTTTCGACGACCGCCGCAAGTCCAACGCAACGATAAACGCCGCAGTCGAGTCCTCCGTCACCGGCATCCGCGTCACGAAGGCCTACGTCAACTCCGAGACTGAGGTCAAAAAATTCAAGGTCGGCGACGATCAGTTCGTCTCCGCCTCCCGCGCCGCATACAAGGCTATGGCGAAGTTCCACTCCTCCACCTCGTTTGTGACCGACGTTTTCAACGTCTTTATCCTCATCGCCGGCGGACTTTTCCTCTACGCCGGGCGGATCACGTTCGGAGATTATTCGACCTTCATCGTGTCCGTCAACCTCTTTATAAACCCCGTAACGACGCTCATTCAGTTTATGGAGCAGTTTCAGAACGGCGTGAGCGGCTTTAAGCGTTTTGTCGAAATAATGGACGAGAAGCCCGAGGAGGACGCGCCGGGCGCAGAGCCTCTTACAGACGTTAAGGGCGAGATAGAATTCCGCGGCGTGAACTACTCCTACAACGGCTCGCGCGAGGTGCTTCGCGGCATCGATCTGCACGTGGAGCCGGGCAAAAAGCTCGCGCTCGTCGGCCCCTCCGGCGGCGGCAAGACCACGCTCTGCCACCTGCTTCCGAACTTTTACAAGCTCTCTGACGGCGACGGCGATATCCTCATAGACGGCAAAAATCTAAGGAGCCTAACTATGGACTCCGTGCGCCGTCAGATAGGCATAGTTCAGCAGGACGTTTTCCTCTTTTCCGGCACCGTGCGCGAGAACATTCTCTACGGCAAGCCCGACGCGACTGAGGAGGAGATAATCGCCGCTGCGAAGCGCGCGAACATACACGACGACATAATGGCGCTCGAGGACGGGTACGATACACCGATCGGCGAGCGCGGAGTGAAGCTCTCCGGCGGTCAGAAGCAGCGCATGAGCATAGCGCGCGTATTTCTCAAGGACCCCGCGATACTCATTCTCGACGAGGCGACGAGCGCCCTCGACAACACCACCGAAATGCTCATTCAGGAGTCGCTCGACGAGCTGACGAAGGGCCGCACGACCATAGTGGTCGCCCACCGCCTCAGCACCATTCGCGGCGCGGACGAGATCGCGGTCGTCACCGGCGGCAGGATCGTGGAGCGCGGGTCGCACTCCTCTCTTATGGCTGAGGGCGGCATCTACTCTCAGCTCTACAATCTCCAATTCAAGGGTATGGAGGACAGATAATGTGCCTTTTGCTCCTCGCAGTTATCTACCTCGCGTTCATCTCACTCGGTCTGCCCGACTCTCTGCTCGGCGCAGGCTGGCCGGTAATGCACGAATTCTTCGGCGTTCCGCTTGCCTGGGCGGGCGTCGTAACAATGGTCATTTCCGTCGGAACGGTCATGTCGAGCCTGCTCTCCGAGCGACTGACGAAGCGCTTCGGCGTAAAGTACGTCACGCTTTTCAGCATAATCGTCACCGCTCTTGCGATGTGGGGCTTTTCGATCTCAACGAGCTTCCCGATGCTGATAGCGTTCGCAATTCCCTACGGTCTCGGAGCCGGCTCCATCGACGCCGCGCTCAATAATTACGTCGCCCTGCACTACTCCTCGAAGCACATGAGCTGGCTGCACTGCTTCTGGGGCGTCGGCACAATCATGAGCCCCTGCGTTATGAGCGCCGCGCTCAGCGTTTCAGTATGGCAGACGGGCTACCGCGCCGTCGGCGCTGTTCAGCTCGTGATCGCCGCCATTGTCGCGCTCTCGCTTCCGCTCTGGAAGGCAGACTCAGACCCGAAGGGCGCAGGGAATACCGTGGAGACTGTCGGCGTTTCCGGCGCGCTCAGGATCCGCGGCGTGCCGACCCTGCTCGCGGGGTTTCTGTGCTACTGCGGCGCTGAGAGCATCTGTATGCTGTGGAGCGCCTCTTACCTCATCGAAAAAACGGGGATGGCGCCGTCGCGCGCCGCCGCGTTCGCCTCGCTCTTTTTCATCGGTATGACAGTCGGGCGCTTTCTCGCGGGCTTTATCTCGGACAGAGTCGGCGACCGGAATATGATCCGCCTCGGAACGGGTATAATCGCCGTCGGCGTAGTGCTGATTTCGCTGAACGGTCTGCCGGAGAGCGCAGCTCTCGTCGGTCTTGTCATCATCGGGCTTGGCTGCGCACCGGTTTATCCGAGCATTATCCACTCCACGCCCGCCTCTTTCGGCGCGGAGAACTCGCAGGCGATAATCGGAGTTCAGATGGCTTCTGCTTATCTCGGCTCTACCTTTATGCCGCCGGCGCTCGGCTTTGTATCTTCGCTCTCCGGCTTGTGGGTAATGCCGTTTTTTCTCATCGTTCTCATCGCGCTGATGACAGTCCTCCTTGAGGCGACGTATCGGAAAAGGGCATAAGAGCCCTCGGGCGGGCGCGCTCACCGCCCCTACAATTAAAAAACAGCTCCGTGCAGATAGAATGCACGGAGCTTTATAATTTGTCATCTTTTTCGGTTGCCGCTTCAGCGGCGAGAAAAAGAACTTGAATCAAATATAATAATCGCCTGTGCGATTTTTATCGTACAAACAGCATCGGAACTACGCCGAGCACCATAAGCGCCGCGAGAACTCCGGCGACTATCTTTACAAAAAGCTCTCTTTTCATTTTCTCACTCCCCGTATTCTCCGTATTCGCAGCCCACCCGGGTGCATTCTATCTCATCGACGAGGCTCAGCCCCTCCGCCGTCTTGTCCCAGAGCTTCACAGTTCCGCGCCCGTTTCCTCCGTTCCAGAGGCGGTTGTGGCGCTTTGCTCCGTCCGGCGCCTCATAGTTCACGAGCAGCATATCGCGCTTCATGCAGCGTATCTCCGTCTCCATAACGGCGTGGATATTCTCCTGCCGGACGTGCCATATTACCTCGCCGTCTGTCTCCTCGAACGAAAAGTCTGTCTTTACCATAAGGTGCAGCTTCGAGAAGTTGAAATCGTACTCCCTGCCCTCGTAGTACATAACTCCGAGCAGTCTTCTGTCGAGCGGGACGAAGTATATCTTCGGTCTGCCGCCGCCTATATCGAAAACGCTGTTTCGCAGCTCTTCGCCGGTCTTTTTGCTTCTGAGCGAGCAGGAGCTGAGCCATACCCACGGGCTTGTGAAGTCGCGCCCCCAGTTTTTGTCGGCATAGCCGAAGCTGCCCTCCGGCGTGACTACATACTGCCTGCCGTTAAGCGTAACGGTGCCGGAGTAGCGGGTCTTCATGCCCTCCGCGTGCCAGTACATCTGAAACGCCTCGGCGTCCCGCATGGGCTTCGAGGCGCCGTAGCCGACGTTGAAGGCTATGTCCTTCTCGACCCTCAGCTCCCACCGCATACTGCCGGCGTCACACATCCACTCCGGGTGAGAGAGCGCCTCCTCCGGCGTAATATCGACCGAGCCTATGAGCATATCCTCCGCGGCAACGCAGTCCCCCGCCTCAATGCGGTAGGGCGCGCCCTTGGTGAGCGTTACGTCGTTCCACGCGAAAAAGCGGTGGAGCTGGCATTTGCCCTCGCCCCACGCGCCGCATTTTACCATGAGGTACGAGGGCTTTTCGTGCGCTTCCGTCTGCCCGAACACGGGCTTTTCGCCGCCGAGCGCGGGGTTTATCGTAAAAAACTCAATAAAAAAAGGCTTCTCCTCGCCGGTCTCGGCGTCCACGCCCGTAAAGGAGTGCCACCACCAGTCATAGCCGTGGTGCGCGAGGGGGCCTGTGAGCATAAATTCGTTTCTCGTTATGTCGTGCTTGTTGAACAAAAAAGTCATCTCCTTCGGAATACGCCTATTTTACTCCCTTCCGCGCCGTTTGTCCACTTGAAAAAGCGCAAAAACAATGTATAATTACGATAAAAGGAGTGATCTGAGTGAACAAACCGATAGATATCACCGGCGTCGAGCTTTTCACCGCGCGCCTTTATCTCCGCGAGTGGCGCGAGAGCGACCTCAACGATTTTTACGAGTACGCCTCGGTCGAGGGCGTTGGCGAGATGGCGGGCTGGAGCCACCACAAGAGCATCGAGGAATCAAAGGCGATTTTGGATAAATTCATCGCGCACAAAAAGACTTTCTGCATCGACCTCGACGGCAAGGCGATCGGCTCCGTCGGCGTTGAAGAATACGATGAAGCACTCTTTCCCGAATACGCCGAAAAGCCTGGCCGCAGGATCGGATACGTTCTCAGCAAGGACTATTGGGCTCAGGGGCTGATGCCCGAGGCGGTCGCCGCCGTTATACAGTACCTCTTCGAGATGGAGGAGCTGGACTTTCTGAATTGCGGTCACTTCGAGTTCAACGGTCGCTCAAAACGAGTGATCGAGAAGTGCGGCTTTGAATTTACAAAGAACGCCGAGTTCAAAACCGCGTCCGGAGCCCCAGCGCCGACGAGAGAGTACATACTCACCCGCGAGAAATATATTTCTATGATAGAGGACGCTGCTTACTATGCTTAAAACGCTGTTTACCGAAGAAGGAAAAAATCTCCCTGACGTGCCGTGGGATCTCTATCCGCGCCCGCAGATGCGCAGGGATAAATGGCTCTGCCTGAACGGAGTGTGGGATATTTCGTGGGGAGTTTACCGCGACAGGGCGATAGTTCCGTTCCCGCTCGAATCGGCACTATCGGGAGTTCACGGCGCGCCGAAAATCGGTGAGAAGATCACCTATACCCGCACCTTTGAGGTTCCCGAGGACTGGACGGGTCGCGTTATTCTGCGCTTCGGCGCCGTAATGCGGCTTTGCGACGTTTTCGTCAACGACCTCAAGGCGGGGCATCATGACAACGGCTATCTGCCCTTTGCCTGCGACGTAACGCGCCTTCTTAAAAAGGGCGGGAACACGCTCGAGGTGCGCGTAATAAACGACCTCGACTACCGCCACGCGTGGGGCAAGCAGAGAGTAAAGCGCGGCGGGATGTGGTACACGCCGTGCAGCGGTATCTGGCAGACCGTATGGCTCGAGCCGGTGCCGGAGACTTATCTCAGGCGCCTTGTGATGACCCCCGATGAAAAGGGGTGTGACATAGAGTGCATAGGAATCGAGAGCGGCGTCGCGGTCTGCGAAGGGGTTGAGTACCCAATCGAGGGCGGCAGGTGCCGCATTGAGCCGGCGGAGCCGGAGCTTTGGTCGCCGGAAAATCCGAGGCTATACGATTTCACGATAAAAAGCGGCGAGGACGAGGTAAAGAGCTACTTCGGTCTGCGCACGCTGGAAATAAAGGACAGGCGTCTGTGTCTCAACGGCAAGCCGTACTTCTTCTCGGGCGTTCTCGATCAGGGGTACTGGTCGGACGGGCTGTACACTCCCGCCTCCCCCGCGCTCTTTGAGAAGGATATTTCCGCGATGCGCGCCTTCGGCTTCAATATGCTCCGCAAGCACATAAAAATCGAGCCGGAGTGGTTCTATTTTCTCTGCGACAGGCTCGGCATGGTCGTCTTTCAGGATATGGTCAGCTCCGGAAAGTACAATTACGCGCTCGACACCGCTATGCCGACCGTGGGCGTTAAAAATCCCGCGCTGATGGCGGGGCGAAACACCGACAGAACGCAGAGAGCCGTTTTCATGCGCGACATGGGCGCCTCTGTGCGCGCGCTCACTAATCACCCCTCTATATGCCTCTGGACGATCTTCAACGAGGGCTGGGGCGAATTTGAGCCGGACGCGTGCTACACCGCGCTCAAAAAGCTCGACCCGACGCGCTTTATAGACTCCGCCTCCGGCTGGTTTCAGATGGAGAAAAGCGACGTCGATTCGATCCACACCTACTTCGATACTCAGCACCTCGGCGATTTCCGCGACAGAGCGCAGTTTATCTCCGAGTTCGGCGGATACAGCTACAAGATCCCGGAGCACAGCGCAAACCTGCAAAAGACCTATTCCTACCGCGATTACGCCTCGCCCGAGGCGCTTGCTGCGGCGCTCAGAAACGTCTACGAAAAGGAGCTTCTCCCGCTCGTTCCGCAGGGGCTCTGCGCCGCGGTGTACACGCAGGTATCCGACATTGAGGACGAGACTAACGGCTTTTTCACCTTTGACCGCGCAGTTCTTAAGGTCCCGCCCGAAACTCTCCGCGACCTTAACGAAAGACTTATCGAGGAGTGCAGATAAAAAAATCAGCGGCAGGACGATCAAGTCCCGCCGCTTTTACGTTTACGCTGTTTTTGACAGCTTCTCCGCACATCGGAGCATTACCTCGGAATAATACTCAGCGTCCGCCGTTGACATACTGTCAGTGTCAAGCTTGTCGATTTTCAGCTTCCATTGGTTGAAATCCGTCATTATATCCATATATTTCGACAGCAGGCTTGTTACGGATAAATTATAGTTTTTTATAAACTCGCAATATTTATCAATAAACGCTTCATAACCATCCAATAAATCCTTAAGCTCCGCCGAAAGCTCTCCGCGTCCGAAAATAGATTCTCTGAGCGTAATGGACGTTCCTTTTTTCAACGCGTCTAATGCGGAATAGGAGATGATCGCAACGTCGCCACGCGTAAAGCTCGGAAGAGCGCTGTTATAATATCCGTCGGTAAATCCGAGCTTATCCGAAAGCTCCCATGCCTTATCATACTGAAAATCCGTAGTGCTGTCATATCCGAGCGCTCTCAGAACAAAAGTAATATATTGGCTTGCCGTTACCGCAAGCGCTCCGCCGAACTCAGTCGCGCTGATTCCGTTCGTCAGCTTGTTATTGTACGCATAGCCGACGTAAGGCTTTACCCAATCGTCGAGATCCGTAAACGGAGTTGCCCATTCCCTGCTCTTTGCTTCGGTTTCCTTGCCGAGAAGCCGCACAAGCATCGTTACAGCCTCGTTTCTTGTGGGCGCTCTGTCAAGGTCAAAGATAGGCGTGCCGTCCGGGTTTTCGCCTACCCCCTTGAAAAGCCCAAGCTTATACAAAGAATTCGCCGCATAAACGGCTTTTTCAGAAGCTGCAAAAGCCGAAGCGCAGCACGCAGCCAGTATGGCAAATACAACTAATAATGAAATAAACCGTTTCATTTCGAGCCTCCCGCTTTAATTTACCTCATTTAATTATCACATAACATTTGTAACTTGTCAAGTTATTTTTATAACGTTGTGTGTTGTCGTATGTTTTTATCTCACGGGGTAAAATATATCCGGTGATAATTCATGGATATTTCTCAGCTTGAAAAATATAAACAACTGGGGCTCAATATTGCATATTACAGAAAACAGGCGGGTTTATCCCAGCTTGAGCTTGCAGAGCTTGTCAATATCAGCCGCACCCACATGAGCAGGATCGAAACCGCCGACTGCGCCGTTTCGCTCGATATCGTATTTGCGATCTCGGACAAGCTGCACGTAAGTCCGTCCGCTCTCCTGGAAATACGCAAATAGCTCTTGCATAACCCGCAGTTTTCGATTATACTGATCTTACCCAAAATAAATAAGGAGGGCAATAACATGAAATACGTATGCAACGTCTGCGGCTGGATCTATGACGAGGAGGAGACCGGCGTAAAGTGGGAGGATCTTCCCGATGATTTCGCCTGCGAGCTCTGCGGAGTCGGCAAGGACGATTTCAGCCCCGTAGAGGAGTAATACTAACCCCTAATCAAAAACTTCAATTCGCGCTTGCCCTTTTCGCGTCATACTTCGTTATCCGGCTTGATAATACACAAAGTATTGTCCGCACCGGACGCCTTGTATGACGCAAAAAATTCTGCGCGCTCGGTTAAAGCTTTCAATCAGGGATTAGTATAAAAATTACGAGGGAACCCGGCTGAGGTTCCCTCGTTTTTTTATTTGCAGCCGACAGACCAGCTCAGCGATTCGCCGTCCATGTCCTCGCGGACTGTACACCACATATATCCGCCCTCGAAGAAGCAGGAGCAGGTGTCGCCGTTCTCGCTTTCTCCGACGAGCGTGAAAGTGCCGAGCCACGCCGGCTCGCCGAACTTAAAGACGTTCTCATACTCGCCGAGCTTGACTGTTATAGTGCCGTTATCGAGGATGAATACCCCGTCCTCAGGCGAGGGGTCAATGGGATTTCTATCCCCCTCCGCCTCGCTGACTTCCGGCACCCACGCGCCGGTAAAGGCGTATAGAACGTCGCCCATACCGCTCTCAATATAGCTCTCCTCGAAGAAATACTCCGGCTCCGCGCCCTCGCGCACCGGTATGCGCAGATAAGCCATGTGAGTAAGACTGTAAGCCGGGCGCCAGCCTATGTCCTCCTCCTGCCGGCGTACTGCGCCGGCGACCGTCATATAAACCGCGTCGCCTATCCTCTCCGCGCACTGTATGATATAGCCGCCGTCCTCGTATGGCGTTTCGGGGATGAAATCCTCTGCGATCGTCACGCTGTTCTCCGCGTCGGTCCATAGAATGAGGTCGCCGTCCGAAACCTCGGACAGCTCAACGAGCCCGTCGTACTTTTCGACGACGCTGAGCGTTTTCGTTCCGGCGTTATAGTCAAGATATGGGCGCTCATAGTAGGCTCCCTCGCCGAGGTCTATCTCGCGCAGCGACCCCTCCTCGCCGACGGTTCCCGTGATTAGCGCGTAGTCCTGAAGGAAATGCCCCGTTCCGGCGTACCAGCCGAGAATGACGTAGAACGTATCGCCGTCAACGACCGGCTCGCCTATCTCGGCGGAATAGATATCGTACTCGGGCGCCGGCAGGTCGCCGAGCTTTATAAGCTCGCCCGTGTCGCTGTCCGCGCTGAAAATGCTCTCGCCAACGTGCCAGAGGGTATCAGCCCCTGCAAAGCCGATGAAGTTAACATAATGGCTGTCGAACGTAAGCGGTATCTCTTCCTTTGCGTCCTTTATTATTTCGCACTTGCAGCCGTTGTCTGTCCAGCCCTTTACGGCGACATATCGCGTATCGTCAGAGGCGCCGCAGACGTCGTATTCACCCCAGTATCTGAGCTTGCCGTCAAGGCCGAGGTGGTACAGCCCCGTTCCGTCGGAATTGTGCCGGCGGATGAAAAACCCGTCGCCGGAGTACCAGAGTCCGCCGACCCCGCCGTAATCCGGCAGCGCGTCCACAAGGGCGTCGCCCTTCGTGTCGTAGTACCACAGGTCGCTCTCGCCCGCGCTCTCGGTATCTGTAAAGCCGCCGAACAGAACGGTCGACGCGTAGCTCTCATCGAGATAGTGGCGGAACCATATCTTATCGCCGACTCCGACAAAGTAGCCGCCGTTTGAGCGTACCTCGGGTATGGCCGTTTCGGTCTTCGGTTCTTCCGGCGCGGGAGCAGGCTCGGGCTCCGGCTGTTCGCTCGGAGGCATTTCGGGCTGTTCGGTCACGGGCGCCTCCGGCTCATCCGGCTCCTGAACGGGAGCCTGATGAGCGCATGAGGTCAGAAGCGCGCAGATGAGCATGAAAACAATAGCTGTCCTTTTTATATTATCACCCTCTAATAAATTCTCCCGCGCTGAGGCGGGAGAATTCAATGCGTCGACAAAGTCTCCGCATCGAACATATTTTGCACTCTCAGAGTGCAAAATATGACGCCTGCGGGCGGATTATGCGACGTGAAGGGGCCTCTTGGCCGGCCCCTTCACAGAACCCCGCCACCTTTATCCAACGCTGTTCTTCTTTGTCTACAGTCTGAATTCTCCCGCGCTGAGGCGGGAGATTTCAGTCAATTATATCGCAGATTGTTTATGTTCACACCGAGCGCAGCCATGAGTATCGCGGCAAAGATCGCGAGCACGACGCCGATGATCATCATGTAAAGCACGCTTCTCGCGTAGTTGCGGCGGTTTACGTTGCCGGTCGAGGAAAACGAGAAAACGAGCATGCAGATAAAGCCGACGAGCGGAATGCCCATCAGTATGCCGTAGCCTATGTACGCCCACGGCGAGAGCGGTCTGAGGTTTTCGGGAAGCGACTCCGCCGTTATCGGCGGCTGATAATAGTTCTGCGTGTACTGCGGCTGAGCGCCGTACTGCTGGGAGTACTGCTGAGGATTTCCGTACTGCTGGGAGTACTGGGCGTCGTTACTGTATCTGTTCTGATAGTACTGACCGCGAGGCATTTTTTCCACAATTACCCCTCCTCATATCAATTTATGGCTCGATAGTAGCACAATCGCGCCACGAAAGCAAGTAAAATATCGAAAAAGTGCTTGACAATCCGCTCTTTCGGCGTTATAATCACTGAGCAAAAAGAAGAAGGAAGCGGTTTTCCTCACCTGTGCCGACAGTGATCGCGCCGGGTCAACACTTTTGAGAGACAGCTCTCAGTGCGTGTGGATGCCGTTTTCCGGCGTCCATTTTTTGTTATATTTTCACGGAGGTGTATGAAAATCGCTACTGTAGAACATGAACTGAACGAAGAGATAACCGATAAGGAAGTGCGGCTCATCGGTGAGGACGGCGCACAGCTCGGAATTATGTCCGGTGCGGAGGCGCTGAAGGTCGCCATAGAGCATGAGCTCGATCTCGTCAAGATTTCCCCGCAGGCAGTGCCGCCCGTATGCCGCCTCATGGACTACGGAAAGTTCCGCTTTGAGCAGGCCAAGCGTGAGCGCGAGGCAAGAAAGAATCAGCACGTTATCGAGGTCAAGGAGATCAGAATGAGTCCCGGTATCGGTGACAACGACTTCAACACGAAGCTTCGCAACGGTTCAAAGTTTTTGCAGGACGGAGACCGCCTCAAGGTCACCATCCGCTTCCGCGGCCGCGAAATGGCGCACACCGCCATCGGCGAGGAGCTTCTAAACCGCTTCGCCGACTCCCTTAAGGATGTCGCGGTGCTCGATAAGGCGCCGAAGCTTGAGGGCAGGAATATGTCGATATTCCTCTCCCCCAAACCCACAAAGTAAAATATTTATTGGAAGGAGCAATAATTATGCCTAAGATCAAGACCCACTCCGGGGCAAAGAAGAGATTCAATCTCACCAAAAACGGCAAGGTAAAGAGAGCTCACGCTTTCAAGAGCCACATTCTCAACAAGAAGACCACCAAGCGCAAAAGAGGACTTCGTAAGGGCGCATACGCTGACGTTACGAACGAGGCCGCTATCAAGCGCATGATCCTGTACAAATAAGGGAGGGAACGAAAAATGGCAAGAATCAAGGGCGCGATGATGACGCGCAAAAGAAGAAATAAGACCCTGAGACTCGCAAAGGGTTACTGGGGAGCCAAGTCCAAGCACTTCAAGATGGCTAACCAGGCCGTTATGAAGTCCCTCACCTATGCTTACATCGGACGCAAGCAGAAGAAGCGTGACTTCCGCAAGCTTTGGATCACCCGCATCTCCGCAGGCGTCAAGGCTAACGGCATGAACTACTCCACCTTTATGCACGGCCTCAAGCTCGCCGGCATCGACATGAACCGCAAGATGCTCTCCGAGATGGCTATCCATGAGCCCGAGGCATTCGCGGAGCTCGTCAAGGTCGCAAAAGCCGCTCTCTAAGAGTAAATATTTATCCCTCACCTCGCGGTGAGGGATTTTTTTATTCTGCGCTGTTGAAGATCCTCTTCGGCAGATGGAGCGCCTTCAGCACCTCCCTGCCGCCGCCGGAGACCTCCGCAAAAGCCGCCCAGCGCGCGCTCTCGTCCTTCGGGAGCCTCTTTATTGATCTGAAATTACCGTTATGAATTTCGTACCGGCTGAGAACGCCGAGGTCTATCAGGAGAGAGATGATCTCGGTGCGGTCGCTCATAAGTATCTTTCCCAGCTCGACCGCGACCCGCTCGTTTGAGATGTTCTCCACAAGACGCGCATTCCGCTCGATCGCCGCGAGCGTGTTCTCCTCGATCTCAAAGCCCAGCTCCGCTGAAAAGCGCAGGGCTCTCAGCATTCTCAGCGCGTCCTCACGAAAGCGCAGATCCGGGTCCCGGACAGCGCGCAGTATTCTTTTTTCTATATCTTCTCTCCCTCCGTAGGGATCAACGAGCGCGCCGTCTAGTCCGTAAGCGATGGCGTTCACCGTGAAGTCGCGCCGCGCAAGATCGGTCTCCACGTTCTTTACGAACGTCACGCGCGAGGGCTTGCGGCTGTCGAGATACTCCCCGTCCACGCGGTGGGTCGTCACCTCGCACCAGCGGCGGCCGCTTTTTACCGTTACGGTGCCGAACTCCGCGCCGGTCAGCTTATGGCTTCTGAAAACCTTCGCAGTCTCCTCCGGGAGCGCCGAAGTCGTCACGTCCCAGTCCTTCGGTCTGCGCCCGAGGAGCATATCGCGGACTCCGCCGCCGACGAGATATGCGCCGAAGCCCGCGTTTTCGAGCCGGCGGAGTATATTAAGAGCGTATTCAGGCGGTTTTTTCATCATAATTACCCTAAAAAACAGAAAATTTCTGGTTGTAATCTTCCTTAATCGGTATTATAATCTATTGCGTGTTTGATTTCAAGAAATAAGGTTCTGATTATGGATAGATTTACCGAACTTCAAAATTTGATCCTCTCCGGAAAGCGCGCCCACCTCATCGGCATCGGCGGAGTCAGTATGTCCCCGCTTGCGAAGGTGCTCGTCGGGGTCTGCCCGCTCACCGGAAGCGATATACGCGAGAGCGCTGTCATCGACGATCTGCGCGGCTGCGGAGTAGCAGTTCACATCGGTCACAGGGCCGAGAACGTCGAGGGCGCGGACTTCATAATCCGCACAGCCGCCGCGAGGGACGACAACCCCGAGATAGTCCGCGCGCGCGAGCTGGGCATTCCCGTTTTTGAGCGCGCCGAGGCGTGGGGCGTTATTATGAGGCGCTACAAAAACGCTCTCTGCATCTCAGGCACCCACGGAAAGACCACGACCACCTCGATGGCGACGCACATCATGATGGCAGCGGGCGTTGACCCGACCGTTATGATAGGCGGCACGCTCCCGCTGCTCGGCGCAGGCTACCGCGTCGGCGAGGGCAGCACGATCGTCCTCGAGAGCTGCGAGTATTACGATTCATTTCTCTCGTTCTTCCCGACCGTCGCCGTTATTCTCGACGTTGACGAGGATCACCTCGACTATTTCAGCGGACTTGAAGCCATCAAAAAGTCCTTCCGCCGCTTTGCCGAGCTCGTCCCCGAAAAGGGCGGCGTGGTAGTTGCGAACATCGACGATGAGAACACCGTAGATACGCTGAAGGGCATAGCGCGCCGCGTCGTCTGGTTCGGTCTCGGAGAGGGCGCCTTCGTCCGCGCCGAGAACATTGTCACGAAAGGCGTTGCGAGCGAGTTTGACGTTATCGTCGGCGGTGAAAAATACTGCCGTGTGACCGTTCGCGTGCCGGGTATCCACAACGTGAAGAACGCTCTTGCCGCCGCCGCGAGCGCCTGGGTTCTCGGAGTTCCGGGCGAGGCTGTCAGCGCCGGTCTCGAAGCTTTCGGCGGCGCAGAGAGGCGCTTTCAGTACAAGGGCTCGTATAACGGCGCCTCGGTCTACGATGACTACGCGCACCATCCGCAGGAGCTTAAAGCCCTGCTTGACGCCGTTCTCCCCCTCAAGGAAAACCGCGTGCTCGTTGCTTTCCAGCCGCACACCTATTCCCGCACCAAGGCGCTTTTCGACGATTTCGTTGCCGAGCTTGCGCGCCCCGACAAGGTCTATCTTGCCGAGATCTACGCCGCGCGCGAGACTAACACCATCGGCATAAGCTCAAAGGACATCGCAGACCGGCTCCCGAACGCGGAGTATTACCCGACCTTCGACTCTCTCAAGGATGCGCTGAAGCGCGACGCCCGTCCCGGCGATATGATCCTCACAGTCGGCGCGGGAAACATCTACACCGTCGGTGAAGATATAGTTGAATAATATTATTGCCGGTCAGCGATCTGACCGGCATCGATGCGTCGACAGGGTCTCCGCATCGAACATATTTTGCGCTCTCTGAGCGCAAAATATGACGCCTGAGGGCGGGCTATGCGACGTGAAGGGGCCTCTTGGCCGGCCCCTTCACAGATCCCCGCCTCCTTTATCCAACGCTTTTTGCGTACATCCTGATGCCGGTCAGCGATCTGACCGGCACTTTTTTATCATCGCAAGGATATTGACCGAAGCGAGCGCTATATTCACGGGGTCGCTCAATGCAGCCGCAAGGTCTACCGGCAGAAGCGAGAGCGGCGCAAGGAGAACGGAAAAGGCTGAAATATAAGCTTTTCGGTCTATTTTCAGGTATTCAGCGCACTTTTCTCCGTAGCTCTGCCAGCTCAGCACCGAGGAAAACGCAAAGAGCAGAATCGACGCCGCAAGCAGCTCCCGCGCCATCGGTATCGCCGCAGCGAGCGCCGCGAGAGGCGTGCTCTCGCCGGTGGTGAGCAGCATCAGCGCCGTCGCGGTGCTGACTACGAGCGTATCCGCCGCGACCTCGATCGCGCCGTCGATCGGCTTGCCCTCGCCGTCAGAGTGCGCAAGGGCGGCGGTGCCGAGCCCCGCCTCGTGGCTCAGCATACCCTTTGTGAGTCCGGCTATCGCGGCTCGCGGAGCGAGCGCAGCGCGGAAGATCTCAGCGAGCGCGGGCAGTATGTTTTCTCTGTGAATGAATATAACGTACCACGCTCCCGCGAGATACAAAACAGCCATTACGGGCGTAATCAGCGCGAGCGCCCTGCCCCGCCGCCTGCTCATCGCAAACGCAAGCGCAGGTACCGCAAGCGGAACGAGAAAGCCCGCTCCCATCGGTCTGAGCGCCTCGGTCATCGCTCCGACCTGCACCCCACCGCCGACAGTCATCGAAGAGAGCATAATAAGCGCCGCAAATACCCTCGCCGCACGCTCGCCCATATACCCCATCGCTCCGCCGTAACGCGTGCCGAGGCGCACCTCATTGCTCTTTACCGCCATGCCGATGATCGCGCTCACCCACAGCCACAGCACAGCGCCCGGCCCGCCTGCCGCAATGCAGATCGCCACGCCGAATATATTTCCCGTGCCGACCGAGCCGGCTATCGATGTACAGATATTAGTAAACCTTTTCATATTAGAAAATATGCGGTTTTTGCTTGAATAATAACAATAAATATGGTAAAATAGATTGTTAAACTCCCTATATATTGTGAAATGGTGATTTTTATGGCAAAGAACGACTACGGCAACGATTCGATAACGAGCTTAAAGGGCGCAGACCGCGTCCGCAAGCGCCCCGGAGTGATCTTCGGCTCGGACGGTCTTGAGGGCTGCGAGCACTCCGCCTTCGAGATCCTCTCCAACTCCATAGACGAGGCGCGCGAGGGTCACGGCACCGTTATCACGCTGACTAAATATTCCGACGGCTCCATTGAGGTCGAGGACCAGGGGCGCGGCTGTCCGGTCGCGTGGAACCCCAAGGAAAAGCGCTACAACTGGGAGCTCGTTTTCTGCGAGCTGTACGCCGGCGGCAAGTACAACAACGCCGAGGGCGGCGACTATGAATACTCCCTCGGTCTGAACGGTCTCGGCGCCTGCGCTACGCAGTACTCCTCCGAGTATATGGACGTGACCATCTGGCGCGACGGCAAGAAATACTCCCTCCACTTCAAAAAGGGCAAAAATATCGGCGGACTCAGCGAGGAGCCTTTTTCCGGCAGGCGTACCGGCACCCTCACGCGCTGGAAGCCCGACAAGGAGGTCTTTACCGACATCGACATCCCCGCCGAGTATTTCGCGGACATTCTAAAAAAGCAGGCTGTCGTGAACGCGGGGATCCGCTTCGTTTTCCGCAATCAGGTCGTAGGAAAGTTTGAGACGACCGAGTACATATACGAAAACGGCATAACCGACTACGTCGCTGAGATCGAGGGCGAGGGCGGCCTTACGCAGCCCTATTTCATCGAGGCCGAGCGCAAGGGGCGCGACCGCGATGACAAGCCCGAATACAAGGTAAAGCTCTCCGCGGCGTTCTGCTTCTCAAACAGGGTAAACCGGATCGAGTACTACCACAACTCCTCCTGGCTCGAGCACGGCGGCTCGCCCGAGAAGGCGGCGCGCAGCGCCTTTGTGAGCGCCTTTGACGCGTACATCAAGAGCCAGAACAAATATCAGAAAAACGAGTCCAAAATCGGCTTTCAGGATATTCAGGACTGCCTTATCCTCGTCACAAACTGCTTCTCCACGCAGACAAGCTACGAAAATCAGACGAAAAAGGCTATCACGAACAAGTTTATCCAGGACGCGATGACCGAGTTCTTCCGCTCGAAGCTCGAGGTCTACTTTATCGAGAACAAGGCTGAGGCGGACAGGGTCGCGGAGCAGGTGCTCGTCAACAAGCGCAGCCGCGAGCAGGCGGAGAAGGCTCGGCTCAACATAAAAAAGAAGCTCTCCGGCAACATCGACATCGCTAACCGCGTTCAGAAGTTCGTAGACTGCCGCACGAAGGACGTATCCCGCCGCGAGCTCTATATAGTCGAGGGCGATTCGGCTCTCGGCGCCGTCAAGCTCAGCCGCGACGCGGAGTACCAGGGCATCATGCCCGTGCGCGGCAAGATCCTCAACTGCCTCAAGGCTGACTACGCGCGCATATTCAAGAGCGAAATAATCACCGACCTCATAAAGGTCCTCGGCTGCGGAGTGGACGTCAAGCAGATAAAGAAATCCGACCTCAACGCCTTCGATATAGACAATCTGCGCTGGTCGAAGGTCGTGATCTGCACCGATGCCGATTACGACGGCTATCAGATCCGCACCCTCATTCTGACGATGATCTACCGCCTCACGCCGAAGCTCATCGACGAGGGCAGGGTCTACATCGCGGAAACTCCGCTTTATGAGATAAACTGCGGCGAAAAGACGTGGTTTGCCTACACCGATAAGGAAAAGAGCGACATTTGCGAGGAGCTCGGAAGCAAAAAATACACCGTTCAGCGCTCGAAGGGACTTGGTGAGAACGATCCCGAGATGATGTGGATGACAACGATGAACCCCGAAACGCGCAGGCTCATAAAGGTACTGCCCACCGACGCGGAGTACACGGCGCAGGTCTTTGACCTGCTGCTCGGCGACAATCTTCAGGGCAGAAAGGATCACATCGCAGAGGACGGCTACAAGTACATCGACATGACCGATCTCAGCTGAGGAGAACACTATGGCAAGGAAAAAACAGAACGAAGAAAAGCCCGTCAATCACAAGGATAACCCCAACGTAATGGGGCTTCAGGCTGCGGTAGTTGATCAGCCGATAACCGAAACGCTGGAAGTCAACTATATGCCCTACGCGATGAGCGTTATCGTCTCCCGCGCGATTCCGGAGATAGACGGCTTCAAGCCCGCGCACAGAAAGCTTCTGTACACTATGTACAAGATGGGGCTTCTCTCCGGCGGCAGGACGAAGAGCGCGAACATCGTCGGTCAGACGATGCGCCTCAACCCCCACGGCGACGCCGCGATCTACGAGACGATGGTGCGGCTCTCTAAGGGCTACGCCGCGCTCCTCACCCCCTTTGTAGACTCAAAGGGCAACTTCGGCAAGGTCTACTCGCGCGACATGAGCTACGCCGCCTCGCGTTACACCGAGGCGAAGCTCAGCGGTATCTGCTCTGAGCTGTTCCGCGAGATAAACTCCGACACCGTGGACTTTGTGGACAACTATGACTCCACGATGAAGGAGCCGACTCTCCTGCCGACCACCTTCCCGAACGTGCTCGTCTCCGCGAACACGGGAATCGCCGTCGGCATGGCGTCGAATATCTGCTCCTTCAATCTTGAGGAGGTCTGCCTCACGGAGATCGCATTCCTCCAGAACCCTGAGTGCGACATCGCTGAAACTCTGCTCGCGCCGGACTTTTCCACCGGCGGCGAGGTCATCTACGACGCCGACGCGCTCCGCGAGGTCTACGAGACCGGGCGCGGATCGATCAAGGTGCGCGCGAAGTGGCGCTACGTCAAGGAGGAAAACCTCATCGAGATCTACGAGATCCCGTACACGACTACCTCTGAGGTCATAATCGACAAGATAGCCGATATGGTCAAGACCGGCAAGGCGCGCGAGATAAGCGATATGCGCGACGAGACCGACCTCTCCGGTCTGAAGCTCACCATCGACTTGAAGCGCGGCGTCGATCCCGACAAGCTCATGGCAAAGCTCTTCAAGTCAACGACCCTTATGGACTCCTACCCCGCTAATTTCAACATCCTTATCGCGGGCTCCCCCCGAGTTTTGGGCATCCGCGAGATCCTCGAGGAGTGGACGGCGTGGAGAATGGAGTGCATCCGCAGGAGAGTATTCTGCGAGCTCGGTCAGAAGAAGGACAGGCTGCACCTTCTGAAGGGTCTGAGCAAGATCCTTCTCGACATCGACAAGGCGATCAAGATAATCCGCGAGACCGAGGAGGACGCTCAGGTCATCCCGAACCTTATGATCGGCTTCGGCATCGACGAAACGCAGGCTGAATTCGTCGCTGAGATAAAGCTCCGCAACATCAACAAGGAGTACATCCTAAAGCGCCTCGAGGACATCGAAAAGCTCGAGAAGGAGATCGCGGACCTCGAGGATATTCTCGGCTCGAAGCGCAGGATAAAGGGCATCATAAAGTCCGACCTCGAGAACGTCATAAAGAAATACGGCGAGCCGCGCAAAACCGACATCGTCTACTCCGATGAGACAGATTACGAGCCGGAGGAGGAGCCGGTCGATGATTACCCCGTCACCGTATTCTTCTCGCGCGAGGGCTATCTCAAAAAAATCACGCCTCAGTCGCTCCGTATGAGCGGCGAGCAGAAGTATAAAGAGGGCGACAGCCTCATGCTGAGCTACGAAACTCGCTCTTCGGCGGAGCTGCTCGTCTTTACCGACAAGGCTCAGTGCTACAAAACGCGCCTTTCCGACCTGCCGGACGGCAAGGCGTCGGCGCTCGGTCAGTATCTGCCGACGGTGCTCAAAATGGATGACGGAGAGAACGCCATCTTCGTCATGGAGCCGCGCGATTACACCGGAAACGTGCTGTACGTCTACGAAAACGGCAAATGCGCGAAGGTGGAGCTATCGGGCTTTGCGACGAAAACGAACCGCAAGAAGCTCACCGGAGCCTACTGCGACAAGTCGCCGCTCATCGCCATCGTTCCGCTCTACGAGGACAAGGAGCTTGCGCTCTACTCCTCCGACGGGCGCTGTATGCTCTTCCAGACGGCGCTTCTCATGCCCAAGACCTCGAAAAACACGCTCGGCGTGCAGGTCATGAGTCTCAAGAAAAACAAGGTCGTCACCGCGGTGCGCGACGCCGCAGAGAGCGGCATAAAAAACGCAAGCCGTTACAGAGTAAAGACCGTTCCCGCCGCCGGCGCTCTCCTCAAGGAGGAGGACAGCGGCAACGAACAGCTGACGCTTGAATGAATATGAAAAAAACCGTTATTGCTCTCGCGCTCTCTCTTGCAGCGCTGCTCTCCTCATGCTCCGGCATACTGGAGGGCGAGTACGTTTCCGTCACAAAGCACGCCACGGTAGACTCTGACGAGCGCATCGAGCGCTCGGTGATCTCCTGCGCCGGCGCGGAGGATATGCGCTCCGCAATTGAAAAAGCGATTATCTCCGGCGAGTCGATTCTCCGCCTCAGAATTACCGATTACGAGGGCGATATAGCCCGCGACCTCAGTGAGGTATGCGTAAATATCCCGCGCGAAATGCCCGAGGCGGCGTATACAGTCAATTTCATCACCTACAGTCTCAACCTCATCGTCAGCTACTACGAGGCGGACGTCACCATAACCTACAAGCGCTCAGCCGGGAACTTGAAAAACGTAAGAGCCTTCGGCTCGCGCGACGAGCTGCTCGAGGCTGTCGCGGAAGCTACGGCGCAGCACTCTCTCGGCTTCGCCTTCTGGTCGGACGGCGACGTTACCTCCGCCGATATCTCGGCTATGATCGAGAAGAGCTACTATTCCGACTGCGCCGCGCCCTATATTCCCGAGGCTGACGTCAGCTTTTATCCATCCGAGAACACGCGCTGCATCGTCGATCTCAGCCTCAATTACCCGTACTCCTCCGAGGAGACCGCTCAGCGCTCGGCCGAGATAGAATCAGCCGTCAGCGAGGTCATCGCCCGGATCGGTGAAAAAACCGGCGACAGCGCGATCAGCTCCGCCGCTCAGTATCTGCGCGAGAGCATAAGCTATGACGTCGAGCGAGAGGATATGGGCGATTATTCCCGCTGGTACAACGTCTACACCGCCTACGGCGCGCTCGTTCAGAGAAAAGCCGTCGGCGAGGGCATCGCCATCGCTATGAAAAAGGTCATGAACGAGCTTGGTATCGAATGTACGGTCGTTCTCGGTATGCGAAACAGCGCGCCGCACGCCTGGAATATCGTGAAATGCGAAAACGGAAGCTGGTACCACGTAGACGTCAGCACCCTGCCCGACGGCGTGATATTCTTCACGGAAAAGGAGCTTGATTCAAGCTACCGCTACGACGCCGCGGCTTATCCCGAGTCGCTCGGCCCGAGCCTCCAGCCGCCTCCCCCCGCTCCTGAGCCAGCTCCTATACCGGAGCCGCCCGCGCCGGCGGTCGAGGAGCCGGCAGACAATCCGGTGGACGAGCCGGAGCCGACCGAGGTCGATGAGCCCGTCGAGGACAATCCTGCGGAGGAGCCGCCCGTCGAGAACGTCGAGCCTGACGAGCCGTCAGAAGATCCCATCGACGAGCCGGAGGAGCCCTCTCCGGAGCCTGCTCCGGCTGAGGAAAAAACGGAATAAAATAATCGGAAGCACTCTTATTTGAAGAGAGTGCTTCCGGTTGTATCTGTGCCGACAATAAGCGGCAGATCCTTCACTTCAACGCGCCTTATCGCCTCGCAGCCGAGGTCGGGAAAGGCGATGATTTCCATCTTTTCGACGCATTTTGCGATAAGCGCTCCCGCGCCTCCGGTAGCGCATAGGTAGAGCGCGCCGTTTCCTGCGATCGCCTCGTTTACCTCATCCGATCTCGGGCCCTTGCCTATCGTGGCGAAAACCCCGCGGTCATACAGCTCCGGCGCGAATTTATCCATACGAGAGCTTGTGGTCGGCCCGCAGGCAAGCGTAGGTCGATCTCCGCGTCCGGGCGTCGGTCCGGCGTAGTAGATGATCGAGCCCTCGAGCGGAAAGGGCAGCGCCTCTCCCCTTTCAAGCAGCTCCATAAGCCTCATGTGCGCCTGATCGCGTGCGGTGTAGATGGTGCCGGTAAAGAAGACCCTGTCGCCCGGTTTCAAGTGCGGCGCCTTTTCTCTGAGCTCATTATAGTCCATCAGTCGAGCCTTTCGGTGCTCTCGCGGAGTCTTTGCAGGCGAGCCTCAAGCTCGTCGGCGATCTCGGTCGCAGTCTCGAAGTCCGATTCGATGCGCTTGCGGGAGTTGGCAAGATTCAGCTCGAGATCCTCCTTTAGCTCGGCGGTGCGCCTTAAAAGCGCGTCTATTGCCGCCTGCGAAGCCTTGATATCCTCATTTTTGCGGTTAAACGCGCGCTGTTTCTCGCGCTCGATGTCCTCGAGCAGGCGGGCATTTTCCTTTCTGAGGGCGTGGATCGCCTCATCGTGGCGCTCCTCAAGGCGCTTTATTTCGGCGTCATGGCTGCCTATGAGCTCCTCGAGCTCCTTTTTGTGGGTTCTCTCAGCCTCCTCAGCGGCGTCCTGAAGGCGCTTGATCTCTGCCTCGTACTCTTCCTTGTACTCCGCCATCAGCTCGTTAAGGCGCTCGTTCTTGTTTCTGAGGTCCCCGACCTCCTCCTCATAGGCGTCGCGCGCCTTTTCAGTGGAGTTTAGACGGGCAGCGGTGCTCTCGATGTAGCTTATCACGTCGCGTCTGTCGAAGCCGCCGAATAATTTGCCCCTGAAATTGCCCTTTTCTTCGCTCATTTCCCACTATCGCCTTTCTTTTTCGTATGATTTAGGGCTATTGTAGCACAAGCGGCATTTTTTTACAAGCTTCGCTTTACAATTCGGAGATTTTTTGTTATAATATCTTTCGCTGATTTAATATGCGTCCGTAGTTTAGTTGGATAAAATGCCGGCCTCCGACGTTTCAGGCGCGCAGAGCAGCGCTATTGCGTCAAAGCCTTGCACCTCTTGGCTTTTGAGGCATTTTGGAGGAAAAAGCACCGCGCCGTTGACTACTGTTTGACTACTAAAATTTCACATGCGTCCGTAGTTTAGTTGGATAAAATGCCGGCCTCCGACGCCGGAGACCGCGGGTTCGAGTCCCGCCGGGCGTGCCAGAATAGGAGATACCCATCGCGGTATCTCCTATTCTCCTTGCTATATAAGGGACTCGAATTCATAATCGCAATATGCCGGTGGCATATTGCATTGACCGGTCCGCAGACCGGTCAAATCCTTGATCCGCAAAGCGGATGCTCGCGAGTCCCGCCGGGCGTGCCATAAAGAAAACCGTCGAGATAATCGGCGGTTTTCTTTGCAAAAATAACACACTTTTTTGGAGGAAAATATGAAAAAAGAAATTATTTCATTGACAATTGCCGCCGCGCTCGTGCTTGGCGGCTGTGCAAACGCCCCTATAAGCGAAAGCGAAAAGCCTGCCGATGAGCCGATAACCTCAGAGGATGTGCAGCAAACGCCTTCTGAGAACACTCAAACCTCTGCAGCAAACGATGAGCAGACCGCGTCTGAGACGCCGTCTGAACCCGCGACCGAGCCCGGTCGTAAGGACGGTGAGCGCTTTGAAGCAGTCATCATCATGGAGGGCATGGAAGAGACCGTACAATATGAGCATATTCGGAATGAAGCCATCGGAATCGAGATGGACTACGACTATGAGTTGTTCGTGCGGCAGAGCAAACCGCACCGCGAGCGCTTCATTTCAGACTGGGACGATCCTGAAAATCCTGAGAACTATCTTGAAGTGACCTATAACTCGAAGGACGCCGATACGGCTGCCGCCTCCATCAGCGAAGAGCTTTCCAAGGAGTATGAGCTCATAACTGAGAATTTCACGCTGGAGGGCGCGGGAGAGTGCATCCGCATCGGCGCCTCCGAGGTCAAGGGCGGCGGGTATATGCCCGATATGCTGCAAATGGTGTATGTCATCCCCGCGTCTGACGGCTGCCGTATCGCCTGGGCGCACTACGCGATTGAGGGCGCGGAGGGCTTTGGACGGCGCTTCGCGTATATGGTTAATACTCTGTCGGTGATTGACAGAATCGGCACAAGCGAGCTGACCGACGAGCAGGCAGTCGCCGCCATTCAGAAGTATTGCTACAGCACCAATCCTGAGCTTGAGGACAAGGTGAAAGCCGAAGAGTACCCGATTTATTGGGATGTATCTTCAAGCGATGAGCAGGAAATCGTTGTCGTCTACCGCTCATACACAGGCTCTATAAATCGTTATTATATCGATAGGAGCACCGGTGAGACCTATGTGACCGAGTTCGTTCCCGGCATCATGGAGAAGGAACAGCGCACAGACGAAACCTTGAACGTGTGGGACTATGTAGACTGAGCGAATAAGGTGAAATTCGGAGGCCGTGGAGATTTGCTTTTCTCCACGGTCTCCTTTTGCGTCGCAGTAATCAGAGCCTTGCGTAACACGGACAATACCACTATAGCTCACACAAGTCGAGAACAATCTTCTCGTCAAAGCAGAGAATTATATTTCCAGAACCTCCTGAAGTGCCTCGCTGGCGGTGCGCTTATTCTTATCGAAGGCGTGGGTGTAGATGTCGAGAGTCGTGCTGACCTGGCTGTGTCCGAGGATACCGGCTACCGTTGCCACGTCTGTGCCGTTTGCTATCATCAAGCTCGCCGCAGTGTGGCGCAAGGAGTGGACTGTAAGGTTTTCCGGCAGTCCGTGCTTTTTGAGTATCAGCTTGAAGCGCCAGGTAAACGTATTCGGCGTCATTGGCAGGTCGGTGTCCTTCCTTCTGAATAGGTAGTCACTTTCTTTGATTTTGCGGTTTTCGTATCGCTCCGCTTCGTCCTCACAATACTGCCTGTAATCGCGTAGAAGCGCTTCCATCTCGACAGAGAAGTAAACGTATCTGTCACTTGATATTGTTTTCGGCTCCTTCACGATGATGTCCTCCCCGCTTATTTTTATCACGTTACGCTGAATATGTATGCTGTGATCTGTCCAATCAACGTCGCTCCAGCGAAGCCCGCAAGCCTCTCCCCTTCTCATTCCGGTGCTGAGCAGAAGCTTATAGTAGGTTTCGTACTTTATGTTCTCCTCCTTCAGCGCCGCTATCAGCGTTTGCGCCGTTTTCTCGTCCGCTGTCGGTCTGCTGAAACGCTTGCCGCTATACTTGTAGGTTCTCCATGCCGGGTTGAATAACATATTGGCTCATCCGCCAATATGTTATTATTATTTTATGCCGATTTTCTCGCCGCTGTGCGGCAACCGAAAATCATGGCACGCCGCCCTCCACCGCGTTTTACAGTCTTTATCTGCCAAGCGCAGGAAGAATGCGGTCGATGTCCTGCTTATCCCGAACCAGAGCAGACCTTGCGAGCTTCAAGGGCGCAACCTCTCGGAGCCAGTATTCGGTGTACTCGGCAAATGTCATATCCGGCTTTTCCTGCAGTTCAATCTCTTTGCATTCCATTTCAAATAACGTCGCCTGCTCATTGAGCCATTTTTCTGTCTGCTTTTTCGTCAGGTCCTTCGGCGGGTGTACAGTCTTTTGCTGTGCCGGTCTGCGCTTGCCCTCGTGGTCATAGCCCATCGAGACTACTATGAGGTAAGCGTTTCCGCGCTGTCGTATGCTTGCCGCGTCAGAAGAAACTCGCTCCATTCCGTTTCCGCGCTCATCGCACGAAAACTGCATATCCGCTCCTTCCTTCTTCCTTGTCATCACGAACCCGCTCCGCTGGGCTTCGTGATGATTTGTCTGTGACAGTATGTGCGCTCCAAAAATGAAGTATCGCCATGTCCCGCAAGCTCCGCAACTGTCTGCTTGTCCACGCCGTTGTGCAGGAGCGTTGTCACAAAGAAATGCCGTAGAGTGTGCAGATGGAATTCTTTCGGAAAGCCTAATCGATCATAAATCCTCCGAAGGTGCTTTGTGAAGGTTTCCGGATGAACGAGTTTTCCGTCATCGTCGCAAAACATATAATCGTTAAGCTCTTCACCGCGCTCCTCAGCCTGACTTTTCTTTTTTAGACCATAGCAGATCAAATTAAAGGTTGTCTGATAGTCGAGTGCAATAACTCGAGTTTTTCCATTCTTCGTTTTGCCCTCTACAACTCCGAGACCTGCAACGCTGCTGCGAGAATTTTGAATCGTAATATACTGCAGTTTTTTCTTTAGAGTCAAATCCGACCACTTCATTGCACACAGTTCACCTCTTCTGCAGCCCGTAATCATTGCCATCATATAGAATGCAAAAAAGTGCGCAGGCTCTTTTTTGAGTTCTTCTATCAGATGCATCACCTGCTCTTGTGATGGAATAAACTGCTCCCTCTGTTCCGTATCCGGCAGATCTATCATTCTCGCCGGGTTACGCTGAATTATCTCGTTACGCTTGGCGTCGGTCAGGACAGCGGAGACTGTTGTGAGGTATTTTTGTACCGTCGCCTCCTGTATCGGCTTACCTCGGAAGGTTCGCTTGCGAAGCTCGATGAGCATATTTTCGAGCGCTATCGGTCTGAGGCGGTTCAGCTTGATGCTCCCGATGAATGGGTAGACTCGTTGGAGCATTCGGCGGTAGCTCTCGATTGTACTTGGCGCGTATTTCGTTTGCCGTTCGAGCCACTTTCCTGCGTACTCCTCAAACGTCATCTCGCCATCCTCTGAAAAGCCGTATTTCACAAGGCGCTCAAGCTCCACAGCCTCATGAGCAACGTACTGCTGAATGCCGCGCTTGGGAACTGACTGAGGAACCGTTATCGTCATAGCCTTTGCAATTTTCTTTCCTGCGCGGTAGCCGTTTGAAACTGTTATCTTGAACTTGCGTTCTCCCTTTTTCTTTATGCTTGCCATATTAAAATCCTTTCATCTCCATTCTCATTTCTTCGTGATCGTCTATCTTGTGACCCATAGCGAGGCGCTTGCGCAGAAGCTCACGCCAGCGCTTGCGGTCGATGTGCATCGGCGCAAGACTCACGGGCCTATCGGAAGTGAACCTGCTGAAATCATCTGCCAGACGAAGAACGCTAAGTGCAGCATGAGCGATACTATTGAGCTTCCCACCGCCCATCGGAGCACTGCTTTGCCGATGCCGGATATTTCCTCCTCCGCTAAATGCTGCGCCGCCGTAATTGAATTCTCTGACTTCAATACCAGCGAATTTGTGCTTCTCGAAAAGCTCTCGTTCATATTCCCAACCTGTTTTGCGAACTCCTCTATCTCCGATTGAAGCCGGGATAACTGCTCCTGCGAGCTCTCGTCTATCGCTGCCAGCAGATTCTCTGCGTCGCTGTAAGTCATCAGCTCTCGGAGCAGTTCTTCCGTAACCTCCTGCCGCTCCCATAGACGACTTACCAAACTCAGCAGCGCCTTCCAATTCTTTTCGGTTACCGTAACCACCGGTACTGCCGAAAGCGCCGTCGACTCGTCCTTGCGATTGAGCGCTTTCAACTCTTCTGTACTCAAATTCATAATCCATATTCTCCTTCAGATATTTTTCTTCGTGCAGCTTTATGTCTCTGCACTTCTTGCCGTTCGGCGTTGTGTAGGTTATGCTTTTTCGCTCGTCAGTCCACTTGACGTCGTAGCCTTCTGAACGCATCAGCGCGATGAACTCAGACTTTGTTCCTGCATATTTCATGCACTCGTCGATGGTACTCATCAATCTGAACTTCCAGCTCTCGCAAAACCGAAACGCAGCCCAGCGCAGCGGGTGCGTTTCGGTTTTTTATGTGAGTAGGGTGTTTACCCTACCATCTCCTAAAGAACCGACAAAAGCCGCGACAGGGGCGCAAGGGGCGCAGATTTTACGGCACGGTGTTTTCTGCGTCATTTACGTCACTTGCGTCACTATCCGCAGAGAGAAAAGAAACAGCAAGGTATCTCTGACCGTTGCTTCTTCCGCTTCTGAATTGAACTCCGAGATTTTCTAACTGCCTCTGCCACTTGTTCATCTGCTGCTTGAGTGCCTTTGCCGAAAACTCATACCCGCCGTACTCGTTGAACCGATTTGCGAATTCCTCGTTGCCGCCGCGGTACTCACCGACTGCGGAAACGAACTGCGCGAGCTTTTGCATTTCCTCCGGCAGAGCTTTCTCCGGCTCAGCCTCGCCGTCGTGTGTGACGTGCCATCTGCAATCATCACCGAAGGAAAGACCGAGCTGCGTTTCGCATATATCTCTTCCGGTACAGATGAGCGAGGCGGAGTTTTCACAACGACTTCGTTTCAGAACGATCAGCGCGTCGGCTGCGCCGGTGAGACCTGTGCTTCCGGTGAGCTCCTTGAACGGGTCTGAGTCAGTCAGCTTTCTCAGATGGTGGATGAGGACGACAGAGATTTTGAGCTCGTCAGCGAGAGCCTTCATCGAAGCAACGTCGGCATAGTCGTTTGCGTAAGTCACGTCGTCGTTCTTACGCACCTTCTGGAATGTATCCACGACTACGATTCTCGTGTCCGGAAACTCAGAGACCGTATTTCGTATGCAGCTCACCAGATCGTTTTCGAGGGACGGAACCTTTTCACACAGACGTATCGCATTCGGAACGTCGTCGGTGATCGTGTTCAGCCTTTCCCGCACGCGCTGGAGCGTATCCTCAAGGCAGAGATAGAACGCCGTGCCTTGTATCGACGGACGACCCAGAAACGTATCGCCCTTGGCAACCGAGAGACATAAGTCGAGAGCCATCCAGCTCTTGCCGATTTTGGGTGAGCCTCCGAGAATCGTAAGTCCCTGCGGTATGAGACCCTCGACTGTTTGTGTTGTCGGCGGGAAGTACGTATCCATCAAGGTTTCCCCGTCGACTGTTTCCAAGATTTTCTTTTCGTTTGACATTTTCAAACCTCCTGAAATAAAATTTGCTCCCATCGGTTTGATGGGAGCATTGTTTTGCGGCAGGATCTTATCCTTCCACTTGTATTATTAGGAGATTTTTGATATAATAATAAAAGTTTTAGAATATTAAATTTCGTCCACAGAATATTTTTAGGGAGCGGCTATGTTCAACAGTATTTCTTTCTGCGTCGGCAACAAGACCATTGAGGTGAATGGAAAAGTCTTCGACCTCGGTGAACTCACCGCCGACTGTCTCAATATTTCTTCAACTGAATACGACAGGATACGCGACCTCAATGAGCAGGGCAAACAGCTCTGCCGCAGATACGCAGGAGCGAAAGATTTGTCCGATTGGTTCAACGCTAACGAATGCTTCATCGCAATCGACGAGCTTTTATGCTCGCACAAGATTTTCGCTTCGCTCAAAGATAACGACGACAGCGTTCTGTCAGATGCAAGAGAGTTTACTAAGCAGCATTCTCTAATTGACGAGGCTGATGCGGCAGCAAAGTGGAAATTCTATCTCGACTACGTAGAGAGTTATAACGAGATTATTGAAGACCTCTATTCCTTCAACAACACTATCTTCCGCTTCATTCAGCGCTGCCTTATGAAGCTCGATGAGTTGAATCCTAACAGCTACGCCTCTGCGCTAAGCTCGTTTTTATACGATGAGCGCTCATACAAGTGGATAGCAAATCCCATTGAGGGCACAGGGCTGTTTACGAGTGTTGATGAGATGAGAGTCAGGCACGTTCCGCACGAGACTCATCCCGGCTCCGGCGAATACAAAATCTACGACTACTACGAAGCCTCTACCCTTCAGGGATTTCTGAAAACAGATTTCTACGGTGCGCTCTCAGCCGGCTTCATCATTCGTCAGTGCGAGTATTGCGGAAGATACTTTCTGCTGAAAAACGCCCGCCACACTAAGTACTGTGACAGGCGTTTTCCGGGAACGAACGCGACCTGCGCGACGCTCGGCTATCGTATGAGAGGTGTGAAGGAGGCTGCGGGTGACGATCCGAGAGCGGCTTCACTGCGGAGATTGCTAATGCGGCTCGACAAGGATCTGACGAAGAAGGCTATAACATACGCTGAGATGGAGCGCGTGATTGCGAAGGCGAAGGATCTGTACCACGACGCAGCCATCGGCTCCGGTGTGTCGTTTGAGGATTTTGAGGAGCATCTGCAATCAGAGAACATCTACGCTCTCTGCGGCATCGAGCGCAGGTCAAAGCCAAGAGGCAGACCGAAGAAGGTGAAAGCCGATGACGAATGAGGAGCTTTTCGTTCAGTACATGGGCGGTAGTACCGAAGCCCTCGGCGCGCTCTATACCCAGCTTCAGAAGTTCATACGCAGCATTGCAAATGAGCTCACTGCCGATACTTCGCTCCGTGAAGAGCTATGCGGCGTTGGCGCTGAAGCCTTTGTCCGAATTATTAACGGCTTCGATCCTGATCTCGGCCTGAGGCTCACGACATATCTCTATACTCCGATTCGCTATTCAATGCTCGGGTGGCTCAACGATCATTACGGCTACATAAATAATGCAGATGAATTCGATGAGCATTTCCTTGAAGACGAATATGCAGACGATGCTGAAGCAGTTGTTCTCAGCGGGATCAAGCAGGAGATTTTAGAGCGCAGCTTCAATTCTCTCAGTGCAAGGGACAGATATATCCTCGGGCATTTTTACGGTGCGTTCGGATACGCAAGGCAGTCGCTTGACGATATTGCTTTTGCGGAGAGCCTGCGGCTCGACGGTGCTGAGAAAGCAAAGAGCGCTGCGCTTGTCCGCCTGCGGGAGAGCTTCTTCGCAGAATGGCGTAATTGGAGCAGCGCAATAAAGGCAATAGAAAAGCTCAAGAAAACATAATACCGCGGAGGCTAAATCAGCCTTCGCGGTTTCATGCTTTCTTGGAATTGCCGCCTGAGCGGCGGCAGCAGCTTACTTCCTCGTGGCGAGGAGCGCAATCCCCTCTTTGCCCGGAAGAGGAACCTTTACCCTTCCGACTGCGCGTTTTATAATCGTGCTTTTCGTCATCTTCCAGACGTCAATGACCTCTATTTCGTGCTCTCCGCCGTCCGGAAGATAGAGTAATGCAAACCCCTGGCAGTTTCGCCCGAAGTACTGCAAAATTGCCTTGTCCCCGCATCGGGAGACGTATTCCTTGCCGTCCATCAGCATACTGTACATCTCGTCGCGGGTGATTTGATCACGCCTCTGCGTCCATAATCTCCGCAAATTCCGCTTCGGAGGAATAAACGATCTCGCTTCCTCCGCTTAGCTCCGCCGCCCTCATATAGGAGCCGGGAATTATTCCAAAATCAAGGCCGAAGCTGTACTGGCCATCAGGATTTGCAAAAAATCTGTATGAATAGTCGTGTTCAACAAGTTCGTTTCCGTTTGTTTCAGCTCTCATAGTGAGGCTTATCCTGTGTCCAAGCTGAGTGTCACGCTCCGTCCAGTATCCAAAATAGAAATTGTCGCCTCTCGTAGGACTGTGCTGGTACACCCTTACGCTCCCGTCGGAATAGAGATTTGCCAGCAAATGGAACGTCATCGGGTAATCCCCCTCCATTGACCAGCTGCCGGATAGCTGATAGCTCACACTCTTTCCATCGAAGCTCTCGTCGAGCCAGTCGTTTTCGTCAGTCCAGTCCTTTTCCCATGCCGCCCTTTCCTCTTCTCCATCCTCCGGTATTTCTTCTGCCGTGGCAAAGGTCAGTCCATATTTTTCAACATCCTTCTCGATTTCTTCGCGGACAAGCGCGGTGAGAATAGCGTATCCGTCGGAATTAAGGTGCAATCTGTCAGCCTGCCATATCTCGCCGTTTGGTTCGGCTCCGCCATTGATGCTCAGCGCCGGAACAACGTCAAGAAATTCAAAATTCTCTTTTTCACTGCAATATGCTTCAGTCCAATCATCGACCTCTGTCATCCCTTCATGGTACTCTCCGAAATAGCGCAGAGGGTTCGGGGTTGATGAGAGAATAACAAAAATCGTATCGGGCAGCTCTTGTGCAAACTCGTCAAAAAGCTCCTGCTTATACGCCTTTATATCTTCCTTATCCTGACCGCTCGTCCAGTCGTTTGAGCTTGACATATAGAACACAAGCGAAGGCTTAAGATCATAGACTCTTTCTTTTGCAAAGTGACGCCGTACCGGGTCGTTTGAGCCGCCGATTGAGTTGTTCCTTACCGGATACCCAGCAAGGTCATCCTCCAGCGTTTTCCACTTCTGAAAGTTTGAGCCGCCGTAAAAAATTATCTCACCCGGCTCGCCCTCTGCCGTAAAGCCATCCGCGGAGATCCTGTCAATAAGAGCCTGATTGTTCTTCTCTGCAATCTTCGCGGCGTCCGGCGTCTCTTCCATATAAATCGTTATTATCTCATCGCCCATCGTCTCGTTGATGCGGAGAAAATACAGCTCCTTTATCTCCGAATACGCAGAAACATACTCCTCATCGCCAAGCTTTATGGAAAGCTTTCCGTCTTCAAGCTCGTTCCACTCACCGGCGCGGTTTCTGTGGCTCTCAAGGAAAGCGGTGCCGTCCTCATAGAGATGTAGGATTATAGGTACTACTGTCTCCCCGTCATCCGACTCCCAGGTGCCAGTAAGTGTGTGGCTCTCAGCTTTGCCCTCCGGCTTTGCGATTATCTCCGGAGCGTCCGCTTCTGTTTGTACTGCCGGAGAACCGGCACAGGCGGCAAGCGTTAGACAAATTATAAGTATAACAGCAATTATTGTTTTTTCTTTCATCTTAAAGCCCCTCTCTGAAGCAATACTCTTCGTTCGGATTCAAATCATACCCGCTTCCGTCCTGAAAAATGATCCTTCCGGATGCATTCGGAGTATTAACCGTTATCGTACCTCCGGTCTTCTCAACGCTGATAATGCCCTTCGGAGTCCATACGTTTGTTTTGAAGGAATCCATCTCGCCGAACGGGACTATCTCATACTCCTCCCATCCCGGCTTTACGGGTCTTATTCCCGCAATATATCTTCCCGTAATGTAAACTGGTCCCGCTGCCCAGTCGTGGTTAAACGTACCATCCTCTTTTCTGAACTTCTCCCAGAGCGTAGAAGCTTCGTCGTCTATCATAGCGGCATAGCGATCCATCATTCTCGCATATAGCAAATCAGTCCTGCCTTCCTCGCCGAGAGCTTCAAGTATGAATCTCTCCATAAACGGAGACGCAAGCGAGGTGCTTTTTATCGTATCTGTCGCAAGAACAGCATCTTCTCCTTTTGCCAGTCCTGAGAGGATAAGCATAGCGCTTGCTCGTTCATCAGCCTTCCTTGCATCCGGACTTTTGAAGCCATCTGTAGTATAGTACCTTTCCCTCCAGCACTTTTCTATGCTGTCATACCGCTCCCTCAGCGGCTCTGCGCTTTCGCTGAGTCCCAGCTCCTCGGCAAGACAGCTCATAAGTCTGAGGCAATAGGCGTACATTCCAATCTGCAGCAGCTCGGAATCTATAAAATCGCCCCAATCCTCCCAGTCCCAATCGCCTGCTCGGTGAACCGGAAGCCCATCTTCAAAATCGAACAGCATAAGGTAGTCGCGCGCAGCCGGAAAGAAAGCCCTTGCCGTTTCTTCGTCTCCAGAGTACATCCAGTAGCTGTAAGCGAGAGCGATAAATGACAGTGTCTGATTCGGCAGCTCACGGTTCATAAACCCCGGCGCCTGGCTGGGAATAATCCCGTCAGTCTTTGTCCATCCAAGCTGACTTATGAGATTCTTCTTAATCAAAGCCAGGGCAGTTCCATCGTAGATGTATAATGCAGAAACTCCTTCGTTCGCCGCGTCACCGGCGTATGCCGCCCTCTCTCGCTCCGGGCAGTCCATAAAGCTGTCGCGCAGGCAGATATTTACAGTATTTGCTCCCTTCTGCCAAAGGCTTGTAAGTCTTGAGTCGGAAGAGATAAAATATCCGGTTTTTTCTGCGTTGAATTCGCTGATCCTATAACCGAGTTTTGTGAACTTTACTCCTGACGGGGCTTCGATATAAAGCTTCGTTCCGCTGCGCCAGGGATAGTTTTCATATTTCTGCGGGCCGCCTTTCGTTATGTACGTATCCTTGAAGGAAGGCATTCCTCCGTCCGTGAATTTATAGGTATCCGTATAAATCGTAAGTCGCTTGCCCTCTTCAGGGTCAAGCTCAAAATAAAAAGTAAACTGGCAGTTCTCCGGAAAAGGCAGTTCAAGGATAGTATCCTTCTCCAATATTTTCCCCGTATAAGCGCCGGAGTTTTCAAAATCCGTTATCTCATAGAACCTTGGCGGCTTGATAAGCGAAAGTACGGTGTTTCCGAATGGCTCATCTCCCACTTTTGCTATCGGGCAGGCCATCTGCCATCCGCTGTCGTCAAACTCCGGTGCGGTATAGTTTCCTATATCGTCCCCGGCATTGTAGTGTATATTCCGCTCCGCAAGCATTACTCCCTGCGGATAGGAGATATACTCGCCCCTGCCGGTTCCTGCGTTTTTATACATAGGAAGGCGCTGAGCCCTCCAGCTTGCGTCGCTTTTTATGAGCTTTCCCCCTATATCCATCTCGAAAAGCAGACCTGCCTGAGGCACTTCATCTCCGTCCTCGTTTTTTAATACCGGTGTTACAGAGCTGTATCCGCTTCTGCCGTTGAATGCCACAAGCACTGTAATATTGTTTTCACCCTTGTGAAAACCATCAAGCTCTATCTCGTCATAGTAGCAGTCGACAGGCGTAGGTCCTCGCTTAAAAGAACCGTCGATTACCTTCATCTCACCGTTTACCCAGAGAGTGTATTTTGATTCAGCGGAAACAAACGCCGTTGCGCTCGGGCAGGCTTCTTCGAGCTCAAAGCTTTTTCGGAAAGCAACGTAGCTGTCCTCGGAACAGCTTTCCGTCCATATCCACTCGCCCTGCCAATCGGTCTTTATGCCGTTATCCATCAGCGAGGAGTATTTCAGGTCAGACCTGTCCGGCTTCCCTCGCTCCGGAGAGCTGACAAGCGGTGTGGGCTCACTTGTTTTTTCGCTCTCTTCAGGGATGACGCCGCAGGCGCACGCTGATATCAATAGAATAATTGTTAGCAATAAGCATGTTGCTCTTTTCAAATCTGTTCCCCTCCCTTCTCAAAATACGCTATATCGCTAATAAGGCGCAACGGCTTCGTCATAAACTAAGAAAAAACGGCGCAAATCGCTTGCCTCTGCGCCGTTTGATTGTTATAATTCTATTATGATTATAATCTGAGGTGTACTATGCTCTTTCTATTCTCATTTTCTCCGGCCGAGTTTGTCACCGAGCTCGTTATGGTCGCATCTCCTTTTTTCCTTTATGTCATTGCACTCTCCTTTTTTGCCTCGGCTCTTCCGAAAAGCGATCATTTTATTGCAAGGCTTCTGTTTTCCGTTTTTATCTGCACCACCTCTATTATCGCTCTCGCTTTTCTGCGTCTTTTATTTTCGAGCGCAGTGATAAGGACCCTTGCGAGAATATCCGTGCACCTGATGCTGCTCGCAGTGCTGTTTTATCTCACCCGTTCCGAGAGCTATACCGTGCTCATTGTATGGTGCGGAGCAACGGCGTCGGAGAAGTTTTCAGTTCAGCTGCTCCGCGTCGTCCGTGCGGTTGCCGGCTTTCAGGATAAATCGGACATAGTGCTCTTCCCCGCTCTAAACCACGGTGTGAATTATCTTATCTATCTGTCGCTGTACACTGCTCTGATAGCCGCTCTTTTCTTCATCTTCGGCAACGGAGATCTCAGCAATGAAGACAGTTATACGCGCCGCCGGATCACCGCCCTCAGCATCAGCTCAACTCTAATGCTCGCGCTGCTGAGCGACCTTGTCCGCGAAAGCGGTTCAGACGGGCTGATTTACGGCGTCAGTCTCGCGCTTATTATGCTCGTCTGTCTTCTCGTGCTGTTTATCCGGAGCGGCATAGCCAGAAGCGCGGTCTACCGCCGCGAGATCAGAATGATGCAGGAGCTTCTTTCGCACGAGCGCAGGCAGTACCAGGAGATGAAGGACAGCATTGACTATATTAATATGAAGTGCCACGATATAAAGCACCAGCTTGCCTCCTTTCACGGCCGTCTTACAGATGATGAGATCAAGCTTCTTCAGCAGGCTGTCGATATATATGACGGTTCTATAAAGACCGGCAGCGAAACTCTCGACGTTGTTCTCTACGAAAAGCAGCTTCTGTGCCGTGAAAAGAAAATAGAGCTCTCCTATCTTGCGGATGGGCATGCGCTGGATTTCATGTCTAAAACGCACCTTTATTCGCTTATGACAAACGCGCTCGGTAATGCGGTCGAGGCCGCAGACAAGGTGGGCGACGCCGAAAAGCGGCTCATAAATCTGACCGTGGAGAGCGTTTCCGGCGAAACCAGTATTGAAATCTCAAACTACTTCTCTGAGGCTCCGAGAGTTTACGGCGGCGAGCTCGTTACCTCGAAAAATGACGTCGCTCATCACGGGCTTGGCTTTCAGAGTATGCGGTTTATCTCCTCTCAGTACGGCGGTACTGTCTGCTATGAAATAATAGGAGATATATTTCATCTAATAATCAGCTTTCCCGAGGGAGGGAGGAAAAAGCGTGATACGAGTAGCATTAGTTGAGGACAGCGACGCAGACGCCGCAGTCGTTTGCGACTATTTCTCCCGCTATGAAAAAGAGAAGGGCATTTCCGTAAATGTGAAGCGCTTTAATAACGCTGTAATCTTTCTTGATCCATATCTGCCCGAGTATGACCTTGTAATTATGGATATACAGATGCCGTACATGAACGGTATGGACGCCGCGCATAAGCTCCGTGAGCTTGACAACAGTGTTCTGCTCGTCTTTATGACAAGCTTAAAGCAATATGCGCTTCAGGGCTACGAGGTTCAGGCCGCAAATTACTTTGTAAAGCCGATAAGCTACTTTGACTTTTCTCTCAAGCTCGAGAAAACACTTCTGAAAACCGCGGCGATCTCCTCTCGGGGAATAATTATCCGCAGTGATATCGGATCTGTTCGACTGTCTCCCGAAACGATTCTTTACGTTGAGGCGGAGGGGCATCACGTCATTTTTCATACCCTCAGCGGCGACTACACTCAGTACGGCTCAATATCAGAGGCCGCAAAAAAGCTGGGGAGCTTCAACTTTGCGTTCTGTAACCGCTGCTACCTCGTAAATCTTCGCTTTGTCCAGTCAATAAAGGGCTATGATGCTGTGCTCGACGGCTGTGTTCTTCGTATCAGCCAGCCTAAAAAGCGAAGCTTTCTCGCCGCATTCGAGGCTTATGCAAGCTCATTGTAATTAATGTACCTTTTTTCACCTCTTGGTCATTCCTCAAACGCAGAGATCAGCGATTTTTCACGATTTAATAACTCACCGGCATAATACTCACAACGTCGGCGTAGTCATTCGCGTAAGTCACATCATCGTTCTTACGCACCTTCTGGAAGGTATCTACGACTACGATCCTCGTGTCAGGAAATTCAGAGACCGTATTTCGTATGCAGCTCACTAAATCGTTTTCGAGAGAGGGAACCTTTTCGCACAGACGAATCGCAGGCGGAACGTCGTCTGTGATCGTGTTCAGCCTCTCCCGCACGCGCTGGAGCGTATCCTCAAGGCAGAGATAAAACGCTGTGCCTTGTATCGACGGACGACCCAGAAACGTATGAAGACCTCTATTCCTTCAACAACACTATCTTCCATTTCATACAACGCTGCCTTATGAAGCTCGATGAGCTGAATCCCAACAGCTACGCCTCTGCGCTAAGCTCGTTTTTATACGATGAGCGCTCATACAAGTGGATAGCAAATCCCATTGAGGGCACAGGGTTGTTTACGAGTGTTGATGAGATGAGAGTCAGGCACGTTCCGCGCGAGACTCAACCAGGCTCCGGCGAATACAAAATCTACGACTACTACGAAGTCTCTACCCTTCAGGGATTTCTGAAAACAGATTTCTACGGTGCGCTCTCAGCCGGCTTCATCATTCGTCAGTGCGAGTATTGCGGAAGATATTTTCTGCTGAAAAACGCCCGCCACACTAAGTACTGTGACAGGCGTTTTCCGGGATCGAACGCCACCTGCGCGACGCTCGGCTATCGTATGAGGGGTGTGAAGGAGGCTGCGGGTGACGATCCGAGAGCGGCTTCACTGCGGAGATTGCTTATGCGGCTCGACAAGGATCTGACGAAGAAGGCTATAACATACGCCGAGATGGAGCGCGTGATTGCGAAGGCGAAGGATCTATACCACGACGCAGCCATCGGCTCCGGTGTGTCGTTTGAGGATTTCGAGGAGCAGCTACAATCTGAGAACATCTACGCTCTCTGCGGCATCGAGCGCAGGTCAAAGCCGAGAGGCAGACCGAAGAAGGTAACGCCCGATGACGAATGAGGAGCTTTTCATTCAGTACAAGGACGGTAGTTCCGAAGCCCTTGGCGCGCTCTATACCCAGCTTCAGAAGTTCATACGCAGCATTGCAAATGAGCTCACTGCCGATACTTCGCTCCGTGAAGAGCTATGCGGCGTTGGCGCTGAAGTCTTTGTCCGAATTATTGACGGCTTCGATCCTGATCTCGGCCTGAGGCTCACGACTTATATCTATACTCCGATACGCTATTCAATGCTCGGGTGGCTCAACGATCATTACGGCTACATAAATAATGCAGATGAATTCGATGAGCATTGCTTTGAAGACGAATATGCAGACGATGCTGAAGCAGTTGTTCTCAGCGAGATCAAGCAGGAGATTTTAGAGCGCAGCTTCAATTCTCTCAGCGCAAGGGACAGATATATCCTCGGGCATTTTTACGGTGCGTTCGGATACGCAAGAAAGTCTCTCGATGATATTGCTTTTGCCGAGAGTCTGCGGCTCGACGGCGCTGAGAAAGCAAAGAGCGCAGCGCTTTCACGTCTGCGGGAAAGCTTCTTCACAGAATGGCGTAATTGGAGCAGCGCAATAAATGCAATAGAGAATTTTAAGAAAGAGTTTTGAAAGTCAATCACGCTATATCTTAATCACCTTCGCCGCGGCAAGCTTCTTCTCATCTACCGGATGGCAGTATGTGCGCTCAAGGAACGTAGTATCTCCATGACCCGCAAGCTCGGCAACAGTTTCCTTGTCTATATCTCCGTGCAGTAGCGCTGTCACAAAATAGTGCCGGAGCGAATGAAGGTGATATTTTTCATTCAAGCCCAGCCGCTTATAAATCTTCTTCAACCGCTTTGTGAAGGTATCCGGGTGAACTCTGTTCCCCTTATCATCAACAAATATGTAGTCGCTGTCTTTATGCTGTACTTCCAGCGCCTCCTTCGCGCTGATATCCAGCATAACTGTTCTCGTTTTACCGTTTTTCGTTTTCCCCTCCAACAATCCCTGACCGAGTACTGTGCTTCTCGATCTGCTGACTGTAATGACTATACATTTTTCCCGAATCTCTATATCAGACCACTTGAGAGCGCACAGCTCTCCCCTGCGCATTCCGGTATGTATCGCAAGAAAGTAGTAGAATCTGTACACCGGCTTTTCGTTTTCAAGCTCCCGGAGTATCATTTTGATTTCCTCCGGGGAGGGTATCTGCTGCTCAGGCTCATCCTCTTTCGGTAAAGGCACATGTCTTGCCGGATTGTGCTCTATTATTTCATTTCGCTTTGCGTCAGATAAAACAGCGGAGACCACGGTAAGATAATTCTGCACCGTGGTCTCCTTTATCACCTTTCCTCTGACAATGCGTTTTCTCAGTTCAGAGAGCATATTTTCAAGCACTATCGGCTTCAGCGAATAGAGCTTTATTCTGCCGATGTATGGATAAACAACCTCAAGCATTCTCCCATAGCTCGCTCTTGTGCTCGGTGCGTAACTCACCTGCCGCTCAAGCCAGCCTGCTGCATATTCTTCAAAGGTGGTATCAGCGAATTCGGAATAGCCGTTTCTGAAGCTCCTCTCAAACTTCTCGGCTTCGTATGAAACGTACTGCGCTATACCTCTTGCCGGAACGGAGCTCGGTACAGTAATTGTCTTTGCTCTTGATATCTTCTTCCCTCTGCGATATCCGTTTGAGACCGTGATTTTGTACTTTCTCTCACTCTTTTTCTTTATACACGCCACCTTTGTCACCTCAATCGGACAATACCACATTATTCCGCAGAAAACTATACCGCAATATGGAGAAAAGCTGTAATAAGTTCAGCGCTCTAAAAGCTTTGTACATTTATATTGACAATATCGTTTGCTTTGCGCAAAATAATAGTGAGATAGTTGATGGGAGGGTTTTACATGTATATCACGGCAACGGAGCTTAAGATGAATTTGTCTAAGTATCTGCTTCTGGCCGAGAGTGAGGATATCTACATCACCCGCAACGGCAAGATTGTGGCAAAACTCTCTAACCCTTTTCAGCAGCGGGTCGATATGGCGAAGTCGCTTTTCGGATCCGTTCCGCAGGGTATGACGCTTGAGGAGGCAAAAGAGGAGCGGCTGGGCAAAAAATGAAGGTACTGATAGACACCTGCGTCATAATTGACGCTCTGCAATCGAGAAAACCTTTTAGTGAAAACGCGGAAAAATCATTCTCGCCGCAGCAAATAACTACATTGAAGGTTTCATTACGACAAAAGCGGTTACAGACATATATTATCTCACTCACCGTCTGACCCACAGCGATGTGGAAACCCGCCGTATTATTACGACCCTTATGGGGCTTGTTGGAATCATTGATACAACGGATATGGACTGTCGCAGGGCTGTTTCCTCCGTGTTATAGGACTATGAGGATGCCGTTATGGTGGAGTCGGCGAAGCGCAGCGGTATGGACGCAATTGTCACAAGGAACGAGAAGGATTATACCGCTTCTCCCATTACCGTATATTTGCCGGAAGACCTTCTCGCGCTTTTGTCCTCCGAGGGTGAATGACCAATATTTGACTGCTATTCTGAATAACCGCCGCGAAGCCAGTGTTTATAAGGCTACGCGGCGATTTTAAATATTCTTGGATACTGCTCACAAGAGCCGTAAAACGTCGCAAAACAAGCGCTTTTCCTCAGCGTCTGAAAACTTACATTATTATACTTCTTTACTCTGCGCCAAAAAGGCGGACGATTATCGGTGTTATTCCAAGCGCCGCCAGTATCTTATCCGTAAGGTCGCTTGTCTTGAAGCGTATGGAGCTTGTGTTCTCACACGGATGGCAGCCAAACATTTCTTCCTTCAGAACATCCTCGTCGATAACGAGCGTAACGCGATGGTCTTTGTCGTTCAAAAGGCCGAGCACCGATGCCGTGGACGTTCGTCCCGGGAATACTGCCGTTCGTCCCAACGATAATCATTTTTGTCACAGAAAAAGAACTGTTTGTAACGGGTATATTGTTCCATGCTAAATATTAACGTAAACTGCGGCTGTAATAAAAAAGCCGCAGTTTTTTACTGGGCAAAAAAGGAGGATAAAAATGAATAAGCAAAAAATGCTCGCCGCCGTTATGGCCGGAGGCCTTGCATTCTCGCTGGCTCTTACAGGCTGTGGCAGCGGCACTGCGTCCACGGAGACGGGAAAGAAAGCTGACACGTCGGCCAAGATGCAGACAACTGAGTCTCAGACCCAGGAGAGCCTTCCCGAGTTCGTCGCGGCCGACAAGACGAACTGGGACAAGGAGGTCAACATCGGATCCTACGCCTACACCCTCAAGGTCACGCTGAACTCCGACGGCACGCTCGAGCTTGCAGGAACCTGTGTCGGCAAGGCGCAGGAGGCCGTTCAGCAGGGCCCCGGCGGCGGTGGCGGCTCCGATCCGAGCGCAACGCCCGCCGAGGACGTTCCCGAGCCAGACGAGGCTACAAAGAGAAGCCTCGACTTCAAGCAGAGCGGAACATGGACGAAGGACACAGGCTACGGCTACATTCTGGTGCTGAACGACGCCTCTGTGACGACGAAGACCGACTTTGACAAGGCTAGCTCCCGTCACATCTTCTATCTGCCCGTCTTCGCAAACGACGCCAGCGCGGGACTTGTGCAGTTTCAGGGGAAGGACACCGCCTTCCGCAAGGAGATAGCCTCCGACTATGAGGACTTTGAGGTACGCGACGCCGAGATAACCTTCACGGCGAACGGAACCACGCAGACCGGCAATGCGAGCACTACAAATCTCTGGCTTGAGAAGGACGGAACGGCAAACTGCCTTGTTCAGTCCGGCTCTACTCCCACCTATAAGCGCGGTATGTGGACGACCGATGCCGCCACGGGCAATATCACAGTCTCCCTCTGGGGTACGGACTACACTGCAATCTACTGCGGAACCGCCGGAAAAGAGGGCTACCGCGTAAACTACGACGGGACGATAATGTATTCAAACGAGAACGTCACCTACACCGATGAGGACTTTGACGGCAAGACCGTTATGACCCTCCTCTGCGGCGAGGGCGACTACACTCTCGAGCTAACCGACAAGGGCTACGCCGTGCTCAGGGAGAACGGCGCGAGAAGCAAGGACGGAAGCTACACAGGTTCGGGTGACAGCCTTGTCGTTGTGCTCGACGGCACTACCTACGCCGCCGAGGGCGGCAAGCTCACGGTCTCCTGGACGAGCGGAAACGGCTCCTCCGCAAGCACCGTTGAGAGAGTATTCAATACCGACGGCACTCAGCCCGAGGCTCCCGCTCAGGGCGGTGAAGCTCCCGCTCAGGGCGGTGAAGCTCCCGCTCAGGGCGGTGAAGCTCCCGCTCAGGGCGGTGAAGCTCCCGCTGAGGGCGAAGCTCCCGCCGAGGGAGAGGCCACGAGCGGCGGCGATGCTCCCGCGGCAAACGGTTAAGGAGGCGCTGAGATGACGGAAGCTCAGATAAAAGAAAAGCTCGACGGTATGAAGAAAACTCGCAAGCTCCTTCAGACCGTCACCACCGCAGCTTCAATCGCGGCGATCCTGCTTCTTATCGCGTACAACCTTCTCGGCGTGACCTTTCTGAAGGTCAGCACGCCCGACACAATAGTATCCGCAGCGAATTTCTCCGAGGGCTTTACCTTCCCCGGCTGGCAGATGGTCTTCTGGGGCTGCGGCGGGCAGTTCATAATGCAGGATAACCTTTTTAATCCCAACCCCATCGCGATCGTGGGAATGGTCGGCACAGTCCTTGTGCTCATAGTCTGCACGGCGACCTACAAGGCCGGCAAGAATCAGACGAAGGCGGTAAAGGAGTTTATCTCCGGCGGCTTCCTCTGCTACTCCGCACTCGTGCTCGGCTTTTTCATCGTGCCCGTCGCCAAGACCGCCGTCACCAGCGGAGGAGTCTACAATTTCGCAAGCTATGTTAACGACCCCGGCAGCACGTTTGTCCCCACCGCGTTCGCTATAATCGCCGGCATCGTGCTGCTCCTCTGCGCCGCCGTCAAGGTATATAACGGCGTATTCCTTATGCAGCAGAAAGCCTTCGCAAAAAAATACGCCCCGAAGAAAGGAGATAAATGAAAATGAATAAAGCCTCAAAGAAAAAGGTCATAACAAAATCCGTCGTCACGGCGATCGTTCTCGTCATCGCGCTCGTTCTGACGCTCGTAATCAACGCATTCTCATCATGGATCGACACATGGCTCGGGCGCGGCGCAATGACCGTTACCGAAACCGCCGGACTTACCGGCGATTACATCAGCTTCAACGCGAAAACAAACGAGGAAGCGCGTGACAACGCCGCCGCTGCGACGCTGAAAACAGCTGAGGAGGGAATGATCCTCCTCCGCAACGACGAGGGCGCCCTTCCCGTTTCTGCGGACACCAAGATAACTATTCTCGGCTACTACGCCTGGCACAACAATATGTCCGGCGGTGAAGACCCCGCGACAACCGATAACGCGGTCTCCCTCGCCAAGGGACTTGAGAACGCCTTTAACACGAACCAGGCGGTAAACGACCTGTACGCCGCCGCCAGCGGAGATTTCGCCGATCCCGCTCAGGCCTTTGCCTCAGTTGAAGCCACCTTCGCGGAGTACGACACCGCGGTAATCGTTTTTAAGCGCAACTCCGGCGAGGGCAGCGACCAGGTAAGAGTAAAGAACGACAACGGCGTTGAGCGCACCGGTCTTTCCATCGACACCGCCGAGTATAAGCTCATCGACTACGCCTCCAAGCACTGCTCAAAGGTCATCATCGTAATCAACTCCGCGAACACTATGGAGCTTCCATGGCTCGATCCGAACGATTCGGGCTACAACGGTAAAATGTACACCGATCCCTACTCCGGCGTCTCCTACGACTTCTCCGGCATCAAGGCCGCCATCTGGGCGGGTTGCTGCGGCAGTCAGGGCGGAACGGCTCTCGCGGAGATCCTCAAGGGCGAGGTTAACCCCTCCGGTCACACACCCGATATCTACGTCCGCGATCTCAAGAACGAGACGACCTTTATGAACTTCGGCAACTTTGAGTACACGAACGGCAGAAGCCTCGACACTTACCTCGGTGCCTCCGTCTACTTCGTCGAGTACGAGGAGGGCATCTACATCGGCTACCGCTATCACGAGACCGCCGCAGCCGAGGCCGCGAAGGGCAACTATGCCGGATATGACTATGATAAGTCCGTTCTTTATCCCTTCGGCTACGGCCTCAGCTACACCACCTTCGACATGGCATACGAGGGAACTCCCTCCTACGACTCCGCCACCGACAGCTATACCTTCAACGTAAAGGTCACGAACACCGGTTCTGTCGCCGGAAAGGCAGTCGCGCAGATCTATGTCTCCCAGCCCTATGAGTACGGCCAGGTAGAAAAAAGCCACGTCCAGCTTGTAGGCTTCCAGAAGACGAAGCTCCTTGCCGCGGGCGAGAGCCAGACCGTCACGATTACCGCGCTCAGGGACTACTTCACGAACTATGATTACAAGGACGCAAAGGCATACACGCTCGACGCGGGCGACTACAAATTCTACCTCTCCGAAAACAGCCACTCCTGGGCATCCATCTCCGACGGCGACAGCTCAAAGGTCTGGACGCACAACATCCCCTCAAAGATCGTCTATAACGAGTCCGGCGCGGGCAAGCGCACGACCGACCTCACCGTCGCAACGAACGCACTTGACGAGGAGACAAACTACAAGTTCAAGGCATACAACGAAGGCAGCACGGGCGACGGCTATATCCACACTATGAGCCGCGAAAACTTTGCTGCCTCCTTCCCCACCGCCCCGACCGGCAACGACCTTATCATTTCCGACGAGCGCGCGATAAAGCAGATCGAGATTTACGACGTCTGGGCGGACGATCAGAACCCCATCACTGAGATGCCCGAGACCGACGTTGACAAGACGAGCTACACCCTTGTAGAGATGCGCGGCGTTGACTTTGACGACCCGAAGTGGGATGACTATATCAACCAGTTCACTGTAGATTCCATGGCCATGATGTTCATGAACGGCGGCTGGAACGAGCTTGCAGACACCGATAACGGCGTTCCCATCAGCTACGACGCCGACTCCCCCTACGGCTTCTACGCCGGAATGCTCAAGATCAGCCAGTATCCCCACAATATCTGGTACTGCGGCGCCCCTATGGTCTCCGCCACCTGGAACCTTGAGCTCGCCACCGAGCTGGGCTACGCCTTTGCCGAGGAGGCATGGCTCTTCAAGCAGGACGACGGCCAGCCCATCACCGGTCTCTACGGCTACGGCACCAACACCCACCGCTCTGCCTTCGGCGGCAGAAACTACGAGTACTACTCCGAAGACCCCGTCCTTGCCGGTAAATTTGCCGCCACCGAGGCTTCCAGCGCCTCAGAGAAGGGCCTTATCTGCTTCATGAAGCACTACGCCCTCAACGATCAGGAGACAAACCGTCAAAACAACGGCTACTGCGCCTGGTGCGATGAGCAGGCGTTCCGCGAGATCTACAACCGCTCCTTCGAGATCTACATGAAGGAAGCGAAGATGAATGTAAATTACTACGCCGCAGACGACAACGGCGTGGTCACGATGCAGACGAAGACCATGCCCGCCGCGACGGGAATCATGACCTGCTACAACCGAATCGGCGGTATCTACGGCGGCGCCTCCAACGCAATCAACCAGATCCTCCGCGATGAGATCGGCTTCAAGGGCACCGTCCTCACCGATGCCGGCGGAGAGCCTAACACCTATATGACCACCGACCTTGCGCTCCGCAGAGGTCAGAACCTCACCCTCACGAACAACGGCTCCAACGGTCTGTATGACATTGAAAGCCCCACAGCCGTCTACTGGCTCAAGCAGTCCACGCACTACCTGCTTTACAACAAGGCAAACTCCAACTGCGTTATGGGTCTTACCCCCGGCGCTGTCATCACCTACGGCATCGCCCCGCGCGAGATCATCGTCTATGCCCTCTGGGCAGTCACCGCTCTGTTTGCCGTATTTGAGATCGTCACGATAATTCCGATCGCCACCGGCAAGAAGAAGGTCGAGGAGAAGGTCAAGACCGGCTCCGACGACGATGCTGACGAATATTGATTTTTTCCTCATTTTCTCCTCTTTTTCAGAAAGCCGTCCATTATGGGCGGCTTTCTCTTGAAAAACGGCAAAAGCGTGATAGAATATCCGAGAGCAAAGGAGGTTTCAGCCTATGGAGGTCTTTTTAATAACGATGCGCGATCCGTCCTACTGGTCGCAGATATTGGCCGCTAGCGCATTCATCTACACCGTTTTGTGCTTCGGGAAGCAGGACCTTAAAAGGCCTTTTCCCGCTCTCGGCAAATTTGCGGCCATCCTCACCGCACAGCTTGTGCTGCACTTCGTACTGTGCATATTGACCGAGCGCTTCCGTTTCCTCGCGGGCGTCGGGACCTGGATCTCGGTGCTGGGCGGAGTTTTAATGGCCTACTGCTTCTGCAGATTCGAGAGATCGGCCCGCAACGTCTGCGCCGCGGTGTGCTTTGCGACGATCCTGACTGTCTTCGAGCTCGGCGCGACTCTCGGAAGGACTCTCGAATATTACTTCGAGGGCTTTGACTCCATCTGGATGAAGCTCCTCTCAAACCTTCTCATTCTCGTCCTCGGAATCGTTCTGAACCGGCACCCGGTCAGCAAATACTATGTCTCAAAAAACGCTGCTATTCTAAACATAACGGCCAGCACTCTGGCCGGGATCGCCGTTATCTCCTATGACCTTATGATGATCAACGTCTTCGAGCGAGGCGGCAACTACGGCGATCACCTCCTTATGAGCGTTACGCTGACCGTTATGTACGTCACGATCCTCGTGACCTATCTTATGACCTACGCGCTGAGCCGCGAGCAGACCCACGGCCTCAGGCTGCAGGCGGAGGCGGAGATAAACAAGGCGTCGGAACAGCTTATGACGTTATCTCAGCACAATCTTGAGGAGCTGAGAAATCTGCGCCATGATATAAACAATCAGTATTCCTACATGCGTATACTGCTTAACGAGGGCAAGATAGACGAGCTCAACGAATACTTCGGTGAACTTCTCGGCACCTTCTCCGATAACATCGTGCAATTTATAGACTGCGGTAACCCGGTGCTGAATACCATACTCAACATGGAGAACGCTAAAGCCAAGGAGGCAGGCGTGAGCCTCGATGTTAAGGTCGCCGTACCCTCAGAGCTGCCCTTCTCTAATCTGGATCTCTGCAAGCTTATAACAAATGTTATAGATAACGCCATAGAAGCCTGCGTATCCGAGGGAATAGATGACGCTGTCATCGCCGTTCAGATAACCGTAAACGACCAGTACTTTCTTATGAGCGTTACAAATCCCACAAAAAAGCCAACGGAATTTACAGAGAGCCTTCACACCACGAAAAAGGACAGCCTCCAGCACGGGATGGGTACGAGGATCATACGCGAGACTGTCAAAAAATATGACGGCGCAATCACGCAGAAAATTGCGGACGGGCGCTGGCGCACAGAGCTTATGATTGCGATGAAAGGAGAGTGGTCAGAGAATGAGTGAGCGACTAAAAATCGCTATCTGTGACGATGAAACGCGGGCGGTAAGCATTATTTCCGCATCCGTTACGAGTATTTTCGCTGAACATGGCATTCCGGTGCAGCTTGAGACCTTTCTTCATCCCGGGGATTTGGTCGAGCGGCTTATGAGCCGCGCCTTCGACCTTGTCTTCCTCGATATAAATATGCCGGGAATGGACGGCGTTGAGATGGGAAAGCTTCTCAACTCAAAAGCCTCCGATACGGAGATTATTTTCTGCTCAAGCCAGCTCGACCGCGTTTACGACACATTTCAGGTGCACCCTTTCGGCTTTGTTCGTAAAAACCGCTTTATGGACGACATAGCTGAGGTCATCTCGCGATATATCGAGTACCGCAAAACTTCCGCGAATAACGATGACGAGACAATATCCTTCAAGGACGGTCAGGGAATCATCAGTATAAATATTCAGAGCCTTAAGTATATTGAGAGCGCGAGGAATACCCAGACGCTGTACTTTGACGGAGCGGAGGAGCCGCGCCGAATATACTCCAGCATGGATGCTCTCGAAAAGGCCCTTAAGGAGCATGATTACATCCGCATACACAAGGGCTTTCTCGTCTCGTGCCGCTATATAAAGCGGATAGACGCAAAGGGCTGTGATCTCACCACGGGAGAGACGCTGCCGGTGGGCCGCAGCTATCACCGCGTTGCGATGGAGAGCTACCTCGGCTATGCCCAGATCCATGGAAATTTCTTCTGATACCAATTGAGCTCACTATAATGTCGTTCGTCCTCATTAAACCGCTGTTCGTAACTGAACAGCGGTTTTTTGTAGCATTAATGCCGCCGTTCGTCCTCTCTCTATTGTTGCAGGACTATGTCGATGCTAAACTTCACTCATGAAACCCCGCAGGGGAAAGAGAGGAGTTATAAAATGAAAGCAAAGAAAACAATAGCATCGTGCTGATTGCCATTCTGCTCGTGCTCTGCATAATAGCGGATGCCGCCGCGATACGCTTCAGCACCGTAATTACCCGTTTCTGGTCGGGTTCCTTCGGTACCGTCCAGACGGAATCCAATGATACCCAGCTCAAGGCGACGGACGCCGCGGCCGAGCTAACGGAGACAATCGCTGAGGAGGGCATATTTCTCCTCAAAAACAACGGGCTTCTGCCCATGGCCCCGACAAAGAGCAACCGCTCCGTTGCGCTTTTGGGCTACGCCTCCTACTCCCCGATGTACATAGGCGCCGGCTCCGTTTCACAGTCCGGCAGCTATCTCTCCAATGACTTTATCGACTTCTACGACGCTTTTGAAACAGCTGGTTACTCCGTCTCCAAGGCGATGAAGGAGTACTACGCCAAGTACGGCACCTCCAACGGCGCTTCCGGCGATATGTCCGGCTCCGGCTGGAGTCAGGCCACCGGAGTTGACGACGGTCCCATAAACGGCGACAGCGAGGCCAGCGTTGCCTACCGCGCAGCTCTTGAGAAGGCCGCTTCTGACGCCGAGACTGCCGTACTCGTCTTCTCCCGCGTCGGCGCGGAGGGCGGCGACTGCTCCCTCGACATGACGGGAGCCGCCAATGGCGACGCCGGAAAGCATTATCTCCAGTTCCAGCAGACTGAAATTGACCTTATAAACTATGCTATTGATAATTTCCAGAACGTCATTGTTGTTATAAACAGCTCCAACGCCATGGAGCTCGGCGAGCTTGACGCAGATGGCGTTGACGCCGTTCTCTGGATCGGCGGCCCCGGCTCCACCGGCATTCAGGCGCTTGCGGATATAGTCTCGGGCGACGTGAACCCCTCCGGCAAGCTGCCCGACACCTACGCATACGATCTCAAAACTGCACCCAGCTACTGGAGCGCCACCAGCGGCACCTACGCCAACTACGATGAGTTCGGTGAGAGCACCTACACCTACAACGGCGTGACCTACACCTTCAACAACAAGGTGGACGGCGGCGTCACATACGATGTTGAGGGCATTTATGTGGGCTACCGCTATTACGAAACCGCCGCTGTGGAAGGCTATATAGACTATAACTCGACTGTACAGTACCCCTTCGGCTTCGGCCTCAGCTACACGAGCTTCGACTGGGAGGTCGTCGGCCATAAGTTCGGCGACACCCACGGCGAGATCGAAGTTCAGGTCAAGGTTACGAACGTCGGCTCCACGCCCGGCAAGGATGTGGTAGAGCTCTACTACACCGCGCCTTATTATAAGGACAGAAACATTGAGAAATCCGCCAAGGTTCTGGGCGCTTTCGGCAAGACCGGCACCCTCAAGCCCGGCGAGAGCGAGACGCTGACCCTCACACTGCCTGTTGACAACATCGCCTCCTACGACTATCTCGGCGAGCGCTGCTACGTAGCGGACGAAGGAACCTACTACTTCAATCTCCAGACAGACTCCCACAATGTAAAGGTCAATTCCGACGGAAAGGCTCTCTCCGCGCTTACCTACGAGGTCGCCTCCCGCAGAGTCTATAAGGACAGCGGAGTCGGCAAGCGCTCCACCGATCTTGTGGCGGCGGAGAACGCCTTTGATTACAGCTCCGTTGGCGACGGCAACATCGGCAGCACTATCCCCTACGTCTCCCGCGCTGATTTCGCGGGGACTCACCCCTCCGTCACCATGGGAAAGCGCCTCGATCAGTACGATGATCTCAGAATGGGCGCCGATATGATAAGGTATATAACTCAGGAGTCTCTCGGCGGCAGCGACGTGAAGTTTGAAAACGACGCCTCTTACGTTTCAAAGTCCCTCGTTCCTGTGGCCGTAAACGAGAAAAACGGCCTTACTATGGACGATGTGGCCGGTTATACCGAGTGGAACGACGCCATTTGGGATCAGCTTGTAAACGAGATGAGCGTAACAGAGCTTGCGATCCTCATTGAGGACTGCGGCTACGGCACGCCGGAGGTCGAATCCATAGGAAAATCCCTCGCTACGGACGTTGACGGCCCTGCCGGAATATCCTCCGCAAACCTCAACTACTACGGCAATGAGTACACCTCTGAGCCTCTAATGGCCGCCACATGGAACATTGAGCTTATCCGTCAGGTGGGCGAGAGCGTCGGCCGCGAGGCTTTGGTAGCCGGCGTCAACGGCTGGTACGCACCCGGCGCCGATACCCACAGAACCCCCTTCAACGGGCGCTGCGGCGAGTACTTCTCCGAGGATCCTCTCCTCTCTGGCAAAATGGCTGCGGCAGAGGTTGCAGGAGCCCAGTCAAAGGGACTTTACGTCTATCTCAAGCACTTCGTCTGCAACGATAACGACCAGAACCGCGGCGGCATGTACACATGGATAAACGAGCAGGAACTGCGCGAGATTCAGCTCGGCGCCTTTGAGTACGCCGTGAAGGTCGAGGCCTGCACCGGTCTTATGATGGCTTATAACCGCGTCGGACCTGCAGAATGCTCCGTTAACTACGGCCTCAATACCACAGTTCTCCAGAACGAGTGGGGCTACAAGGGCGCTTCCGTGACTGACGGCTACTCCGCCGCCATAGGCTGCGATAAATACGAGCACCCCGACCTCCAGGTCAGAGCCGGCGCCGGACTTCTTCTCTACACCGGCGGCTTCGGCGGCACCGGCGGCTTCACCGAAAACACAACTGAAACCGAGGCCGGCATTGCTATGATGCACGACCTCGCAAAGAAGATAATCTACCGTCACGCGAACTCCAACGCAATGAGCATTTCCCGCGATTATTCACCCACCTGGATATGGATAGTTGTCGGAGTCAACCTTCTCATTATCTGCCTGGCCTTTGCAGCCCTCTGGTTCCTCGTGCTTGACAAAAAGAGCAAAAAGCTCGGGTTCGCAATCGGAGGAGCGCTGGCCGCGGCCGCGGTTGTCTCGGTTGTTATCGGCTTTGTCAGCAGCGGCGCTGCCGGACAGGTTTCAACCGCGAAGCAGAGCGTAAATCCCGATGTGGTTACCGAATACAGCTTCAATTTTGAAACAGGTGAATACTCGTTTGTTGACGTGGATAATGCCAAGAACTACAACGTGCGTATATTCGAGGCAAATCCCTCGGACGAGAATGTCGATATGCCCGTGGCCGCGCGCCGTGTTCGCGACAGCGAGGGCGCAGACAGGTATAACGGCACCATAGACCTGAGCGAGCTGCACCCCGGCGAGACATACAAAGCATACGTTTACACCTACGCCAAGGACGCAAACGGTGATCTCGCATATGTGACGACAGAACCGCTTACCGGAGTTTACAAGACCCCGTACACCACACCCGACGGCACCGGAATCGATGCGGTGTCTGATAACGGCGGAGTTGCCGTTGGTCTCTCCGATGATTTCTTCACCGACGAGTACCTTGACAAAGCGCCTACCTATCGCATAACGCTCTATTCTGGCAGCGCCGAGGTCGCCTCCGCCGACATCACCACCGCTGATATCGAAACGGTGACCCGCGAGGAGGAGGGCTCCTCCGGACAGATTAACACCGTTACCGAGACGAGCGCCGAGTATCGCTTCAGTCAGAGCGGCGACAGCGTCACCGTAACAGTTATATCCACCGACGCAACCGCTTATTACGACTCAGCCGAGTCCGCGCCTATAATTGTCGTCGAGCCCGAGCCCACGCCGGACTTCGGCGCGGAAGGCGCAGAAGCAGGCAGCGTAGGATAAGTCAGATAATCTAAAAGAGCCTCGCCCATTACGCGAGAAAAGCAGATGGGCGGGGCTTTATTATAGGCAGGAGAGAATATGGACGAATTTACACCGATTGACAGAATGAGCTGGGCGCGGGAGAGCCTTTTCAGGCTGTATACCGAAGTGTTCACTACGACCCATTTTTCAAGCTCAGTACGCCTTGATGTTACAAATACGGTGAAGATGGCAAAGCGTGAGGGCAAAAAGCTCGTTCCCGCCATACTTTACTGCTTTTCCCGGGAGATAAGCAAAAGGGATGAGCTTCGCGTCGCTGAGCGAAACGGCGTCCTCGGAAGGTGGAATATTATGCACCCCGTCTATCCCGTTTTAAACGACGACGGGAACTTTACCTTCCACACCGTTTGCTATACTGAAAATTATGCCGAGTTTTACGCCGCCTATATCGCCGAGGCGGAGCGCAACAGAGCCGCCCGCGGCGCCTATGCCGATAGCGCGCCTGAAAATGGGTTCATTATTTCCGTTATGCCCTATTTTGATTTTGAAAGCTTCGGCTTCAGCTTTAAAAACGCCAAGGGCTATTACACGCCCATTGTCTCCGTCGGAAAATACAGGGATGAGAACGGGCGGCTTACTCTCCCCGCCGCGGTCACAGTTAACCACGCCGCTGCGGACGGCTACCATATTGCCTCGCTTTTCGACGGCGTAGGCAGGCTCCTGGCGGAACCGGAGAGGTGGATGGTATGACAGAGCTTAAAAACCTTTACAGCCACCTTTTCGGCTACGCCGAAGAGCGCCCGAACGACGCGTTCCTCTTTGACGAAAGCCGCTCCTTTACCGTTGCGGAATGCCTCTATACCTGCGTCAGCATAGCGAACAGGCTCTATGATTTGGGGCTGAGGGAATCGAGCCTCGTTGCCCTGAGAGCTACGAGGAGTCTCGATACGGCCATTTTATGGCTCAGCCTCGAGTTCTTGGGCGCAACCGTGGCGCTGACAGACCCGCACGATAACGTTTCCGGCTATCTTGCCGGGCTGAGTATGGATATCGCGCCGGATTTTGTAATAACAAACGAGGCTTCCGGCGGCGGTATTTCCGCCGCAGGCTGCTGGACGGTAAACGGCGCGGAATTCGGCATAAATAAGATAAATAATCCGGCGGCGCCGAAGTTCAATACGGATATCGATATTGGAAAGCCCGCTGTGATAATTTTTACATCCGGCTCCACAGGGCGCTCAAAGGGTGTGGTCCTCAGCCAGTTCAATATTCTGAGCCACGTCCGCCACTATTCCTTCGTTGGATGCTACGAGCCGGACGACGTCCAGATGGAGTGCCTGCCCATTCACCACGTTTTCGGACTTGCGGTCATATTCGTTGGGGTAGTATGCCGGTATAAGATATTCTTCCCGAAATCCGTCGAGGTGGAGTACGTCGCCGGGTGCATAGAAAAATACCGCATAACGCGGCTTGACGGCGTCCCGAGCTACGCTCTGAAGCTGGCACGCTTTAAGCTTGAGAGCGGCGCCGACCTTAGCTCTCTCAGAGTCGGGGTCATCGCCGGGGCGCCCCTTTCGGGAATGGACTTTGAGTTTATTGAAGACACTCTCGGGTTGAAGCTCCTGCCGGTTTACGGTATGTCGGAGTGCATCGCTATTTCCGGCGCGCCGAAAACGGAGCCGCGGGAGGCGAGGGCGAACAGCGTCGGAAAGCCGATTCCCGGATACGACGTTAAAATTGAGGCTGACGGCGAAATAACCGTTCGCGCTCCCGCCGTTACGCCGGGCTATTACCGGGACGAGCGCGCCACGGCGGAAGCGATAGACCCGGAAAGGCGGCTTCACACCGGAGACATCGGTTACATAGACGATATGGGTTATCTCCACATCATCGGACGGAAAAAGGATATCATCATAAGAAACGGCGTAAATCTATCCGCCGTGAAGATTGAAAACGCCATAAAAGCCCTTCCGGGCGTACTGGACGCTGCGGTGGTCGGCGCTGCCGACGTCAATGTGGGGGAGGTCCCCTGCGCCGCCGTGGTTTTAGGCGGCGATTGCGATATCGTCCCGGAGCTGTCGAGAGTTCTTACAAAGCCCGAAATGCCCGCAAAAATACTTTTACTTGACGCGCTGCCCATGACGGCCTCGGGGAAGGTCGATAAGCAAGCGGTCAGAAGGCTGTTTCAATAAATCTGAAAGGGGGAAAACCGTGAGTGGGAGCGTAATACTTGAAAGCCCTGTTATTATAGCGTTATACGCTCTCGCGGCGTTTCTTCTCATCTTTGACCGCGTGAAGCGTGATACGCATGGTATATTCACCTACGCCGCGGGAGCGATCGTCCTCGGCGCAACGGCATACGCCGTCCTGACAGGCGCTTCACTGAGGGAGGCGGCGCTCGCTCTGCTTATCTACCTCGTTTTCATAATGGGGGTGATAAAGTGAGCTTCAACTCCCTTCCCTTTCTTATTTTCCTGCCGGTAGTTGTGGCAGTCGACCGCTTTATGCCGCAAAAATACCGCTGGATTTGGCTGCTGGCAGCCTCGTATTTCTTCTATATGTACTGGAACCCGTGGCTCATAGTCCTGCTGCTCATTACAACGCTGGTCTCCTACAGTGCCGCGCTTCTGATGGAACGTTACCCCTGCAGGAAAAAGCTTCTGTTAGCGCTTACGCTGGCTGTGTGCCTCGGAATATTGGCCTTTTTTAAATATTTCAATTTTTTCGTCGGTACGGTACTGACGGTGTCAAATTTCCTGACTGGCCGCAGCGACAGCTTCTTTATTGATATCCTGCTTCCCATCGGCATCTCATTTTATACCTTCCAGACTCTCTCATACGTCATCGACGTTTACAGAGGGGATTTTAAGGCGGAGCGTCACCTGGGCTGGTACGCACTGTTTGTCGTTTACTTTCCCCAGCTTGTGGCAGGCCCCATCGAGCCGCCCGGGAAGCTGCTGCCGCAGCTTAAGAGCGAAAGGCGCGCCGATGCCGAGGATATCCGGGCAGGGATCAGGCTGCTCTTATGCGGTTTTTTCCGGAAGTGCGCCGTCGCGGATCTTTTAGGCATCTATGTTAACAGGGTTTACTCAAACCTATCCGGGGCCGGCGCTTTCGCGGTGCTCTGCGCGGGGGCGATGTTCTGCCTCCAGATATACTGTGATTTTGCCGGATATTCGGAGATCGCCGCCGGATCCGCCCGGCTCATGGGCATAAGGCTCACGCGCAATTTTGACAGGCCCTATACCTCCCAAAGCCCCTCTGAATACTTCCGGCGCTGGCACATAAGCCTCAACCGCTGGTTTACTCAGTATCTCTATATCCCGCTGGGCGGGAGCAGAAGGGGCAAATGGTGTAGGATGCTGAATACCCTCATTGTTTTCGCCCTTTGCGGGCTGTGGCATGGAGCCAGCTGGACATACGTTCTGTGGGGCTTATACTCGGCTTCGTGCGTCATACTGGATTCGACGTTCAAAAGGAACATCCGCAACGAGAGGCCCCTTGCGGTTCTGACGCGCCGGGTGCTGATGTTTATTTTCTATATCCCGGCGGGGCTTATGTTCCGCGCCTCCTCCGTCGGTGAGATCGGGGTCATTTTCTCGCGCCTGATTTTCGGATGGGAAACCGGGATAGACGTATCCTTTTCTCAGATGGGTATAAACGGACTGACGCTGGCGCTCATTCTCCTTACGATAACCGCCATGGCGCGGCTCTACGACTGGGGAAACTACGATCTGCCGCCGGCGAAGGACGATACCGACACCGCAAGGCGGGTATTGAGCGCGGCGCTTATTATTACTATAATAGCCATCAGCTGGCTTGCTCTCCTTGAGACGGAGGCCGCCGCGGGCTTTGCCTATTTTCAGTTTTAGGAGGGGCGGCGTGAAAAAGCTTATTACAACCTTTATAATACTTACAGCAGCCTTGTGCCTCTCCTCCTGCGGCAAAAAAGCGCCGCCCTCAACGGAGGTCACGGCGCTTGTTATGGACGGGGAACACTACACGATAGAGGTAAGCTCCGTCTCTCTAAAGCCGGGATCGGACGCCAGCTTTTTAATTGAAACCGATTCCGGTTACGAGGTTACCGAAACGGATTACACCGGGGAATACCGCATCTCACCGGCGCACGGGCTTACTAAGCTGGAGCTTGTTGACGTCCGCTACCCGACGCGCGTCAGGCTGACGCTCTCAAACCACACACGCACGGTAACATATATCGCAAACGGCGGCGATTCCGCCACCGGCGAGGGAAAAAGCGTTGTAAGAAGCTACGATATTAGCTATCATACGCGGCCAAACGTATCAATCGGCACCGATATCTTCACCTGGGAGGGCTATACCCTCACTTGTTGGAACACAGAACCGGACGGCACCGGAGACAGAGTCGGTCTGGGGAGCCGTGTCACCGTCAGCGACAGTTTGACGCTCTACGCCCAGTGGGCGAAGTGGACGGAGCCGGAGCTTTTTACATACGAAATTTCGGACAACTCCGCGAGGATAACGGGATATTCCGGCGGCGAAACGACCCTTGTAATACCCGAAGCTCTTGGCGGATATCCCGTCACGGTCATCGGGGAGAGTGCCTTTAAGGACTGCGGCGCGGAGAGCGTAATACTGCCGAAAAGCATTGTCTCCGTAGAGGAAAACGCCTTTGCCGGCGCTAAGCTGCGGGTTCTGAGCTTTTTTGACAACATCGAGTACATTACCGACGGCTGCTTTGCCGGGTGCGATAATCTCTCGACCCTGAGAATAAGCGCCATTGAGGATCCATACGGCTATTCCTTCCGACGCGAGAGCGTACTGGCGGATAAGCTGGATCTTCTTATAACCACTATGGGCGAAAAACGCCTCGTTTTTTATGGCGGCTGCTCCATGTGGTATAACCTCATAGGCCCGGATGCGCAGAAAGCGTTTGACGGCAGCTTTACCGTAATCAACATGGGACTTAACGGCGTCACCAGTTCTATTTTTCAAATGGAGCTTATGGCGAATTTCATCACCGAAAACGATATAATCATTCATACCCCGGAAATTTCCAGCTCACAGCAGCTTCTTCTGACCACCGGGCTTTCAAAATACGATGATAAGCTCTGGTGCGCCATGGAGTATAACTATGACCTTGTCTCTCTTCTCGATATGCGCCGCTTCGACGGCGGAGTTTTAGAGAGCCTCCGGCTGTATCTCGACAAGAAAAAGCCCGGCGGAAGATATACGGATATTTACCACGACAGCAAGGGTTACGAGTATTTTGACGAGACCGGCTCCATACCGTATTACCGCGATAAGAGCGCCGAAAAACTTGTAGATACAGTCCTCCTCGATCCGGATTATCTTTCCGACCTGTCAAGGCTTGAGGAGGAATACGGTTTGTTTACGGAAAGGGGCGCCCGCATTTACGTCTCTTACGCCTCGATAGACATAGAGAGCGTTCCCGAGGAGCAGCAAGGGAACATAGCGCTTATGGGGAAGCTTTACACGGAGAAATTCTCCTGTATGAACGGCGTCGCCGTCATAAGTGAAATCTATGACTTTATCTATCACGACGCGGACTTTTATGACACGGTTTATCATCTTCTGACGATACCGGCTCAGAACTGCACAAGAGTTTGGATAAGGGATATTAAGTCGCAGCTTTCACGCGACGGACTTTGGGTGGATGGAAAATGAAGCTTGGAAACATAATTGCCGCCATTACCCTGGCGCTTATTCTCCCGTCGTTTCTCCTTGCGTCAGGCGCGGCGCTGCCGGAGGTCTACGGAGAGACATACTACGCGGAGCTTTCCGAAATGTATTCGCGGCTCAGGAACTCTGACGGGAAAAGGCTCCTGATAATCGGAAACAGCGACGTGGCCTTCGGCTTAAACGGCGAGCTTCTGGAAAACATACTGCGGGAAAAAGGCTTCTATTATACCGTATGCCCCTTCGGCCTTTACGGAGCGGTAGGGACCTCGGCAATGCTGGAGCTTAGTAAGGGCGAGCTGCGGGAGGGTGATATGGCGGTAATAGTCGTTGAGCCGCTCAGCTCCGTGATGAGTACATACTTTGGCGCGATGGCCTTTCTCAAATGCGCAGAGAATGACAAGTCACTCATTATGCCGCTTACATATGATATGAAGCGTGAGCTTGCAGGAAGCCTGGTCCCCTACCTTCAGGAGCGATATGAGCTTTGGGAAAGCGGCGAAAACCCGGGTTCCGGAGACGCTTATGCAAAATCCAGCTTTAGCGAGCGCTGCGATATGATCTATGACCGCCCCGGAAATATAATGCAGCTTGGCTTCGATACCGCCGTACCCATTGATTTTTCAGCAGTAACCATAGATGACGCCTTTATTGAGGAGGTAAACGGTTTCATCAGCTGCGCGAACGGCGTTGGAGCCCAGGTCGCCGTGAGCTTCAGTCCGGTGAACGCTCTGGCTGTGCAGGACGCCTCACAGGAGTCTGTGGGCGAATACTTCACCCTTGTAAACGAGAGCTTTAACTGCCCCGTTATCTCAGACCCCAACAACTATATTCTTGAAGGAGACTGGTTCTACGATTCAAATCTGCACCTTAACTCCGCCGGAGCCGTGGTAAGAACGGCGGAGCTGGCGGCGGATATTCTCGCGTATCTTGGGTGCAGCTCGCCTGTTGACGTCGCTCTCCCGGAAATGCCGGAGCCGGTGAGCGCCGCGGCTGCAGCCGCCGAAGGGGACGCCGACGCCTTTAAATTTTCCCCGATTGCAGACGGCGCGGGATATATAGTGTCTGGGCTCACGGAAAACGGGACGAAAAGCGAGAGCCTGACAGTTCCGTCCTTATTCGATGGAAAGCCCGTTGTCGGCTTCGCTGAAAACGCCCTGAACGGTTCAGAAAGGCTCCGGGAGCTGTCAATTCCCGCAAGCGTTGAATCCCTTCCGGATAACTTCTTCAGCGGCGCGAAGGGAGTTCAGCGTCTCGTTATCGAGCATCGGGAAACTATGCTTATGGTAACAGATCATACCTTTGACGGCACGGAGGGCATACGAGTTTTTATACCGAGATCCGATTGGTCCATCTACCGCGACGGCGCTGGCTGCGCTGTGAACCCATGGGAGGAGTATCTTGCTATGGTTTCCCTCTACTAAGGCGCATTTTGTTTTGTCCGCTCTGACGTTAGATTAGCTCCCTGACTACTATTTGACTACTATTCTGAATAACCACCGCGAAGCCAGTGTTTACAGGGCTTAGCGGCGGTTCTGTTAAGCTTTGAATACCGGTCTAAAAAGCCGCAAACCCTCATAAATACTGAATTTTTGAAACTAGCCTGATAACTCCGACTCTGGGGGTCGTGCGTTCGAATCGCATCAGGCGTGCCATAAAGAAAACCGTCGAGGAAATCGGCGGTTTTCTTTGCAAAAAGTAAACGCCATTTTTTTGGAGGAAAATATGAAAAAAGTAGTTATTTCATTGACTATTGCCGCCGCACTCGCGCTTGGCGGTTGTGCGAATGCCCTTACCACTGAAATCAAAACGCCCGGCGACGAGCCGGCAGCCTCTGAGGACATGCAGCAGGCCCCTGTTGAGGATACCCAAAAGCCTGTAGAAAACTCAGAACCGACCGCGCCTTCTGAGACACCCGCGGCGGAACCCAGCCGTCAGGACGGCGAGCGCTTTGAAACAGTCATCATACTGGAGGGCATGGAAGAGACCGTACAATATGAGCATATTCGGAACGAGGCAATTGGAATCGAGATGGACTATGACTATGAATCCTTCGTGCGGCAGAGCAAACCACACCGCGAGCGCTTCATTTCAGGCTGGGACGATCCTGAAAATCCTGAGAACTATCTTGAAGTGACCTACAGCTCGAAGGACACCGATACCGTCGCCGCATCTATCAGCGAGGAGCTTTCCAAGGAGTATGAGCTCATAACTGAGAATTTCACGCTGGAGGGCGCCGGTGAGTGTATCCGTATCGACGCTTCCGAGGTCAAGGGCGGCGGTTTTTCACCCGACATGCTGCAAATGGTGTATGTCATCCCCGCGTCTGACGGCTGCCGTATCGCCTGGGCGCACTACGCGATTGAGGGCGCGGAGGGCTTTGGACGGCGCTTCGCGTATATGGTTAATACTCTGTCGGCGATTAAGAGAACCGGTACAAACGAGCTGACCGACGAGCAGGCGGTCGCCGCCATTCAGAAGTATTGCTACAGCGCCAATCCTGAGCTTGAGGACAAGGTTAAAGCCGAAGAGTACCCGATTTATTGGGATGTATCTTCAAGCGATGAGCAGGAAATCGTCGTTCTCTACCGCTCATACACGGGCTCTATAAATCGTTATTATATCGATAGGAGCACCGGTGAGACCTATGTGACCGAGTTCGTTCCCGGCATCATCGAGGAGGAACAGCGCACAGACGAAACCTTGAACGTGTGGGACTATGTAGACTGAGCGCGCAGTCTATCGCGCAGGAGGTTACGCTATGGTAAAAATCAGACTCATATTAAAGAAGTGCTTCACAGCTGTCATTGCGCTTGCCATAATACTGCCAACCTCCGCTTGCGGCGTGGAGCGGGTTGACACCCTGACTTACGCGGTATTTCCGTATTTGCCCGATGTCGGTTACTATCAGGAGCTTATTGAGAGCCGTTGGGCTGAAGTCGAGCCGGAAATAAAGCTTGTTCGCGCGGAATGGGACTGTTACTTAGACGGAGTCCCGGAAGGCATAGACGTCATCATGTACGACGCCTCTCTGCGTGATACGCTTATAGCAAACAAACGGATTCGTCCGATCAGCCGTAACGCCGTGAAGGATTCGGAGGACATTTTCCCCTTCGCGCTGGATGGGTTCGCCGTAGGGGATAATCTTTACGGAATACCTATCTTCCTCTGTGGAAATTTCCTGATTTATGATCTTGATAGTGAAAAGCTTGCCGCAGCAGCGCATATCACCGATCTGTCTGACGCATCGGAAATCCTCGTCATAAACTCAGAGGATCCCATGAACAGGCCGCAGTATATTGCCGAAGCAGCCGCGGATATTCAGGGTGAAGCCAATTCTTCCGCTTACAGCGACCCGGAGGACATCATGCTGCTTATTGACCGTCTGGCGATCGATTCGCACAAGCATGATGATAACACCGGCGTCGCGATGGCGTATGATTCCGGAGCAGATCAGGGTTACATTGGATACAGCGAAAGCATGTGCCTGCTGAAAAACCGGATCGATCGGACAGGAATCAAATCAATCAGCTTCAGCGATCGGGAAAACACGCTGCGTTTGTACGCTGACGCTGCGGCAGTCACCTCCGGAATAAAAGGCCTTCGTTGCGAGAAATGCCTTGAACTGATGAACGTAATGTCAGATATCAATGTTCTGACATCGCTTTCAGTACATGAAGGCGCTCCGCAGTTCCTTTTGCTTGCCCGGAAAACTCCATACGAGTCTCTTGCAGATCAATTCCCGATATATAAAGATTTGGAATATCTGGCAAGCAACGAAAAGAACCATGTCGTTCTGACTCCGTAATCGATCTGTAAACGGCGTCTACCAGACGACTTTGCCGAGGTAAAATACCATGCACTGCCTGATTTGGCTATAAAATAGTCAAAATGATACGGTTAATAAGCACGAAAAGGGCAAGATTGCAAAACAAAATCTTGTCCTTTTTATATGTCTGTTTTCGCAGTGCCTTTATCTGTTGAAAAGCAATTTTAATGCAACCGCGCGGTTCTCTATTGCGCTTTGGGCAAGCACCGAATCTGAAGCCGAATCGAACATATGCTTCGCGCCGCGGATCATATTTGCCTCTGTTCCAAGCCTATGCGCGCACTGTAACGCTTCAGTGCAGAGTATGTCAAGCTCGGCCGCCTCGACATAGGTCACCGGCAAGCCGGAAAAGTCCTCATGCCGCATAGGGGCGAGATATTTAACCATCTCCTGCGGCGCGTCCTTAAGGTAAGCCTCCCACATAAGGCGGTTTGCCCTCCCCGTCCATGCGGCTTCCGGCATTTCATTATCAGTTCTATCATCAAGCGCCGGATAGATGAGCATCAGACCGTCCGGCGCGGAAATACCCTCATCCCTTGCCCGGAGAGCTATGCCAAGGGCCAGTGCGCCACCGGCACTCTCGCCATATACTATGAGCTTCGGATATTTTTCCCGCAGCTTTATGTATTCCCCAAGGCAGAAGCCAAAAATCTCATCCGCGCCCGCGTCTGGGACAAGCGGATATTCCGGCACGAATACGGTGCAGTCAAGCTCTTTTGCGTATTTCTCCGCAAGCCTCAAAGAATAAGCCTGCGCAGGCAGGTAAAACCCGCCGCCGTGGAGATAAAGCATTGCCCTCTCTTCGCTCTCGCCGAAAATATAGTCCGGCTCCTTTACTCTCTGCGCCTCAAGCTGTACCGTGTGCCGCAGCATTCTGAGCGCAATTTTCATTCCCGGCGCTGTCGGATCTATTTCAGGCAGCTTATCTGTATTCATAGGTTCTCCGGGCAATGCCCAACTCCTCGTTTGTCGGTATCACAAGCACACGCACCTTTGAATCCGGCGCAGAAACGTCCTCTTCGTTTTTGCCGTTTTTCTCTTTATCTATCTTAACGCCGAGGAGCCCCAGCTTTTCGCAAACTCTCTGACGGATATAGGCCGAATGCTCGCCTATTCCGGCTGTGAACACGAGACAGTCAAGCCGCCCCAGATCCATGCTGAACGCGCCGATATAGTGGACTATGCCGGTTACAAACACGTCTATGGCAAGCTTCGCTCTCTCGTTTCCGTCCTGCGCAGCCTCAATAACGTAGCGCAGGTCGTTTGAAACTCCGGAAATGCCGTAAAGCCCGCCGGTTTTCTGCATACCCTTAAGTATTTCATCGTCAGAAGCTCCCTCGCTTCTGAGAAAATACGGCATGCTTGCGTCCATATCTCCCACTCTGTTTGCGTGGATAAGTCCGCTCTCAAGGCTCATGCCGAAGCTTGTGTCAACGCTCCTGCCGTTCTCAATCGCGCAGACAGAGCAGCTTCCGCCCAAGTGGCAGGAAACGGCTGCATACTCGCCGTATCTCGCGTTCAGAACGTCCGCGATATACCCGTGACTTGCGCCGTGGTATCCCAGGCGCTGAACCCCGTATTTTTCATACCATTCGTAGGGTACGCCGTAGATTTTGCGCTCGAGCGGTATCGTGCGGTGAAACGCCGTTTCAAAGCAGCCTACGAATCTGGCCTCATGTAAAAAGCTTCGCATTACCTTAATTGCCGCAAGGTATGCTCTGTTGTGCAGGGGCGCGAGGCTTATCCAGTCCTCCATTCCACGTAAAACCTCATCGTCAAGCTCGTGTACGCCGAGGTGGCCTTTGGAGAGCGTCGCCTTGTAGCCGACCCGCTCTATCTCGGAAACCGATCCGAGCACGCCGTATTCTTTATCGGTGAGATATTCAAGAAAAAGGCGTATACCGCTCTCATAATCCGGAATGTCCGCCTTTTCAGCGGCGTTTTTCTTCTCTGTAAGGCAGTTTTCGTATTTGAATACAGCGTCCTTATCGCTGCCGACGCGCTCTACGCCGCACTGCGCGAGCACCCTTGCCTCCGGCATTTCGTAGAGCTTGAATTTAAGGCTGGTCGAGCCGACGTTGCAGACTAAAACCTTCATTTCAATAACCTCCGAGGTAATCGAGGAGCTCCTGCATTCTCTTATCTCCACCGGCCGCGGGTTTCCAATCGACCTGGAGCGATTTGTAGCCCTGCTTTTCAAGAACGTCGGCAAAAGATTTTGGCCCAACGTTGACCACAACAAGCTCCGAACGGAACAGGCTCAGTATCTTGCTTGTATCTGTCATTGCGCGTCCCTCCTGAGTTTTACTATCTCCGCGCAGAGCAGCGCGGCGCGGTAATTTGTGCGGCAAACGATGACGCCGGCGTCGCGAAGCTCCTGCTCCTGCTTTCTTATGTCCTGCCAGTCGGCGGTCGTGCCGAGAACGGAGGCTATAAACACTATCTTTCCGCCTCTTTCAGCAGCCATCTTCTGCGCCTTTATAATATCCGGCACCATATATCCGCATGGGTCTGGATGTCCCGGAGGCGTCAGAATAACGTCAAGGACGATTACCGCTACGGTGGGATCCGCCGCCTCTTTCAGTATTGCCGGCTTTCTTATGGACGCGTCTATCGCGGGGTGCGGTCTGCCGAGGGTGTACTCCTCCTCACCGTAATCGATGCAGGTGTGCTCCCGGCTATCGCCCTCTATCTTCCACTCCTTTGATAGCGGTGCGTTCGACCATATTCCGCCGGTGGCTTCCCACATCGTTCGCATAGCCTCGTCGAGATACGTGCCGCCTGTATATGCTCCGCGCAGATACTTCTGCTCCGGCGCCATTCCATTTACCGCTTCCTTCGCCGTCTCCTTAAGCTCGTCAATACTGCCGAGGGAATAATCGCTATGTATAAGCTCCAGCGCTCTCAGTGCGCAGTCGTCGAGATTTTCCGCCCAGACAGAGCCGGTCGCCTCTATCGTCTCTCTGTCGCAGCCCATAAAGAACACGACTCTCGGCTTCTTCATCCCGCTTATTCTTTCAAGCAGCTTTTTAAGAACGCTGTCGGCGGGCTTTCTCGAAATGAGGATTATATACTTTGTCTCCGGGTCGGCCTCCAGCGCGTCGATGCCCATGAGCATCGTTATGCCGCCCACCGCCTCCTTGAGATCGTTGCCGCCGGTGCCGATGGTCTGGCTTACGCCGCTGCCCGCCTCGTGCAGAATCGCGGCAACGTGCTGTATGCCCGTTCCTGAAGCTCCGACGATGCCGAACGGGCCTCGGTTGTTTATGCTGGAGAGAACCAGAGCCGCGCCGTTTATATTTGCAACGCCGCAGTCGGGTCCCATGCACAAAAGTCCCTTTTCCCTCGCAAGCTCCTTCATCTCACGTTCGTCCGAAAGCGGAACGTTATTTGAGAATACGCAGATATGCATTCCCGCGTTAAGCGCCTTTTTCGCTTCCTCCAGCGCATATTCGCCCGGCACGCTTATCTGGCAGAGGTTTGCCCTCGGCTCAAACTCCTTTGCCTGAACGCTTGTTCTGAAGGTAAGGGGCTTTTCGGCATCGTCCACCGGCGCGCTCTCTGCGCGGAGCTTCTCTACGGCTTTATTGAACGCCTCCTCGCTCTCCGCTTCGGCGACTATCACATAATCCGAGTCGGCTGCGGCAAGTATTTCGGGTGCTGAAAGTCCTATCTCCTTCGTGACCTCCTTGAACACCTCAGTCGCCATACCTACGTATCCGGTACCGATACCGGGCTGATCGTTCAGCATAGCCGTTTCCGAGAGGGTCTCGAGGGAATCTATATATCTGTCCTTTTGGATAACAAAAAATACACTCATTACTCCTCGCCCTCCATTCTCTTTACCTCATTCGCTACACCCTCAACGGCTTTTTTGAAAACCTCCATAGGAAGCTCGGCTGCTCCTGCGCCAGCCTGACCTCCGGTCTTGAGTGCGCTGCCTCCGTGGGATATGGGCAGAATGTTAAGCCCCACGACCTTTCGGATATCCACGCCCACCGGAAAGCCTCTGTAATCGTCCCACGGTATGGGCGCGAAGTTATGCTCCCCGAGAGAAACCTGCCTTGCCTTTTCTGTACGCTCTTTTGCGTCGCGGAAGGTGCCGCCGGTCATTCTGAGATATGCCGGGCCTGCAATAGCGCTCATGCCGCCGAGGCCCCAGACCTCCGTAACGCAGCTGTCGCCGAGGTAGCCGAGCAGGTCGTCCTCAGTAGTGGTCGGCTTCAGGAAGATTCCGGAAATCTTTGGCGCAGGTGTTGTGTACCACTTATTTCCCGTTGCAGCAACCTGTATGCCGAACTCGACTCCGTTGCCTCCCATGCCCACCATAACGGTGGAGTACGGCTCCTCCTTCGCCTTCTGCATAACAGCCTCCACTCCGGCCATCATAACGTGCAGGAAGAAGCGGTCGTTCGCGCAGATCTCCTTTATTACTCTGTCCCTCGCGGGATGCTGAACGTCGAGAAGATACGGAACGAGCTCAAGCGCGAGAGCCATTGAAGCCGCAGGCTGGCGGTTATGGTTCTCATCGCCCATTCCGGCAGTTTTGGAGAGGATTCTTACGAGGTCTATTCCTCCGCTTTTTCTGACTGCCTCACCCAGAACCTCAGCATAGTCGCCTCTAATAAAGCGCAGATTCTCCTCAACATCTTCGCCGTAAATGCCCCAGCGGAGCACTCTCGGATTTGAGCCGGGGTGCGGCACGCAGTAGCCTGCCCCGCCGGAGGTCTTATCCTCCACTACGAACACCGGCATACTTGCGCTCATAACGCTTGACGCGGCGTTGCCGCAGTTATAATCCTGACTGGGCGCGATCTTGATCTCGCCGCGCAAAACCATCTCCCACGCCTCGTCCACGTTCTTTGCCAGCCCGTCATGGCAGGCAGCGCCGCAGACCGCGGTTTTAAGCGGTATCGGCAATTCCTTCACCTCTATCGGCGGTCCGGGAATAAGTATGAGATTCCTTTCCATACCCGGAACTGCGTCTATTGCCGGACGAACGTCCGTCCATACCGGGCGCGCCTTCGTCATTATATCTATTACCCTCTTATTTGCTTCTGCTACCTTTTCAGGAACCGTCATCTGTTTTCCTCCTTGACTGCAATGCAGGCGTGAAAGTTCAGCCTTGGTAAATAAATTGTCAGCTCTCCGTCGGAAAGCTCATATTCTACATTATCCGGGTCGTCAATATTTTCGCAAATTGCGGTCTTCCGTTCCCATGGTATCGTTATACTCTGGTCTCTCAGCTCCGCCGGATCAAAAAAGCTGTTGCCAAAACGGCCTGTTCCGTTAACAAAATGAATGATCTCCGCGCCGTCCTTGACTCCGCGGGTAACCTCGACCATAGGGCTGATTTTTTTCCCGATACTCTTTATTTTGCACTTAGCTTCAATAAGCTCCCGTGCATAGTCGAGATATGACGTGTGTCCATCTGTGCAGTAGCACTCGCCGATAAACCACGGAAGTGTAATGCACTTACCTCCGCCGAAGGTGTTCACAACAGCGCATGGATACTCCGTCGGCGGCTCTGTTGCATAACACAGCTCCGGCGGACCGAACCGCTCAGGCGCAAGATATGCTCCAAGCTTTTCCGCGCCGGGCTTTACTGTGCTTTTAATATACTTCTTTCCCGGAATGAGGCGTTTGCCGCCGTCCAAAAGCACTGCGCCCTCGTTTTCATCTGTATTCTCTGTTTCTGTAACGCCGACAGCTTCAAGCTCCGGTACGGCGCCGCTTGTGATAACTGTGCCGCCTCTTCTTACATACTCATCAATTATTGCGTTCAAAGGCTTCCGGATCCTCGACTTGTCGGGAAGGATCAAAAGTTTATACTCAGAAAGTCCTTTCTTTGCAAGCCCGCTCAGCAGAGTTTCATCAAAAATAAAGTGGTTTTCGGTGAGCAGTCTTACCCAGCCGCGTTCCTCGGCGTTCGGCATAATATACGAGTCCTTTACAAGCAGGATGTCCGCCTTGCTCTTTACTCCGTACACAATGTTCTCGTGCTCTGCGGCGTACCCGAACACGCGCTTTACCCGCTCAAAGGCGCTTTTGTCGTCTTTATCGTACAGCCTGCCCATAACGTAGTAGTCAAGGCCGCCGAAATTTGCGATGGTCTGCCATGCTCTCAGCTCCTGCAGCGCCGGCGGACATGAAACGTGGCGGTAAGAAAAACCCATAAAATCCACGTTTGCAACCGTTGCCTCCACGTCCATACCGCGCATCATACGGGCATTTGACGACGCCGCGTACTGCCACGTTTCAGTGCCGTAGCTTGCCTGCGCCTCCTGTCTCGAGTAATCTACCGAGCAGTAGGCTATTTCCGTATTTACGGAGTGAACAAGCTCTGTTATTCTCTTTTTCTGCTCCGCGGCGATATTTTGCTGAAAACCGAAATACATCATGCTTGCTCTGTCTCCCGGACGAAGCTCTGCCGGTATCTCAAGTCCTGCAGCCGCTTTGAACGCAGCCCTGCATCTCTCACACTGGCAGGGTCCGTGCCGGTTCATACTGTAATCAACGATATATCCCGTTGCCGAACCCATATTGATATAGATCCCGTCAAAGGGTATTTTCGAGAGCATTTCCCGAATGATATCGTCCATGTACCCCGCCTGATAGCCGCCGAGAACGCAGGTCTGAACATAGCCGTTATAAATAAGCGGAGAACCGTCTGCATTGCGGTAAGCCCATTCCGGATGACGCTTGAAAACGCTTTCTGAAATCTTTGAAAAATCCGTTCTCGCGATAACTTTGATCTTTTCACTGTGAAGCCTCTCGACAAGGGCTCCGAGGTCAAAGTCATCAAGATATTCGCTCTGAGGCTCATCGCTAAGAGAGCTCGGATAGCTCGCCATAAGTCCTGCCGCATTCAGCATAACGACGTTCGCTTTGAACTCCCTGAGCTCAGCAATAAATCTCTCGGTATCAAAGTTAACGGTGTCGATTTCTCTGAAATTCGGCTGTATTACCCGCCAGGGGTAGTTTATCCACCATTCTGACATACTCTGCGCCCCCTTTTTTTCTGAATTTATTCTATTGCAAAAGCTCTTCTTAGTAAATTTTCGTATTCGCTTTTGTGTCGCTATTTTCGCTATTTATAAAAAGCTAATTTACGAATTTGAAAGCTAATTTAAGTATGGTCATTGTTTCAATACTGTGGCATAATTAGAAAAAAGGAGGCGCTGCGTATGCCGAAAATTAACAAGGTAGTGACCACAGTCTGGTACAACAAAAAGAATATGTACTCTCTCCGTCGCGTGTTCCCAAACGCTCAGTTTGTCTATGTGGATTTTTATGACAAAGAAAAGCTTTCCGAAGAGGTTAAGGACGCCGATGTCTGCATACTGCTCGGCGACGTGGATAACTGCATTCTCGGAGAAAACACACTGAAATGGATACACTGCGACCACGCCGGGCTGAACGGTTCCGCAAGACCCGAGGTCTTTGCGCGCGGCATACCTGTAACCGGCGCTGCCGGCAGAAGCGCGCCGGTGCTCGCAGAACACGCCATTTATTTCATGCTCCAGAGCTGTTATCACACCCGAGAGCTTCTTCGCGCTCAGGATGAATGCCGCTGGGGCGTTGAGGGCAGTGAAAAATGGCGCGGTCTATACGGGTGCACAGCAGGTATCGTCGGTCTGGGACATACCGGAAAAATGCTATGCGAAAGGCTTCGCGCTCTAGGCATGGAGATAATCACATATAACCGCTCCGAGGTCGCGGGCTTTGACTATGCTAAAAAGCTGACAGCCCAGAAAGGCGACAGCCTTGACGAGCTTCTTGAATGCTCTGATTTCGTTATTCTAACCGTTGCTCTGACCGATGCGACCTTCCATCTTATAGGCAAGGAAGCCTTTGAAAAAATTAAAAAGGGTGCCTTCCTTGTGAACATTTCACGCGGCGGAGTTGTTGATACCGATGCTCTTATTGAAGCTCTGTCGGACGGCACTCTCTCCGGCGCCGGACTCGACGTATTTGAGGAGCAGCCGCTCAGCGCGGATTCCCCGCTCTGGAGAATGCCGAATGTCTATATAACACCGCACATCACCCCGCAGGTTCCTGACAGACAGGCCGCCAGCATTGAGATAATCCGCGAAAACGCAAGGCGCTTTGAAGCTGACGAGCCGCTTATGAATCTTATGCGTGAGTCAGATGCCGTTTCCGGCGGAAAGGCTGAGGGAGGCTGGGCAAGGCTGATGAACTCCAACCTGCCGAAGGAGGAGATCGAGAAGCTTCCTCTTGAAAAATTCCTCGGTGCAAGAGGCTGGAAGGATCCAAGTGAATGGATGTAAGAAAAGACCTGAGCGGTTCAGTTCCGCTCAGGTTTGTTTAATATATGTTAGTAATGATACTCGCGCCGGCTACGGTTATGATCCCCGACAGCACAAGGGCAAGTGAGCTCATAGCCCCCTCAGTTTCGCCGATCTCCATCGCCTTTGACGTGCCGATAGCGTGCGACGAGGTTCCGATTGCAAGTCCCTTTGAAACCGGCTCGGTAATTCTGAATACTCTGCAAGCACCCTCGGCGCAGACGTTTCCCAGTATTCCCGTGATCACGATTGCCGCCGCAGTTACCGATGGATATCCGCCAAGCTCCTCAGAAACGGCTATTCCGATTGCGGTTGTGACGGATTTAGGCAGCAGGGTTACAAATTCGGCTTTCTCCAGACCGAACAGCTTTGAAAGCAGGAATATGGTCAGAATACCGGAAAAAGTTCCCATACCGATCCCTATTACAACAGCCGCAAGATTTCTCCTGAGCCTCTCCATCTGCTCATAAAGCGGCACCGCCAGTGCCACGGTAGCGGGGGTAAGAAACCAGCTTATGTATTTTGCGCTCGCCTGATAGCTCGCATAGTCAATTCTGAAAAGCGATAAAAACACAATAACAAGAATAACGGAAATCAGCAGCGGATTCGCAATCGCCGTTTTCGCGCGGGTCTTAATTTTTGCGCCTATAAAATAGCAAACAAGGCTGAGAACCGTTCCGAGAAGTGCCGACGAAGCGAAAATCTCATTCATCTCTCCTTCTCCTTATTACAGCCTGCGATGAAAGCCCGCTGACTACGAGGACAACGAAAGTCGATACAACGACAATCACCATAATCGGCACAATAAATCCGCTTACCTCGTCAACTCTGTCCATTAAGCCGACGGCGGCCGGAATAAACATTACCGGCATAATCTCTATAAGAAAACCCGACGGAACCTTGACTTCATCAAGCTTAACGAGCTTCAGACACAAAAGAACAAACAGAAGCGCCAACCCATATATGCTGCCCGGAACCGGCAAAGGGATAAAGCGCCGCAGTATTTCTCCTGCGGCGCTTAAGCACAGTATTATTCCAAATCCTCGAAGATATTTCATCTATCCGCTCCCCCGATAAGGAGTACCGAAACGTCGTTGACGTTAGTACCGGTCGGACCAGTGAATATAAGTCCGTCAACCGCCTTTAAGGCGTTGTAGGCGTCGTTGTTTCTGAGCGCTTCATAATAGCTTATACCGGAAATATTCAGTCTTTCAAGAGTTTCGCCGTCTGCATAGCCTCCTGCCGCGTCCGTCGGACCGTCAGTTCCGTCGGAGCCAACACTGATAACGCAGGCGTTAAGTCCGCTCAGTCCCTCCGCCGCAGCGAGCGCAAGCTCCTGATTTCTTCCGCCCATTCCGTCTCCGGTAAGGTGAACTACCGTCTCGCCGCCGAGAATATACGCCGCTTTTCTTCCGTCCCCTGCATGGCTTTGCGCTATCGACGCAAGCATTCTGCCCGCTTCCTTTGCCTCGCAGGACAGCATATCCGTAAGGAAAAATGTTTGATACCCGAGGCTCACTGCCTCTCTTTCCGCCGCCCTGCACAGCTCCCGCACTGAGCCGACGACCTGAACGAAAACATTTTCAAGCGACTTCGGCGTTTCCTTATTCAGCAGTTCAAGCGCTCTTTCGCTCATATTGATCCCGTACTTCCGGACAACCTCCAGCGCATCGGCGCAGCTTGATGAATCGGGGCTGACAGGTCCGGATGCAATCATATCTACAGGGTCGCCGAGAATATCCGAAAGTATGACCGCTTCGACCTTCGCCGGAGCGCATGCGAGCGCAAATCTTCCGCCCTTAACGGCTGAGAGTCGTTTTCTGATTGAGTTTATCTCAGTTATTTCTGCGCCGGAGGCGAGAAGAGCATTTGTTATTTCCTGCATCTCCGCTAAAGCTATGAGCGGCTTTTCAAACAGAGCGCTGCCGCCGCCTGACAGGAGAAACAGCACCGTATCATCGGCAGAAAGGCCGCGAACAAGCTCCAAAGCCCGCTCCGTTGCCAAAACTCCCGCCTCATCGGGAACGGGATGAGCCGCCTCGAAGCACCGCACTTCCGGAATTTCGCCCATAACGTGACCGTATTTGGTTATGACGATGCCTCCGTCGATCTTAGTGCATTGAGCGGCTGTTTTAGCCATCTGCCACGCCGCCTTTCCCGCGGCTACAAGCATCACTCTGCCTGAAAAGCTTTTACCGGAAAGCGCTCTTTTGACCGCCTCATCCGGCAGGCATGAGCCTATTGCTCTGCAGGCTATTCTCTCAGCGTCATCACGCATTTTATTATAGTTCATATTCAAGCCGGCTTTCTAAATATTTGCGCAGGCTCTTCGAATGAAGAGCCTGCTCAATGCGTCGACAAAGTCTCCGCATCGAACATATTTTGCGCTTTGAGAGCGCAAAATATGACGCCTGCGGGCGGGTTATGCGACGTGAAGGGGCCTCTTGGCCGGCCCCTTCACAGATCCCCGCCTTCTTTATCCAACGCTTTTTCCATTTTTTCTACAGTCTGCGCAGGCTCTTCGAATGAAGATCCTGCTTTCTCTTTTTACTCAGATACAGTTGTGCTCATCTCGCGTCCGGACTCGGTGGTGATGGTGATAACCCCACCCTCATATTTCCACGTGCCGCGCTCGGTAATCTCCATCATGGTGAAGCGGTACTCGTAGGTGCCGTTTTTGTAGAAATCCATAAAATTCTTATTTCCGGCATTCAGCCACGAAAACAGAACGTCCTCGCTGTCCTCGGGAGTATATCCCTCAAGCGATTCGCTGACGGTTTCCGGAGTGATCCAGAAGGTCGTTGCGAGCTGAGAATTGATATCGGCGGTAAATTCAAGCACGAGGTCACCGGTCTTCGGCGCCGGCTTAACCTCCTCAGCAGGAGCCGCAGGCTGTTCTGCGGGAGCTTCTGCAGGCGCTTCGGAAGGAGTCTCGGAAGCAGCTTCAGCTCCGGGCTTTGCTCCGGTAATGCTGAAGTCGGGAACAGGGTGATAAACGCAGGTGTACTGATTTCCGTCGTCATAAACCTCAAAATCCAAAAGGTTTTCCTTTACATAAGCGTGGAAAACTATGGCAACGTCTCCCGTACCCTTTTCCCATGTGCCCTCGGTAACAGTTCCGTTAGCGTCGGAGGTCAACGTACCGTCGGGATGAAGCGTTATGGTGATGGCTACCTTGCCGTTCCACTTTGAACCGGAAAGAATTATGTCTCCGGTATCCTCTTCAACAGGCTCGACCCAGCCTTCTCCGCAGGCGCAGAGCGCTCCGACGCAGAGAATAAGTGCCATGATAATTGCAATAGCTTTTCTGTTCATCATTTGCCTTCCTTTCACTTTTTCGCGCTGAGCGCTTTTTTCTTCTCTGCAATATTCGTCTGGATCTCTACCATGCGCTCCTTGTCGAGCTCATAGAACTTCATCGCAACAAGGTTGCAGATCCAGCCGAGAATGGGCATTCCATAAACCATACCCATAGTGAGGAAGAACAGCGGAATCGAAGGCTTATCGCCCATCTGCGGCATTACGGTTGTATAGCCGATAAGGGCGACCGCAAAGGTAACGAAGGTTGAGCCGAGAGAAGCGATGAGCTTCTCGGTAAAGGTATAGCAGGCGCCGACCATACCGGGCATAAAATTGCCGCTGCGGTCAAGCTCATAGTCGGCAATATCCGCGCGCATCATTCCTTCAGCAGTGTTAAGCACCATCTGGGCCGCGTTCTTGCCCATCATAAGGCCGACGTAGATGATCATAGGCCAGCCGCCGATGCCGATCTGCTTCATGCCCCACGGTCCCATGACCATACAGAGCGCGAAGAGTCCGAGCGAAACCGCAATATTAATATACGACCAGACTACTGTCGATGTCTTCACGCCGTACTTGGCAATAAATACGCCGCCGAGGAATGCAAATATAAGTCCGACGATCATAGCGGAGTTATTTATCATCGTGGTCGCCTGATAGTTCGCGATAAGGATACCCGTAAGCATAACCGTAACGACGGAGTCCGTGCTCATCTTGGTGGCAAGCTTATCGGAGGCGCCGGCTACGATATAGCAGCGAAGGGGCTTGTTGACCTTGAGCATATTCCACATTTCCTTGAGACCGACCTTCTGCTTCTTTCCGCTGAGGCTCATGAGCTCTCCGAGCACCTTGTCATTATCAACCGGCGCAATACCGATGAAGGTCAGGAGCATGAACACGAGGGCGATTCCGCAGAAGAGATAGCACGCCTCGCCAAGGCACGCTGCGTCATACTGGTTATTGTGGCGCGGAAGAATTGTGAATGCCATCAGGTTATTGACTATAAGCGGAGCAAGATACTGATAGAGCGTCGCCGTGAAGTTCATGAAAGGGCGCTGCTTCGGGTCGTTTGTGAGTATTGTAGGAATAGTGGTGCCGCCGATACTGAGAACGGTATAGCCTACGACGAAGAACGCATAGACGAGGCAAAATACAACGATACCCATGACTCCGTCAAACTTATTGACAAGAATGCTGAACATCAGAATTGCCGCAATGATCGTGCTTCCGTACCCTATTGCGAGGAATTTGCGCATTTTGCCGTGCTTTCCGGCCGGCATACGGTCAAAGATCGCGGCAACGAACGGATCACACACTCCGTCGAAGATGGTCTTAGCGGTCATGATAATGCCCGTTACCGCAACGAGGACCCCGAAGCCCGCGTTAGCTATGTAGCTTGAGTACATCATCAGCATCATAAAGATGTTCTTGCCGCCGCTGGTGGCGCAGGCGAGAATCATTGATCTCATGCTCGCGGTGCGGTATACGCCGTTATTTGAGCCCTTTGCTCCAGCAATGATTTTTTTCAGGTTCATTCTATCGCTCTCCTTCATTAATTTCTATACGAGCCTGAAAACAGTATACATTGCGGATTACGGCAAAAAAATCTTTGAATTAGCTACCATGTCCTCATATTTGCTAAAATTACATTCTTCTGTTCTGCTCCCTGAACCGCGCCGGAGGAAGACCCGTGATCTCCTTGAAGGTCTCTGCAAAAAAGCTCCGCGAGCCGAAGCCGAGCTTATCGCATATCTCCTGAATGCCCATATCCGAGGAAATCAGCAGCGTTTTTGCGTGCTCAACCTTTACTATTTTAATATAATCGTTTATGCTGAAGCCTGTCTCCTCTTTAAATTTTCGTGAAAGATAGTATTCAACGTAGCCGACGTGACGCGCAAGATCCTTTAGCGTTATCTTTTTTTCGGCATTCAGCTCTATGTATTCGCAGCAGCTCTGTATCTGCTTTGAATATTTTGGGTTTGACCGGCTTTTGTGAACGAGGCGTACAAAGTCATCGTACATCGTGTGTCCAATCTGAGCAGCATCAGTCACGCTTTTGCAATCAAGAACATCCTGAATATACGCGTCGCCTCGGGAATATGCCACCTCCGGAGATATACCGCCCTCGATCGCCGCACGGGTGCATAGTGAAATGAACACAATCTGCGATACTCTGACCTGCCTTAAAGACATGTTATCGTCAACCCTTACTCCCCTGCTTATACCGGCGGCATTATCAAGTATGCTCTTATAATTGAGGTCGCCCTCGCTGACCATTCTCATAAGAGCCTGCTCTGTCATATAGGTTTTCATTCTGTCCCGCTTAGTTGTTTCTCCGGAGGCGGGTTTTTCAATTCCTTGAGAAATAAAAACGATATCGGAATTAGTCAGCTTCTCACCTGTAACGCAATAGTGAAGCATAAGAATGTATCTGAAAAAGTCCACTGTGGAAACTGTCGGAATGTTCATCAGTATCTGCTCAAGCTTCTTGCGCCGGCCTGGACTCATTTCAGCTCTTCGCAGCGCATCGTCCACGGCCCATATGCTGAGCTCTGTAGACGACGCCGGCCCGAATACGTGTATATTGGAAATAGCGTCTCCCCCGCGTTCAAACGCCGCGCCCCACATAAGTCCCATAGGAACGCTGAAGACTATCGGCTCCGAATGCTCTCTCGCATGCTCGAGCATTCGTTCGAGGTACCCCGATTTTTTAAATACCTTGTGCAGAACGAGGTCGGGGCAGTTCGTTTCCTGCACCTCGCCCTCGAGATTATAAACCCATGTGTACATCCTTCCGCTGAAGGATAATAGCTCCCTCAGATTTTCGATTCGCTCCTGTACGCTAAGATTTGACGCGGACATAGTTTTCACCTCAAAAAGACGAATTTGGAGATACAATCTCGAATTCAATTATATACCTGAACCCTTTTTTTGTATATACTCAACTCAAAAAATAAAAGGAGATTATTAAATGAAAATAGGCTTTATAGGCATGGGTATTATGGGAAAGCCCATGGCAATCAATCTTGTAAAGGCCGGACTTGACGTTACCGTAGCAAACCGCACCGAGAGTAAGTGCTCTGACGCCATTGCGGCCGGCGCAAAAAAAGGCACCTATCTATCAATAGCCGAGAATTGCGACGTCATCATTACAATGCTCTCAAATTCTCCTCAGGTTCGCGAGGTCGTTCTCGCAGACGAGTTCTATAATGCCTTGCACGCAGGGCAGATTCTCGTCGACACAAGCTCCATAAACCCCATCGACTCCAAGGAGATCGCCGCAAAGCTTTCTGAAAAGGGCGTAGAAATGCTCGACGCTCCCGTTTCCGGCGGCGAGCCTATGGCGATAAGCGGCAAGCTCAGCTTTATGGTGGGCGGCAAGCAGGAAATCTTCGATAAGATGAAGCCCGTTCTTTCCCATATGGGCGCGTCCGTAGTGCGCTGCGGCGAGATCGGCGCCGGAAACACCACAAAGCTCGCAAATCAGATAATCGTCGCCGCAAACATTCAGGCGCTCAGCGAGGCGCTCACACTTGCCAAGAAGGCCGGAGTCGATCCCGAGCTCGTTTTTGAGGCGATAAAGGGCGGTCTTGCGGGTTCGAACGTAATGAACGCCAAGGCGCCTATGATGCTCTCCGGAAACGACAAGCCGGGCTTTAAAATCGATCTTCACATCAAGGACCTTAACAACGCCCTCTCCTGCGCCCACTCCGTCGGCGCTCCGGCGCCCGTTACCGCCGGAGTTATGGAGGTCATGCAGTGGATGCATGCAAACGGCGGCGGTCAGAAGGATCACAGCGCAATCGTACAGTATTACGAGCACCTTACCGGAATAAAGCTCGGAAAATAACACACTGAGGAGGAGCTTATGAGGACTGTCATAAACTTCAATGATAACTGGCTGTTTTCCTTTCCCGGCGAGGAGCCGGCAGCCGTTACTCTACCCCACACCTGGAACGCCTTGGACGGGCAGGACGGCGGAAACGATTACAGGCGCGGCATCGCGACATACGAAAAATCATTTTCTATGCCAGATTTACTCCCCGGTGAGCGCTGCTTTATCGAGCTGAACGGCGCGGCAATGAGCGCCGATCTGTCGCTTAACGGAGTAGCGCTTGTCCACCACGACGGGGGCTATTCGACCTTCCGTGCGGATATAACGGAGTATCTGAAAAAAGAGAATCTTCTGCATATTGAAGTGGACAACTCAAAAAATGAGCGTGTCTACCCTCAGATGGCCGATTTCACCTTCTACGGTGGCCTTTATCGCGACGTCAATCTTATAATAGTCCCCGCCGAGCATTTTGAACTTGTCGCAGACGGCTCGCGCGGCATTAAGATCACTCCTTCGGTCGACCTTGCGGCAAAGCGCGCAACCGTTACCATTGAAACGTGGCACAATTCGGAATGTGTATATATAACCGTAAACGGAGAAACACAATGTGTTAAAAACACTGCAGTGTTTACTATCGAAAACGTCCGTCTTTGGAATGGACTTGACGATCCGTATCTCTATACTGCCTATGCGAGGCTCTCAAGCGGCGACGAGGTATGCGCGCGTTTTGGCTGCCGTGAATTTCACATCGACCCTGAAAAGGGCTTTTTCCTCAACGGAAGAAGCTATCCTCTGCGCGGTGTGAGCCGCCATCAGGACAGAAAGGGTCTCGGAAATGCTCTTTCGATGAAGGAGCACTGCGAGGATATGGAGATAATCCGCGAAATAGGCGCCAACACGCTCCGCCTTGCACACTATCAGCACGCCGAAGAGTTCTACGATCTTTGCGATGAGAACGGTCTCATCGTATGGGCTGAGATTCCGTATATCACAAAGCATATGTCCGGCGGAAGAGAAAACGCAATCAGCCAGATGCGCGAGCTCATTACGCAATGCTATAACCATCCGTCAATAGTCTGCTGGGGATTGTCAAACGAGATTACAGCCTCCGGGACGGTTACGGATGAGCTTATTTCAGACCACAAGGCTCTGAACGAGCTATGCCACAGGATGGATCCGACCCGCCCGACTGTGATGGCACACGCATTTATGCTCGAAAAGGATTCACCACTCATTCCGGTTGCTGATATCGCAAGCTATAATCTTTATTTCGGCTGGTATCTCGGCAACCTTGAACAGAACGATGAGTTCTTTGACGAGTATCACTCCCTCTACCCCGACAGGATCATCGGCTTTTCCGAGTACGGCGCCGACGCCAACATCCGCTTTCACTCATCTGCGCCCGAAAAGGGCGACTACACCGAGGAATATCAGTGTCTTTATCACGAGCATATTCTGAAACTGATCGACGAGCGTCCTTATCTTTGGGCAACGCACGTCTGGAATCTTTTCGACTTTGCCGCCGACGGGCGAGACGAGGGGGGCAAAAGGGGCGAAAACCAAAAGGGATTAGTGGAGTTTGACCGCAAAACGAAAAAGGACGCCTTCTATCTCTACAAAGCGGCATGGTCGAAGGAGCCCTTCGTACATATCTGCGGCTCCCGCTACGCTGACCGCTGTGAGAATATTACGGAAATAAAGGTTTACTCAAATCTTCCAGAGATCACGCTTTTTGTCGATGGCAGGAAGTTTGAAACAAAGCGCGGAGAGAGGGTTTTCACCTTTAGAGTGCCTATATCCGGCAAACACAGAATAAGCGCCGGTGAGGATGAGATAGTGATCCGGCGCGTGTACGAGCCGAACAGGGATTATATATTCCGCAAGCAGGCGGTCATCAACTGGTTCGACGCGGCGGATTATGATCCCTCGTGCTATTCGATCAAGGATACAATGGGCGCCCTAAAATCAAATCCGCAAACCGCCGCAATCCTTGAGAGGCTGATGGAGCGCTTGACAGCCTCCCGCGGCGACGTTGCGAAGGCCGCTCACGGAAATGCCAATCTTGAAAAAATGATGGCCGGCCTGAGCCTCGAGAGCCTTATAAAGCAGGCGGGCGACAGCGTTCCGGGCGAGATGATCCGTTCACTGAACGCATCGCTGCAAAGGATAAAAAAATAATACACTAAAAAAGAAAACCGCCGCGAGCCTCGTTTATCAAGGCTTCGCGGCGGTTTTCTTCACCTATTTCACATTTTTTCTCGATGAATCGCCAGCTTTTTTTATTTTCATAGCGCAGCACCTCAACGAGGCTCACAAGGTTTGCTCCGATCGTAAATGCCCCTACCGCAGCTCTGACATAAGGCTCAATTGCTCCCGGAAGCACAAGGCAAAAGACCGCAAAGACGCATAAAACGATATTCAGCACCGCGAGAACATAATCCCCGGCCGTTCTGTCCTTGTGCAGGAGATGGAGAAGGACGTTTATCACCGTCGCCGCTATAACCATTCCGCAGCGTTCGTCATCCGGTTATTCTTTCTCATCTGGAAAAAGCTGATCAGTCCGCTTGCGCCGTTTATAAGCATGGCAATACCTGTGAAGATTCCGAATGCCTGACCGACAAAGCCCGGCAGAAGCAGGAACACAAGGCCGAAAACGAGCAGTACAGGCGCTCGGGGCTTTCCGATACGCTCCGGTGGCTGCTTGAGAAGGACGGCGAGTGGGAGGGCACCGCAAAGGCGCTCTTTGACAACGTGCGGGCGTGGACAGGGCGCGACCCGTCGAAAAACACAAAGCAGCTTGCCGCTGACCTCAAGTTTTATACGCCCTTGATGAAAGAGCTTGACGGCGTGACATATTACTCTATAAGAAAGAGCGGTTGCAGTGCTGTACATCACTTTATAAAATAATGATAATAATGGAAATATATATTATTATCATAAATATCATTAATTATTTTTTACTTATTTACAGAAAGGACAATATAAATGAACACTGAAAATATACCGAACGCCATCAACGGCTCCGAGCTCATGGCTATGAGCTTTCCGAAAAAGTCCGAAAAGGAGATAAGCCAGCTCTGCCGCTCCATCCGCAATCTGAGGCGCAAGCGCGACGAGATAAACCGCTCTCTCAAGAAGCTCAACGGCATTCTTATGGAGGAGGTCGAGGGCTCGGCTGAGGACGAGCTGTGCGGCAAGGACTACAGCGTAAGGCTCGTCAGAAACGACAAGGTGCTGCTCGATACGGAGCAGATAAAGAGCTCTATCCGCAGATAGCGCGGGACTGCTCAGTCCTGAGCCGCGCGAAGTACGTTATTATAAAGTGATATCCCGTAGGGGCGGTGAGCGCTCACCGCCCCTACAAGGGTGCGGAGGGTGTCGTACAACGGGCGGGGCAAGCCCCGCCCCTACAAGGTCGCGGCGGTGGTCGCGGAGTTCCTTTTTATCCGCGAAAAAAATTCTTAGACGGCGAAAAACAAATTGTTTTTATGTGCGTCAAGCCTTACGATGGTTTTACATATAAAAAAGGAGGCTTATCATGAAAAAGACCGGTACAAATCGACTCCGCAAAATCCTCATTCCTATAATGGCAGTGGTGCTTGTGATAGCCGTTGCGGCAAACGTAGGAATGCTTGCCTTCGCGTCCGTTATGGACGATTATCTCGGCAAGGGCGAGCGCCATATCGTAAAGAGCGCTTCTCTCCCCGACAGCGCTGTGGAATACTATGCTGATCTCTATGCGGATAACATCGAATCCCGCGAGGCTTCATACGCTCTCGCGCTTCAGGTGCAGGCAGAAGGCAGCGTTCTGCTCAAGAACAACGGCGTTCTCCCCCTCGCCGCTGAGAGCGCGGTCACGCCCTTCGGATACCGCTATCTCAGCCCGATCTACGGTCAGGTTTCCTCAGCAGGCAGCGCAAAGTGGACTATTGAGCCGGTTAGCCCCTACAAGGCGGTTCACGACGCCTTTACGGTAAACGAGGCTGCCTTCAACAAGATGAAGGCGATCATGAAGCCGGAGGCTCTCCTTGAGGCGGAGGGCGCCACAAGTGCCGGAGCCATCAACGATCTTATGGGCGGCGACAGCAAAATCTATGAGTTCGGCGCCGACATCTACGCCGGAATTGAGGGTGAGGTCAAGAACACCACCGCTCTCGTCTTTATCTCCCGCGCAGGTCAGGAGGGCTCGGACAAGAAGTATGACGGCTACTCCGACGGAACCCCCCACTATCTCGCTCTTACAAAAAACGAGCGCGATACCATCAAATTCGCCCGCGAAAGCTGTGGAAGGGTCGTAGTCATTCTCGCCGCCTCCGCGCCGATGGAGGTCGGATGCCTTATGGAGGGTGAATACGAGGCTGACGCTATTCTCTACGTCGGTCACGTCGGCGAGCGCGGCTTTGCGATGCTCGGAGATCTTCTGACAGGCAGCGTCAACCCCTCCGGCAGAACGGTGGATATATGGCCTGCGGACTTCACAAAAGACCCCACCTACGCAAACTTCGGCGTTTTCAACTACTCAAACGCAACCTTTAAATCAAAGCCCTACGGCACCCCCTCCTCCGCCACCGGCAACGGCGACTATTACCGCTACTTCATCGAATACGAAGAGGGCGTGTATATGGGCTATCGCTATTACGAAACAGCCGACGCAGTCGACCCCGACTTTGATTACGCCAAGTCCGTTGTCTTCCCCTTCGGCTACGGTCTGAGCTACACGAGCTTCAATAAGTCTATAACCGCCTTTGACGACAGCGGCGACGAGATAAAGCTGACAGTCACCGTTGAGAACACCGGCTCGAGCGCCGGAAAGGACGTAGTCGAGATTTATTACACCGCGCCCTACACCGATTTTGATATTCAGAATAAGATCGAAAAGAGCGAGGTAAATCTCGTCGCCTTTGAAAAGACGAAGCTTCTTGCTCCCGGTGAAAAGCAGGAGCTCACTCTGAGCTTTATGAAGGAGGATATGGCTTCCTACTGCTATACCCGCGATAACGGCGACGGGACAAGAGGCGCCTACGTTCTTGAGAGCGGCGAATACACCGTTTCGCTGAGGCTCAACAGTCACGACGTCGTGGAGGCAAAGGCTGTCGCAGTTCCCGAAACGATCTGGTACGACTCCTCCAATCCGCGCTGGGGCGAGATAACCGCACAGTCCGCGCTTGACGAGAACGGAGCAGTTCTCAACGTCCGCGCAGACGGCACGGATTCTCCCTATACCGCGGCTCACAACCGCTTTGAGGACGTTACCGCCTATATGGAGCGCGAGACCGTGATGCTCAGCCGCGCGGACTGGAAAAATACATTCCCCCAGGTTAAGAGCCGTGTGAAGGAGGCGACGAGCGAGACAGTCGCGCTCTTCGGAATCGAAGAGACCTTCAGCCCTGAGTCTGACCCGCTTCTCGGCAACGTTCCGGGCTCTGCGGTTTACGCTGAGGCGGACAGACCCAGATCCGACAGCGGACTTATTCTCTCGGATATGCGCGCAGTTCCCTATTACGATGAAAAATGGGATTCCTTCCTTGATCAGATCGACTACTCCAATGCGGATACTCTCGCTCAGATCATTAGCCTTATGGCCGGCGCAAACTATACAACGACAAAGGTCGACGCTCTCGGACTTCCCGACGTGCTCCACGCCGACGGCGCCAACGGCATAAAGGCTGTAAAGACCGACGAGGGCATGAATCTCTCCGCGACATACGGCTACGCGCCCCTGATGGCGTCCACCTGGAATAAGGAGCTTATGTACGAGGTCGGCAAAATGTTCGGTCAGGAGGCTATGGAAAACGGCATCTCCGGCTGGTATTCGCCCGCTATCAACCTTCACAGAAGTCCCTTCTCCGGAAGAGTGTTCGAGTATTACTCCGAGGATCCCGTACTCACCGGTAAAATCGCCGCCGCTGTCGTAAGCGGAGCCGGAGACGCCGGAATGTACTGCTATATCAAGCACTTCGCCCTCAACGATCAGGAGACTAACCGCGAATTTCTCCTGCACACCTGGGCGACAGAGCAGACAATGCGTGAGATCTATCTCAAAGCCTTTGAAATTCCCTTCAAGGAAGCCCGTATGACGGTAAAATACGTTGCTGACAGCGAGGGCAACACCGCAGAGCGCGTTATGCGGGGAGCTACGGCTGTTATGGCCTCTCAGAACGACATAGGCGCCGTAATTGCCCACGGCAACTACTCGCTTCTCACCGGAGTTCTCCGCGATGAGTGGGGCTTTACCGGCACCGTTCACAGCGATATGTACATCTGGATGGAGGGCAAGAATATGTACGATCTCGCCTTCCGCTCCGGCTGCGATACCTTCCTCACGTTTGATACAATAGGCGGAATCGAGGATTCTCAGAGTCCCACCTCTCACGCCGTTATGCGCCGCGCTCTGCACGATGTTTGCTACACGGTGGCGAACTCCGCCGCGATGCAGGGCGTCGCTCCCGGCACCACAATACGCTATGATATGTCGCCGTGGAAAATTGCGCTTATCGCCGCAGACGTAGTGATCGGTCTTGCGCTTGCAGTCGGAATCGTTCTTATTATGAAAAAGTCCAAGGCGTAAAATAATCTAAGGGGTGGCTCTCTTCCGAGCCGCCCCTTTTCTCAGCTTTATCATTTCCTAAACATTTCTCAAACAATTTGCTAATAAGCAGATGTTATGATTCTCAAAAAACTGAGAAGGCGCAATAATGGCAAAAGCAAAAAAGAGCCGTAAAGGACTCAAAATCTTTCTTATCGTATTAGCTTCGATTATCTTGTTCTGCGTTGTTGCAGGTGTAGTTGGCTACGCCGCTTCCCGTGCGCGAAGAACCGGCGGCTACGAAGCCGATCCCGACGAGCGCATAGCTCTTGACGAAAGAGGAAGCATCGGAAGAGTGAAAATCACAACTCTGCCGCTTGCTGAAAGCACCACTCTCTCACGATGCAGTTATTCCTTCTCCGGAAGAGTGATCGTCGTTACGCGCGAGGGTGCGGACACCGTTATCACCACCATGAACGACGACGGCACCGACCCCCTTGAGGTTTATCGTGGCTCCGGCGCCGGTACTTCACGAATACTTCCCTTCAAGGACAATACCCGCGTACTCATGGGCGATAACATTCTTGAGGCGCCGGAGGGTTATACGCTCGATAACTGCCCCGCTGGCAGCGGCAAGCTTGTTCCAATCGAGTTTCCGCGCGAGTTCAGCAGCGACAGCGCTGTCGTTCAGAAATGGACTGAGGTCATTATTGCGCCGGACTGTGAACACTTTGCCTGGACTATACGCCGCAGCGACTGCGGAGCTGTTAACGCCATGGGCTCTCTTAAAAAGAGCGGTGATAAATACGTCATTGAAAATGCGCAGTATATCAGCAATATGGACGGCTTTATTCTCGACCCCAACGTTCGCGGAAGGCTTATAGCGAGGCCGGTCATCGGCGGAGAGGTAAAGCAGTTCATTGATGGCGGCAGGGCGATAAGTCTCGTCGGTTCTGCTCCTAACGGTATGGCGGACTCCGTAAAGCAGGATATAGCGACCGGCGAGGTCACGCTTCTCTCCTGCGCCCCGGGCTATGACGAAACAACCCTTCTCTCGCCTGACGAGCGCCTCGGCGCAGTTATGACAAGCCGCTTTTCGGAAAAGACAGATATGGGCGCTCTTGGACTTGTCGAAAGGCCGCTCGGTCAGCCGCTTCACAACATTCTCGCGCAGGTTTATATGTACTGCGTTACCGGGGTGAGAAGCGGCAGAGAGGGCAATGTCGGCCCCGCTCTCGTTGAAATGGATCGTGCGGTGAGCGATACCGAGTATAAGGGCGTTTATCTCGGCGACCCCGATGAGGATTTCGTCTTCCGCTCTCCCCTCTCCTGGAACGACACCGGCACTAAGCTTATGTGGATCGAGGGTAAAAAGAGCGGCGGTGTCAGAGTGCGGATTGCCGAGCTTCTTGACTATAAGCCCGGCAAGATCGCAGAAGCCGTCCTGACGCCCGATGTCGGCGACTACGCCGCTGCTCCGGCTAAAAACATGGATTTTGCAGGCAAGCTCTACGGCAAGGCTTCCGGCTACGCTGAGCTTACACGCAAGACAGGATTTCTCAGCAATATTTCAATCAGGATAGTATATCACGATTACAGCGACGACGGAATAAACTTCTATAACGGCACCGAGGAATCCTCCGGCGCGATTATGACGGACGCTGACTACAAAGCGGACATAACCGTCACCGGCGCCGATGGTTCGCATAAAGGCAGACTTGAAGCCGACGTTCACTTCACGGCGGCGTACTCCATCGCCCGTCTCTTCGGCGCTAATGCCCCGGAGCTGAAGTCCGGCAGCTACGCGAGAGCTGAATATCTCGGTAAAACAGCGGACTTTTCTCTGCTTGTTAAATAAACAATACACCGCGGCGCTCTCAAAATGAGCTATTAGTCAACTTTTACTACCATTACGCAGCCGAATATGCTATGCTAAGTAAAAGGAGCGGATATATAATGAAAACGCCACGGTACGTAGTTCTGACTGATATACTGGACGGTTTTGAGGTTGACGACATCCAGTCCATGATAAGGCTCATGCTTTACTCCAATGAAATAGATATCGAGGCTCTTATCTGCTGCACCTCCTGCTTTGTAAAGGGTAACGTCAGCGGTCGCGTCGGGCTGATTCACCGCATTATCGACGCATACGGCGAGACTCTGCCGAATCTCCGCGCGCACGCCTCCGGATGGCGGAGCGCCGATTATTATCACTCCATAACCTTTGAGGGGATCGACGAATACGGTCTTATGCCCGGCTTCGGCTTTGCCTCGATGAAATACAAGGAAAACACCGGAGTCAAGGCTCTTATCGAGTGCATTCTGCGGGAAGATTCGCGCCCTCTGTACATCGGTCTTTGGGGCGGAGCAAACACCCTCGCGCAGGCTGTCTGGCAGATTGAGAAGCTGATGCCGGACAAGCTCAGCACAGCGCTCGGCAAGCTTCGTATTTACGGAATTTCCGATCAGGATCATGCATCACGATGGCTTCGGAAGAAATACGGCGACAGACTGTTTTGGATAGTCTCGCCCTCTCGCGGCTCATGGTTCGGAAACTACACCTATTGGAAGGCCGCCTGGCCGGGCATCAGCTCCGACCTTGTTAAGCACGGAAGTGAGGATGGTGTGCATAAAACTCTCGGCTTCTCCGGCGGAAGAAGCGACCTCGTTTCAAATGATTGGATCGATACGAATATCCGCTCAAAAGGCGCACTCGGCGCGCTCTATCCTCATCCGAAATATATAGTCGAGGGCGATACGCCGTCATTTTTATGGATCATTCCAAACGGGCTGAACGTGCCGGAGCGCCCGGATTACGGCGGCTGGGGCGGCAGATATGAGTATTACAGACCGGAAAAGGCTCAGTTCGGCGTCACAGAGCGGCACAGCATCTGGACAAACGCATCCGATACGGTTTTAGGCTCGGACGGCAGAATGCACACAAGTCCTCAGGCGACGATATGGCGCTGGCGAGAGGCTTTTCAGAATGATTTTGCCGCGAGGATGCTCTGGACGTCCTCTCCGGACCCGGCTATTGCTTCGTGCCGTCCTGAAATAAAGGGCGAGATCAGGGACTGGCGGCTGAACGTCAGCGCTGACGGCTGTGAGCTTCTCTTCTACCCTTACCCGGAAGCCGGCTCATTCACCGGGAAATGTCAGATATCCCACGATAAAAAAATCATTATATCCGGCGGTCGATCCGGTGAGACTCTTCACATCATCGCAGAGGCGAGAACAAAATCAGCTCCATTTCTGACAAGCTACAGGCGATTTATCATCACTCTTTAAAAAGTGTTCGCCCTTCCCGAATGAACTGCACCCCGTCAAGTAGACAGTGAAATAATTAAAAGAAAGTTCACAGAGCCGAGGCTCTGTGGCACCGCAGATTTTGGCAAGCCGCTTAGCGGCAGGCCAAAGTCTGCGGTTTTGTTTTACGCAGCTTTGTAAA
>JAFPWN010000044.1 GCA_017412765.1 Oscillospiraceae bacterium | reverse complement strand
GGCCTGACACCTGCTCAACACAGATACCAGACCCTTCAGGTCGCTTAATTGAAAATCTTGTCTAACTTTTGGGGTTCACTTCAACTTTGCGGCGGTTTTAATATTAATCCTTGATATAAAACTGACTTGTAATTCTGAGCAGAAATTGTGCCGGACAAGGCAGAAAAGCAGAGCATAATGGATATATATGCTCAAGGGGGCTAACGCAGTATGGCGCAATTTCTGCCAGAAGGACTGTCAGGTTTCTATTAAGGTTTAGTATAAGCTATCCGGTATGCCTTTTAATCAGCTGTCTGCTCAGTCGGATAATCGGATCTTCCGGTTATCTTTTTCTTTATTATCTTGCCCATGCGCTTTATGGCATAGGGTCCGACGCAGGCCATCATCTCCTCCGCTGTGTGCATATCGCTCGCGTTGGGAATGTCGCGGCTGAGGTGGATCGCGTCAAACTCGCAGCGCGTGGTGCAAAGTCCGCAGCCGACGCACTGGTTGAGATCTACGACCGTCGCGCCGCACTTGAGGCAGCGTCCCGCCTCCTTTCTGACCTGCTCCTCTGTGAGAGGAAGGCGTAAATCCTCAAAGGTTGCTCTTGCCTCGCCCTCCTTCATTCCCGGGCGCTGGCGATCCGCGTTGTCAAAGCCCTCGACCCTGATATCGTCGCGGTCAAGCTCGATGAAGCTGCGAAGGTCGCGCCCGATGGTAAGGCTCTGACCGGGATGTACGAAGCGGTTTATGGACACCATGCCCTGCTTACCCTCCGCGATGGCGTCGATCGCAAAGCGCGCGCCGTGATAAATATCGCCGCCGACGAAAATATCCGGCTCGTCGGTCTGATAGGTCACGGGGTCAGCGACGACCGTTCCGTTCATGCGAACTCTCAGCTTCGTTCCCTCAAGCAGTCCGCCCCACTCGGCAGACTGTCCGATCGCCGTGAGGACGTTCTCGCATTTTACGGTAATCGTCTCATTTTCGTCGTATTTCGGGCTGAATTTGCGGTTTTCATCGAAAACTGATACGCATTTCTTGAATACTATGCCGGTGACCTTTCCGTTCTCGGAGAGGACCTCCTTCGGGCCCCAGCCGTTCAGTATTTCGACGCCCTCCGCCTCGCACTCGGCTATCTCGTCCTTTGCGGCAGGCATTTCATCTCTTTGTTCAAGGCAGAGCATCGTGACCTTGCCTGAGGTCGCTCTGAGCGCCGTACGCGCGACGTCAGCCGCGACGTTTCCGCCGCCGACTACGACAACGTCGCCGCTCAGCTTCACGCTCTCGTCCTGATTAACGCGCTTTAAGAAGCTTACGCCGCTCTCAACGCCCTCGCTCTCCTCACCTGGAACGCCCGCCGTTCTGCCGCCCTGAAGCCCGATGGCGATATAGAACGCCTTGTAGCCCTGCGCTCTCAGCTCATCGAGAGTGACGTCATTGCCGACCTCGACGCCGCAGCGTATCTCGGCGCCCATCTTCTCGATGATCTCTATCTCCTTGCGGATTACGTCCTTCTGAAGTCTGAAGGACGGTATCCCGTTCACGAGCATACCGCCGGGCGTTTTCTCCTTCTCGAAAACCGTCACAGGGTAGCCCTCGGTGCGGAGGTAATACGCCGCGCTGAGACCGGCGGGGCCGGCGCCGATAACGGCGATCTTCTTATCCTCCCACTCCTTTCCCGCCCAGTTCTCGCACCTTACTGTGAAGTCCTGCGGATTCTGAAGCTCCCACTGCGCGAGGAACTTCTTTATCTCGTCGATGGCAACGGGCTTGTCTATCGTTCCGCGGGTGCAGCGATCCTCGCAGCGCTTGTTGCAGACCGCGCCGCAGACCGCCGGGAACGGATTATCCTGGCGGATAAGCTTCACAGCCTCGGCATACCTGCCCTCCGCCGCCATCTTTATGTAGCCCTGAACGGCGATATGCGCCGGACAAGCGGTCTTGCACGGCGACGTGCCGGTGTCGTAGCAGTTGAGCTTATTCGTGTCGCGGTAGTTTCTGTCCCACTTATCCTCGCCCCACACGTTATCGTCGGGCAGGTCGTGAAGCGGGTACTTTACCTTTGAGCCGTCCTTTTTGCAGAGCTTCTGACCGAGCCTCGCGGCTCCGGCTGGGCATACCTCCACGCACTTTCCGCAGGCTACGCACTTCGAGGCGTCAACGTGGGCGCGGTAAGCTGAGCGCGACATATTCGGGGTGTTGAAAAGCTGGCTCGTTCTGAGTCCGTAGCAGCTTCCGGGCGAGCAGTTGCAGATACCGACGATGCGCTCAGGGCCGTCGAGGTTCGTTATCTGATGCACGTATCCCTTTCGCTCGCTGCGCTCGAGAAGCTCCATTACCTCCTCGCGGGTGACGTACTTCGCGTCCTTGCCGCTTTCAACGAGAAACTCCGCAATATCTCCCACGCCGATGCACATATGCCCCTCGATATCGCCGACGCCCTCGCCTCTTATGCGCTGAGCCTTGCGGCAGGCGCAGACCATGGTGCAGAACTTGTCGTTTTTATCGAGCCAATGGCTGAGGTGCTCGACGGAAACCGACCGGCTCTCCGCCGGGATCGCCTTTTCCACCGGTATGACGTGCATACCGATTCCGGCGCCGCCGGGAGGCACGAGCTTTGCCGCCAGCTCCAGCGGCTCCTGCGGCGCGAGGTTGAACATCGTCGCAACCGCGGGGTCGAGGTCGGGCAGGGTCTTGTGCTCGACCATATACTCTCCGCTGCCCACGACCCACTTTGGGATCCAGTACTGGATGTGATGATCGGGGTTATCGCGGTTCTGCTCGAGTATGCCTATCCACAGAAGATGGTCGATGACCTTCTGCGCCTCACTCTCAGTCATATTGTTGCGCTCGGCAAGCTCTTTTGTAGTGAGTCCGAAGCGGCGCTTTTTGAAGGAGAGCATGAACTTTACCTCTTCCTTCGTGAGAAGCTTGTCGAGGATCCAGAAATCCATGTGGTTTTCCTTCATGCCTCCGGGCAGTTTGCGCGGAATATTATCCGTTATCATCAGCGCAAGCTTCATTACGAGCTTTTTCTTCTCGGGATCGGCGCATTTATGCTCAGTCTGCGGGTAATCCAGCTCGTTTACGTGGATCTTCGGATTGACTTCTTTAACCATACCCTTACCTCATTCAATGGGGATTTTGATTTTAATATCGCTCGTCGGATATGCCGCGCAGGCGTGGACGTAATTATAATCCTTGTCCGCCTCTCTGCGCCCGTCGCCCTCGGGGCAGACGTAGTAATTGCCGGAAAGCACCTTCGTGCGGCAGAATCCGCACTCTCCGCTCCGGCACGCTGTTTCGATGCGTATTCCCGCTCTCTCGAGCGCGACGGCGATGCTCTCCGTCGCCCTTGCGGGGATCACGGTCTCAGAAATGCCGCGCACGACGGTCATGTTGAACGTCTTATCGGCTGCTTCCGCCGGGAAGCCGGCAAACTTCGTGATATCCTTCGCCTGACCGAAAACCTCGAAGCGCACTCTTCGCTGCGGAACAGCGAGCTTCTTTAGCTCCTCGCGCATAAAGACGTACATCGCCTGCGGGCCGCAGATATAATACGAGGTGTCGGGCGCTGAATACTTCTTTATTATTTCGGCGGTGATGAAGCCGCGCTCACCCTTCCAGCCCGGCTCGTCGCCCGAAAGGACGTGGACGATACGGAGCTTATCGCATCTGAGCGCTTCAAGCTCGTCCTTCAGAATAATATCGTCCGAGGAAACCGAGCCGTATAGAATAGTGAGGTCAAAGTCGAGCGTGCCGTGGGCGATCTCCTTCGCCATCGAAGCAAACGGCGTTATTCCGACACCGCCGGCGAGCGCGACGACGTGCTTTGCATCGCGCAGAGGCTCATAGTAAAACTGCCCTAGCCCCATATTTCCGCGCAGTTTGTCGCCAACCTTGAGGGTGTCATTGATGTAATCGCAGATAAAGCCGTCGCCCTTGCTGCGGCGAACTGTGATCTCGACAAACGGCTTTTCGCCTCTCGCCTCAAACGGCGCAGAGGAAATAGAGTACGGGCGGCTTATAATACTCTCTCCGATCTCAAAGTCGAGCGCGATGAACTGACCCGCGTAGAAAAGCGGAAGCTTCTCTCCGTCCGCTCTCTCGAAGCGGACCGTCTTTGCCGTTTTCGAGGCTTCGCGTATCCCGGTCACAACTAGGTCGATTTTACCCGGGTGCCACGCCTTGGCAGCGTCGCCGATCGGGTCAATGCTCTCGGGCGCTGAGGAAGCCGCGGCGAACGCCTCAAGGCGCGCCTTCGTAACTCTCGAGGCGCCGGTCACATCCTGCAGAAATCCCTTTACCTTCATTTCGCCGCCCCCTTTCCCGCCATTGCGTCAAGCACGTTCTTTGCGGCCTTTCTGCCGTTTGTGACAGCCGGGCCCATACCGTCGCCGGAGATCTGATGCGCTCCGGCAAACTCAAGTCCCTCGATAAAATGCTCCTCCTCCGCTGTCTGGAGGCGGGCAACGATGTGATCGGACATCGTGTGCGCGTAGCCGTAGATGCAGCCGTTCCACATTCCGGTGTAGTGAGCTATGGTCATCGGCGTTTCAATGACGATCTCGAGAACGTGGTCGAGGAGATCGACGCCGAAGTATTCGGACATATCGTCGATAAGCTGCTTTGCGACCTCGTGCTTCACTCTGTCGTAATCCTCCGCCCTGACGGTCTTCCAGCCGTCCACGCGCGGAAGCGTGGTTATCGAGAAGGAGCAGGTACCCTCCGGCGTTACGCCGGGATTAGCGAGGTTGTGACAGATGCAGGTGATATACTTGTATGGCCCGAGGGTCTTCAGGTCGTCGTAGTGCTTATCCGTGTCTGCGGAGTCGCCGCGAAAGATGGAGTAATCCTTGATCCCAAGCTCCTCGGCGGATTTGTCGAGTATCATAATAACGCTGAAAGCAGACAGTGAGAGTCTGCGTCCGTTGACCATCTTTATCGCCTTTTCCGGCACCTCGCTCAGCGGCTCGATCATCGAGGTATAGACCTTGTTCGGGTACGCCGCGGAGATAACGTAGTCCGCGTATATCTCATCGCCTCTGGCTGTACGGACGCCGTAGACTCTGCCGCCGCGCACGAGTATCTTTTCAACGTGCTGGCGGTATTCGATCTGAACTCCCATCGCCTCGGCGCGCTCCGCCATCTTGAGGCTCATCTCATGGCTGAGCTTCTTCGGGATATAAGAGCCGTAGCCGATGTAGTCCGCCATAAGAACGGCGAAGATCGTGAACGGCAGCTCGCTGAAGCCGGTGCCGACGTAGATCCAGTACGGCGCAAGGAGGTCGAGCGCCGCCTTCGGAAGACGGAAGGTATCGAGCACCTCCTTTGTCGAATAACCGGCGGTCTTTACGAACGCCTCGTGCTTCAACAGCATCATGGGCTTGCTCATCGGGTGTATAGAAAGCTCGTTAACGCTGTCAAAAACCGTGTGGCACAGACTCAGCACCGCGAGCACCTTGTCGTAGGTGCCGGGAACGACGGCGTCGATCTCCTTTGCGAAGGTCTCAAAGCCGGGGTGAAGCGTTACCTCAACGCCGGGGAACGAGGCGTGGTACGCCTCCGGCACCTTGAGCCAATCTATATCGACGCCCATATCGTCAAGGAACTTGCCGACCTTGAGGCGGTTCGACTTCTCGCCGATGCTCATCATCTCGTGAAGCGCAGCCTCTATCTCGATCCCGCCGCGCACGAAGCTCGTAGCTATGCCGCCGGGCAGATTGTGGCGCTCAAGAACGAGGACGCTCTTGCCCTTGTCAGCGAGCATCAGCGCGCTCGAAAGACCCGCCAGCGCGCCGCCGATAACGATCACATCGTAGTGATCCTTGTAAAATTTCATAGGATTTTTCCTTTCTCAGAATACTCAAATTGAGGGGACGGATTTTCCGCCCCCGATGCTCAGACACGGTCTTCGCATCGAACATATTTGCGCTCAATGAGCGCAAATATGACGCCTGTGGGCGGATTATGCGACGTGAAGGGGCCTCTCGGCCGGCCCCTTCACAAATCCCCGCCTCCTCTATCCGGCGCTTTTCTTCTATCTCTGTGGTTTGAGGGGGCGGATACTCCGTCCCCTCAAATGGGATGTTAGAAAAATCTTTCAACGAGCTCGCGGCTGTACTCGGCTGTCTCGTCCATATCGCCGAAGCTCATGATCTCGCCGGCGTAGAAGGTGTCGTACTTATCCTGCATCGCCTCTACCTTATCGTACCAGCCCGCGGCGTAGTCCTCGGAAAAGACGTGGGGGAAGTAGTAGACGCTCCACTCGTTCACGACGTTGGAGGCGGGGTTGTGCATGGTCTTGAGGTCGTCGAGCACCATTTTCTTACACGTCTCGTAGGGGATCTCCTTGGAGTCCTTATGCTTGCGGAGAGAATAGGTGGTAATGACCTGATCCTTCGTGTCCTTCCAGCGTCTGTAATAGACCATCAGATGGCCGAGCTTCTCGGGTACCATATTGTCGAAAACGTAGTAGCTGATCTCCGGGTGATCCTCGGGCTTCGTTTCGACCGCGAGAACGTCGTAGCGCTCATAGTCTATCTTCGAGAAGAGCTTAGCCTCGTCCTCGCGTACGTCGAAGTACTCGTCCATACCCCTCTGACCGTCGGCGCGCTTGTTGGGGATGTGGAGCGGAGCGGTGACGATGACCTTGTCGTACTCCTCGACCTCGCCGTTTACGGTCACAAACACCTTGCCGTCGCGGCGCTCGACCTTTTCGATATTAGAATTCAGGCGGGCGGGGTTCTTGAGATGCTCGTTAAGCTGCTCCCAGATGTACTGGGTGCCGTTTTTCCAGGTCCAGAGGTTGACCTTGACGAAGTTCATCGTAGTCTGGAAATCGAGATACTTCAGAACGTATGCCGCGGGGATCTCGTCGAAATATCCGTAGCCGAAGGAGGTGTACGGCCCGATCCAGACGTCCTGAATCAGCTCAACGCCGTTTTTCTCGCAGAACACCTTGAACGGCAGGCAGAGATCCTTGAGGTTCGGGTTTACGCCGGAAACTCTCTCTCTCTTTGCGTTCTGCTGGCTGAAGCCGTCATATCTTCCCTCGGCAACGCCGCGGTGTCCGTTCAGGTCGTAGCCCTTATATTTTGTTTCAAGAAGCTCTCCGAACTTCTTGATCTGATTTTTCATCTTGAGAAGACGCGGGATCTTGAGGACGTTCTTCTTCGGCTCAAAAGGCTCGATGACTTCGCCCTTCGCGTTTTTGTAGTTGCGGTTGAGCTGAGGGCCGTCGTGCGTGATTCCGCAGAACTCCTCAACGTCGTGAACGGCGTAATACGAGGGAACGCCCATTATGGCGCCCATCTCATACCGGCGGCCGTTGTAGTGGGGGCTCCAGCACTTGCCTCCTACCCTGTCAAGGCGCTCGAGGATAGTGTAGTTCTCATAGCCCTTTTTTTCGAGGTACATTCCGGCGGAAAGACCGGCGGGGCCGCCGCCGATAATACAGATGCGGGTATTTTTATCCATGGTAGAACCTCCTGTTTTTTATTGATAATTAATTATACCGCAGTCTTGTGCTGTTTGCACTATATTTTTAAAAAATATTGACGTATTTTTATTTTATACTTCCAATCTTTACTCCGGTGTGATATATTTTTATCGTATGATAAGGAGGTGTAAGATGAGATTCGGTTCTTTTTGCGAGATGCTGCAGCACTGGGCTGCCGTCAAGCCCGATAAAGCGTCGGTCACGTACTCCGATCTGACTCTCAGCCGCAGTGAGGTGCTGAGCCGGTTTGAGGATAAGCGCGCCCGCTTCTCTCTATACAAAAGCGTTGGCTTTCTTATCGGCGAGCCGGACGCCGACGAGGTGATAACGCTGCTTGCCGCGATCGGCAGCGGCATACGGGTCAGTCTGCTTGACGAAACGCTGCCCGACGAGCTTCTCGGCGCCCTCATAAAAAGCGCCGAGTGCGACGCTCTCGAGGGTGACAGCGAGCTGTGCGCGGAATTTTCGCAGTTTCTCTGTGAGCCTGAATGCACTTCGCACAATGAGGTGCTTTTCTACACCTCCGGTACAACGAGCCGCTCGAAGGCGGTGGTGCTTTCCGAGGCTTCGCTCTGCGCGAGCGCATATAACGGCGGCGCTCTCCTGCCGCTCAGTGAGGACGACAGGCTTCTCTCTCTCCTGCCCCTGAATCACGTTTTCGGCTTCGTCTGCTCCCTCCTCTGGCCGCTCTCCTGCGGCGCAGAGGTTGCGATAGGGCGCGGCATGCGCCATCTCGCAGACGATTTCGATTTTTACCGTCCGACCGCGGTTTCGCTCGTTCCCGCGTTTGCCGATTTCTTTCTGAAGCGCGGGCATCTCAACGACGAGCTAAAGCTCGTGCTCATCGGCGCGGGCGAGTGCCCGAGCAACGTCGTTTCCATGCTGAGAGCCTACGGCAAGCGTCTGTGCTTTGGCTACGGACTGACGGAAACAAGCTCCGGCGTGGCGCTCTCTCTCGGCGACGACGCATACGCGATGGATGTTTGCCCGGACTTCACTGTCACCATAGCGCCCGACGGCGAGGTGCTTGTAGAATGTCCCGAATGCATGATGCAGGGCTACTTCCGCGACCCGGACGGCACTGCGGGCGTACTGCGCGGCGGCGTTCTCTCCACCGGCGACCTCGGATATATCGACGAGCACGGCCGCCTGCACATCACCGGGCGCAAGAAGGAGATGCTCGTTCTGCCCGGCGGCACCAAGATATTTTTGCCCGAGTACGAAAAAGCCATTTCAGAAAAGCTCGGAACGGACGAGATTTGCGTTTTCCTCAGCGGAAACGCCCCTGCGCTCGCGGTGAGCGAGGGCGATGAGGGCGAGATCCTTGCCGCGCTCCGTCCTCTGATGGAAAAGTACCCGCGCAGCGAGCAGATAAGCCGCGTTTTCGTCCGCGGCAAGAATCTTCCGCGCACCAAGACCGGAAAAATAAAGCGCTACGAAGTCGAATCGCTTTTCGGAGGCAGAGGCTGAGCAGCGCTTCATCGAAAGGAATGACAATAATATGACGCACGAACAGCTTAAAAGCGAGATCATTGATGTCATCTACGAGTGCGTTCCCGAGCTTGAGGGCACTGTGCTCGACGAGGACACCGTGATCAACACCGACGCCGCCATTGATTCCATGGGCTTTACGCTCGTTATCTGCCGCCTCGAGGCGAAGTATGACGTGCGGATCCCGAACCGCCAATGGCAAAAGCTCCAGACTCTCGGCGACGTCGTTGACGCGATCGAAACAAGGCTCAGATGATGTATATTGAAGCTCACGATTACACCCTCGGCACCGCGCACTGCGACATAAACCGGCGCCTCAGGCTCAGCGAGCTGTTCACCTGGTTTCAGGAGGCGGCGATACGTCAGACGAGCGAGATGGGCATGGGCAGGGAGATGACCCTCGACAGAGGGCTTCTTTGGATCGTTACCCAGTGGCGCGTTGAGATAACGCGGCTGCCGGAGTATGACGAGCACGTTACGCTCGAAACGTGGCCCGGCAAAACCATGCACATTTTCTTTACACGCTTCTACCGCATAAAGGACGATGCGGGCAATATTCTCGTACAGGGCTCGGCTCTCTGGGCGCTTATGGACAAGGGGAACCGCAGGATAGTTTTTCCCGAGGATATGGGCGTTCACATCGAGGGGACGACGGTCGAGGGGCAGTGCGCGATTCCGCGCCCGCCGAAGGCTATTCCGCAGACAGCGGAGAGCCGCTACACCGTGACCTACTCCGTTCTCGACCTGAACGGTCACATGAACAACACCCGCTACTTTGACCTCATGCAGGATGCTCTCTACGATCTCACGCGCGGCGAGCCGCCGAAGCTGATTCTCTGCGAATACAATGCCGAGGCGAAGCTCGGAGACGATATCACCATCAGATACGGCGTGCAGGAAAACGAGGTCTACCTCACCGGCGAGGCGGAAAAGCGCATTTTCCGAATGCGGCTCAGCTATTGATCGCAGGCCAGAATCTTCAATACAGCAAGGAGAACGCTCCTATGAACAAGCCTGATTCCGGCACCGGCAAGGCATGGCTCTTCCCGGTGCTGTCAATTTCCGCAGTAAGCACGCTTCTCATCGCCATCGTTATGTATCTGATGCTTGCGGGAACTCTCGCCGACAAGGCGTACAAGGAAAACGCGATGGCGCTTGACCACCTCGAAACGCTGTGCGCCGCCGCCGGCACTCCCGAGGAGGCGATAAGCCGCCTGCCCTACTACTCGGAAATGCGCGTTTTTTCGCTCGACGTAAATACCGGCGCAGTAACCGCCTCCACGCATCAGTTCTACGTCGGCAAGGACATAGGCTGGCTCAAAATCGACACACAGCCGTTTTATGACAGCACCGCCCGCTTTCGCGCGACTATCCACGGCGAAAAGCTGTACATATCCTCCCGAAGGATCGGCGGCGAGGCAGTTGCCGCGGTAACAGCTTCGAGCGCGGTCGACGGCAATGCCCTTCTCATTACGATCATAATGTCCGCTGTCGCCTTCGCTCTCTCGATGGGCATAGGGTATCTTCTCACCACCGTCACCGCAAAATACTCCGACGAGCACAGAGAGGCCCGCACCGACGCGCCGACGAAGCTTCTGAACCGCCGCGCCTACGCCGAGGATGTGCTGAAGCTCAAAAGCTCGAAGCGTCTCAGGCTCCTCAGATACGTCTCTCTCGACCTGAACGGACTCAAGGAGGCAAACGACACCCTCGGTCACGAGGCGGGCGACGAGCTTATAAAAAACACCGCGCGCTTTATGACTACGGCTTTCGGGCATCTCGGAAAGCTTTACAGAACCGGCGGCGACGAGTTTGTCGCCCTGCTTCTGTGTGACAGAGCGGAATTCGATGAGGCTCTCGGCATATTCAACGAGGGCGTTGACCTGTGGAAGTCCGTCCGCGGCAGACCGTTCAGCGTATCGGTCGGCGAGGCGTCAAAGGAGGAATTTCCGGATTATTCCATCGACGAGCTTGCAAAGCGCGCCGATGAGAGAATGTACGAGGCAAAGGACGCCTACTACCGCAAGACCGGCAAAACGAGAAGGAAATAATACTAAGCGCCGATAAAATGCTTTATTAGATTTCCGAGGCAGAATTGCGCCAGACGAAGCGGCTTTCGCAGAACATAATGGAAATATATGGTCAAGAAAGGGGCAAAGTATGGCGCAATTCTGACCGGAAAGATTTAAATGATTTTATCGTCGCTTAGTATAAACTATCACCGGGCTTCCTTTCGGCTGCCCGGTGTATTTTTATAACGCAGTTTTTACAGTCTTACTATCTCGACACCGTCTGGTATATCAGCCTCGTGCAGAGCGAGGATAACGGGTCTGTCGCCCGCCTTTTCGCAGATATATCGCCACGCTTTTTCGCGGTTTTCGCGGTCAAGCCCGGCAAACGGCTCGTCGAGGACGAATGCGTCCGCCTCAGCGCACATCGCGCGCACTATCGCAACTCTCCGTCTCTGACCGCCGGAGAGCTTTTTTACGCTCTTTCCGAGCGCCTCCTCCGGCAGAAGCGCTCTCAGCTCCTTCTCCGGGTTTTTCAGCCCCGTCGCAAGGCGGATATTTTCGGCAGCGGAGAACTTTTCAAAAAGTCTGTCCTCCTGAAAGCACACGCCGAAGCGCGTCTTATCCGGCATGACCTCGCCGCTGTCCGGTTTTTCAAGTCCGAGAAGAATACGCAGGAGCGTCGTCTTGCCCTTTCCCGAGTCTCCGGTAACGCAAACTTTTCCGTCAAGCTTTGCCGAGAAGTCTGAGAAAACCACCGTTTCTCCGAACTTTTTTGAGATATTCTTAACTTCAGGCATCTCTCTCACCGAATACCCCTCTGATAATCAGCCTTGCGCCTGCGCTGAAAGCCCAGCCGAGCGCAACGGTGACTATCGCAACGGCTATCACCCGCTCCGTATCGAGAAAAATCTTCGCGCGGTACATCTCGTTTCCGAGCGAGGCGAGCGGCTGACCGATAACCTCGGCGGCAACGCCGGCTCTGACCGCCATTCCCGCGCCGAGCTCAAACGCTGCGGCGAGATTTGAATATATCGCAGGAATGTATATCGCTCGCACGCGCGCCGGAAGCCGCATTCTGAAGACCTCAGCGACCTCCAGCATTCGCTTATCCACGCCGTCAAGTCCCGCGAGAGTGTTTACGGCAAGCACCGGAAAGGTGATTATCGCACTGACGACGAGCGCGGCGTTCCCGCTCCCCGCCCAGATAAGCACGAGGATTATGAAAGCCGCGACGGGTACGGATTTGGCGACCCCGATAACCGGCGCGATGAATTCGCGCACTATCGGAAAAGCCTTTGACGCGACCGCGGCAAGTATGCCGAGCGCCGCGCCGATAAGGAAGCCGAATGCTATTCTCAGCGCGGAAAGCCCCGCTCCGAGCCAGAACTCCGGCTCAAGCGCGCAGTCAAAAAGCGCTGCGAGCACTCTGTCCGGCCGCGGCAGGATTATGCTGTTATTTACTAAAACGGCAATTATTTGCCATAAAAGTACCCAAAAAAGGGCAATGAGTACCTTTTTTGCCGCCTTAGCCCTCATAATAGAAGCTGTCGTCAGGCAAAAATCCGCCGACGCTCTTCGGCTCAAAGCCATAGAGAACGGTGAGGTAGCCCTCGACCTTTACGCGCATCTCCTCGCCGGTTATAGCTGAGATCGCGCACTTCGGCAGCGCCTTCTTTGCGACCGGCGCCTTCTCGATGATACCGTACTCGGCTACGAGGTTTGCGGTCGTTTCGACGTCGCTCACCGCCTTTTCGGCGCTCTCTGCGTGCTCCGCGAGGAAGCTCTTTACAGCGTCCCCGTTTGCCTCGATAAACTCTCTGCGCACGACGGTAACGCCGGTCACAAGGTCGGAGCCCTTATTCAGCGCATCCCACTCGTCGGAGAGGGAGAACGCCTCGTGCAGCGCCTCGTTCTGCACCTGAGCGACGGTTGCGAACGGCTGCGGCAGAACGCCGACGGCGGTGGGATCTGCCGCAAGCGCAGCCGCGACCTCGGTCGCCTCGCTCTTGAAGTCAAGCTCCGCGCCCTCTACCCCGTACTCGTTGAGAAGGTATCTGAGGCTGAACTCCGGCGTATTGCCCTGACCCGTGAGGACTATCTTTCTGCCCGCGAGGTCTGATACGCTCTTTATACTCTCGTCGCCGGTTACGCAGTAGAGAACTCCGAGCGTATTTATATCCACAACGGAGATCTTGCCCTCGGTCTTGTTGAAAAGCACGGAGGCGAGGTTTGCGGGGATCAGCGCCGCGTCAAGGTCGCCGGAGATGATGCCCGCGGCGATCTCGTCCGCCTGCGTCGTCATCGTGAACTCATAGCTTACGTTGTCGATTGCGCCCTCAGTCTCAGCCTTTTTCATGAGGTTTACAAGTCCCATGCTGGTCGGGCCCTTGAGCGAGCCGACGCGCATCGTTACGGGCTCTGCGGCAGGCTCCGTAACCTCCGGAGCAGGCTCCGGCGTTTCGTCAGCCGGCTCGTCAGCGGGCTTGTCCTGCTCCGCGGGGGCGGACGCGACCGGCTCCTCGGCAGGCTTTTCGGTTGAAGGCGCAGCTGTGCAGGACGCTATGCCGAAGCACAGCGCAAGCGCGATAATAAGTGCAATAGTCTTTTTCATTTCAATTCTCCATGCATTATAATATTGTAACTAACACCTTATGGATTATAATCCTTTCGGAGCGAGTAGTCAACCAAGTTCTTTTTTAACAACAGGTCTGAGCTTTACTGCGACGAGCGTCGCAAGTATTATCTTTACAGCGTCGCCCGGCAGGAACGGCAGAACGCAAACGCCCATCGCGTAGCCGAGGTCTTTCCCGAGCGAAACGCAGAACCACGCCGTTCCGAGAATGTAGAGCGCGAGCGTACCGGCGATAAGCGCCGCCGCGTAGCCCCAGGGGTTCTCAAACCTGTCCGCGATCAGTCCCGCGATGATTGCAAGCGGTATATAGCCTACTATGTAGCCGCCCGTCGGGCCGACGAGCTTCTGAAGTCCGCCGGACATATTTGAAAAAACCGGCACTCCAACGGCGCCGATAAGTATATATATCACGACCGCTATCGAGGCCCTCTTCCACCCCAGCACAAGGCTCGCAAGATAGATCGCAAAGGTGGCAAGCGTGATCGGAACCGCGCCTGCAGAAAAGCTCCATGGCGCCATTACGCATATTATTGCGGCAAAAAGAGCGATAACCGTCATGTCCCTGACTTTCATACAGTCACTTCCTTTCTGAGCTGAGGCGATTATAGTTTATTTTTTAACGAATGTCAAGCTTACATTTTCACGTGCAATTTGTCTATTTGACCCAAGGCGGTATTGACATATTTATCCCGCGGGTGATACAATGATTTTGTTCGGCTTTCCCTATTATTTACAGAAAGAGTGGATTATTTTATGGCGAAATACGGCTACGGAGTCGATATCGGCGGCACTATGGTCAAAATGGGCCTTTTCACCACCGAAGGAGAGCTTCTTGAGAAATGGTCTATCCCCACAAATATAGAAAACGGAGGCGTGAACGTAATTCCCGACATCGCCGCCTCTATAAATGCGAACATCGAAAAGCACACCCTTGACAAGAGCGACATCGTCGGCATCGGCATGGGCGTTCCCGGGATCGTCAACAAGGGCGGCTTTATCACCTGTGTCAACCTCGGCTGGAAGGATCACCCCGCCATCACGAGGATGCGCGAGCGCACCGGTCTCAACGTAAGATGCGAAAACGACGCGAATCTCGCCGCTCTCGGCGAGGTGTGGCAGGGCGCCGGAAAAGGCAAAAAGGACGTAGTCATGATAACCCTCGGCACCGGCGTCGGCGGCGGCATCGTTCTTGACGGAAAGCTCCGCAGCGGATGGCACGGCTCCGCCGGCGAGCTCGGTCACATCCCCGTAAATCCCCGCGAGACGCGTCTGTGCAACTGCGGCAACCGCGGCTGTCTTGAGTTCTACGCCTCCGCAAACGGCAACGTCAGGCTCGCAAAGGACGTGTTGAACGAGACCGATATGGACACTCCCCTGCGCTCTGTCGAGCACCTTGACTCAAAGATCCTCTGGGATCTTGCCATCGAGGGCGACCCCGTCGCGGTCGATATCTCGGAAAAGTTCTGCAACTACCTCGGTCTCGGTCTTGCGATGATAGCGAATATCATCGACCCCGAGATGATAGTGATCGGCGGCGGCGTGAGCCGCACAGGCGAGCCGCTTCGCGCGAAGATCGAAAAATACTACCGCGGGTACGCCTTCAAGCCCGTCAAGGACATCGACATCGCCATCGCTACCCTCGGCAACGACGCCGGTATCTACGGCTGCGTGAAATATCTTCTTGACTGATATATAAGGATTCGGGGAGGGCGCCGCCCTCCCCGCTTTTTACGCTATGAAAACTAAACTCTGGACGCGCGATTTTACGATAATCACTGTCGGCTCAATGGTTTCTCTGCTCGGCAGCACTCTCTCGAGCTTTGCGATGAACCTCATGGTGCTCGACAGAACTGATTCGACTCTTCTTTTCGCGCTGTACAACATTCTGTACACCCTTCCGATGGTGCTGTCACCGATCCTCGCCGGGCCGTTTCTCGACCGTTTCAGCCGCAAGCGCACGATAGCCGCGCTCGATTTCATCACAAGCGGTCTGTTTCTCATAATGTCGCTGTATCTCGCGCTCTTTCCGTTCAGCTTTATTTTCTTCGCGGCGATGAACATCCTGCTCGGCGCCATCGGCGGAGTATATTCCGTCGCGTATCAGAGCTTCTACCCGCTCACCATAACAGAGGGCAATATGCAGCGCGCCTACGCTGTCGATTCGACGCTTGAATCGCTCGCGGCGTTCATGGTGCCGGTATCGGCGCTCCTATACAACACATTCGGGCTCGTGCCGCTTTTTATTGCGAACACGGTGACGTATTTTCTTGCAGCAGTTATGGAAACTCAGCTCAGGACTGAGGAGAAGTACATAAACCGCGAGAGCGAATATTCCGGTATGCGCCGCTTTGTCTCCGATTTCCGCGAGGGACTCGATTATCTCAGAGGCGACCGCGGACTCATGAGCATCGCAGTCTACTTTTTCTTCTCCGCGCTTGCGGGCGGCGTCGGCTACGTCGTCGCGCTCCCGTGGCTGCGCGAGAACTTCGCAAACGGCGAATATATCTACTCGATGGTCTGGCTCATGGGCGATATCGCCCGCGTGATAAGCGGAGTAGTTTTCTACAAGCTGAAAATCCCCTCAAAATACAAATACGCGATCGCGCTCACAGTCTACATCACGACCTGCGTCATCGAGGCGGCGTACCTATATATGCCGGTTCCGGTCATGGCGGTGATGTGCTTTACCACCGGACTTCTCGGCATGGCGAGCTACAATATCCGCATTTCCGCCACGCAAAGCTACGTGCCGGACGAGAAAAAGGGCCGCTTCAACGGCGCCTTCGGCACGCTCTCCACCGTCGGTCAGCTCGTCGGTCAGGGCGCGGGCGGCGCGCTCGCGGCGTTTATGGCAAAGCGGCCGATAATCGTCCTCGCAAACGGCATTTGCCTGCTCGCGGCGATAATCTTCATCGGCGGAAACAAAAAAGCGGTCAGCGCGGTATATTCAACGGAAAAGTAAATGCCCTCGGCGTTTTTCAGCGCTCGGGGGGCATTGTCATCAAAAACGCCATAGTACCTCTGACACTATATCAGAAATACTATGGCGTAAGGCTTCTGTTTCAGTTATTTCCCGTAGCCGTTCGGATTGTTCTTCTGCCAGTTCCAGCTGTCGCGGCACATCTCTCTGATGCCGTACTCAGCCTTCCAGCCGAGCTCCTCGAATGCCTTGTCCGGAGCGGAGTAGCAGGTTGCGATGTCGCCGGGTCGTCTCGGGTCGATCACGTAGGGTATTTTGACCCCGCTCGCCTCCTCGAAGTTCCTGACGATCTCGAGAACGCTGTAACCCTTGCCGGTGCCGAGGTTATAGACCTTGACTCCGCAGTTTGCCTCGATCGCGGCAAGCGCCTTGACGTGGCCTTTCGCAAGATCGACTACGTGGATATAATCTCTCACGCCGGTGCCGTCGGGCGTATCGTAATCGTTGCCGAAAACGTGGAGCTTCTCGAGCTTGCCGACAGCGACCTGCGTGATATAGGGCATGAGGTTGTTCGGAATGCCGTTCGGATTCTCACCGATAAGGCCGGACTCGTGCGCGCCGATGGGGTTGAAGTATCTGAGCAGCACTACGTTCCACGGCTTTTCATCTCCGTTTTTCTTATCGGCGGTGTTGAGGTCGGTGAGTATCTGCTCGATCATCCACTTCGTCCAGCCGTAGGGGTTCGTGCAGGTTCCCTTCGGGCACTCCTCGGAGATGGGGATCATCTGCGGGTCGCCGTACACGGTTGCGGAGGATGAGAAGATAATATTCTTGCAGCCGTGCTTTTTCAGCTCGTCAACGAGAACAAGAGTGCCGCCGATGTTGTTCTCATAATACTCCCACGGCTTCACGACCGACTCACCGACAGCCTTAAGCCCCGCAAAATGGATGCAGGCGTCGAAGCTCTCTCCGTCCAGCACCCTGCCGAGGCCCTCTCTGTCGCGGATATCGACCTTGTAGAAGGGAACGCTCTTTCCGGTGATCTTCTCAATGCGGCGAATGGACTCCTCCGAGCTGTTCGAGAGGTTATCCACACAGACTACGCTGTGACCTGCATTAAGAAGCTCTACGATAGTGTGAGAGCCGATAAATCCGGCTCCGCCAGTGACAAGAATTTTCATATTATCGCCGCCTTTTTATATTTCCTGCCTGCCCTCAATGGCACGCATTAGTGTTGCGTCATCCGCAAATTCGAGGCTCGCGCCCATCGGTATGCCGTAGGCAAGGCGCGTGACCTTCACTCCGAAGGGCTTCAGAAGCCGCGAGATGTATTTTGCCGTCGTCTCACCCTCGGTGTCTGGGTTTGTAGCCATTATTATCTCGTCTATGCCGCCGTCCGCGACGCGCTCGACGAGCTCTTTTATCTTGATATCGTCCGGTCCGATGTGGTTGAGAGGCGAAATAACGCCGTGCAGAACGTGATAAAGCCCGTTGTACTCTCTCGCGCGCTCGATGGCGGCAACGTCCTTCGGGTCTGCGACCACGCACACCACTCCCCTCTCGCGGTGAGGCGAGCGGCATATCAGGCACTCATCCTCGTCCGTGAGGTTCTGGCAGGTCCTGCAGCAGTGTACTCTTTTCTTCGCGTCGACGATTGCTGCGGCAAAGTCGTTCGCCTCGTCGTCGGAGAGTGAGAGCATGTGGAACGCGAGGCGCTGAGCGCTCTTTACGCCTATACCGGGCAGGGACGCGAACTTTTCAACTAATCTATCCAGTGCTGACGGGAAAAAGCTCATTATACTTCCTCTTAAATCTCAAAATAGGGTCTGAGGTTGCCTCTCAGCTCCTCAATGTACTTTTCGCGGTCGTTCGCCTCGAAAACGCCGGTGCCGTTGACGAGAACGTTCGCGCCGTGGGCGCAGCAGAGCGGCGCGGTCCTGAGGTTTACACCGCCGTCCACCTCGATGTCTATATCTCTGCCCGACGCCTCGACGAGCTTTTTGACCTCGGATACCTTCGTGAGCATATCGGTCATGAAGCTCTGACCTCCGAAGCCCGGCTCGACCGTCATAACGAGCACTACGTCGATGCGGTCAAGGTACGGTATTATCGCATTTGCCATCGTCGAGGGCTTGAGCGCTATGCCGGCGCGCCTCTCCATGCTCTTGATTATGTCTATGGAGGCGGAGATATTCTCCTGCGTGTCAGATTCGTGGTGCACGACGAGCGTATCGGCGCCGAGGCGGCAATAGCGCTCGCAGAAGCGGATCGGCCGCTCGACCATGAGATGCACGTCAAGCGGCATATCGGTGTACCTGCGTATGGACTCGAGGATCGGCGCGCCGAACGAGATGTTCGGCACAAAAACGCCGTCCATAACGTCAACGTGGACAAGATCCGCCGCCCTGATGGAGTCGAGGTCGCTGCCGAGGTGGCAGAAGTCTGCGGAGAGTATGCTCGGAGCTATTTTAATCATACTTTTCTCCTTGTAATTTCGTTATCAATGTATTTTAACATAATCTCGCGCAAAGTACAACAAAATCTTGACTTTACCCGAAAGAAAAAGTAAAATAGGCTTATCTATGAATATATGAAAGGATGGTTCCAGATGCCTGATTCCACCGAATACGTTCCCCAGCTCAGTTTCGAGGCCTCTCCTGCCGCCCCCGACCTCGCCGCAGCGATGAACGCCGCCGAGATCGAAGCTGAAAAGGCGAAGGAGAATCCCAAAAAATACGTCACCGCTCAGGAGGAGGCTCAGCTTTCCCCCGAGGAGCTCAAAGCGGTCAATGATTTTGCCGCAAAGATCGACATAACCGATTCCAACGCCGTTTTGCAGTACGGCGCCTCAAGTCAGAAGAACATCGCGGATTTCTCCGGCTCCACGCTCAACGCCGTCCGCACGAAGGACATGGGCGAGGTAGGCGATATGCTCTCCAACCTCGTAGTCGAGCTAAAGGGCTTCAACTATGACGAGGAGGAGAAAAAAGGCTTCCTCGGTCTTTTCAAGAAGGCGGAGAACAAGATGGCTTCCCTCAAGGCTCAGTACGACAAGGCTGAGGTGAACGTCGACAAGATCAGCGAGGCGCTCGAGGGGCATCAGGTCGTGCTCCTTAAGGACGTCGCCATGCTCGACAAGATGTACGCTCTCAACCAGGCTTATCACAAGGAGCTGACGATGTATATCCTCGCCGGCAAGAAAAAGCTCCGCGAGTGCGAGGAGGTCATCCTTCCCCAGCTCCAGGAGAAGGCTCGTCAGAGCGGAACTCCCGAGGACGCGCAGGCCGTCAACGACTATCAGAATATGATCAGCCGTTTCGACAAGAAGATCCATGATCTCGAGCTGACGAGAATGATAAGCGTTCAGATGAGCCCGCAGATCAGACTTCTTCAGAACAACGACACTCTCATGGTCGAGAAGATCCAGACCTCCCTTGTCAACACCATTCCCCTCTGGAAGAGCCAGATGGTTCTCGCCCTCGGTATGCACCACTCTCAGCAGGCTATGGAGGCGCAGCGCGAGGTGTCGAACTACACAAACCAGCTCCTCAAGGCAAACGCTGAGAAGCTGAAGATGGGCTCCATCGAGGTCGCCAAGGAGGCAGAGCGCGGCATCGTCGATCTCGAGACCCTCAAGGAAACGAACGCGAAGCTCATCGAAACTCTCGAGGAGGTCCGCTCCATTCAGGCGGAGGGCGCCACGAAGCGCCGTCAGGCGGAGCAGGAGCTCGACAAGATCGAGACAGAGCTGCGTGAAAAGCTCGTGCAGATCAATAAATAATCTAAAAGGCATCCGGTTTCCCCGGATGCCTGTTTTATACTAATCCCTGATTAAAAGCTGATTAGGGGTTAGTATTATACCACCTGGAATATATAGAACTTCAGATAGTCCGTCTCCGGCACGTTCCAGAGTATCGGATGATCCGGCGCCTGCTGACGCGCCTCGATCTGACGAAGCTCCACTCCCGCGTCGAGCGCCGCGCTCCTGAGCATCTGCACAAATCGTTCAGACGGCATGAAGTGGCTGCACGAGGCTGTCGCAAAATACCCGCCGCGCGGCAGTAATTGCAGAGCGCGGAGGTTTATCTCCTTGTAGCCCTTTTCCGCTCTGTCGGCGGTCCTGCGCGACTTTGTGAAAGCCGGCGGGTCGAGGATTATAAAATCGTAAGGCTCCGCCTTCTGCGCCTTCAGCGCGGGCAGAAGGTCGAAAACGTCGGCGCAGACGAAATCCATTCTGTCGGAAAGCCCGTTGCGCTCTGCGTTGCGGCGCGCCATATCCACGGCGCTCTGCGAAATATCCACCGCGGTGACGTGGCTCGCGCCGCCCATCGCCGCGTTCAGCGCAAAGGAGCCGGTGTGCGTGAAGCAGTCAAGCACTCTCCTGCCCCTTGCGAGCTTGGCGACCGCGAGGCGGTTATACTTCTGATCGAGGAAAAAGCCGGTTTTCTGCCCGTTTTCAACGTCTACCGAGTAGTAAATACCGTTCTCGCAGATTTCTGTCACGGTTTCTCCACCGCCGATAAGCCAGCCCTTGTTCTCCTCCATGCCCTCGAGCACGCGTATCGCAGCGTCGTTGCGCTCGTAAACCCCGCGGATGTTCTGCCCGTCGGCGCGAAGGACGTCAATGAGCAGCGGAAAAAGCTCTTTTTTTCGCTTTTCTATACCGATCGAGAGCGTCTGAGTTACGAGAATATCCGAAAATCTGTCCACCGTCAGTCCCGGAAAGCCGTCCGCCTCTCCGAAGATCACGCGGCAGCACTGCAGATCGTCCTCGCGCATTACGGTCTTTCGGTAATCCCAGGCATACTGAAATCTTCTGCGCCAGAATGCCTCGTCAAAGCGGTCGTTTGCGTTGCGCGATATGAGGCGCACGCGGATCTTGCTCTCGCGGCTCAGAAAGCCGGTGCCGAGGTACTTTCCCTTTTCGCTTACGGCGTCTGCAAGCGCGCCGTTAGGGCATTCCGGCTCCGAAACGATCTCCGCCTCGTATATCCACGGATGACCGCTTTCGACCCAGCGCGTGCCCTTTGCGGTGATCACGCAGCGCGGAAATGCTCGTTCTGTTTTCATTGGCAGTTCCTTTCAAAATTACGGGGATGTGAAAACCACATCCCCGTTTTGTTACAGCTGAATAAATCTCACCTTGAATATCGTGTCCTTCGCCTCAAGGTCGGCGATCAGCTTGTCTGACGGCGCTCTGTCGAGGTCGAGGATAGTATATGCGACCTCCTTGCGGCTCGTCGAGGCAACGGACTCGATGTTCAGTCCCTCGCCCGCCACCGCGCTTGAGAGTGCGGAAACGATACCGGCTACGTTCTTGTGCAGCGCGCAGAGACGGAACGGAGTGGTCGGCTCAAGAGTTGCCGCGGGATAGTTTACGCTGTTTTTGATAATGCCGCGCTCGAGGTAATCTCTGACCTCGTTTGCCGCCATGACCGCGCAGTTATCCTCGCTCTCCGGCGTTGATGCGCCGAGATGCGGCAGCGCGGTAAAGTTATCGAGCGGCAGAAGCTCCTCAGCGGGGAAGTCCGCAACGTAGGCGGCGACCTTGCCCGATCTGAGCGCCTCAGCCATATCCGCGTTGTTCACAAGCTCGCCGCGCGCGAAGTTTACGATGCGAACGCCGTCCTTCATCATCTCGAAGCTCTTGGCGCAGAGCATACCCTTCGTGTCCGCGGTCGCGGGAACGTGGACGGAGATATAGTCCGAGACCTCAAAGATGGTCTTGAGATCGGTGGCGTGGTGGATCTCGCGCTTGAGCGTCCACGCGGCGTCTACCGAGAGGAACGGGTCATAGCCGTAGACCGTCATACCGAGGGAAACCGCTATATTCGCAAGCGGGCCGCCGATCGCGCCGAGGCCGATAACGCCGAGGGTCTTTCCCTTCAGCTCCGGGCCGGCAAACTGACTTTTTCCCTTTTCGACGAGCTTGCTCATCTCGTCGCCGGTGCCGGCAAGGGACTCGGCAAACTTATTGCCCAGCTTGATCTTTCGGCTGGCGAGCAGCAGTCCGCAGAGCGTCAGCTCCTTTACTGCGTTCGCGTTCGCGCCGGGAGTGTTGAAAACCACGATGCCCGCGTCGGTGCAGCGGTCGATGGGGATATTGTTGACTCCCGCGCCCGCTCTTGCGATGCACTTTAATGAAGCCGGAAAAGCCTCGTCGTGAAGCGCAGCGCTTCTGACGAGATACGCGTCCGCGTTCTCGGCGCTCTCGGAGCAGTTGTAGTCCCCGCCTAGCTGATTCAGGCCTACTTTGGATATCTTATTTACAAGCTTTACGTTATACATTACGCATTTTCCTTTTCAAAATCCGACATAAAATCAACAAGCGCCTTCACAGCCTCGAGGGTAACGGCATTGTAGATCGATGCGCGCATACCGCCGAGGTCGCGGTAGCCCTTGATATTGACGATCCCCCTCGCAGCCGCCTCCTTGACAAACTTCGCGTCGAGGTCGCTGTCGCCGGTGTTGAAGGTCACGTTCATCATCGAGCGCGCGGACGGCTCGACGAAGGTCTTATAAAAGCTCGACTTATCGAGAGCGTCGTAGAGAAGCTTTGCCTTCTCCTCGTTGCGCTTTTTCATCGCCTCAAGCCCGCCGATGGACTCTATCCAGTCGAGCACAAGACCGAGGAAGTAGATACCGTAGCAGGACGGAGTGTTGTACATGCTGTCCTTCTCCGCGAGGGTCTTCCAGTCCATAACGGTCGGGGTGAAGGGCATGGAGCCGGTGAGCAGGTCTTTTCTGACGATGACAACGGTAAGACCGCTCGGGCCCATATTCTTCTGCGCGCCGGCGTAGATAACGCCGAATCTGGATACGTCTATCGGCTCGGAGAGGATGCAGGAGGACATATCGCACACGAGCGGAACGTCGCCGGTCTCGGGAATATAGTTCCACTTGGAGCCGTAAACGGTGTTGTTCATGCAATAGTGGAAGTACGCGGCGCCGGGGTTGAGGCTAAGCTCGTTCTGCTGAGGTATGCGCGCAAAGCCGCAGTCCTCGGTCGAGCCGGCGATTCTCGCGTCGCCGTATTTTTTCGCCTCTTTGTAAGCCTTCTTCGAGAAGTTTCCGCTGAGAGCGTAATCCGCCGAGCTCTTATCCGGCTTCATGAGGTTCATCGGTATGGCGGAGAACTGGAGCGTCGCGCCGCCCTGAAGATACAGCACCTTGTAATTATCGGGTATGTTCATAACTCTGCGGATGGAGGCGTCGACCTTCTCGTAGATTGCGAGATACATCTTTGAGCGGTGGCTCATTTCCATAACGCTCATTCCGTCCGAGCCGTACTCGACGAGCTCTGCGGCGGCTCTTTTGAGAACCTCCTCCGGAAGTGCCGCGGGACCTGCGGCGAAGTTATACACTCTCATTTTCATCTTCCTTTACAAATGATTTTATAACGAACCGCTTATGGCGGAATTTTCTGACGTAGTGGGCGATAGTATAGCTCAGAACGAAGCCGATGCTCATTCCGAGCAGGGTAAGGAGGCAGTTTACGCCGTACCACTCGAACATGGCGCGGTCTGTTACGTATATGCCTATGAGCGAATAGTAGAACAGGTCGCCGGGAATGAGCGGCACGATCGACGGATAGACGAAATACGTCGACGGGTCCTTCCGCACCGTCGCCATAAACTCAGCGTAGAGCGAGGCGGCAAGCGCGCCGGAGGTTATCAGCACGAGTCTGTTCGCTCCGGTAAGACCGACGAGGATAAGCACGATCCTCGTTATAACGCCGCCGAGTCCCGCCCAGACGAGGTCTTTCGCCGGTATCCTGAAAACTACTCCGAAGGAAACGGATGCGGTGAAGCTCAGCAGAATAAGAAGCCACGGATCTTGCAGAGTTTCAACGACAGCGGAATCCGCGCCGCCCTCTTTAACAAAGAACGCAACGGCAATATATATTCCCATTCCGAGGGCGAGAGTTTCGATCGTGACCTTAAAGAGCTGCAGAATGCCGTTCTGCTCGTTGCCGCACAGGAGATTTCGCACGGAATTGACAAGCGGTATTCCCGGTATCACGAGCATCGAGACCGTAATGATTATCACCGGCACGGACGAGCCGAGACCCGTCATAGTCAGCGCGAGAGCGCAGACCGCTCCGATAAACATTACTATGCAGTTTGCGACTATGCGGTCTATCGAAAGCTTTTCAAAGCCGAGGAGGAGATAATGTATGAGCGCGGTGACTATTATGACCGGCGGTATCTCGCGCCAGGTGCCGCCGAAGATGAAGCAGAGCGAAACCATGCCGCCCATCTGCGCGAGCAAAATCGCCCAATCCGGGTAATCGGATATCTTTTCCGCCTCAGAGAGCATCTTTTTGAGGCGCTCCGGCGCCGGTCTCGCGCTCGTTATCGTATATGAGAGGCGGTTGAGGCGCTTTAAGCGGTTCAGATTTATGCCCGCAGGCGGGATGTTCACCTGCCGCTGGGCGTATCTCCCCTCGCCGTCGCGTCCGGCGATCGAGATATAGGTCGAGAGAATGTAGAGCGACAGATCCTCTATCCCGTAGCTGTGACAAATACGCTCGGTAGCAAGCTGAACACGCTCGACGTTCGCTCCGTTCAGTATCATGCTGCGGCCGAGAAGCGCGCAGAATTCAAGCACCTCTTCAAGGTTGGACTGTCTGCGTTTTTCAGTTTTTGCGGGAAGGCTCATATTGCGACCTCCGATTATTTACAGCAGCGTAATACCGTGCTTTTCACATTCTTCGACAGTATCCTTGTCCCAGAGGGACGCCTGCACCTCTCCTATATGGCAGGCGCCTAAGAGGAGCATACAGAGTCTGCTCATGCCGATGCCTCCGCCGATGGAGTCGGGCAGCTTGCCCTCGAGGAGCATTTTATGGAACATTAGCTTCGCTCTCTCCTCTTTTCCGGCCTCCCTGAGCTGGCGGGCAAGCGATTCCGGGCTTACGCGGATGCCCATGCTCGAGATCTCAAAACGCGACCGGAGCACCGGGTTCCACATCAGTATATCGCCGTTCATATCCCAATCGTCGTAGTCCGGCGCTCTGCCGTCATGCGGCTTGCCGCTTCTGAGCTTTCTGCCGATCTGCATAAGGAACACCGTATGGTGTATCTTCGTTATCTCCGTTTCGCGGTCAGACGGCGCAAGGTCGGGATACATATCCTCAAGCTCCTGCGTCGTGATGAAGAGCACCTCTCTGTCCGGCTCAAAGCTGAGCGCCGGGAAGTGATAGCGCACGGTCACCGCAGTGTCGCATATCGCGCCGACGATGGCGCGGACAGTGTTCTTGAGGTAGTCGAGATTGCGGTTTTCGGGCAGTATGTACTTCTCCCAGTCCCACTGATCGACGTAGATGGAGTGTAGATTATCCGTCACCTCATCGCGGCGGATGGCGTTCATATCGGTGTATAGCCCGCTCTCCGGCTTGAACTCATATCTGAGCAGCGCGAGGCGCTTCCACTTTGCGAGAGAGTGGACAACGACTGCCTCGCTGCCGACGTCGGGAATATCGAACGAGACCGGACGCTCGACGCCGTTGAGGTCATCGTTCAGGCCGGTGGAGTTATCGACGAAAAGGGGTGCCGATACCCTGTGAAGGTTGAGGCGTATCGTAAGATTTCGCTGGAAATCCTCGTGTATTAGCTCGATGGCTCTCTGAAGCTGATTGTTGGAGAGCGGCATTTTGTACCCTTCGGGAATGATGAGGCTTGACATGGTATCACCGACCTTGGTAAAATAGTTTATTCTTTTTCACTGGAGAAAAACGATGAAAATTATGATAATCGGATACTCCGGAAGCGGAAAATCCACGCTTGCGGAGTTTCTCTCACGCGAGTACCGCGTACCCGTCCTCTATCTCGACGCTCTGCACTTTCTGCCGAACTGGGTCGAGCGCGAAGAGAGCGAGGAAAATGCCCTTCTCGCGGACTTTCTCGACAAAAACGACAGCTGGGTCATCGACGGCAACTACTCAAAAAACAATTACTCTCGCCGGCTCGAGGAAGCGGATCTTATCATTCTTATGCTCTTTGACCGCTTTTCTTGCCTGTATCGCGCGTTCAAGCGCAGCCGCGAGTACCGGAACAGGGTGCGCCCGAGCATCGCAGAGGGCTGCACCGAAAAAATGGACTGGGATTTTGTAATGTGGATACTGCACAGCGGCCGCAAAAAGCGCCAGCGCGAGCGCTACGCCGGAATTGCGGAGAAATACGCCGAAAAGTGCGTTACTATCCGCAATCAGCGCGAGCTTGACAGATATTACGCGACATTTAGCAATAATTTAACATAGTATATCGCAAAAGTGAATTCTCGGCAATAGGAAAAATGCAAAAATGCCGGAACGCACAGCAGAAAATATCGTTAAAATGACGGATAATATTTAGGACGGGCGCAAAAGCCCGTCCTGTAATTTTGTTTTACACCATCTTTGCGTTCATCGGCTTGCCTGCGAGAACGTGGAAATGCAGATGTCCGACTGTCTGACCTGCGTCAACGCCGCTGTTTGAAACAACGCGGAAGCCGTTCTTGAGTCCCAGCTCTTTAGCGAGCTTTGCGATAACGGTGAAGATGTGGCCGATCAGCGCCTCATGCTCCTCACTGAGCTCCGCGCAGGAGGCGATGTGCTCCTTCGGAATGACGAGAACGTGGGTCGGCGCGAGCGGGTTTATATCCCTGAACGCGAGGCAAAGGTCGTCCTCATAGACCTTTTTCGACGGAATGGCGCCGGAAACGATGCTGCAAAAAAGACAATCTTCCATTATTTCTTCTCCTCCAGCTTCAGATTGACGTAGTTATCGACCATAGCGAGCGCGTTGTCGAGCATGAGCATATCCTTGCCGCCGCCCATTGCGGAGTCGGGTCTGCCGCCGCCCTTGCCGCCGCAGAGTGCGGTGACCTGACGGATTATATCGCCCGCCTTGACGCCCTTTGCGATCGCGTTTTTGCCGCAGACAGCCTGGAAGGTGATCTTGTCGCCAAGCGTCGAGGCGATGACGGCGACGATATCGTCAGACTTATCGCGGAGAGTATCTCCGATCTTTCTGAGCTCGTCCGCTGTGGCGCTCGGGTTGACGTGGGTGAGTATCTTGAGTCCGCCGACAGTCTTGGCGGACGCCATGAATTCGCCGATCTCGCCGCTGCGGAGCTTATCCTTGAGGCTCTCGATGGTTCTGCCGAGCCTGCGGTTTTCCTCTATCTGACCCTTGATGCGATCTATAAGCTCCATAGGCGCGACCTTGAGTGTCTCGGCGGCAGCAGCGAGCAGCTTTGCGTGCTCGCGCATCTCATCATAAACAGCCATACCGGTGAGCGCTTCGATCCTGCGAACGCCGGAGGCGACGGAGAACTCGCTCGTAATGCGGAACGGGCCGATCTTTGCAACGTTGTCGACGTGCGTGCCGCCGCAGAACTCGACGGAGAACTTATCGCCCATCGTAACAACGCGGACTATATCGCCGTACTTCTCTCCGAAGAGAGCCTGCGCGCCGAGCTTTTTCGCCTCGTCGATAGGCATTTCCCTGACCTCAACGCCATCGCCGGAGAGTATCTCGCGGGCTACGATGTCGCTGACTCTGAGAAGCTCGTCTGCGGTGAGCGCGGAGAAGTGGGTGAAGTCGAAGCGGAGGTGATCCGGCTCGACGAGAGAACCCGCCTGGTGAACGTGATCGCCCAGCACCTCGCGGAGAGCCGCGTTGAGGAGGTGGGTCGCGGAGTGCGCGCGCATGATAGCCGCGCGGCGGTCTTTATCGTACTCGGCGACAGCGCTCTCGCCCTTAGTGAGAACACCGCTCTTTACAACGCCGTAGTGCAGGTATTTGCCGCCCTTGTTTTTCTTGACGTCGTTTACTTCAAAAACGCCGCCCTGCGTTCTAATAACGCCGTGGTCGCCTACCTGACCGCCCATCTCGGCGTACATCGGAGTTTTGTCGAGAACGATTATCGCCGGCGCGCCGGCGCCGAGAGCCTCCTGAAGCTCGTTTTCGGATACGACGGCGAGGATCTTCGCCTCGCACTCGGCTTCGGTGTAGCCGACAAACTGTGTCGGAGTGTTGTCAAGTCCGAGGTCGAGGCCCTGCCATGCGTTCGACATATCGCCTCTCGCCTCTCTCGCGCGCTTGCGCTGCTCCTCCATAAGCGCCTTGAAGCCCTCCTCGTCGGCGGTCATGCCGGCGTCAGCGAGGATATCCTCGGTGAGATCGAGGGGGAATCCGTAGGTATCGTAGAGCTTGAAGGTCTCGTCGCCGGTGAGGACGCTCTCGCCCTTCTCCTTGTGAGCGGCGACCGCGTCCTGAAGGATACGCATACCGGTGTCGATGGTCTTGGCGAAGTTCTCCTCCTCGACCTTTATTACGCGGGTGACGTAGTCCTTCTTCTCCTTGAGCTCGGGATACGCGAACTCGTTTTCGTGAATGACGGTCTCGCAGACCTTGTAGAGGAACGGATCGTTCACGCCGAGGAGCTTGCCCTGACGCGCCGCTCTCCTGAGCAGGCGGCGAAGGACGTAGCCTCTGCCCTCGTTGGAGGGGAGCACGCCGTCGCCTATCATAAATGTCGCGGAGCGGATGTGATCGGTGATTATGCGGAGCGAAACGTCCACCTTGTGGCTCTCGCCGTAGTGTGCGCCGGTGATCTCGGATACCTTCGCTGTGATGTTTCGGACGGTATCGACGTCGAAAAGGCTGTTCACGCCCTGAACGACGCAGGCAAGGCGCTCAAGGCCCATGCCGGTGTCGATGTTCTTCTGAACGAGCTCGGTGTAGTTGCCCTCGCCGTCGTTATTGAACTGGCTGAATACGTTGTTCCAGACCTCGATGAAGCGGTCGCACTCGCAGCCGGGCGCGCAGTCGGGCTTGCCGCAGCCGTGCTCGATGCCGCGGTCGTAGTAGATCTCGGAGCAGGGGCCGCACGGGCCGGAGCCGTGCTCCCAGAAGTTATCGGACTTGCCGAGGCGGGTAATGTGGTCGGCCGGAACTCCGACCTCCTTCGTCCAGACGTCGAACGCCTCGTCATCCTCGACGTAGATAGAGGGATAGAGCTTCGCGGGGTCAAGTCCTACCCATTCCTCGCTCGTAAGGAACTCCCAGCTCCACTTGAGCGCCTCGTGCTTGAAGTAATCTCCGAAGGAGAAGTTGCCGAGCATCTCAAAATAGGTGCCGTGGCGGTCGGTCTTGCCGATGTTCTCGATATCGCCGGTGCGAACGCATTTCTGGCAGGTGCAGACTCTTCTTCTCGGCGGCTCCATCTCGCCGGTGAAATAGGGCTTCATCGGCGCCATGCCGGAGTTTATAAGCAGAAGGCTCGGGTCGTTCTGCGGAATAAGCGAAAAGCTGGGAAGGCGAAGATGTCCCTTCGACTCGAAGAATGTGAGAAACATCTCTCTCAGCTCGTTAAGTCCGAATACTTTTCTCATAGTGGGTTTATTCCTCCGTATCTAAGTACATTATTGCATATGTGCCGGGGCCGCAATGGCTTGAAATAATACCGCCGGCAACGGTCTCATAGACGTTTTCAAAGTATTTGAGATCCTCGATCTCTTTTTTCATGATCTCGCAGACTGTTTCCGGCGTTCCGACGGAGTGGTAGACGAAAACCATCTCCTTATCGGCGCGCAGAAGTCCTTTCCTGAGGTCAGCGAGGTACTTTCTGCAGACAGCCTCCGGTTTTCCTCTGTACTTCGCGCCGACGGTCATCTTTCCTCCGGACATGATTATCTTCGGCTTTATGCCGAGCGCAGATGAGGCGAGCGCGCTTACAGCGCTGCACCGCCCGCCGCGATAGAGGTATTTCAGCGTATCGACGACGAAGCTGACTCTCACCTTCGGGATAAGCTTCTCGATCTCGAGCCATATCTCGGCGGCGCTCAGATTACCCTCTTTCGCCATCTCAGCCGCCTTGATGATCAGTATTCCGATGCCGTTTCCGAGCGAGCGGGAATCGACAACGAAGGTGTGGTCAGTCCAGTCGAGGTTCGCCGCGGCTATCCTGAACGAATTGCACGAGGAGCTTATCTCGGTGGAGATGCCGAAAAACAGCACGTCGTCGCCGCTATCGACCGCCTCCTGAAGCGCGTCCTCCGCGTCTCCGGGTGAAAACGCCGCGGTTGTAGGCGTAGACTTGTGCTCGTCAGACCACCGGTACATACGCTCGATGTCGAAGTCAAGTCCGTCCGGCTCTGAATCGTCGCCCATTCTGACATACAGCGGAACGATCCTGACGTTGTATTTCTCTATGATCTCTCTTGTAAGGTCATTCGTGCTGTCTGCATAAATTCTAATCATTTTCGATGAATAGCACTCCTAATGTGCCGGGTCCGCAGTGGCTTGAGATAACGCCGCCTGCATGGGTTTCATAGATACTCTCGAATTTTTTGTAGCCTTGAAGGGTCTTTCTGACTTTTTCGGAAATTACCGGGTCAACGCCCGAGTGTGTTATGAACACCGCGTCCGGATCCGCCTTTTTCAGACCCGGCGCGAGATCTGCGACGTACTTTTCGATCACCTTGTCGATCCTGCCGCGGTACTTGTGACCGACGCCCATCTTGCCGTTTTCGACAACGATCTTCGGCTTTATGCCGAGAGCCGACGCGGCAAGCGCGCTCACCGCGCTGCATCTTCCTCCGCGCCACAGGTATAGGAGCGTATCGACGACGAATGAAGCGCGCACGCGCGGAATCAGCTCCTGCATTTCGAGCCATATCTCCGCCGCGGTCTTATCCGCTTTCTCAACGCTCTTCGCAGCCTTGAGAATGAGCAGCCCGATCCCGCTTGAGAGATTGCGCGAATCTACGACGAAGGTGTGATCCGACCAGTCGAGGTTTTCCGCCGCTATTTTGAAGGATGAGCATGAGGCGCTCATCTCGGTCGAGATACCGAAGAACAGTATATCGTCGCCGGCATTTTTCGCTTCCGCTATCGCGTCCTCCGCGTCAGCCGGGGAAAACGCGCTCGTCTGCGGGGTGGTTTTCATTCTGTCCGCCCACTCGTACATCGCCTCGATGTCGAGCTCCTCGCCGTCCTTGACGGTCTTATCGCCCATTCTTACGTATAGCGGGACGATGCGGATATTGTGCTTTTTAATCAGTTCAGGTCCAAGATCGTTCGTGCTGTCAGCGTAGATCCGGATCATACTATCAATCCTTCCTGCTGAAACTGTGCCTATATTATCATATAAAATCGCAACAGCATAATTATACAGCATCGAAATATAAAAATCCACACATTTTTTAAAAAAATGTGTGGATTTGCATTTTTATTCTGCGCTCGAGGGCATATTTTCCGCGACCTGCATCATGATCGCGCACTCCATGCGCTTTTTGAAGAGTCTGCAGCCGTACTCGTAGACTCCCCGGATGTCGCCCGTGGCGTGGTAAGCGTTCGCCGCGCAGCCTCCGGAGCAGTAGAGCTTTGCCCAGCAGTTTTCGCAGTCCGGGCGCGCGTAGACGTTCGTGAGCTTGAATTCGTCTCTGAGCTCGGTATTCGTGACGCCCTGCCATATATCGCCCATCTTATACTTCTCATCGCCCACAAACTGGTGGCACGGATAGAGGTCGCCCCACGGCGTTACCGCGAGGTACTCCGTTCCGCTGCCGCAGCCGGAGATGCGCTTGTATATACACGGGCCGTGGCTGAGGTCGATCATGTAGTGGTAGAAGGTTATAGGCTTGCCGTCCTTTTTGCGGCGCAGCATATCCTTTGCGAGTATTTCATACTGCTCGCAGAGCTTGGGAAAATCCTCCTCCGTGAGCGCAACGGGATCGTCCGGCGCGGTGACAACCGGCTCCATTGAAAGCTCTGTAAAGCCGAGGTCCGCGAGGTGGAAAAGATCCTCCGTGAAATCCGTGTTGAGGTGGGTGTATGTGCCGCGGACATAGTAGCTTCTGTCGCCGCGCGCCTCGGCAAACTTCTGAAATTTCGGAATTATGTTATCGTAGCTTCCCTTTCCCGCGTAGTCTACGCGGAAGCGGTCGTGGACCTCCTTCCTGCCGTCGATGCTCATAACGACGTTACTCATCTCGCGGTTTGCAAATTCGATCACCTCGTCGTCAACGAGCACGCCGTTTGTCGTGAGCGTAAAGCGGAAGTTTTTGTTCTTCTCCTTCTCTATGCTGCGGGCATAGGCGACGAGGTCCTTGACGACCTGCCAGTTCATAAGCGGCTCGCCGCCGAAGAAATCCACCTCGAGGTTTCGGCGCTTTCCGGAGTTCTCAACGAGGAAATCGAGCGCGCGCCTGCCGACCTCGAAGCTCATGATCGCTCTCTCGCCGTTATACTTGCCCTGCGAGGCAAAGCAGTATGAGCAGTTCAGGTTGCAGGTGTGCGCGACGTGCAGGCAGAGCGCCTTTATGACGTTCGAGCGCTTCTTGAAGTCGAAGGAGATAGGCTTGAATCTGTCCTCCGTAAACAGCTTTCCCGCGCTCTTCAGCTCTTCAACGTCGCTGAGGCAGTCACGGATCTCAGACTCCGGATACCTGTCCGCGAGATTTTTTACGATCTCCTCCGGTGTGTTCTTCTCATAGAGGGCGATGACCTCATAGCCGAGGTCATCCACAACGTGCACAGAGCCGGAGAACACGTCGAGCACAATGTTATAGCCGTTTAGCTTATACTGATGTATCATAGGTTTACCTCAAAAAAATATAAGGCGGAGGCAAGCCCCCGCCTTATAGGGATTGTAGAGAAAAATTACTCAGCGGTGTTCTCGCACTTCTGGTTGGCAACGCCGCAGGAAGTCTTGCAAGCGGACTGGCAGGAGGTCTGGCACTCGCCGCAGCCACCGTTAGCCTCGTTCATCTCGCGGGTATCAAGAGTGATGATATGCTTCATTATTGTGTTCTCCTTTCCCAAAAGTTCAAGTTATTTTACAATATTATTTTGCTTCTGTCAAGCATCGGAAGCATATTCGAGATTTGAATAGAACTTTGCCGGGTCGATGCGCGTTCCGTTATCCCATATCTCGAAGTGCAGGTGCGGGCCGTTGGAGAGTCCGGTCGAGCCGACCCAGCCGATCACGTCGCCCTTCGTGACCTTGTCGCCCGTCTTTACGTTGCGGCTCTGCATATGCGCGTAGAGCGTCGTATAGCCGTTGCCGTGGTTGATGACAACGTAGTTGCCGTAGGTGTCGCTCTTGGCGCTTGTAACGACCGTGCCGGAGTCTGCGGCGTATATTTCCGCGCCGTAGCCCTGACCGCCTATATCTATGCCGGAGTGATATTTAGAAGTGCCGAGGACGGGATGGATGCGCCAGCCGAATTTGCTCGTAATGCGCCCCTTGTACTGCGCCGGCCACATAAAAACGCCGGTGCCCTTGACCATCTCGAGCTTTTTAAGCTCCTCCTCCATCTCGATGATGTCTTTATAGATCTGCTCGCGCTCGCGCTGCTGAGCCTCGTAATACTCGGTATATTCCTCGATATTCTTCTGAAGCTCGGCGATGAGCGCCTCCGCTTCCTTCTCCTGCTCGGCAAGCTCCGCCTTGGCGGTCTCAAGCTCCGCCTTGACCTCGGCTGCCTCGCCCCTTGTGGATACTATCTCAGCCTTTGCCGCGTTTGTCGCGTCCTCCGCGGCCACGAGCGCGTCGTAGATCCCCTGGTCGCGGCGCATTATCTCGTTCACGGCGTCGATCCGGAAGAGCATATCCGCGAAATCCGACGCGCCGAACACTATCTGGAGATAGGAAATCACTCCGTTCTCCTCCATCGCGCGGATGCGGGTCCTGTAGATCTCGCGCTGGACGTTCTCCCTGCGCTGATATTCGCGCGCCTCAGCCGTCTTTTCCTCGATCAGAGCGTCGAGTACGGCGATGCGCTCGTTGATATTGTCTATCTCCTGAAGCTTCAGGTCTATCTGCTGGTCAAGCAGCTCCTTGCGCTTTGACGCCTCAAGCTGCTCGAACTCGAGGCTGTTGATCTTGCTCTTCGTCTCCTGCATCTGCTGCTTGAGGTCGGAGTGCTTCTCTTTAAGCTCATTCAGCTGATCTCTCGTCGGCGCCGCCGACGCGGAATAGCTCATCAGCGAGGCGAGCACGCCGAAAACCATCAGCACGGCGAGCATGATCGCTATTATTCTTACAAGCCTGCGGCTCATTTGGAAAGCTTCACCCCCGGCGCAGCGACGAGGTTGGAGAAGTACTGGCTCGGATCGACCTTAACGCCGTTTTTCCAAATCTCGAAGTGCAGATGCGGGCCGCTTGAAACGCCCGTTGAGCCTGTATAGCCGATGAGATCTCCCTTTGTGACCTTGTCGCCGACCTTTACGGAGCGGCTCTGCATATGCGCGTAGAGCGTTGTGTAGCCGTTGCCGTGGCTGATGACGACGTAGTTGCCGTAGCTTGATGACTTCTGGCTGACCGTAACGGTGCCGGAGTCCGCAGCCCAGATCTTCGAGCCGTAGTAAACTCTGCCGACGTCGAGTCCCGGGTGATTCGTGCTTGCTCCGGCGATGCCGGTATTGCGCGCGCCGAAGCCGCTCGTTATGTAGTTGGAGCTGACGGGCCACTTGAATTTGCCCGTGCCCTTGACGGTCGAGGAGGTTGACGTCTCCTGCTCCTTTTTGAGCTTCGCTTCAAGCTCGAGGACTTCCTTATACGCTTTCTCGCGGTCCTTCATCATCTCGTCGTAGATCTTCTGCGCCTCGTTTATGTCGCTCATGATCTGCGCGATCAGTTCCTCCGCCTCTCTCTGCTGCTCCTCAAGCTCCGCCTGCGCGACTTTCAGCTCCTCTCGGCTCGCTTCGCACTCGACTACCGCGTCCTCGACGGATTTTTTCTTCGCCGCCGTCTTTTCCTCCGCGGCTACGAGCTTATCGTAAACGCCATGATCGTACTGCATGATGGCGTTTATCGCGTCGATGCGGAAGAGCATATCGGAGAAGCTCAAGGCGCCGAAGATTATGCCGTAATAGCTCGCGGAGCCGTTCTCCTCCATGGCGCGGATGCGGGTCTTGTAGACCTCACGGGTGATCTCCTCCTGGCGCTGAAGCTCCTCAAGCTCAGCCTCGCGCTCGGCGATAAGCTCGCCGTAGACGTCGATCTGTATGCCGATGACCTCGATCTCGCGAGCCTTCAGCTCGATCTGATCGTCGATCGCGTTTTTCTTTGCCAGCGCGTCCTTTTTATCGCTGCCGAGGGCGTTTATCTTGCTCTGTACCTCAGCCATCTCGCTCTTTATCTGAGCGTGATTTTTCTTCGCCTCCTCAAGCTTTTCCTTCGTCGTCGCCGCCGTCGCGGTCGGGACGGAGAGCTGCAAAAGCGCCGGAAGCGCCAGAAGAAGCGCAAGGAGGAGCGCTGTTATGCGGGTTTTTCTGCGCATTTTCTTATACCTTCAGATAGTTGCGGATCGCAATAAGCGAGCCGATGACGCCGACCACAAAACCGACGGCGACAAAAACTATAAGCATCGGCACTGCGATCTGCGAAAACGGGATAAAAGTGATGAACGAAAAGCCGGTGTTGCCGATCAGCCTTTCCGTAACGAGTCTGTAAATGCCGTATTGCAGTATGTAAGCGCTCAGCGAGCCGAACGCCGCGAGCACGATCCCCTCGACCACGAACGGCCAGCGGATAAAGCCCGAGGTCGCGCCGACCATCTTCATTATCGCGATCTCCTCGCGCCGCTCGAAGGTCGTGAGCTTTATGGTGTTCGACATTATAAACAGCGAGATGACGAGCAGTATCACTACGAGGGAAACGGAGACCGTAGTCACGATGTTGCGTATTCTGACAAAGCCCTCGCTTATCTCAAGATGGGCATTTATCTTTGCGATCCCGCGCACCGAAAGGAGGTCTGTCTGCGTCTTTGCCATGAGCGAAATATCGTCGAGCTTGATTATGTATCTGTGGCGGAATACCGTTGCGTCAACGCCGTCGAAAAGCGAGGTGTTCTCATACTGCTTCACAAAGGAGTCCATAGCCTCCTCGCGGGACACGAACTGCGCCGAGGCGACGTTCGGAACCTGTTCGATGCGGCTCTCAAGCGCTCTCGCGTCAGCATCGGAGAGGCTCTCGTCAACGTAGGCGAGTATCTCGTTTTCGGATTCCATGCGGTAAATTATCGTATCAACGTTGAGGCCCAGCAGGCTGAAGGAGCCCATAATTATGAGGCAGGCGACGATTATGCACACCGAGGCGAAGCTCATAAAGCCGTGGTTGAAAACGCTTACCATTCCCTCTTTGAGGTAATATCCTATTCTGTTACTCGTCATAGCTGTAGTACCTGTCCATTCTGTCGCTGACGACTCTTCCCGCGTCAATTGCTATAACGCGCTTGTTGAAGTTGTTGACAAGCTCCTTTTCATGCGTTACGACGAGCACCGTCGTGCCGAGCTCGTTTATTTTCTCAAGGAGCATCATTATCTCAAGGCTTCTCGCGGGGTCGAGGTTTCCCGTCGGCTCGTCCGCTATTACGACGCGCGGGTTGTTGACGAGCGCTCTTGCGATAGCTACTCGCTGCTGCTCGCCGCCCGACAGCTCGTCCGGTCTGCGCATCATGCGCTTGTCAAGTCCGACAAGCTCGAGAACGTACGGCACTCTGCGGCGTATCTCCTTGTTCGAGGCGCCGACGACGCGCATGGCGAAAGCCACGTTCTCATATACGGTCTTCCCCTCCATGAGGCGGAAGTCCTGGAAAACTACGCCGAGCGTGCGGCGCATATACGGCATCTTTGAAAACTTTATTGAGCCCATATCATAGCCGTTTACGTTGACTTCGCCGTCCATAGGTGCGATTTCGCCGGTAATGAGCTTGATAATAGTGGTCTTGCCGCTGCCGGAGGGTCCGACAAGGAACACGAACTCCCCGTCCTGTATCTCAAAGGATACGCCCTTCAGCGCTTTTGTGCCGTTCTCATACGTTTTAAAGACGTCTGTAAATCTAACCATTTTCTTAAGCTTTCTGTGAATTCAAGTATTTTTTGACCATGAGCGCCACTTTGAAAACGATGGCCTGGTCGAACTCTCTGAGATCAAGTCCGGTCATCTTCTTGATCTTGCCGAGGCGGTAAACGAGAGTGTTGCGGTGAACGAAGAGCTTGCGGCTCGTTTCGGAGATATTGAGGTTATTGTCGAAGAACTCGGTTATGATGGAGAGAGTCTCCTCGTCGAGCGAGTCGATGGGGTTCTTCTTGAAAACCTCCTGGAGGAACATCTCGCACATGGTCGTCGGAAGCTGATAGATAAGGCGGCCGATGCCGAGCGATTCGTAGCTTATTATGCTCTTCTCGGTGTCGAAAACCTTGCCGACCTCGATAGCTATCTGCGCCTCTTTATATCTCGCGGCGAGATCGCGCAGGTGGAGCGCGACGGAGCCTATGCCGATGACGCACTTGATCTTGAGATCGTCGCCGATCGCCTTCTCGATCTCGCGGGCGACCTTGATAAGATCCTTTTCCTCGCAGGCGTTAGCGTTAAGCTCCTTAATGACGCAGATGTCGGATTCGTTGATGCTTATGACGAAATCGCGCTCTCTGTCCGGAAAAACGCGGCGAAGCGCGTCCACGGCGGCGATGTCGGAGCGGCTGAGCTCGCGGATGTAGAAAACGCCGCGCGCCGTTTCGGGAACAAAGTGCAGCTCCTTCGCGTGCACGTAGATATCGCCGGGGAGTATATTTTCGGTGATGATGTTCTTTACGAGCGCGGAGCGGTCGTATTTTTCCTCATAGTAGTTCTTTGCGCTCTGAACGGCAACTGCCGCCATTACCGCGTAGCTCTGCGCAAGCTCGTCGGTACCCTCGACGAAAACGGCATTGTCAAAGTGCGTATCGCTGCCGGAGAGCGGACGGAAGGTCTTGCCCGCGATGACAGCAAACTTCTCGCCTGCCATACCCTCGAGCACCTGGCCGTCGGCAATATGTGTTCCCATGATCGAAAGGTCGGTGGATGCGACTACGTTTCCCTCGCTGTCAACGACGCCGATGGCGCGCTGAGTAGCTTCCTTCAGCTGAACAACCATACTCTGAAAAACTCTGCTTGCCATGCTGTACCTCCTATAAAGTATATTATCTCTTATAATTATCAAGTCTACCACTGAACATAATACATCACCATTTTGCATATTGCAACAATTTTTTATCAATTTGACGAAAAAAATATTTTAAACACTCCTGCATAATGTGTACGAAGTGTGAATAATCTTTACCAAACTCCATTTCGAGAGGTGACGTTATGTTCGTTTATACTGCCAAATTTTCCCGCAAAAAAATAGTGATTGGGCTGATTTCCGTCGCGGTTATCGCCGCCGTCATATTAATCATCTCAGGGCTTTTCGGGCAAAGTGACAAAAATCAGACCTCGCCGGTCTCAGCTCTGCGCTCAAATGAGGACAGAGTGAGCTACCTCAGCTCCCTCGGCTGGGAGGTCGAGGAGGAGCCGGTGGAAACCGTCTCAGTGCGTATCCCGGAGAAGCTCGGAGAGGTTTTTTCGGAGTACAACTCTCTCCAGCGCAGTCAGGGCAACGACCTCGAAAAGTATGCCGGCAAGCTCTGCACGCGCTACACCTACAAGGTCACAAATTACCCGACCGGCGACGACTCTGTTGTCGCAGACCTCATCGTATACCGCGGAAATGTTATCGCAGGAGATATACAGTCGGTCGCCATCGGCGGCTTCATGCAGGGGCTTGAGTACCCGAAGGGATAAAAAAGGGCGGGTAATCTCCCGCCCATTATTCTCTGTCCTTATCCTTTATTCTCCCGTGCAGATAGCTGAGCGCGTCTGAGATGGTGCCGACTCTGTCAATAAGTCCGAGGCTCACCGCCTCGTATGATTCTACGACCGAGCCGACGTCGTTGCTGAGCTCGCCGGTTTTCATACACAGCTCGAGATACCGCTCCTTCGACATACGCGAGTTTGCCTCGACGAAGCGGACGATCCTGTTCTGCACCTCGGCAAAGTAGCGGTAGGTCTGCTCCGAGCCGATGACGGTGCCGGTGATACGCACCGGATGTATGGTCATCGCCGCGCTCGGCGCGATCATACTAACGTCCGCCGCGACCGCGAGCGGCACTCCGATGGAGTGGCTCCCGCCGAGAACGAGCGAAGCGGTCGGCTTCTTCATCCCCGCAATTACCTCCGCGATCGCAAGTCCCGCCTCAATATCGCCTCCGGCTGTGTTGAGAAGCACCAAGAGCGCGTCTATATTCTCCGACTCCTCGACCGCCGCGAGCTCCGGCAGAAGATGCTCGTACTTTGTCGCCTTCTGCTCCTGCGGCAAAAGCGCGTGACCCTCGATCTGCCCGATTATCGTAATGCAGTGTATCCTGTGCGCCGTGACCGAGCCGAACTGCGTGATTTCATTCTGATTTTCCAAAAAAGAACACCCCCGTTTTTGCTTATTTTGGGCAATAACCGGGGGTGTTATACATTTTTATCAGATTATCTCCGACTTATACGCCGCCTTCATGGCGCGGTAGGTCATATAGCAGTCGTACTTTGACACGATCTCGAACGGAGAGTGCATCGCAAGCACCGGAGTTCCGGCGTCAACGGTCTCGATGTCGCGGTTTGCCATATACGCCGCTACGGTTCCTCCGCCGCCCTCGTCTACCTTGCCGAGCTCGCCGGTCTGCCAGACTACGCCGTCCTCAGCGAAGATCCTGCGCACCTTGCCGACTGTCTCGGCTGCGGCGTCCGAGGCGCCGCCCTTGCCGCGCGAGCCGGTGTACTTGCAGATACCGACGCCGTAGTTGAGCTTCGTGTTGTTCATCTTATCGCTGACCTCGGGGTACATCGGGTCGTAGGCGTTGGTTACGTCCGCGGAGATGCAGAGCGAGGAAGCGAAGCAGTGGCGGAGAATGCTTCCGTCGGCGCGGCAGAGATCCTCCATGAAGTTCTCGAATGCTCTCGACTGCATTCCGGTGACGCCGACGGAGCCGATCTCCTCCTTGTCCGCGAGAATGCAGATCGCGGTGTACTCGGGGTTCTCGGTCTCGTAGATCGCTTTAAGCTCGGCGTAGGCGCAGACGCGGTCGTCGTGGCCGTAGGACGCGATGAGCGAGCGGTCGAAGCCGACGTCGCGCGGCTCGAGCGCCGGAGTTACCTCCAGCTCCGCGGAGAGGAAGTCGGTTTCGGTGATGCCGTACTTCTCGTTTATGAGCTTCATTGCTCCGAGCTTGATGCGGTCGCCGCCCTCCTCGCCGTAGGGCAGCGAGCCGATGATCAGGTTCAGGTTCTCGCCGGGTATCGCCTGGCCGAGCGGCTGCTGCGACTGCTTTGCCGCAAGGTGCGGAAGCAGGTCGGTTATAGCGAAGGTCGGGTCAGCCTTATCGTCGCCGATGCTGATCTCAACTGCCTCGCCGTCCTTTTTTATGACGACGCCGTGGATGGCAAGCGGTATGCAGAGCCACTGATACTTGCGGATTCCGCCGTAGTAGTGGGTTTTGAGGTATGCTACCTCGTCGCGCTCCATGAGCGGCACCTCCTTGAGGTCGAGACGCGGGGAGTCGATGTGCGCGGCGCAGATGTGCGCGCCCTCCTCCATCGGCTTTCTGCCAATTACGGCAAGCAGCAGCGCCTTGCCGCGCAGAACGCGGTATATCTTATCGCCGGGCTTGAGCGCGTCCTTGCCGTTCCAAGCCTTGAAGCCTGCCTTCTCAGCCTGGCGCACAGCCTCCTTTACCGCGAGGCGCTCAGTTCTCGCCGCCGCGAGAAACGCCTTGTAGTCCTCGGCGTAAGCGTCGGAAGCGCGCTTTTCCTCCTCTGTCATCGTGTCCGCGAGGTGCTTCTGATTGTAGAAAAGCTCGTCGCGCAGATCGTTCTTTTTCTCTTCCATTATATCTGTTTCCTTTCCAAATTCATTATCCAGAAAAGCGGAATACTCCGCCTCAGATCCAAAGTTGTTTTCAATTACGCGGCCGCATTTTTCCCGGTACCACGCCTCGGTCTTCTGTCCGTCGACTCTCGCCTCGGCATACGCCCTGTCGATCCCGTCGCGGCGCATTATGCGTTCTATGCGCGCTTCTCTCGGCGCGGTCACGGCGATAATCCTGTCGCAGAGAGCCGCCTCGCCGCCCTCAAAAAGCTCCACCGCGTCGATCGCGGCGTTCTTTTTGCCGGAAATGATGCGCTTTACCTCGTTCAGCACGGCAGGGTGCGTAAGCTCATTGAGCTTTTTTAGCCTTTCTTGGTCGGAAAAGACGATATTTGCGAGCTTTCTGCGCTCCAGAGTGCCGAATTCCGACATTATCGCGCTTCTCAGCGCTTCGTCTCCCTCAAAAAGAGCGTGGTACACCTCGTCGCAGTCGACTACGGCGAAGCCTCTCGCTTCAAGCCATCGGAGAAGCGTCGTTTTTCCCGCTCCGGTCTGACCGGTAACGCCGATGATCATCCGATCACCGCCTCGATCTCCTCTTTTGAGACAGCCCCCGCGCGGAGGATCTTTATCTCTCCGCCCGTGAGATCAATTACCGTGCTCGGCACTCCGCCTCCGCACCTGCCGCCGTCGATGACCGCCTCAATGCGCCCGTCAAAGGCTATCTTCGCTTCCTCAGCGCTCTCGGCGCTCTTCTCTCCGGAGAGATTCGCGCTCGTGCCGGTGAGCGGCACGCCGGCAAGCCGCATCAGCTCCAGCACCGCGGCGTTATCGGGACACCTCACGCCGACGGTATCTCCGCCGGCTGTGAGCGCGTCGGAGACTGATTCGCGCTTTCTGAGGACAAGCGTAACGGGGCCGGGGAAATATTTCTCCGCGATCTTATACGCCGCCTCGGGTATCTCGCGGCACAGCGCCTCGGCGCCGCGCATATCGCGCACGAAAACGCTTATCGGCTTGCGCTCATCGCGCCCCTTGGCAGTAAAGATCTTCCGTATCGCCGTCTCGTTCGTGGCGTCGGCGCACAGTCCGTAGACCGTCTCCGTCGGCGCGGCTACAAGACCGCCGGCGAGAATTATCTCTGCGGCGCGCGCTATTTCGTTTTCGCGTAAAACCTCAGTTGTCATGCCTTCAGCCTCTCTGCCGTATCGGCGGCGGCGAGCGCGTCGATAAGCTCGTCAAGCCCGCCGTTCATTATCTTCCCGAGCGGAAAAGACTTGTCCTCGCCCGTTATGCGCTTGTCTACAACGCTGTCGCGCTGATAAAAATACGTGCGTATCTTCTCGCTTCGCTCTCCGGTGCCGACCATAGAGCGGCGCGAGGCGTTTTCTGAGTCGTTTTTCTTCTGAAGCTCGATCTCATAGAGCTTCGAGCGCAGAATTGCGAGCGCCTTGTCCTTGTTGCGGTACTGACTGCGCTCATCCTGACATTCGACTACGATACCCGACGGGATATGTGTCACCCGGATAGCGGACGAGGTCTTGTTGACCTTCTGCCCGCCTGCGCCGGAGGAGCGGAAAACGTCGATCCTGACGTCGTCCTCATTAAGCTCGAAGTCCACGTCCTCAGCCTCCGGCAGCACCGCGACCGTGGCAGTCGAGGTCTGTATCCTGCCGTTTGACTCGGTCACGGGAATTCTCTTTACACAGTGGCCGCCGGACTCGAATTTCAGGCGCGAATAGGCGCCCTCGCCGCTTATTATGAGGCTTATTTCCTTGAAGCCGCCGAGCTCCGTGGCGTTTTCGTTTACTATCTCGATCTTCCAGCCGCGCGAGTCGCAGTACATGGAGTACATTCTGAAAATATCCGCGGCAAAAAGCGCCGCCTCCTCGCCGCCTATCCCCTGGCGGATCTCCATGACCACGTTCTTCGAGTCGTTCGGGTCGCGCGGGAGAAGCAGTATCTTCAGCTCCTCATCGGCTTTTTCAAGCTCACTCTTCGCGCTCTCAAGCTCCTCCTTCGCCATCTCTCCAAGCTCCGGATCGCCGAGAAGCGCCCGCGCGTCCTCGATGTTCCGCGCCACGCTCATCCGCCTGCGATACGCCTCGACTACCGGTGCAAGCTCCTTCTGCTCCTTTGCGACCTCGGCGTACCTTTTCGGGTCGGAGTAGACCTCCGCGCTCTCCAGAAGCGCGCCGAGATCAGTATATTTTTTTTCGATTTCGGCAAGCTTTGTCAGCACGGGCGTCACTTCCTTTCATTTACGAACGTAATATTTTAGCATAAAAGAGCGCTGTTGTAAAGTAATTCAATATGTGATACAATACACTAAAATGCAATTTCGGAGGCACTTATGGCTCTTAGTATTTTCGAGGTAGCCGGTCCGGTCATGATCGGTCCCTCCAGCTCCCACACCGCAGGCGCGGTACGGCTTGGGCGCATGAGCGCGCTTCTCTGCGAGGGCGAGATCACTCGCGCGGAATTTCACCTCTACGGCTCGTTTGCAAAGACCTACCGCGGCCACGGCACCGATCTTGCCCTCGTTGCGGGCGTGCTCGGTATGCCGGAGGACGACGAGCGCCTGAGCCGCTCCTTTGAGATCGCCCGGGAGCGCGGCGTGGGCTTCGCTTTTATTCCCGAGGAGCGCAAGCCCGAGCACGATAATTTTGTTACTATTCGCTTTACCCTCGCCGGAGGCGACGAGCGCACGGTCAGCGGCGTTTCTCTCGGCGGAGGGCGCATTCTGATAACGGAGCTTGACGGCTTTTCGATGGAGCTCGGCTGCGAAAAACCGACGGCGGTCATAGTCCACCGCGACGAGCGCGGAATGCTCGGGCACCTCACGGGAGTTTTCGGCTTTCTCGGTCTTAACATCGGCGTAATGCGCTCAACGCGCAACGAGCGCGGAGCGGTCGCCGTATCGGTAATAGAATGTGACGAGCGCATACCCGGCTACGTCAAGGACACGCTTACGGAGATAGGCGGCGTAGTCAGCGTGACGATAATCAATCCCGAGGAGGCTGAGAGCGTAATATGAACAGCTTTGAGCGCATTATTTCGATCGGCAACACAAGCGCCATCCCCCTCTGGCGCGTCATTCTGAACGACGAGATCCACTCCTTCGGCACTACCGAGGAGGCGGTTTTCAAAAAGCTCGATAATCGCTATGAGATCATGCGCCGCGCAAGCCACAGAGCCGAGTACGAGCCGCTCAGCACGGCGGGCGGTCTTATCTCCGGCGTTACGGCGCAGGCGAAGCGCTACGCTGACGAAGGCAGAACGCTCTGCGGCGATTTCATATCAAAGGTCATCGTCAAGGCTCTCTCCGGCAGTGAGGCGAACGCCGCTATGGGGCGCATCTGCGCCTGCCCGACAGCAGGCTCGTGCGGCATAGTACCGGCGGTGCTGGTAACGTTAGAGGAGGAAAAGCTCATCGAGCGCAGAAAGATCCTCGAGGCGCTTCTGCTCGCCTCCGGCTTTGGCGCGATAGTTACGGAAAACGCCACTGTCGCCGGCGCGGAGGGCGGCTGTCAGGCTGAGTGCGGAGTTGCGGCGGCGATGGCTGCGGCTGCCGCGACCTATCTCATGGGCGGCACCGACGATATGGCGGTCAATGCCTTTTCGATCGCGCTTATGAACGTCATGGGTCTTGTCTGCGATCCGGTGGCAGGACTTGTGCAGATACCCTGCGCGCAGCGGAACGCATCTCAGGCGGTGAACGCCCTCGTTTCCGCAGACCTCGCCCTCGGCGGTATGACCTGCCCCGTTTCGCCGGACGAGATGGTTGAAACGATGTACTCCGTCGGTCAGATGCTCCCGCGCGAGCTGAGGGAAACAGCCCTCGGCGGCATGGCGGCGACCGAGAGCGCAAAGAAAATTGAAGCGGAGATATTCGGATAAAAGTCGAAGCGGGTCATGCGACGTGAAGGGGCCTCTCGGCCGGCCCCTTCACAGATCCCCGCCCCCTTTATCCTGCGTTTTTCGTTTTTCATAAAAAGTCGAAGCGGTCAGCGAAAACGCTGACCGCTTCTTTCGGTAGTGGGAGGTTAAACACTATCTTTATTCACAGGAGCAGCCTGCTGCTCCGCGAATTTCCTCATTTTCTTCGCTCTTGAGCGCTTGATGAAGATCCTGATTATCACAACGGCGGCGAGGATCAGTACCGCCAAAATCACAAGCACGGGTATCGCCGCGACAAAGTCTATGAAAAACTCCGAAAGGTTATAGCCGATGTCCTCAATGCTCTGCATGAAGCCGTCGCCGACTCTCTGCCAATAGGAGCGCTTCTCCGGCTCGACTACGGTGAGGCGCTGGACCTCCTCGACCGTGAGATTTACGGTCGAGTAATCGACCTGCCTCTGCCAGTTGCGGAGGGTCGATTCAAGGCTCTCGATCTGATAGCGTATATCGCTGAGGCGGCTCTCAAGCTCCAGCATGTCGCTGACGGTTTCCGCCTTTTCCATCATCGCCATGACTCTCTCCTGCTCGAGCCGGTAGGTATCGAGTCTCGACTGCGTATCGTAATACTGCGCGGTGATATTCTCCGCCCAGTCGCGCACGTCAACGACGTTGCCGACGCCGGATAGCGCGCTTTTAACGCTTGTGAAGCTGTCCGCCGGTACGCGGATAGTGAAGGACGCGGTGCGGGTCGGGGCATAGTTTTCCCACTGCGAGCGCAGGCGCTGGCCTGTAATATAGCTCGACTCAAGAAATCCGCCGTAGCTCTCGACAAGCTCATAGACCGCCTCGACGCTCTTTTCAAAATCCGTAGTCTCCACTGTCGCGGAGGCGGAGTAGATCATCTTCTCGGCAAAATCGGTATTCGAGGTTTTCGTTATAAGCGAACTGCTTCCCTTCGCGGCGTTGTAAACTGCTCCGTCGTCAAAATAGAAGTCGTCTTCCGCCATCGGCGCCTCCGCAGGGTTGTCGTAAGCCTCGTTCATTGAATACGAAGCGCCGTTCTTTGCGTCCATCGGACTGGTTGACGCGCCGCACGATGCAATAAACGCGGAAATAAGAATGAGCGAAATTAACAGAGCTATTTTCTTTTTCATAAGTAAAGCCCCCTTTTTTCCATCTTACACTACTTAGACTTCAGAAAAAAGGGGGTTGTTCCCATTATTTAGTTACAGTTTGGTTACAGAACCTTCACAAGGAAGCTCTTGAGGCGCTCGGAGGCGGGATAGGAGAAAATCTCCTCCGGCGTGCCCTGCTCGACGATTTTGCCGCCGTCCATAAATACTACCCTGGTGCCGACCTCGCGGGCAAAGCCCATCTCGTGTGTGACGACGACCATCGTCATACCGGAGTGCGCAAGCTCCTTCATAACGTCGAGCACCTCGCCTACCATCTCGGGGTCGAGCGCGCTCGTCGGCTCGTCGAAGAGCATGACCTCCGGCTCCATCATAAGCGCGCGGACGATTGCGATCCTCTGCTTCTGACCGCCGGAGAGTTGATTCGGGTACGCCTCGGCTCTGTCGCGCAATCCCACTCTTTCGAGAAGCTTAAGCGCCTTTTCGTTCGCCTCAGCCTCGGTCATTTTCTTCAGCTCGACCGGAGCGAGGGTCATGTTTTTGAGGACCGTCATATGAGGGAAAAGGTTGAAGTGCTGGAACACCATGCCCATCTTCTGGCGGTGCTTGTCGATGTCGAGCTTCACCATCTTTCCCTCGGCGTTTTTTATCTTTTTCTTCGTTATATCGACGCCGTCGAAGTTAATGTCGCCCTCCGTCGGCTCCTCCATCAGATTGAGGCAACGGAGAAAGGTCGATTTGCCTGAGCCTGACGGGCCTATAACGACAACGACCTCGCCCTTCGTGATGTCGATGTCAACGCCGTCGAGCGCCTTGATAGCGCCGCGGTTATAGTGCTTTTTGAGATTCTTGACCTCAATCATTGTGTCTGCGGTCGCCACGGCTCATCCTCCTTTCGATGTATGCTATTATCTTGCTCGTCGGGAAGCAGAGGCAGAAGTAGATCGCCGTCGCAACAAGCAGCGGCTCCATGATCGTAAAGGTCGCGCTCTTTACTGAGTTTACGGCGCTCATAATGTCCTGTACGCCGATGGTGTACGTTATCGCGGACTCCTTGATTATAACGACGAACTCGTTTGCTATCGCGGGCAGTATGTTTTTTATCGCCTGCGGAAGAATGATAAAGCGCAGAGTCTGGAATGCGCTGAGTCCGAGGCTTCGCGCCGCCTCGGTCTGGCCTCGGTCGATGGACTGGATGCCGCTTCGCATGATCTCGCAGAGATAGGCGCCGGAGTTCATTCCGAGCGCAACGACGCCCGGGAAGAAGCGCTCAAACTTCACAAAGCCCAAAAATGTGAACTTCGGAAGGCTGATAACGCCGAAAACGCCGTAATAAATGATAAATATCTGAACTATTACCGGCGTTGAGCGCAGAATCTCGACGTAAGCCGTCGCAAGAAAGCTCAGCGGGTTGAACTTCGCGATCGCGCGCAGCGTGGGATTGTCGGTCAGCTTGCCTTCCTTCGTCATGCCGAGAAACGCGAGCGGTCTGAACTCGCTCAGGCGCATCGTTGCAAGCACTATCGCCAGCATGAAGCCGATGGCAACGGTGAAAAGGCTCAGAAGAACGGTAACTCCCGTGCCCTGCCAGAAGAGCTTCATAAACGGCCCGATTTTTGAGAAATTTTCTATTTTTATAAGGTCGCCCATAGTCTTTTAACCTCGCAAGAGGGAGAGCTTGTGCTCTCCCTCGATTTTATTGTGTGGTGCTGCTTAGCCCTCGAGGAGTCCCTCGTAAATATCTCCGGTGGAGAGCTCGTTTGCCTCAGCGATGAACTTTGCCATGCTGCCGTCCGCAAGAGCCTGTTCAACGGCGGCGTTTACAGCCGCTAAAAGCTCGGGATTGTCCTTCTGAACGCCGACTGCGCTGCCCTCGGAATCCTCATAGGGAACGTCGAGCACGATGGCGAGGTCGGGATAGTTCTTTGCGTAGTTCTCGGCAACGGCGGTCTCGATGTAAGCGCCGTCGAGCTTGCCGGTGATGAGCTCAGCGATGATATCGGTGACCTTTACGAGCTTAACGATGTCGGCGTCGGGGCTGAACTTCTCAGCGAGGTCAACCTGGATGGAGCCGATCTGAGCGCCGACGGAAACGTCAGCCTTGTTGGTATCGTCGAGAGTGGCGAACTTATCCTTGTTCGCCTGGGTGGTCACAAAGCTCTGGCCGCCCTCATAGTAGATGGTGGAGAAGTCCATGATGCCGGCGCGCTTGGGATCCGCGGATAGTCCCGCAAGACCGAGGTCTACGCTCTTGGTCTGAAGCTCCATGAGAACGCCGTCGAAGTCAACGGTCACTATCTCAAGCTCAAGTCCCATGTAATCAGCTATGTACTGCGCGAGAGCTATGTCGAAGCCCGCGAGGCTCATGGTGCCGTCAGCGCCGACAGAGTAGAACTCGTAGGGTGCGAAGTCCGGGCTTGTCGCTACGGTGAGCTTGCCGGGGTTTACGGTGGTGACGGTCGAAGCGGCAGGCGTATCGTTAGATGTCGCCGGAGCGTCGTTCGACGCAGCGGGTGCGTCATTGCTCGCTGCAGGCGCGTCATTGCTCGCTGCAGGCGCGTCATTGCTCGCTGCAGGCGCGTCGGTGCTGCTGTCTGACGGAGCATTATTTACGGTGGTGGAGCAGGATGCGAGCGCGAAAACCATAATAAGTGAAAGCGCAAGCGCAACGATCTTTGAAATTTTATTCATTGTTTCATCCTCTTTCCTGAATATTTATCGGATGAACGCATTATATTATGAATATTTATAAATTGCAATACTTAATATTTATAAATTCAGCACATTAAAGCGGCAAATTTTATAGCATATTGCACAAAAACACCCCCGTCATCGTCTGACGGGGGTGAATATCGGTTTGAATATTATGAATATATCCCGGATGCTTGCGCTGTATTTTTTCGTCCGGCGAGGCTTTCTTTCGCAGGCAGTACTTCAAGTACGGCAAGAAAGTATAACGAAGCCGGGCGGAAAAAGACAAGCAATGATTACTGCTTCTTGCCCTGGTTGGCAACAGCCTGCATCTTAGCGTTGATAGCGTCCTGGTCGCCGAGGTAGTAGTGACGGATAACGTTGAAGTTATCGTCAAACTCATAGACGAGCGGAGTGCCGGTCGGGATATTGACGCCGATGATCTCCTCGTCGGAGAGGTTGTCGAAGTACTTGACAAGGGCGCGGAGGGAGTTGCCGTGGGCGGCAATGATCACGCGCTTGCCTGCCTGCATATCCTTCTTGATGACCTCCTCGAAGTAGGGAACGACGCGCTCGATGGTGGTCTCAAGGCTCTCGTTTGCCGGGAGGCACTCCTTCGGAACGTCGCGGAACATAGCCTGCTTCGTCGCGGAGCGGGGATCGTCCTCGCTGAGCTCGGGCGGCTTTACGTCGAAGCTGCGGCGCCAGATCTTAACCTGCTCCTCGCCGTACTTCTCGGCGGTCTCGGACTTGTTGAGGCCCTGCAGCGCGCCGTAGTGACGCTCGTTGAGCTTCCAGCTCTTGATAACGGGCAGCCATGCTCTGTCCATCTCATCAAGGGCGATGTTGAGGGTGTGGATGGCGCGCTTGAGGTAGGAGGTGTAGCAGACGTCGAAGTCATAGCCGAGCTCCTTCATAACCTTGCCGGCGTTCTTCGCCTCCTCGCGGCCCTTATCGCTGAGCTCTACGTCGGTCCAGCCGGTGAAGAGGTTGAGCTTGTTCCACTCAGATTCGCCGTGACGGACAAGTACGAGTTTAGTCATAGTATTTTCTCCTTATTATTTAATTAGTCCTGATTTGCAGCGTTGATGATGGCGGCAAACTTCTCGGGAACGAGGCTTGCGCCGCCGATAAGACCGCCGTCGATGTCGGGCTGAGCGAGAAGCTCTGCGGCGTTCTTCTCATTCATGCTTCCGCCGTACTGGATGGTAACGGAACGGGCGACTCTCGCGCCGTAAATATCGCGGATGACGGCGCGGATCGCGGAGCAGACCTCGTTAGCCTGCTCGGCGGTGGCTGTCTTGCCGGTGCCGATAGCCCAGATCGGCTCATAGGCAATGATCACGCGGCGCATCTTATCCGCGGAAACTCCGGCGAGAGCGGTCTTTACCTGAAGAGCGATAAGCTCGAGGGTAATGCCCTTTTCGCGCTGAGCGAGGGACTCACCGACGCATACGATGGGGTTAAGACCTGCCTCGAGGGCGGTGTGAACCTTGGCGTTTACGGAGAAATCGGTCTCGCCGTAATACTGCCTTCTCTCGGAGTGGCCGATGATGACGTACTTTACGCCGAGGTCGGTCAGCATATTGGCGCTGACCTCGCCGGTGAAGGCGCCCTTCTCGTTCTCGTTGAGGTTCTCTGCGCCGACTCCGACCTTAGCGTCGCGGAAAGCCTTGACGGCTGCGGGCAGATCGACGAACGGCGCGCAGATGACGACGTCGCACCACTTCTGCTTGGGAACGAGGGTCTTGAGCTCGTCGGCAAAGGGCTTGACCTCGCTGGGGAGCTTGTTCATTTTCCAGTTACCGGCTATAACTGTCTTGCGGTATTTTCTGTTCATATGTGAAACACTTCTTTCTTGTGTAGATATCAGGGGTTATGGGCGCGCTTCAAGGGGCGGAATGCTCCGCCCCTTATAAGCGATAATTATTTATCGAGGAGAGCCGCCACGCCCGGAAGCTCCTTGCCCTCAAGGAACTCGAGGGAGGCGCCGCCGCCGGTGGAGATGTGGGTGATCTTATCGGCAAAGCCGAGCTGCTCGCAGGCAGCAGCGGAGTCGCCGCCGCCGACAATGGTGATAGCCTCGGAATCTGCGAGAGCCTGCGCAACGGCAATGGTGCCCTTTGCGAGGGTCGGGTTCTCGAAAACGCCCATCGGGCCGTTCCAGACAACGGTCTTGGCGCTCTTTACAGCGTCGGCAAAGAGCTCGCGGGTCTTCTCACCGATGTCAAGACCCATAAGGTCGGCAGGGATCTTGTCGGAATCGACGGTGCAGACCTCGACCGGTCCGTCGATGGGATCGGGGAAGGACTTGGAAACGACGGTGTCGACCGGAAGAAGAAGCTTTACGCCCTTCTCCTCCGCCTTCTTCATCATCTCGCGGCAGTAGTCGAGCTTCTCGGAGTCGAGAAGGCTGGTGCCGACGGTGTAGCCCTTGGCTGCGAGGAAGGTATAGGCCATGCCGCCGCCGATGATAAGGGTATCGACCTTCTCAAGAAGGTTGGAGATAACGTTGAGCTTATCGGAGACCTTGGCGCCGCCGAGGATGGCGACAAAGGGACGCTCGGGATCGGCAAGAGCCTTGCCCATGATGCCGATCTCCTTCTCGATAAGGAATCCGCAGACTGCGGGGAGATACTCGGTTACGCCGGCGGTGGTGGCGTGAGCGCGGTGTACGGTTCCGAATGCGTCGGAAACGAAGATATCAGCGAGGGAAGCGAGCTTTTTGGAGAGCTCGGGATCGTTCTTGGTCTCGCCCTTCTCGAAGCGGGTGTTCTCAAGGAGCATAAGCTCGCCGGGCTTCAGCTCGGCGGCAAGAGCCTGAGCGGACTCGCCGCAGACGTCGCTCGCCATCTTGACCTCCTGGCCGAGAAGCTCGGAAAGGCGCTCGGCTACGGGCTTGAGGGAGAGCTTCTTGAGGCTCTTCTTCCACGCGTCCTCGGTGAGGGTCGCGGGATCCGCGCCCTTCTCGGTCTGCTTCTTTACAAAGGAGTCGAAGGTCGCGTTGGGCTTGCCCATATGGCTGCAGGCGATGACTGCCGCGCCGTTCTCAAGCAGGTACTTGATGGTGGGCAGGGCGGCGACGATGCGCTTGTCGCTCGTGATGACGCCATTCTTGGTGGGTACGTTGAAGTCGCAGCGGAGGAGCACCTTTTTGCCCTTGACGTCGATGTCGCGGACAGATTTCTTCTGATAGTTCATAGCGAAAATCTCCTTTACAATAATATACTAAATAGTTGGTTAAACCTGTTCATCTTTCATCTCGCCGAAATCCCTCAGCTCGGGAAAGCCCTGCTGCCGGAGAGCCTCATAGCACATAACTGCCGCCGTATTTCCGAGGTTGAGGCTTCGCGCCTCAGACCTCATCGGAAGGCGGACGCACCTATCCCGGTATCTCTCGCGGAGCCACAGCGGAAGCCCCGCCGTCTCCTTGCCGAAGAGGATCCACACGTCGCCGGTGAGGTCAGCCTCGGTATAGCATCTCGGCGCCTTAGTCGTGGTCAGCCAGAGCTTTTCATCCCCATGCTGACGGAGAAAGTCCTCGATATCCTCGTAGACCGTTATATCGACCATCGGCCAATAGTCAAGTCCGGCTCTTTTGACAGCCTTATCCGAGATATCGAAGCCGAGCGGCTTCACGAGATGCAGCCGCGCCCTCGTTGCGGCGCAGGTGCGAGCTATGTTGCCGGTATTTGACGGGATTTCCGGCTCTACCAAAACAAGATTTATCAAATTCAACACCGTAGAATATAATATACTCTTTTTGCTGATTTTTCAATAACTATTTTGGCTTTTTTCAAAATAAATATGACGAAAACAGGATAATTCCGAACTTGGCTCGTTATCCTTTTGTCTATTGTGTTTCTACTTCCGATGTGCTACAATGTGACAGATTAATATAAGGAGAAGCAGCATGGATTATTCAGTCGAATCAGCGCTTGAAATATTCAGGAAGAACCACTTTCTCAACTCTCTCGGCGTCGAGGTACGCGAGGAGAACGGGAAATTTTACGTCGAGGTCGAGGTCAGCGACGTGCATCTCAATCCCTACGGGATGGTGCACGGAGGTATGCTCTACGCGCTCTCGGACTCGGTAGTAGGTCTGGCGGTGCGCGCTCACGGAAAAAAGGCTGTAACTCTTAACGCAAGCTACAACTACCTGTCGAACGTCTCCTCCGGCAGGATAATCGCCACCGCGGAAACTGTCCGCGTGGGGCGCACCATCGCCGTGATGAAAAGCGACGTCGTGAACGAGAGCGGCAAGCTTCTCTCCACCGGCACGTTCACCTACTATCTGACCGAATGACTTTTAAATTTCATTTTCCTCTTGCATACGCAATTTTTCCGTCGTATAATACGAGGGCTTTCAGAAGAAAGAGGTAGAAAGATGGAAAAGAAAAAGACATTCAAAGACCACGCGATCTGGTTTTTACTGCTGAACGCCGGACTTATCGTGACTGCCGCCGGTATCAGCTTTTTCAAAACCCCGAACAACTTTGCGATGGGCGGCACCTCAGGTCTTGCGATAATCCTCGCAAGCCTCTTTCCCCAGCTGAACGTCGGCGGCTCGATGTTCATAATAAACATACTGCTCATAATCCTCGGATATATCTTCGTCGGAAAGAGCTTCGCGTGGGCTACGACCTATGCCTCTCTCGCGCTCTCCGGCTTTGTATCGGTCTTTGAGCTTATAATGCCGATCGATCACCCGCTCACGAACGATCCGCTCCTTGAGCTTGTGTGGGCAGTCATACTTCCCGCCGTCGGCAGCGCGATAGTCTTCAACATCGGCGCCTCAACGGGCGGCACGGACATCGTTGCGATGATACTTTCAAAGCACACTTCCCTGCCGATCGGCAAGGCTCTGCTGTGCGCCGACGTGCTCATCGTGCTTGCGACCTTCTGGATATACGGAATACCCACCGGACTTTACTGCACGCTCGGTCTTGTCACAAAGACCTTCCTCGTCGATATGGTGATGGACGGCATAAACTCGCGCAAGTACATCACGATAATCTCGAAAAAGCCCGAGGAGATTGAGGCTTTCATCATTAACAAGCTGAACCGCTCGGCAACCATCTCAGACGCCGAGGGCGCCTATTCACACCAGCACGAAAAGGTCATCACGACCGTCCTCACGCGGCGCCAGGCGGTGCTTCTCCGCTCCTTCATCCGCAACACGGATCGCGGCGCGTTCATCACGATGGTCAACTCCTCCGAGATAATCGGAAAGGGCTTTATGGATATATAATTTTAGCACCGCGCCCGATCGGGCGCGGTGCTTTTTTCAGAACTTCATGATCTCGAGGCTTTCATCGTCCTCGCCCGGCTCGATGGACTGAATAACCGCGTCGTAGGAAAAGTCGTCGGAAACGCGTATCGTGACCCTGTCCCCGACTTTCCTGCCCAGAAGCGCTCTGCCGACGGGGCTCTCCTTCGAGATAAGTCCCTCGAGCGGATTCTGCCTGAGGGTGGTGACTATCCGCACCTCGGTCGGCTCGTCGTCGCCGTCAGCAAGGAAGGTCACGCGGCTGAAAAGTCCGGCTATTCCTTCTTTCTCACTGACCTCGATAACCTTTGCCGAGGCTATCATGCGCTCGAGATAGCGTATGCGGCTCTCGTTTCGGTTTTTCTCCTGCTTCGCCGCCTTGTATTCAAAATTCTCGCTGAGGTCTCCGAAGGAACGGGCGTACTGCACCTCCGCGATAAGCTTTCCGCGCAGAGTATTCGTTCTGTACTCCAGCTCCTCCTTCATTTTCTTTATATCGACCGCAGTCAGCTCGTCGTTCATTACTCTTCGGGCTTCTCCTCGGTTGCTTCCTCAGCGGCGTCCTTGACTTCCTCGACGGCGTCGGCTGCCTTCTCCTCGGTCTCCTCAACGACCTCGACTACCTCCTCGCAGACGTCCTCGGCCTTGTCGCAGGTCTGATTCTTCAGCTCCTCGACCTTTGCCGCGCCCTTTTCGATGAGATCGTTCAGCGCCTCGCCGGCTTTGTCGCTGTACTCGTCAGCCTTCTCCTTTACGACCTCGACTCCTGCGGCGACCTTCTCCTTGACCTCCTCGATCTTCGCGTCGATCTCGGGATTCTCGCCGTTGATGTTGATGCGGAGACTGTCGCCGGACTTGCTTCTCAGCTCCTCAAGCTCCGCCTCCTTCTGCGCGATAAGCTCAAGGCTGAGCTTGACCTTCGCCGCCTTCTCCGCGATCTCACCCTCGAGATCGTCGCCGAGGGTAGCGTAGAGCGCCTTTCCAAGCTCCGCGTATGCGTCCCTGAGAGCGTTTCTCTCGCCGCCGAGGTCTGTTGAGAGCTTAGCGCGCTTTGCAAGCTCTCCCGCCTTATCGGTTACGGTCTTTGCGGTCTCGGAGACCTTATTCATGATTTCATCAAATTTGAATTCCATTTTATTCTTCCTCCATTTTATTGAGTTTATTAACGTACATAAGTGCCGCGTCCGGCTTTTTTATAAAGCGCACGTAAATTAGTATGCCCGCCGCAGCCACCGCGCATACTCCCGCAAGCAGCTGACTAACGCGGATGCCGGTATCGAAGAAATACAGCGAGTCCGTTCTCAGCCCCTCTATCCACGCTCTTCCGAGCCCGTACCAGCCGAGATACATGAGAAATATCTCGCCATCGAACTTGCGGTGCTTTTTGGAGTACCAGTGTATTACGAGAAAGCCGACGAGATTCCAAAGTGATTCGTACAGAAACGTCGGGTGAACGTAGGTCGTCACGCCGCCGTAGGTTAGTCCCATGCGCCACGGCAGATCGGTCTCGTAGCCGTAAGCCTCGCGGTTCATGAAGTTTCCCCAGCGGCCGATCGCCTGACCTATCATAAAGCCGAGAGAAACGACGTCCATAAACGGCAGAAACGGCAGCTTCTTTATCCGGCAGTAGACGATAAGCGTCGCCGCCGCGCCGATAAGTCCGCCGTAGAACGCGAGTCCGCCGTTCCAGATAGCTATGTAGTCCAGAAACGGCTTGCCCTTGAAAAGGTCGAGGTAGAATATGACGTAGTACGCTCTCGCGCAGATAAGTCCGATCGGCAGGCCGTAGATTATCACGTCGTAGAGCGAGTCGGGGTCCACGCCGAACTGCTTTGACCTGCGGGTGCAGTAGACAACGGCGAGGAGAAATCCCGTAGCGATGATAACGCCGTACCAGTGTATAGTCAGCGGGCCGAGGGTAAAGTAGCTCGGCGGGTTCAGATAGAAGCTCTCTCCGAAAATCGGAAAGGAAATAGCGCCGTCCGGAAAGCTCATATCTTCTCCTCCCTTCCGCGCACCGTGCTCACAGCAAAGCGCCCGGGCGTAACGTATTTTGCAAGGAAATTCCTGACCTCTTTTTCGGTGATGCTGCCGATGACCGGCACGAGGTCGAAGTAATCGTAGCCCTCGCTCATGGCGCAGGCGACGTTGTAGCATATACTGTCAAAGCTTGAAAGTCCCCTTAGCTCGTCTCCGATGACGCTCTTTTTTCTCCGCTCGAGGAAGGCTGAGTCAAGTCCATTTTCCGCGAGATTTTTCGCCTCTCGCATAACGTCGGAGATGACTCTGTCGCTCTCGTCGGTCTCACCGCCGAAGGATATGAAGCTCACTCCGTTAGTTGACTCAAAATCGTAGCCGAAGGTTTCGTTAATGACCCCCTCGGAGTACAGCCGCGCGTAGAGCGGCGAAGCCTCGCCCATCAGCACCGAAAGGCTCAGCGCCGCGGTAAGCTCATGGCGGATAGCCCCGGAGCCTCTAAGTCCCATTTCGGTCTTGGCTCCGGCGAGGAATAACGGCGCCGCTACGTCCATAACGGCGTTTTTCTCCTCCCTGAAGGGCTTTTCGCTCTCCTTCGGATACACGCGCGCCGGCGCAAAGCCGCGCGGCGCAGTAATAAGTTCGGCAACCTTTTTTATCGTCTCTTTCTCGTCAAGGTCGCCGCAGAGCACGAGCTGCATATTGCCCGGGCAGTAGAAAGCCTCGTGGCAGAGCATAAGCTTTTCTGCGGTTATCCCCTCTATGCTCTTTACGGTGCCGACGACCTCAGCGCGTATCGGGTGGCGGCGGAAAAGGCACCGGAGAAGATTGTAATAGAGCGCGTTATCGGGGTCGTCCTCGCCCATAACTATCTCCTGCGCGATTATCGACTTCTCCTTCTCTATGCTCTCGTCCGTAAACGCCGGGTGCATAACGAAATCCACGAGCGTTTCAAGGTTTTCGTAAAACAGCTTCGTACACTCGAAGTGAAATGCGGTCATATCGGTCGAGGTAAAGGCGTTCGCCGTTGCGCCGCGCTTCGAGAGAACCGCGAGCGCGTCCTCTCCGCCCTCGCGCTCGAACATCTTGTGCTCCAAAAAGTGCGCCGTTCCGGCGGGCATTTCGTATTTCTCGCCCTTGTAGGTAAAATTCACGTCAGCTGAGCCGAAGAGAACGCTCAGGAACGCCATTTTCTTGCGGAAGCCGGGCTTTTTTACTATCGCAACGCGCAGTCCGTTTTCGAGCGTTTCGTAAAAAACCGTTTCGCCGATGCGGGGATATTCTTTTTTCGTCATTTTCCCTCCCCCTTTCCGGCGAGGAAGAACACAGTGTCGAGCTGCACCCTGCGGGCGCAGGCAACGACCTCTTCCTTTGTAACGAGGTCGCACAGACCGCCGAACTCCGATGGCTTTATATCGAGCCCCTGAAGGAGGAAATTCAGCGTTACGCTCTCCCTCGCGGGAAGCGAGTCCTCAACAGAGTACATCGCGCCGACGATGAAGCTCTTTGCGCTCTCAAGCTCCTCGTCGGTAATCTCACCGTTCTGCATCGCCCTGAGCTCAGCCTCTATCGCCTCCATCGCCTCGTCGTACTTTCCCGTGTCGATGCCGCAGGAAACGAACATGGCGCGCTTCATTCTGTCGACCGTGCTTGAGGCGTAATAGCAAAGTCCGCGCTTTTCGCGCACCTCGCGGAAGAGCTTGCTCGTAACGGCTCCGCCGAAAATGGCGTTCATCACTGTCAGCGCCGGCTGATCATTCTCAACGGCGTCCTTTTCTATGCGGTAGCCGAGCGAGAGCTTCGCCTGCTTCAGCGGCATCTCCTCGCGTATGAATTTCGGCTTTGCTGAGCTTACGCCGAAAACCGAGGTCTGCGGAATTTCCGCGCCGAACACCGGCGCCCTCGCGCTGAGCGCGCTCTTGACAGCCGCGGCGACGCGCCTCGGATTTTCCGCGCCGACGTATATGACCTCGACGGGCGACGACGCGATGAGCGACTTATAGTGCCGCGTCAGCGTTGCGACGCTTATCTTCCTCGCCTCAAGCTCACGCCCGAGCTTCGGAACGCCGTAGGCCTCTTTCTTAAACATATTCTGAATGAGGCTCAGATTCGCGTAGCCGCGCTTGTCATTCAGAGAGGCGCGAATATCCGCAATGAGGTTTTCGCGCTCTGTATCGACGTATTCCTTTCTGAGCCTGCCGCCGAAGGTCGCGGGAGAGAGCAGCATTTCGCCCATCAGATCGGTCATTCTCTCGAGAAGTCCCGTCTCGCCGCCGAGAAAAGCCTCGTCCGCAAAGTCCGAGTAAAAGCCGCAGATCTGTATCTCGCCGCGCTTGCGCACGAACGCCTCGAGCCGCGCGCCGTAGTTATCGTCAAGAAACGCCTCGATGGTCTGCATATCCGGCTTCGAGGCGGTTCCGCGCCGCAGGACGTAGGGAAGCACCGCGTTCAGCGCCGCCGTTTCCTTTTTCAGCGGCGAGAGCACGTTCATCGAAAGGCACGCCGTTTTGAATTTCAGCTCGTTTATAACGGTAAGCCGCACGCCGGGCGATATGGTGATCGTTTCCATACGGGCTTCCCTCCTCTCACGACGCCCATTATACTACTAATCTCATATAAATTAAATGACTTTTTTGTAAATTCGGGAATAAATAATGCTTGACAACGCGGCTCGTTTGCGTTATACTCTCGGGGTGTCAAGTAATAATGCTTTGCAGAGGAGGCGGCACAATGCCGGACAGCGCGCTGGAAAAATCGCTCCTGTATGATTTTTACGGCGAGCTTCTCTCCGAAAAGCAGCGCGACGCCTTCGACCTCTACTACAACGATGATCTCAGCCTCGCCGAGATCGCCGCGGAATGGGGCACGAGCCGCCAGAACGTCTTTGACGCTCTGAAAAAGGCGGAGAGCGCGGTGGCGAAGCTCGAGGCCAAGACCGGACTTGTGCGCCGGTACGAGGCAATGACGAGCGCGATCGACTCGCTTGACAAAAAGCTTACAGAACTCAGAAGCGCGCTTCCAGAGAGCGCACGCGGCGCGATCGACGATATTCGCGCCGACATTGAAAGGCTCAGAGATGGCATTTGAATCGCTTTCCGATAAACTGAATAACGCCTTCAAAAAGCTCAGGGGCAAGGGCCGCCTCTCCGAGGGCGACATCAAGGAGGCTATGCGCGAGGTGCGCCTTGCGCTCCTTGAGGCGGACGTCAGCTACAAGGTCGTAAAGGACTTTGTTAAGACCGTTTCCGAGCGTGCCGTCGGGCAGGACGTTATGGAGTCCCTCACCCCCGCGCAGATGGTCATCAAGATCGTCAACGAGGAGCTTGTCGCTCTTATGGGTGGGCAGACGGCGAAGCTGAATATGTCCCCGAAGGGACTTACGGTCGTCATGCTCGTCGGACTTCAGGGCGCCGGCAAGACCACGAACGGCGCGAAGCTCGCGGCTTATATCAAGAAGCACAACAATAAGCGTCCGCTGCTCGTCGCCTGCGACATCTACCGTCCCGCCGCGATCAAGCAGCTCGAGACGGTCGGCGGTCAGCTCGGCATCCCGGTGTTCCAGATGGGCACCGAGGACCCCGTTATTATCGCCAAGAGCGCCATAGAGCACGCGAAAAAGCACGGAAACGACCTCGTTATCCTCGATACGGCAGGCCGCCTGCACATCGACGAGGCGCTGATGGACGAGTTAAAGCGCGTAAAGGCTGAGGTCAGCCCCGACGAGATACTCCTTGTCGTGGACGCGATGACCGGTCAGGACGCGGTGAACGCCGCCAAGGCGTTTGACGACGCGCTCGGCATCACCGGCGTTATGCTCACGAAGCTTGACGGTGACGCGCGCGGCGGCGCCGCTCTCTCGGTCAGAGCCGTAACGGGCAAGCCGATCAAGTTTTCCGGAATCGGTGAAAAGCTAACGGACATTGAGCCTTTCCATCCCGACAGAATGGCGAGCCGTATCCTCGGCATGGGCGACGTTCTCACCCTCATCGAAAAGGCTGAGGCGGCGATAGACCAGAAGAAGGCGGCGGAGATGGCTGAAAAGCTCCGCAAAAACTCCTTCACCCTCTCCGATTACTACGATCAGCTCGTTCAGCTCCGCGGTATGGGAATGCAGGACATTGCGGGAATGCTCCCGGGCGGCGCCGGAAAGGCGCTCCAGGGCGCAAAGCTCGACGAGCGTCAGCTCATGCGCACCGAGGCGATAATACTCTCGATGACACAGCGCGAGCGCGACGATCCCTCGATAATCAACCACAGCCGCAAAAAGCGCATAGCCGCCGGCAGCGGCACGACGGTAGTCGATATAAACCGCCTCTTAAAGCAGTATGAGCTTCTTAAGCAGATGACAAAGCAGCTCAGTAAGGGCAAGATGCCCGGCATGATGGGCGGCGGCAGAAAAGGCAAAAATCCCTTCGGGTTTTGATAAATTGAAATAAAAAATTATTTTAAGGATGGTAAAGAAAAATGGTTAAAATCAGACTTCGCAGAATGGGCGCCAAGAAGAACCCGTTTTACAGAATAGTCGTCGCTGACGGCCGCTTCCCGCGTGACGGCCGCTTCATCGAGGAGATCGGCACCTACGATCCGATGGCCTCCGACAACAAGGTCGCAGTCAAGGCAGACCGCGCTCAGGAGTGGCTGCGCAACGGCGCTCAGCCGACCGACACTGTCAAGACCCTGCTCAAAAAAGCGGGCGTTCTTTGATCGGGGGCTAAGCCTTGAAGGAGCTTCTTACCTATATCGCGCAGAATCTCGTTGATTCTCCCGATGCCGTGGTAGTCACCGAGAGAGACGACGGCGACAAGACCGTTTTCTCCCTTCGCGTTGCCCCCGACGATATGGGCAAGGTGATCGGCCGTCACGGCAAGATAGCAAAAGAGATCCGCGCCCTGATGCGCTCTGTCGCTCAGCGTCAGAACAAGCACATCGTTGTCGATATTCTCGACGAGGACGAATAAGACGAAAGGGAGGGGCTTACCCTTCCCTTTTTTCGTATAGAGCTCTGTTCCGTACATTATTTTTTCTGAGGTCAAATATGGAAAACTTACTTGAAGCCGGGCGCATCATCAACACCCACGGTGTGCGCGGCGAGGTCAAGATCGAGCCGTGGGCTGACTCGCCCGCGTTCTTTACCAGAATCAAAACTCTATACCTCGACTCACGCCCCGTCAGGGTCGCGTGCCGTCCGAACGGACGCTTCGTCATCGCAAAGATCGAGGGCGTTGACGACATGACGGCTGCCGAGGCGCTAAAGACAAAGATCGTATATCTCGACCGCGCCGACGCTCCGCTCGAAGACGGCGCGTACTTCATCGCAGACCTTATCGGCTTCACAGCCGTTGACGAGAACGGCGCCGAGATCGGCAGGATCACCGACGTGTTCACCGTACCCGCCGGCGATATAATGGAAATACGCGGCGAAAGCGAGCATCTCGTGCCGCTCAGGCCGGAATTTATGGTCGCGCGCGATATGGAAAAAGGCATCGTGACGCTGCGGCTCATTGAGGGAATGTGAAATGTACACGGTAGATATTCTGACTCTCTTCCCCGGCGCGGTAATGGCGATGATGGGCGAGAGCATAATCGGGCGCGCCGCCAAAAAGGGTCTGATCGACGTGCGCGCGCACCAGATACGCGACTACACCACGAATAAGCAGAACCAGGTAGACGATTACCCCTACGGCGGCGGAATGGGCTGCATAATGAGCGCTCAGCCGCTGTGCGACTGCCTTGAGAACGCGAAAAGAGAGCGCGGCGGGAGCGTTCGCGCGATCTACCTCTCCCCCTGCGGCAAGCGCTTCGAAGAGGCTGACGCAAGGCGCCTTGCCCGCGAATATGACGGGATAATTCTCGTCTGCGGTCACTATGAGGGCGTTGATCAGCGGTTTATCGACGAATGCGTTGACGAGGAGATCAGCCTCGGAGACTTCGTTCTGACCGGCGGCGAGATACCGGCGATGGCTGTCGCGGACTCCGTTCTTCGGCTCGTGCCCGGGGTGCTGTCCGACCCCGAGTGCTACGAAAACGAGAGCCACTGGGACGGACTGCTGGAGTATCCGCAGTACACCCGTCCCGAGGAGTGGCGAGGCAGGAGCGTTCCCGAGGTGCTGCTGAACGGCGACCACACGCAGGTTGAGCGCTGGCGCAGGAAGATGCAGCTTGCCCGCACAAAGGAGCGCCGAGCCGATATGTTCGCACTTCTCTCGCTCTCCGCTGAGGACGAAAAGCTGCTGCGTGAGGCTGAGCGCGAAAGGCGCGTCAGCGAGATGGGACCGGTCGCCTGCCGCCCTATGCGCGAGGACGATATTCCCGAGGCTGCAAGGATAATCGAGGACGCGAAGGCTTATCTCCGCGCCCACAAGGTCGATCAGTGGCAGTCCGGATATCCGGACGAGAGCACGCTGCGCGAATTTATAAATGCCGGCGAGGGTTACGTCGTCTCCGTCGGTGACAGGGTCGCGGCGGTGTTCCGGCTTATGAAAACGCCCGACCCGAATTACGCCGCCATCACTGACGGGAAATGGTCGGACGATCTGCCCTATTACACTATCCACGCCTCTGCCGTCGCTCCCTTTGCGCGCGGCTGCGGCATTTCCGACAGACTCGTCGGTTACGCCGAGGAGCTGTGCCTATCCGACGGCATTCGCCGTCTTCGCGCCGATACGCACCGCAGGAACAAACCTATGCAGTCGCTTCTGACGAGAAACGGCTTCCGCTACCGCGGGAACGTGCTTGTCGAGGCCAGAGAGGGACACGACCCCAAGCGTCTCGCGTTTGAAAAAAGAGTATAAAATTTCGGTCATACCCGGTTTTTCCGGATATGACCGTTTTTTGTCAGTCAACGTCTATTACGTCGTTTAGGCACACGTTATAGCTGTCGCCGCTTACCTGTCCCAGACCCGTGGGCAATCCATAGGTGTTGTAGTGGAGGTACAGCTTATCTTCCTTGATCTCAAGACTGCCTCTCCAACGCACAAGCGGATATTCATACATTTCCGAATACGCGTCCTCGCCATCCTTCCAGCGGTACACCATGCCGGTCAACGTGTATATATCTTTTCCTTCTTCTTCAAGTGTAAGCTTTTCGCCGGCATGCCAGTACGCGCCATGGTATCTGACTGAATTCATCCAGTCTGTCCAGGAGAAGATAACAAGGCCGTCATTGGCATTCCATGAGTAATGCCAGCCGAATTCCTCTAAGCAGAAGCGCCAGGTCATCGGAAAATAGGTAATATCGCGGAAAACCAGAAGCGGATATTCTTCGCTCGCGTTGTCGATCGTCTTTCCGTTTACCGTTATCGGAAAGCTCGCTATGCTCGCCGTATATGAGGAGGCATTTGCCGTTTTGCGCGTATATGCTCTGTATTCCGGCATACCGGTAAGCTTAAGCGGATCGCGCTCCGAGGAAACCGAAAGTCCGCTCTCCTGCGACCAGCCGGTGGTAACTCCGAGCCAGCGGGCGTCATAATATGTCATCGGGAAATACGTGATGTCCTTGTACACTATGAGCGGATACTCGCTGAAAGTGTTGTTGATGACCTCGTCGTTCAGCGTTACCTTAAAGGCCGGAAGCGTGACTCTGACGTCTTTTTCTGCAGCCGCATTGACTCTTCCCGTAAACGGCAGGCAGACAATAACCGCAAGGATAAGCGCTGCAAATTTTCTGAAGCTTTTCATACTTTGTTACCTCCTTTTATTATCAGTGCTTTCGCACTTAACTACGCTTTTTATGATCTCTTTCATCTCGTCTTCCGTAATATTGCCGTGTATGCTGATCTCGCAGCCTCCGTACTCTCCGCGAGCGCTGAACTCATCTGTGTTCTTTGCTATATAAAAACTCGCGCCACCGGCGTTAAACAGCTCCGGCCCGGTTCCCTCATCGATCTCATAAGCTGTGACAAGGCTTCTCTCATCTTTGTAGACCTTTGCCGTGATCGAAATGCTGCCGCGCTCACCCGTACATCTTACACCAATTCTCGTATATGCGTCAAGCTCCCTCGTGCTTACGTCCGATATTTCATAATCTCCGGGGATCGCCGCGTTTTTCAGCATAGCTTCGACCTTTTCCGCCGAAAGCCGAGTACCTTCGCTCTGCTCGCTTTCGACTATCATTATGTCGTTCAGTATGCTGACTATCGGTCCATAGCTCGCGGCTCCGGCGGCTCCCGTCAGCATTACCGTCAATACAGCGACGAGCGCAGGAATAACGGTGCGCTTTTTCATTTTCGGAGAGAAGCTCATAATAGCCTCAAGCCGTTCTTTCGAGAGCTTCATATCGTCAACCATAGCGCAATACATATTCTTAATCATCGCCGTCGCCTCCCAAAAGAGTCTTTAGCCGCTCCCTCGCCCGCATAAGCCTCGTTCTGACTGTCGAGGCGGTCGAGCCTGTCATTTTTGCGATCTCCTCAGCGGTATAGCCCTCGTAGTAGCGGAGATAAACCGCAGTTCTGTACTTCGGATCAAGCGCCTTGACCTTTTCCCAGACTTCCCGGTATTCATCGTTCACAAACTCCGGCTCTGCCTGCGCATCGTCCAACGGCGCTATTCTTCTTCGAGGACTTCTGAGCTCCTTTTTGCACTCATTCACCGCAACTCTTATAAGCCAGCGCCGCAGATGCTCTTCGCTGTCATAGTGCTTGTCCGATACCCAAAGCTTTGTAAAGGTCTGCTGAACGGCGTCCTCGGCGTCCGGCACCGAGCAGAGTATATGTAAAGCGACGCGATATACAGTGTCGCCGTAGTCTGAAAGTATGCTCTCAAACTGCGCTTCGTTCAATATCCATCACGTCCCTTTTAGACTCTCTTATATAAATATCCTTCAGAGTCCCGAAACGTCCCATGGATATAGAAAAATTGTAAAAAAGAACCGCATTTGTTGTCTTTTGACCAACAAATGCGGTTGCGGCGCTCTCAGGCTTATCTCGAGAACACCAAAAAGTGCCAGACGCCGAGCGCCTCGCGTATGTAATAATTTGCCGTCAGCACGGGCAGCCCCGTCCAGCCCCACGCGCTCACAACGCTCTCAAAGCCCGCCTTGCGCGCAAAGAGCTTCGCGCGGGTGACGTGGTAGATCTCGGTTATGACGCACACTCTGCCGTCAAAATCCGGCTCGCGCGAGAGTATTATCTCGCGGGAAAAGGCGAGATTTTCCTCCGTTCGCTTTGATCTGTCCTCCATAATTATGCGCGCCTCGTCCACGCCGTTCCGGACGAGCCACCGGCGCATGCACTCCGCTTCGGAGATGTTCTCGCCCGAGCCCTTTCCGCCGGAAACGATGATCACGCAGTCGGGATTAGCCTCGGCGTATTCCTTCGCCGCGCGCAGTCTTGCAGCGAGCGAAGCGCTCGGCTCCTCGCCGTTCACGCCCGCGCCGAGTACTATCGCATAGTCCGCGCCGCCGTTATCCTCGCCCTTTGCGTCCACGGCTATCATCGCAACCGTTATGACGAGGGCAAACGAAAATAGAATTATGCCGTAAGAGCCGAGCTTGTCGAGAAATTTTGCCGTCCTCGGCGCCTTTGGCTCAAGGATCTTCAGCGCCATGAAGTACAGAGCCGCGAGCGCAATGAGCATAAACCCGTAGCCAAGCACCCTGTATCCCATCAGCGCGAAGCGGAAAAAGAGCCCGACGGCGAGGCACGCCGCAGCTGTTATGAGATATGAAGCGTACTTCTTCATTCCGCAAGCTCCTCCCATTTAAGGTACAATCCGGCAAGCTCAGACTGGATCGCCTCATACTCTATCCCAAGCTCCATGAGCTTTGAGTAGTCAGACGAAAACTCGTCCTGCGCTCTCTGGTTTTCTTCAAGCTTCGTCTCAAGCTCGCTGATAGAGCGCTCGACGCGCTTCAGCTCCTTGTCCTTATTGTACGTGTTCTGCTTCTTAACCGGCTTCTCCGCCCTCTGCGGCTCGGTCTTTACCGGGACAGAGTCGGCTCGCGCCTTTATTTCGCGGTAGCGCTCGTAGCCGACGGGGTAGTCGGTGAGCCTGCCGTTTTCAAGCTCCCACACTCTCGTTGCGAATTTGTTGATGAAATATCTGTCGTGCGAAACGAACAGCAGCGCCTCGCCGTAGTCCATCAGCGCATTCTCCATCCACTCGCGCGAGGCAAGGTCGAGGTGGTTTGTCGGCTCGTCGAGGATGAGAAGATTCACGCTGCCGCGCATTATCATGCACATCTTGAGCCTTGACCGCTCGCCCCCCGAGAGCTGGCTTACCGGAGTGTGAACGTCCTCGCCCGTGAAAAAGTACGCTCCGAGGCGGTCACGCGCCTCCTGCGGCTGCATCCTGCCCTCGTACATTGCCGTTTCGAGAACGGTGAGCGACTCGTCCCTGAACTCGACTATCTGCGGAAGATACGCGATTTTGACCGAGGGACCGAGCTTTATAAGTCCCTCCGTCGGCTCCTCCTCGTTCATTATCATGCGGATGAAGGTCGATTTTCCGGTGCCGTTGTCGCCGATGAGCGCGATCCTCTCGCCGCCGCGCATCTGAAGCTCCACGCCCGAAAAGAGCTGTCTCTCGCCGAAGCTCTTGCCGAGTCCCTTCGTCACGAGCACGTCGTCAGCGCGAAACTCCGTTTCGTTGAATCGAGCGCGAAGCGTGCGCTCCTGCGTCGGCTTTTCGACAGAAGCCATTTTCTCAATGCGCTTTTCCATAGAAAAGGCGCGCTTGTGCAGCTTGTCCGAGCCCATAAATGCCCAGAGATGCAGGTCTGCCGCAGCCTTTCTGAGCTGAGCGATCTTCGCCTCCGCCTTCTCGTAAGCCTTGAGCTGTTCATCGTAGCGCCTGCGCTTTTCCTCGACGTAGAAGCTGTACGCGCCGGAGTAGAACTCCGCCTTTCCGTCCAGCACCTCGATTATCCGGCTTATCGCCCGGTCGAGGAAGTATCGGTCGTGGCTTATTGCGAGCACCGTTCCGCGGAAGCGCGAAACGTAGTCCTCGAGCCATTCTACGGCGCTCATATCGAGGTGGTTCGTCGGCTCGTCGAGCAGAAGGATATCCGTATCCTCGAGGATAAGCCGCGCGAGGTTTATGCGCGTCTTTTCGCCGCCGGAAAGCTCTGAAAAGAGCTGCGCGCGCTGAGCCTTCGGTATTCCGAGACCGTTTGCTACGGTGTCGCGGAAGCGCTGAAGCTCGTAGCCGCCGAGGCGCAGAAATTCCGAGGATACGAAGTCGTAGCGCCGGAGCGTCGCTTCGGAATTGTCGCCCTCAGCCATTTTCTTCTCCAGCTCCTGCATCTCCCGGCCGAAGGCGCGCACGCGCTCCTCGGCTGTTTTGAGAACGTCCTCCGCCGTGAAGCTTGCCGGATAGACGGGAATCTGGCTCAGAACGCCGAGCCGCTTGGATCTCGGGATGACTATCTCGCCCTCGTCCGGCGTAAGCTCTCCGGTGAGACAGCGGAAAAGCGTAGTTTTGCCCGCGCCGTTTCGCCCGAGGATGCCGACGTGTTCGCCCTCAAAGACCTCGAAGGAGAGCCCGTCGAGCACGTTCTCCCCGACCTCAAAGCCGATTTTTAAGTTTTTAACGGATATGTCAGTCATAGCATTCTGTCCTCAGAGTTTGTGTCCTATATCATCCGCCGTGTCATTGCGAGCCAGTGCGAACACTGGCGTGGCAATCCGTAATACCCTTTTGCGGGCAAATGTCCCCGTAACGAAAAACGGGGAGGGGCAAGCCCCTCCCCTCTCTATGATTTTTTGCTTATTTCTCGGTATCTTCCTCGTCCTCGTCCTCGGAGAAGTCGAGTTCGAGCGTCTCACCGCACTCAGGGCAGGTGATGACTCCGGCGTCGAGGTCCTCGTTTTCAAGGAGGAACTCCTCGCCGCACGCCGGGCAGACTACGCTGTAATCGTAATCGTCGTCGCCGTCGTATTCCATATCGTCGTCATCCTCGTCGTCATAGTCATCGTCGTCCTCGTCGATGTCATAGACGATCTGTTCGACCTCCTCGAGATCGTCGGAAACGGCATCGAGTCCGCTTTCAAGCTCGTCGATGGAGTCCTCAACGTCGTCAAGGCCGAGAGCGAGATCCTCAAGCACGTCGATAATGGCGGCAAGGAGCTTGCCCTGGCCCTTCTCAACGTCGATCTCCATGCCCTCAAGAAGTCCCTTGAGATATGCTACCTTTTCAGATGCAGTCATAATGATTACCTCCTAAAAGTATTATTTCAGAGTGCTTAACCCTTTGCGCGCTCAAGATACTCGCCGGTGCGGGTGTCGATACGGATCTTCTCGCCCGGGCCGATGAAGAGGGGAACCTTGATCTCGGCGCCGGTCTCGAGGGTCGCGGGCTTGAGAGTGTTGGTGGCTGTGTTGCCTGCAAAGCCCGGATCGGTCTCGGTGACCTCGAGCTCAACGAAGTTGGGGGGATCGACGGAGAAAACCTTGCCCTTGTAGGACTGGATGGTGCAGACCATGTTCTCCTTGACGAACTTGAAGTTGTCGGAGAGGTCGGACTTGTTGACCGGCTCCATCTCATAGGTCTCGGGATCCATGAAGTAATAGAGGTCGCCGTCATTGTAGCTGTACTCGGCTTCCTTACGCTCTACAAACGCTTCCTCAAACTTAGCGGTTGGGTTGAAGGAAGTCTCGGTGACAGCGCCGGTGATGAGGTTCTTCATCTTGGTGCGGACGAAAGCCGCGCCCTTGCCGGGCTTAACGTGCTGGAATTCGACGACAACAACGGGCTTGCCCTCGTACTCAAAGGTCTTGCCGTTTCTGAAATCGCCGGCGGTGATTGTTGCCATATTTAGTCCTCCCGATAGAGTTATTCATAAGTTTACGGTTTATTGTACCAAAGAATACGCCGTTTGGCAAGAATTATTTTAAATTACCCATAAATCTTTTCTAAGATCGCAGAGATTTTCAACTCCGCCCTCTTTGATCACGATGCAGTCCTCGATCCTGACGCCCCACTTGCCGGGGATATAGATGCCCGGCTCGTCGGAAACTACGTTGCCCGCCTGAAGTACGTCAGTGCTGCCCTGACCGGAGAACGGGCGCTCGTGAACGTCGATGCCGAGGCCGTGAGAGAGGGAGTGGGTGAAATACTCGCCGTAGCCCGCGTCAGCGATGACCTTTCGCGCGACGCCGTCGTAATCTCTCGCGCTCATGCCGGGGCGCGCCTTGTCCATAGCCTCGAGCTGAGCGGCGAGGACGATATTGTAGACCTTCTCCATCTCCCTGTCGGGGTCGCCGATGCAGATAGTGCGGGTCGTGTCGGAGTTGTAGCCGGCAACTCTCGCGCCGAAGTCGATGGTGAGAAAGCCGTTCTGAAGCTTTCTGCCGTCCGGATGGCCGTGCGGAGAAGATGAGTGAACCGCGTTTACACTGATGGTGTCGAACGCCTTATCATCCGCGCCGTTTCTGAGCATGAGGCAGAAAAGCTCGGTCGCCACGTCGCGCTCAGACATATTTCGCGTAATGCGCGGCACAAGCTCAAGAAAGCTCTTCGACGCCACCGCCTGCGCGTTTCTGAGAAGCTGCAGCTCCTCCTCGCTCTTGACCGCGCGAAGGCCGCTTATCAGCTCCTGCCCGTTAACAAGCTCGAACGGCAGCTTTTCATCAAGCATAAGAAACTGCGAGTGCGACATACTGCCCATCTCGACGGCGAGGCGCTTAACACCCTTTTTGTTGAGAAAGTCCGCCATCTGCTCGTATGCCTTCTGGCGGTTTTTGAGCTCCTCGACGCGCGCGGTCTTTATCTTTGCGCTCGCCTCCTCGAAATAGCGGCTGTCGATGAACAGCACGCTCTCGTCGCCGGTGATAAGCAGCTCTCCGGCTGAGGACGGGAAGCCCGTCGCGTAAAATCGGTTCTGCTCTGAGTTTATGAGCAGCGCCTCGAAATCGGCTCCCTCAACGGCTTTTTGGATCTTCGGAATGTTTTCGGTCATTTATATTATCTCCTTTGAGTTTTTATTCTGAAAGCGAAAAGCAGGCGACCGCCTCGACGGTTTTCGGCGAATTCGGAAACTCGGCGTAAAAGTACACCACGGCCTCGCCCTTCGGCTCGACGCAGAGAAACCTCACCGTAGCGGCGGAGAAGATATTGCCCTCGCCCTTAATCGCGGCAATGTCCTGCCCCGAGCGGTGCATAGCGTAGATCGGAGCGAAATAATAGCTCGAAAAGCGGTTAACCGTGCCGGTAAGCTGTCCGCCGTTTTTGACGATAAGCTCCTCATTCGAGCACAGATCATCGAGGGTCATAACGTCGCCCTGACGGAAGTATTTTGCCGGAAGCGCAAGGTAGAGATACTCGTCGCGGTAAAAATCCTCCACGAAGAAGCGGTCGACCTGACCGCCCTCGTCGCGGGAAAAGCGCGCGGTCGCCTCGATCATCTCCCCGTCGCGGTAAACTACGGCTTTCCCGGCGCCGGCTATCTCAAAGCGCTCGTCGGTCGTGATATAGCTGCCGTCGGAGCATTTATACAGCCCCGCCGCCGCGCTCTCGCCGGACACAGCAGCGCCGCCTGCGACATTCTCGCCGTTATAGCGCAGCCCGAGATCGACCATATCCATCGCCCCGGGGATCCACAGCGCAGCCTTGAGCTTTCCGCGCTCAACAGAGCCGTAGAGCATAATGGTGCATTTGACGCCTTTGTACGGCTCTTCGGTTTTCGCGCTGACGTAGCCCGTTCCCGTGTAATCCGCGCAGAAGCTGAAAAACGTCTTCCCGCTGTCGTACGTCTGATAATAGTCCTCGAGCCTTTTGAGATTATGCCCGGAAGATGTTATTGCGTCCATATAAGCGCGGAGCTTCTCGTAGTCGTCGGCGCTGCCTGTGAACTTGCGCACGCGGTAATTTTTCGAGGTCGAAACGCCGGTGTAGCTGATAGCCGTACTGAAATAATCGGCGGGGTCCTGAATGTAAACGGTGCTCTTATCCTCTTTATAGCCCTCACTGACCTCGAGCACGTCCGACACAAGCTCCCGCGTAACCGGCTCGGACGGCTTGACCTGCGGCAGCATTATCTCCGGAACCTTAGGCTCCGCGCGCTCGACTTCCTCCTCCGGCTCGTTCGTCTCCGGCGGCAGAATCTGAAAAACCTCGGGCAGTTTGAAGCCCGGCTCCTCAGGCTCGTCCGGCTCCGGCTCGGGTGTATTGTCCGCGCCTTTATCGCGCTCGGCCTTCCATTCGAGGTATTCGTCGTAGTCCTCGGGCAATTCGCTCTCCTTTTCCGGCAGAATCGCGTCGAAAACCGCCTTATATACTCCGCAGGAGCATACTGGGAGCGTCATGACAAGGGCAAGAATTATTATCGCAGATTTCTTCATTTCGTATGCCTCCATGGCAGCTCGAGCGCAAAGCGCACGATGTGCAGGGGGTTTGAGAGCTTTATCGGCTCGACGAGTATTGAGCGGCAGCCCGCGTTTTTGCTGAGCAGCACGTCCGTGAAAATCTGATCGCCGACGACGCAGCATTCGTTGATATTTTTTCCCGTTATCCTCAGCGCTTCCGCTATCTTATCGCTGCGAGGCTTGCGGGCTTGCTTTACATAATATTCCGTACCCAAAAGCTCGGCAAAGCCGCGCGGGCGGTCTGTCTTGTTATTTGAGTAGACGACTATATCTATCCCGCTCGCCCTCAACAGCCGCGCCCAGGCGATGGTATGCTGCGCGGGAGAGCCGTGATAATACGGGGCGAGGGTATTGTCAAGGTCAACCAAAAGTACGCTGATTCCCTCTTTTTTGAGAAAATCCGGGCTTATTTGGCTCACGCGGTCAAATTTCCAATCAGGCAACAGGTTCATCACAGAATTTCCTTGATAAGCTTTATTTCTTCCTCCGTCGTCGCCCAATCGGTGCAGAGGCGGATGACCCAACCATCGGGGTGCGGCTCCCAGACGGAAAGATTGACCTTTTCTTTAAGTTTACGTAATTTCTCATCGCTGACTATCGGGAAAACCTGGTTCGTCGGTGAGTCGATATGGAAGCGATAGCCCTTATCGCGCAGTATCTTTTTCAGCTCCCCCGCTCTGTCAACGGCGTTCTGTGAGATCCTGAGATACAGTCCGTCAGTAAAGAGCGTATCGAACTGCACGCCGAGGAGCCTGCCCTTTGCGAGCACCGCCCCCTGCTGCTTCATCGCCGTGAAGAAGTCGGGGCACAGATCCTTATCGGTAAACACGACCGCCTCGCCGAAGAGCGCGCCGACCTTCGTTCCGCCGACGTAGAATACCTCGCACTCTCCCGCAAGGCTCTCAAGCGTAACGTCGCCGCCATCGGCGCAAAGCCCGTAACCGAGGCGCGCGCCGTCAATGAACAGCGGTATGGCGTACTCGCGGCAGACGGAATGTATCTCTTCAAGCTCGCGCTGAGAATAGACCGTTCCGTACTCCGTCGGGAAGCTGATATAGACCATGCCCGGGCGCGCGATGTGGCGCCACGCCTCGTCGTTGTAGAAGCCGGTGAGATACGCGCGGAGAGTTTTGGCGCTCAGCTTGCCGTTTTCGTGCTCCAGCGTGATGACCTTGTGACCGCTGTGCTCGATCGCTCCCGCCTCGTGGCCGTTTACGTGGCCGGTCGTGGCGGAGATAACTCCCTCCCACGGCTTTAAGAGCGCGGAAATGACCGTGGCGTTCGTCTGAGTACCGCCGACGCAGAACCACACAGCGGCGTTATCGTTGCCGACGGCGGCGCGTATCTTCGCCCTCGCGGAAGAGCAGAACTCGTCCTCGCCGTAGCCGGTCGTGGAGAGCATATTCGTCTCCGCAAGGCGGCGCATAATCTCGGGGTGGCACCCGCGCGTATAATCGCATTCAAAATGGAGCATCTCACTTTTCCCCCTTTATCTTTTCCCAGTAGGCTCTCGCCGCCTGCTCGTTTTTGTTGTCGCCGTACTCGTAATACACAGTGCCGACAAGATTATCGGGCAGATACTGCTGTTCGACCCAGTGATTCGGGTATGAGTGCGGGTACTTGTAGCCCTGCTCGCGCTCAAAGCCCGTTCCGTCGGCGTGTACGTTCTGCATTTCGCGCGGAACAGGTCCCGCCTTGCCGCGCTGAACGTCATCCATTGCCCTATCTATCGCCATAACGACGGAGTTTGATTTCGGCGCCGTCGCAAGAAGTATGACAGCCTCGGCAAGCGGGAGCCGCGCCTCAGGAAGTCCGAGCTGCAAGGCAGAGTCCACGCAGGCCTTGACGATCGGCACCGCCTGCGGGTACGCAAGCCCTATATCCTCCGAGGCAGAACAGAGTATCCTGCGGCACGCGCCGGGCAGGTCGCCCGCTGAGAGCGTCCGCGCCAGATAGTGCAGAGCCGCGTCCGGGTCGGAGCCGCGCAGACTTTTCATCAGCGCTGATACGGAGTCGAAGTGGCTGTCGCCGTCGCGGTCATAGTGCATTGCGCTCTTCTGGCTGACCGCCTCCGCGTCCGCGAGAGTTATCCGCAGCTTACCTCCGCGCACCGGCGCCGCGGTAAAGAGAAGCTCGACGGAGTTGAGCGCCTTTCTCACGTCGCCGGATGAGGTCGCGGCGATGTGCCGCGTTACGCCGTCCTCTATCGCCGCCTCGGTGCCTACACGCTTTTCCATGATGCCGCAGGCGCGAATTACCGCCTTTTCGACGTCCTCAGCCTTTAATTCCTTGAACTCAAAGACAGTTGAGCGCGACAAAACCGCGTTGTAAACGTAGAAGTACGGGTTTTCGGTCGTCGAGGCGATGAGCGTTATTTTGCCGTTTTCTATAAACTCAAGCAGGCTCTGCTGCTGTTTTTTATTGAAGTACTGTATCTCGTCGAGGTAGAGAAGTATCCCGTTCGGCACGAGCATGGTATCGAGCTCCGCGATGATGTCGCGGATATCCGAGAGCGACGCCGTAGTCGCGTTCAGCCGTCTGAGCTCGCGCTTCGTTTCGCGGGCGATTATGTTCGCAACCGTCGTCTTTCCCGAGCCGGAGGGGCCGTAAAATATCATATTCGGTATGCTGCCGGAGCTTATAATGCGCCGCAGGAGGCCGTTTTCACCCAAAATATGCTGCTGACCGTAGACCTCGTCGAGAGTCTGGGGTCTTATCTCATCTGCCAAGGGTCTGTACAAATTCAGTCACCTATCTTCATTATCCATTCTTTGAAGAACTTTTCGCTGCCAGCCTTACCGAGCGTCTTATTAAGTATATCGGAGCTCGGGTTGCCCTCGCGTATCATCCTCTCGCGGAAGGCTCTCAGCCCCGGAAGATTCTTATCGGACTTCTTCGCCTCAAGCACCGCCCCGAGGTAAACGCCCGCGCTCTCGAGCACCATCGCGCCCAGCTCCTCATCTCTGCCCTCGCAGCCCTTTATGAGAGAATACGGCGCGCGCTCTGAGACGTACCAGTGCGGCTTTTCATCGTAATCCGGCAGGTCCTTGTACCGCTCCCAGACGGCGCACAGCTCCTCGCGCTCGGGCTTTTCGGCTGTGCAGTCGTAATACTCGACGAAAACGGTGCGTTTTTTGCCGACCTTCATGCAGTCGATAAGCAGAAACGGCACTTCGCAACCCTCTCCCGGGCAGAACGAGATCGTAAGAAGCTCCATGCCCATCGGCCCCTTCGTTTTCATCGTGAACACCTGACCGAAATCGCGCAGAGCATAGCGCTTAGGATACATTCTCATCATCGGAAGCAGCTTCGGATATTTCAGTTCTGAGAACGAAGCGTCCTCCTCTTCGATCTCTTCCAAGTCGCCGTATGTCAGAATTTCGGATAAAATCGCGTCAAAATCCATTTTTATGACCATTCCTTTCGCAAATGCCACAGGCACAAAATGACCATAAAAGGAATGGTCATAAAATGCCATGTTTTTCGATTGCCGCTATGCGGCGAGAAAAACGGCTTTGATTCCAATGAAGGGTTTCAACCTTCACCTCATTATACGCCGATTTTCGGGCAAATATCGTTAAGGCAGCAGCCCTCGCAATTTGGCTTCCTCGCGTCGCAGACCGCCCTGCCGTGCATAACCATTCTGTGACAGAAGTCGTTTGCCTTGTCAGCGGGCAGTATATCGCGCAGTATGTATTCTATCTTCTCCGGCTCCTTGAGAGTATGGTAGCCGAGACGGCGCGTGAGGCGGATGCAGTGGGTATCGACAACCACCGACCCCGGCACGCCGTAGACGTCTCCGAGTATGAGATTCGCGCTCTTGCGCCCGAATCCCGGGAGCTTCAGAAGATCCTCCATATTGTCCGGCACACGCCCTCCGAAGTCGCGGACGAGCATCTGCGCCGCCGCGACGATGTCGCGCGCCTTGCCGTGATAGAAGCCGGTGCTTTTTATGAAGCCCTCGACGTCCTCGACGGAGGCCTCCGCCATCTCATAAGGCGTCGGGTACTTCTCAAAGAGCGCCGGCGTGACCATATTGACACGCGCGTCGGTGCACTGAGCCGCAAGGCGCACAGAGACGAGCAGATGATACGCCTCGTTATAGTCGAGCGTACACTCCGCTATCGGGTACTCGCGCTCGAGCCGCGCGATTATCTCATTTGAGGTTTTTAAGTCCATCCCGCACCCCCGGTTCGGCGATTATCGTCTTATAGTTTGTATATATGACCATGCCCGGCTTTGCTCCGGCAGGCTTTTTGACGTATTTTACGAGCGCGTAGTCCACCGGCGCCTTCGTCGCATCTCTCGCGCCGGAGTAGTAAGCTGCAAGCGACGCCGCCTCGACGATGGTCGATTCCGGCACCTCTCCGCCGTTTGCGGAGACTACGACGTGGCTGCCGTGGATCTTCTGCGTGTGCAGCCAGAGATCGGTCTTTGCGGAGTTTTTGAGCGTCAGAAGGTCGTTCTGCACGTTGTTGCGCCCGACTCTGATGAGCAGGCCATCAGTTGACATAAATCTCATTGGCTCGTCAGCCTTGAATCTCTCCGGCTTCTTCGATCGCGCCCTGCGGAGAATACCGCTCTCCTGTAATTCGTGGCGAATTTCGATAATATCGCGCTCTTTTTCGGCTCTCTGTATCTCTTCAAGTACGGAATTGAGGTAGTCAAGCTCCTCCTCTCCGCTTGCGATAAGCGTTGTAAGATGCTCCTCAGCGTTGCGCTGCTTGACATAATCCTTGTAGTATTTAGCAGCGTTCGCCTGTGGGGTCTTTAATGGGTCAAGCTTTATCTCGCGCTTGCCGCCGCGGTAATAGTCCTCGGCTATGAGCACGCTCTGCCCCTTTTTCATCGCGTGCAGATTTGTCGTTATGATGTCGCCGCACTCGCGCGTGTACTCGCGGTTTCCGGCGGAGTAAAGCTCGTTTCGCTGAGCCTCGAGCCTGCGCTCGGTGCGGTCGCGCAGCCGGCGCATCTCTCTGTAAAGGTCGCCCGTGAGGCGCGCTTTGCGCTCTGCCGCCGCCTTTTCGCGGAAGAAATCGTCCACCCAATCGTTGAAGCTCTCATATTTCTCCGGCACTTCCGGCTCGTCGCGGTCAGCTCTGTCCGGCTTTTCCGGCTCGCGGTACTTCATGCCGGGCAGTATCGCGCGCTCCTCCTCGACGGAGCCGACGCGCCGCAGACAGTCGGTTATCACGCCCTCGCCGTCCGTGAGTATCACGTTTACCGCCCTGCCGAACAGCTCGCAGACAAGTCTGCGCTTCTCGCCCTCTCCGAACATTCCGGGCGCAAGGAGGTCGAACGCCGCTATTCTGTCGCCGTTCGGCTGGGTCACCGCCTCTATCCTCGCGCCGACGAGGTGCTTTCTGAGAAGCATACAGAACATCGGCGGCTCGGAGGGCTTATCGTAGTCCGCGCGCGTTAGATTCACCCTCGCCGCGCCGCCGGCAGAGCCGATATAAAGGTCGCGCCTGCCGCGCCCGCTCTTTATCGTAAGCACTATCTCAGCGCGCGAGGGCTGTATGACCTTTTCGATCTTGCCGCCCTCGGCAAAATCCGCTATCTCAGATATTATTTTTGAGAGAAGCGGGCTCGTTATTCTCATTTTGTTCCTCCATCGCTAATGAAAAAAGCTCGTTCAGGCGCGCCCTTTCGCCCATCAGCCAGAGCGCGCCGAAAAGCGCCTCAAGCCCCGTCGCCTCGTGATACTCGCGCACTGAGGCGGCGTGCGGCACTGAGTTGACCTTCGCGTTTCGCCCGCGCCTGAATATCGCAAGCTCGGAGTCCGTCAGGTACGGCAGGAGCTTCTCCATGCGCTTTGCCTGACTTGTCGCAGCGACTATCCTTACGCAGGCGCGGTGCAGGTCGTTTACGCGCGTCTTGCCCTCAAGAATCAGCTTTGAGCGCACCATAAGCTCGAACACCCCGTCGCCTATATGGGCGAGCGCGAGCATAGGTATTTTGTTTATCTCCTGCTCGGAGAGCGATACGTTGAAGCAGTCCATCTTACAGTTCCATTCTCATTGAAATAAGCTCCTGATACGCGCCATACCGCGTTCTGAAGCCGCGCGGGTTTCTTCCGAATTCCGTAAAGCCGAGGCTTTTATAAAGCCCGACGGCGCGCTCGTTTTCCGCCACGACCTCAAGCTCAAGCTGCTCGTACTCTGCCGTCCTCGCGCAGTCGATCACCGCCTGAACTATCGCCTTTCCGAGTCCCATGCCCCACAAGCCGCGCAGGATATTTACGCCGAAGGACGCTCTGTGTCGGAGCTTTATTCTGTCCCGCACCTCGGAAAAGCCCGCTGTGCCGGCGAGAGAGCCGCCGTATTCTATTACTAACAGCGCGCTTCTCTCAGCCTCGTTCATTCCGGCTATGATCTCGCGCTCCTTTTCCGGCGTGAGCTTCGATTCCTCATTGTAGGAGAGGAGAAAATCCGTCTCCTCGCGGCACGTGCGGAACAGCTTTATTATCTCTTCGGCGTCAGCCTCCCGAGCGTTTCGCACTCTCGCCACATCGCCGCTTTTCAGGGTAAAATCTCTCGCGTAAATCATTTTATCACCACGTTTTCATCGCCGAAGCGGTCTCTTAGCTCGTCGATAAGCGCCTCATGCAGAAGGCACCAGAGACGGTAGCGCTTTTTTGTGTCTTCAAAGTAGAGTATAAGCTCTGTTTCGCCCTCGAACATCGTGAGGAGCTGACGGAGCTTTTCCTTGACCCCGGCGGTTTCGCGCGCGACTCTGAGGTAGAGCTTCGCGCCCTTTTGCGGCTCTGAAGGCTTCGGCGTTTCGCTCCTGCGGGCAGGCAGCGTATCTATGCTCTTTATCTCGTTTGCGACGATCTGCGGCGCCTTTTCATCGCGCACCGAGAGCCTGCCCCGCACGAATACGAGCGCGTCGTTTTCAAGTATCCGCTGGCACTCCTCAAGCACCTTGCTGAAAACGAGAAGCTCTATATCGCCCGTGCCGTCGTTTACCGTAACGTATGCCATCATGCCGCCGTTTTTCGTCTGCTTGTGCTTGACGTCGTTTACTACTCCGGCGATCAGCACGTTGTCGTTATCCTGAAGCGTCGGATTTTCAAAGTCCGGCGCAAACTCGCTCATTATCCTGCCAATCGCTACTGCGCCGGCGCGTCTGAGTCTGTCGCGGTAGTTATCCATCGGGTGACCGGAGAGATACAGCCCCGTGACCTCGCGCTCCATCGCCATGCGCTCAATGTGGGTAAAGTCCTCGACGTCCGGGATCTTTATCGACGCCATCGCGCCCTCGTCGGACTCCGCGGAGCCGAAGAGGTCGAGCTGACCCTCTACGTTTCTGCGCCGCTTATCTGCCACGGAGTCGAGCACCAGCGGGCAGATCTGCATGAGCTGCTTGCGGTTCAGGCCGAGGGAGTCGAAGGCTCCGGCTTTTATGAGGCTCTCGGCGGCGCGGCGGTTTAGCTCCGAGCCGTACATTCTTTCGCAGAAATCCTCAAACGAGGTGAACGCTCCGCGCGCGTCGCGCTCCGCCATAACGGTCTCGATGAACTTCGAGCCGATGTTCTTGACGGCGGCAAGTCCGTAGCGGATATGCTCGCCGGAGACGGTGAAGCGGTTATCGGACTCGTTTACGTCCGGCGGCAGCAGCTCAATGCCCATATCCTTTATCTCCGCCGTGTACTCCGCGACCTTTTCCGGCAGGTCGAGCACGCTTGAGAGGAGCGCCGCCATATACTCGCGCTGATAGTGGCATTTCAGATACGCCGTCTGGTAGCAGACTATTGCGTAGCTCACCGCGTGCGCCTTATTGAAGGCGTACTCGGCAAAGTCGATTATCTCATCGTATATGCTGTTTGCGACCTCGGCGGGCACGCCGTTTGCCACGGCGCCGCATATACCGCGGCTCTTATCGCCGTTAATGAAGGTCACGCGCTCGCGCTCGATCTCGTCCTTGTGCTTTTTCGACATGGCGCGGCGGATAAGGTCAGCCTGACCCATGCTGAAGCCCGCGAGGCGTCGCATTATCTCGATTACCTGCTCCTGATAGACGATGCAGCCGTAGGTCACGTTCAGTATCGGCTCGAGCATAGGATGCTTGTATTTTATCTTCTCCGGGTGCTGAGAGAACTCGATAAAGCGCGGGATCGAGTCCATCGGGCCGGGTCGGTAGAGCGCGATGACGGCGGTGATATCCTCAATGGATTTTGCCTTGAGGCTCACGCACACGCCGGTCATGCCGGTGCTCTCAAGCTGGAAAACTCCGCTCGTGCGCCCGTCCTGGAGCATTTTGTAGGTCGCCGCATCGTCGTCCGGGATCGCTCGGACGTCAAAATCCGGAACGGTTTTGCGTATAGTCTTCACCGCGTCGTCGATTATCGTCAGATTTCGCAGACCGAGGAAGTCCATCTTGAGAAGTCCCAGCTCCTCGAGCGTGGTCATGACGTACTGCGTTGCGATGGTGTTGTCCTTTTTGCTGAGCGCGAGCGGAACGTAGCTCACGACGGGGTTTTTCGTTATTACGATCCCGGCGGCGTGTGTGCCGGTATCCTTCGGCATATCCTCGATAGCGCGGGCGGTGTCGATCACCTTGCGGTAGCGCTCGTCGGCGTCGTACATATCGCGGAACGCCTTGGAATTTTCAAGCGCGTCCTTAATGGTCACCTTGAGAACGTTCGGTATCGCCTTGGCAAGCTCGTTTTCCTCCTGGAAGGTCAGCCCCAGCACCTTTGAAACGCTTCTGACGGCGTTTTTCGCCTTGAGCGTGTTGAAGGTAACTATCTGCGCGACGTGATCCTCGCCGTACTTGCGCTTTACGTAGTCTACGACCTCGCCTCTACGGCGCTCGCAGAAATCCATATCGATATCCGGCATGCTCACGCGCTCCGGATTTAGGAATCGCTCAAAAAAGAGCGAATATTTTATCGGATCGACCTCGGTTATGTTTAGGCAGTAGCTCACAACCGAGCCTGCCGCGCTTCCGCGCCCGGGGCCGACGGGTATTCCCGCGTTCTTAGCAAACATAACGAAGTCCTGAACGATGAGAAAATAGTCCGTAAAGCCCATCTTCTCTATCATGTCAAGCTCATAGTCGAGCTGCTTTCTGACCTCCGGCCGGTCGGGACCGTACTTTTTGAGCAGACCCTCCTCGCACTTTTTGCGAAGGTAGTCGCGCGAGCTCGTCTCGCCCTCGGGGAGCTTGAATTCCGGCAGCTTGTAGTGACCGAACTCGAAGTCGAGATTGCACTTATCCGCTATCTCGTTCGTATTGTCGAACGCCTCGGGATTGTCGGGAAAGAGCCTGCGCATCTCAGCCTCGGTTTTCATATACAGCTCCGTTGTCTCGAAGCGCATTCTGTCCGTGTCGTCGAGGTTTTTGCCGGTCTGTATGCACATCAGAACGTCCTGAGCGTAGGCGTCCGACGAGGTCAGATAGTGCGCGTCGTTCGTGCAGACGAGCGGTATGCCCGTCTCCCCGGAGAGTCTTATCAGCCCCGCAGAGGCCTTTTTTTCGTCAAGAATGCCGTGGTCCTGCAGCTCGAGATAGTAGTTGCCCTCTCCGAAGATATCGCGGTACATGAGCGCGGTTTTCTTCGCGCCCTCGTAGTCATCGCGGATAATGAGCTTCGGCACTATGCCCTGAATGCACGCTGAGAGCGCGATCAGCCCCTCGTGGTGCTCTCTGAGCAGGTCAATATCCACCCTCGGGCGCATATAGAAGCCCTCGGTAAAGCCGGCGGAGACGAGAGAGCAGAGGTTATGGTAGCCCGTTTCGTTCTTGCAGAGCAGTATGAGGTGGAATCTCTCGCGGTCGGCCGCCGCCTCCTTGTCGAAGCGCGTGCGCGGCGCAACGTAGACCTCGCAGCCGATTATCGGCTTTATTCCCTGCTTTTTGCACTCCTTGTAGAAGTTCACAGCACCGTACATAACGCCGTGGTCTGTGATGGCGCAGGCGGTCTGCCCCATAGCCTTTACGCGGCTGACGAGGTCCTTTATTCTGTTCGCGCCGTCAAGCAGGCTGTATTCGGTGTGTACGTGCAGGTGTGTGAACATAGGTTTATCCTTTCTTTTTTACGATGAGAGCAACAGCTGCCGCGACCGCGGCGACAGCGAACACCGCAGCGGCGGGAATCATCCAGCCCTGCGCCTCCGGTTTTTCGGCTATAAGCGCGCCGGGTGTGCTCTCCGCGCTCTCCGCGCTCTCCGGCGCTTCGGCTTTTGAAAGAGAAACGCTCGATGAAAGCTCCTCCGATATCGTAAAGACCTCCGATAAGCCGGTGGCGACGAAGCTTATTTCGCTCACGGAGCCGTCGGGATATGTGCGGTATTCCGCTCTTCCGAGGCTCTCAAGGCTCTTTATCTCTCCGTCCTCCTCGACAGCGCGGAAAACGGCGATATTTCTGCCGCCGTCAAGCGCTCCCTGAGGCACAGAGACCGTAATCCTCACGGGAAATCCGAGCTCCAGACGCCCCGAAAAGCCGATCGGCATTATTCTCGCTTCCTCCATCGAGTCCGCTCCGCTTCTCTTTACTATGCTCTCAAGCACAGCGCCGAGAGCTTCACCCGCGCTCTGCGGCTCGGCGGTCGAGATGATCGCAGCAGCCTTTCCGAGCGCGGCTCTGCGCTCCGCTTCGTCGAGAGCTTCAAAAATATCCCTCTCTTCGCCGGTCATACTCTCCGGCTCGACGAATATCTCGGAATAATCTTCCTCCGGCTCGTCGATCGGCGTCGGGTCATCTGACGGCGTCGGGTCATCTGACGAGTGCGGATCGGGCTGAGGCTCCGGGTCGTCTGCCGGATGCACATCGGGCTGCGGCTGCGGATCGGGCTGCGGCTGCGGATTCTCGATCTGCTCCGCGCCGCCGAATGGCGTCGATTTGCCGCTTTCCCATATAAGATCTCCGGCGGCAGGCATATTCTGAACGCCGTCGTTCTCTCCCGGCCAGAAGTTAGTCAGAAGATACCCCGTTCCCATGCAGAACGGGCATTTCCAATCGTGCGCGCGGGCGACAAGGCACTCATCCTTGTCGCACTCTCTCCCTCCGGCGCCGAGGCAGCGATTGCATTCTACCGCTCCCGCCCCGCGGCACGCCGGGCATTCGAGCTTTCCGCTGCCGCCGCACTGCCCGCAGGAGCCTGGCGCGGCGTCCGGCGGTATCTCACCGTTGCCGGAGCGCGTATATCCGTCGCCGGAGCACGAGGGGCAGGTGAAATATCCCGCTCCGGAGCACTCCCCGCACACGATGGTTTTCTCGCCGGAGCATAGATCGCAGGCGATCCACACCTCGTTATGGCAGTTGAGGCAGTCATACCTGCCCGTACCGCCGCAGTGGTGGCACGGCTCGAGATCCTTGGCATATACGTTCGGGGCAAGGCATAATGAAACGACGAGCAGGAGCGCGGTAAGAAGCGCCGTTTTTTTCATTTTTATCACTCTCCGAGATCATCTGATATTTCGATCAGTCTTTTGAGTCTGTGATTAAGTCCCGGCTTCGATATGCCCGCCTCGCGAGCAAGCTCGCTGAGCGCCATCTCGGGATTTGCCTCTCTGAGCGCCGCCGCCTCCTTGAGCTTCTCCGGCAGGGCGTCGAAGGCGCCCCTCTCGCGTATCTTCGCTATCGCCTCTATCTGCGCCGCAGACGCCATCACGGTCTTAAGGACGTTCGCGGTGTCGCAGTTTACCTTGCGGTTTACGGTATTGGTCATGTCCTTTTCGATTTTCTTCTGCATTATCTCCATCGCGGAGACCGATGCGCCGATCGTCGTCAGAAAGTCCTCGATGACGTTTGAGGACTTGAAATACGTCACATAGTTGCCCCCGCGCTGAACTGAGCCCGGCTCAAAGCCCATATCCTGCAAAAGCGCGCCTATCTCGCGCCCGACGAAGTAGTGGTCGGTGCTCAGCTCAAGGTGATAGCTCTTTTCCGGGTCGGTCACCGACCCCCCGGAGAGAAACGCGCCGCGCAGAAAAGCCTCGCGCGCGCCATCCTCCTCGATGGCGCCGAGATTTATGTGGTGCGCTCCGAGCCTTTCATAGCCGAAGGCACCGAGAACAGTTGCGAGCTTTTCCGGCTTTTCGATGGTAAGCGTGAGCTTTTTGCCCTCCTCAACCGAATCGAATCCAACGGCGAACGCCTTTTTGAAGAGCTTTTTGAGCCGGTTTGCGAATTCCTCCGAGCTTGTTACGATTTTTATTTTCGCGCTGTCAAAGGTATTCGCGTAGAGCAGGATACCGTAGCACTCCGCCGACGCTATGGCGCGGGAGCCGGTTTCAAGGCGGCACAGCTCCGCTTTTACGTTTGCGGAAAAGCTCATTTGTCAATATCCCTGTGCATGCACTCGGTAACGTAGCCCTTCGTTGTGAAAAACTCGCTGAGCGCCTCGCTCACAGCGACCGAGCGGTGGTGACCGCCGGTGCAGCCGATGGCTATCGTCAGTGAGAGCTTGCCCTCCTCTTCGTAGTTCGGCATAAGAAATGTGAGCATATCTTCAAGCTTTTTGAGAAACGCGTCGGCTTGTCCCGTTTTGAAAACGTACTCTCGCACGTCCTTGTCCCGCCCCGTTTTGTTCATAAGTTCCGGCACGTAAAACGGATTCGGCAGAAAGCGCACGTCGAACACGATATCCGCCTCGATAGGCAGACCGTGCTTATATCCGAAGCTCATCACGCTGACCTTGATGCCCTTGTCCTCCTGCGAGCCGAACATTCTCCTCAGCATGCGCTGAAGTCTGCCGAGGGTAAGTCCGGTCGTGTCAATCACGTAATCGGCGCGGAGGCGCACCTGCTCGAGGATCTTTATCTCCTTGTGCACCGCCGATTCAAGGCTTATTCCCTCGGAGTCCAGCGGATGACGGCGGCGGGTTTCCTTATAGCGCTTGACTATCGTTTCCACCGAGGCGTCAACGTAGAGTATTTTGTACTCATATCCGAGGGTGATGAGCTCGTCAAGCGCCTCGAACAGCTCGTCAAAGCTCTCGCGGCTGCGCACGTCGGTGACGAGCGCGACTCTCTCGTAGCGCCCGCGGGTAGCGGTGCAAAGCTCGGCAAACTTCGGTATGAGCGAAACCGGCATATTATCCACGCAGTAAAAATCAAGGTCCTCAAGCGCCGCCGCGACGCGGCTCTTGCCCGCGCCGGATAAGCCGGAAATGATGAGTATCTCCATAGTTATCTCTCTTTTATTTTATGATTCTGACCTCCGGCTCAAGCTCAACGCCCGAGCGGGAGTAAACTTCTCTCTGCACTTTTTCCATGAGCGCGGTAAAATCATCAAAGGTCGCACCGCCGCGGTTTATAAGAAAGCCCGCGTGCTTTTCCGATACCTGCGCGCTGCCGACCGCGGCGCCCTTCAGCCCCGCCTCTTCTATGAGAGCCGCGGCAAAATATCCCTCCGGGCGCTTGAAGGTCGAGCCTGCCGAGGGAAACTCCAAGGGCTGCTTCTCCCTGCGCTTATCGCCAAGCTCGCGCATTTTCGCGCGAATCTCGCCCTTATCGCGTCTTCGGAGCTTAAAGGTCGCGGAGGCGACTATACCGCCTTGCTGAAAGCGCGAGGCTCTGTAAGAAAACCCGCACTCCTCGTTCGGAATATCGACGATCTTTCCGCCCGTTATCGCGCGGACGGAGGTAATCACGTCCTTCATCTCGCCGCCGTATGCTCCGGCGTTCATAAAAACCGCGCCGCCGACAGAGCCCGGTATGCCGTAGGCAAACTCGAGCCCGCCGAGACCCATTTCCGCACATCTGACAGCAAGCTCAGTGAGCGTAACGCCCGCTCCGGCGGTGACTTTATCACCGTCGAAGACTATGTCGCGCAGCATTTCGGTGCTGACGACGCAAATATCAAGCTCGCCGTCCGTGACAAGTAGATTCGAGCCTCTGCCGAGTATAAGATCCGCTCGCCCGGCGCACTCCATCAGCTCCTCTTCGCTCTCGGGAATGATAAGCTCGCGCACGCGGCCTCCGATTCGCAGGGTCGTGCGGTTTTTCATCGGTTCGTTTCTGAGTATCTGCAAAATATCACCCCTGCAAGGTGTCAAAGTAATGGTCGATCCTCTCGGCAAACTCCTTCGCGGAGTCGTAGCCCTGGCGCTTCTGGCGGTTGTTCATCGCCGCGACCTCGAGAATGACCGCGAGGTTGCGCCCCGGCTGTATCGGAATAGTGATATGCGGCACCTTGACGTCGAGAATATCCATGTAGTGGTACTCGTTGCCGATGCGGTCGTACTCCGTGCCGGGCTTCCACGTCTCGAGCTGAACGATGAGGTCGATCTTCTCAGTCCATTTTACGCTGGAAAGACCGAAAATGCGCCTGACGTCCACAACACCGATGCCTCTCAGCTCGATATAGTTTCGTATAAGCTCCGGCGCCGAGCCCATGAGCGTCTTGGAATCGACGCGCTTGATTACCACAGCGTCGTCCGCAATAAGTCTGTGACCGCGCTTGATAAGCTCGATTGCGGCTTCGGATTTGCCGATACCGCTGTCTCCGACGATGAGTATGCCCTCGCCGTAGATCTCGACGAAAACGCCGTGGCGCGTGATGGAGGGCGCAAGCTCGTCCTTGAGGCGGGAGATCATGGAAACGATCAGCTCGCTCGTCTCCTTCTGGCTCTTGAGGATCGTTATATCATGAATTTCCGTCGCCTTGATGCACTCGGGCAGTATCTCGGTGTCGTGAGCGATCAGCAGCGCCGGAATGCCGGTCGAGAAAAGCCTGTCGAATTTCTGCAATCTCTCTTCCGCGGAAAACTGCATGAGATAGGCGTTTTCGATCTTGCCGATTATCTGGATATTCTTCGGGGGAAAGTAATCGTAAAAGCCGGCGAGCTGAAGCCCCGGTCGGTTGATGACCGAGTTCGTTATCATCTTCGTTTCATAGTCCGTGGATTTGTGGACTATCTGCAGACCTATCTCCTCAACGAGGGTCTTTAAGAGCATTCCGCCGTTTTCTTCCATTGTGTGCGCCTCCTCGATCACATAAAAATACAAGATACATTATATTGTATTTTTCCGAAATTTACAAGTCTTTCAGCGGCACACAAAATATTCTTTTATCTTTTTTAAAAATTTACTTGCAATTTCCGATTTATTCTGCTATTATATGTTAGCTATTTAAGATTAACCCCCATCACGCGATGGTTAAATGGTAGATTTTAAGAGGAGGTGCGTGAAATGGCAAAGTGTGAATTTTGCGGCAAAGACGTGGCGTTCGGCATTCAGGTCAGCCACTCTCACAGGAGATCTAACAGAACCTGGAAGGCCAATGTCAAGCGTGTCAAGGCTGTTGTGAACGGCTCTCCCCGTCACGTTTACGTCTGCACAAGATGCCTCCGCAGCGGAAAAGTGCAGCGCGCTGTCTGATTTCGCCAAAAAGAATTATCCCTCATCCGATTCGGATGAGGGATTTTTTCAATCGGTATAAATCTTAGAATATCCGCATTTTTCGCATTTATAGATTGTTTCTTTTTTCCCGCCGATTCCGGCCGCTGCGCCTATCGGGCCAAACAGCAGCGTTCCTACTACAGCCTTTCCGACGCTGTTGCTTCGGCTTGTGCTTATCGGATACCATCTCGAGCTTAGACACATAGGACAAAACATATCTTTTTTCATTACAATGCTTCCTTTTATTAGTCAAATAACCGCTGATTATAGTGATCAAAGCAATAGAAACGTCCGTCTATTGTTAGTGAAGTTTTCTTACCGCAAACGCTACAATATCCAATTGACTGTCCGCCGCTGCTGCTTCTGCGGTTGCTGTAATTGTTGCCAGATAATCCGTTAATGGTAAAGAAGATTATCCCAAGTACCACAACAAAAATAATAGCAAATACTAAGCTTTTGTTATTATCCATCTTCTATTCTCACAACATCCTTTTAATTCAATAATATCAATCATTCATTCAGATCAGGTCACCTATAACTACAATAGCTCAAAATCATAAACAATACAAAAACCGCTAAAATTATTCCGAGGATTATTTCTCCTCTTTTTTTAGCCGCCTCCCTTTCTTGCCGCTCTTTCTCCCGGAGCTTCTCCATTTCATCCATCATTTTCAGCTGTTTCTCATAATCGTTGAAATCCATCGTTTCCTCTCCTCAATCAATCTCATTCAAAGCCAAAGCTATAAGCCACAGTAAGCCGTCACTTTTTCCCAAAGGATATTTTTTCTCGTCAAAGCAGCCGATGTAATATCTGTAATAATCATTTACCGCATTAACGCTCTCATCCGACAGCTCCCCCATAAGCTCACTGTTGATCTTTAGCTTTAGCTCAGAGCATATTCCGCTTGTTAACGATCTTTCTACAAACTCCTTGTCGACTTTTCTGCCGTCTGCAATCATTTCCAACACTGATAACAAAAATAATCGCAGCCCGGCAGTTCTTTCTTTACCCATTTGAATACACCTCTTTCATATGATGGTATTATAATTTTACACTATATCTAGTGTAAAGTCAATACATCATATTTGGTGTATAATACAATAAACTCCGGAAAAACTAATCTCCGGAGGAAAATATGAAAACATATATCGAGCGCATACGCGAGCTCAGAGAAGATCACGATCTTACTCAGAAAGAAATTGCAGATTTTCTCGGTACAACTCAGCAGGTTTATTCTCGCTATGAAAAGGGTGAGAATGAGATACCCGTTCGTCATATCATAGCACTGTGTTCATTTTACAAGGTCAGTGCAGATTATATTCTCGGTTTAAAAGACTAAAGCGAGCCACGCGGCTCGCTTTTTAATTATCCTTCTTCTTAAAGACAAGCAGCTTGGCAAAGAAGTAATTGACGAACGCGACGAGCACGGCGGCTGCCACCTTGACGATACCGTGATGCACGCCGAGAAGCTCAGTACCGACCCAGAGTATCCCCTCCTCCATTAAGAGCGAGATAACCCTGCCGCCGGCAAAGCCGAGAAACTCCTTCGCCACGGTTTTCGCGTCCCATACGGAGGACGAGAAAACGAACGCCTTGTTAACGCAGTATGAGAACACCACAGACCCGAACCACGCGATCGGATTCGCCGCGAGGTACGGCAGAATCAGGCTCAGCGGGTAATAGATCAGAAGATTTACTGCCGTAGTCGCAGCTCCGAAAAAGGCGTAGCTCAGAAATCGGCGGTATCTGTATGTAAGCTTCCGAAGCGGCTTCGGCACAAGCTTTTCGAGATACTTATATATTTTCGGGTCTTCCATTACTTCCTCCCTATTTTACCCCACCATTCTGCCAGTACGCAGCGAGCTGCTCATAATCACGTATAAACACAACATAATCCGGCTTGTACTCAGCAATACACTCAGAAAGCTCCATTTTGCGCGGAGAACAGATACTTTTTAGCAAGTTTTGTAAAGTCTTCTCTATTATAGTATCCCTCCGGATACTTATCCTCAAAAAATGCATACTGACAAGGCACCGTGACGAAAAAATACTCTCCGCCAGAATTCTCAGCTGCTTTTTTTCGCCGCAGCGCTTTCTGCCTGCATCATACCGAGATGCCTCCCCAGGCATAAAAAATCATGCTCGCAAAAAGAAGTGTCAGATTTCTCACTCTTCTTGCCCTTTTAGGAACGATATAATACGTCCCAAGCAAAATAGGCAAAAAGTAAACAAGAAAGCTGACACTTGAAAAAACCATAGCTTAGTTTTCGTCTCCCTTTTGACGGATAGTGATTCTTATCGGCGTGCCCTCCAAGCCGAAGGTCGCGCGGATCTGATTTTCAAGATAGCGCTGATAGGAGAAATGGAACAGCTCCGCGTCGTTGCAGAATATGACGAAGTGCGGCGGCTTTACGCCGATCTGCGTCATGTAGTAAATCTTCAGGCGCTTGCCCTTGTCCGTAGGCGGCTGAACTCTCGCCTGCGCGTCCGCAAGGACGTTGTTGAGCATGCCGGTGGTGATCCTCGTCGCGCTCTGCTCGTTTACATAATTCACAAGTTCAAAGATTCTGTCAACCCTCTGACCTGTCAGCGCGGAGACGAACACAATCGGCGCGTACTGCATAAAGCCGAGGTCTACGCGGATCTTCTCGCGCATCTTGTCCATCGTCTTGTCGTCCTTTTCGACGAGATCCCATTTGTTGACGACGATAACGCTCGCCTTGCCGGCCTCGTGCGCCATTCCGGCAACCTTTGTATCCTGCTCGGTAACGCCGTCGCGCGCGTCGATCATGATAAGGCAGACGTCGCTGCGCTCGATGGCGTTCTGCGCGCGGAGAACGGAATATTTCTCTATCCTATCGTCAACGCGGCTTTTTTTGCGCATTCCGGCGGTGTCGATCAGCAGATACTTGCCGTATTCGTTTTCAAAGGGCGTATCGACTGCGTCGCGCGTGGTGCCGGCGACGTTTGATACTATAACGCGCTCCTCGCCGAGGATGCGGTTTATGATGCTCGATTTGCCGACGTTCGGCTTGCCGATGACCGCGATGGAGATGGTGCCCTCGTCGGGCGTGATCTCGGTCTCCGGCGGGAAATACTTCATGCACTCGTCGAGAAGGTCGCCGGTGCCGTGACCGTGGACAGCCGAGACTGCGATGGGGTCGCCGAGACCGAGCGCATAGAACTCGTATATCTCGGGATCGACCGCGCCGGTGGAGTCCATCTTATTGACCGCAAGCACGACGGGCTTGCCGCTTCGCAGGAGCATCGCCGCCACGTCCTTGTCGGACGCCGTAACTCCTGTGGTGATGTCACCCACGAAAACTATTACGTCGGCTGTCTCGACCGCCATCATCGCCTGCGAGCGCATAAACGCTAAAATTTCGTTGTCGGTGTTAGGCTCTATTCCGCCGGTATCGACTATATCGAAGGTTCTGCCCGCCCACTCGCACTCGGCGTAGAGCCTGTCGCGGGTGACGCCGGGGGTATCCTCAACGATACTGAGCCTCTTTCCGGCGAGGCGGTTAAACAGCAGACTTTTGCCGACGTTCGGTCTGCCGACTATTGCAACAAGGGGTTTCATCGTGTTTCCCTCCACTTATTCCATCATTGCGCCGAGAACGGCGTCGCCGGAGCCGGCAAGCGGCACTATCGGCACGCCCAGCGCCTCGGAAGCCTCCGAGAGCGTTATGTCGTCGAGGAATATCTCCTCGCCGTCCTTCAGCATACGATTGGTTATGTAAACTCTTTCGCCCAGCTCCCTGCCCTTGAGCTGATTTATGAGGTCGTGCCCCGTGATTAGCCCGGCAACGTCGATGCTGTGACCGAAAAAGTCGTTTTTGATCTCATAGACGCGGCCGTTTATCTCCGGCCACTTAGAGCGCGCGATCTTCAGAAGCTCACGCAGCATAAAGCTTGAGGCGCAGCCTGTCGCCATAGAGAACGGCGTTCCCTTGGGCTTGTCCTCACAGTAGTCCACCGCCTCCTGAAACTCGGTCATCATAAGGCGGATAAGCCCGACGCCGTTTTCAAGCTGCGGATAGCCCTCGTAAAAGTCCTCCTCCGGCATATCCCGCCCCGCCTTGAGGTAAAACTCATCCGACGGATAGAATATCCTCGAGCCGCACTTTTCTATGCACTCTTCGCCGAATTTTTCGACAAGAGAGAGCGTTTCCGCGGCGTGCTCGCGTGTAAACGGCTTCATGGGATACAGCCCCTCGCGGAATTTCGTCAGTCCTACCGGGATCACGGAGCAGGAGTTCACGCTCGGATAGAGCGCGCTGAGCTCCCGCATCGTATACATGAGCTCGTCGCCGTCGTTTATCTCCGGGCAGCAGACTATCTGGCAGTTCATCTCGATGTTGTTCTCCGCGAGTCTATGGACGATATCGACGCCCTTGCCGGCGTTCTTATTGCCGAGCATCATACAGCGCAGATCCTTGTTCATCGTGTGTATGGACACGTTTATAGGGCTGATTTTGAGGTCGATTATGCGCTGTATCTCGCGCTCGCCCATATTGGTGAGCGTGATGTAGGAGCCGGTGAGGAAGCTGAGGCGCACGTCGTCGTCCTTGAAATACAGCGTATCGCGCATACCCTCCGGCAGCTGATCCACAAAGCAGAAGATGCAGTTATTGGCGCAGCTTCTCGCCTTGTCCATAAGATATTCCTCAAAGTCAAGGCCGGCGTCCTGCCCGAAGTCCTTTTTGACCTCGAAATCCTCGCTCGTTCCGTCCGGATGCTCGACGGTGAATATCGCGTCGTCCTCGTAGCCGTAGTACATATAGTCGAGGATATCGTGTATCTCCTTGCCGCCGATGGCTACGAGTCTGTCGCCGGGTCGTATCCCCGCGCGATAGGCCGGCGCGTGGGGCCTTACCGCGCTTATTTTGTTTTTCACGGGCAATTCCCCCTTTTCTAAGGCAAAACGGCGGGTAGAAATACCCGCCGCTCAATATCCTTCTGTGCTTTCTTACTTCGCCTCTACAGCAACGACTTCACGGCCGTTGTAGCTGCCGCAGGCTCTGCATGCCCTGTGGGGCAGGTTAAGCTCACCGCACTTGGGGCAGGGAACAAGACCGGGAACCTTAAGCTTCCAGTTGCCGCCGCGTCTCTTGTCTCTCCTTGCCTTGGATACTTTCCCCTTCGGTACTGCCATGATGACACCTCCTGATAAATTTAGTTCTCCAGGAGCTGTGCTAACGCAGCCAACCTGGGGTCTTGGTCTTCCCCGCAACCGCAGGGACCTTCGTTTAAGTTTTTGCCGCACTTGGGACACAGCCCCTTGCAGTCCTCATCGCAGAGAAACCGCGTGGGCATATTCAGCACAAGCGCGTCACGGGCAACTTCGCCGATATCGACCTCGTCACCCTCTATGAGGTAATAGTCTTCAGAATCCTCGTCCTGAAGCTCCTCAGCGAGATACGCCGTAAAAGGAATGGAAACGGTCTTTTCAAGCGCCTTGAGGCATCGGGCGCAAACGCAGCTGAAGCTCGCGTTCACCGAGCCGACGGCACTGAGCGCCCCGGCGTGGTTTTCGACGTTTCCCTCGTAGATCACGGGAGAGGTAAATTCAGTCACCGTATCGAAGTCGAGCTCATCGCCGTCCACCTCAAAGCGGAACGGCAGAAGTGAGCCCTCGCTGTCAATTATACTGCGAAGATCAAGCTTCATAGCACTTTTCCTTCCATAGTTGCGCTAAAGTATTATAAGTGAAGAGCAGAAAAATGTCAAGCGATTTTTGAGAATTCTTTATTATCTGAACTCCTTTTTATCCTTGTCATAGAGCATTTTCCGGCGAACTTTCACAAAATCCGGCTTCAGCTCCGGAATATACGTATCTATCGCGTTCAGAAACGTATTCGGGGAGAGCGCGGGGGTCTGCGCCGAGAGAAGCGCGTCCGCGATTATCTCGCCTTCCGCCTCCTCAAAAGCCGCCTCCGCTATCATCGGCGCGATGTCCTCGGATTTCATCTTGCCCTTTGAGAACTTCTCAACAACAAGCTCCGGGCGCGCGTACAGCTCGCCCAGCTGCTCCGCAGCGCCGGAAGGCACTCCGTTATCGTAGATAAGCCGTATATCCACGCGCAGAAAAGCCATATCTCTCAGCTTTCGCTCCTCCTCGTAAGCCTCGAGAACGGTTATCCCCTCGGGCGAGAAGCGCGTTATAAGCTCCGGCAGCTCCTCGAGAGCCGCGCCGCCGGTCAGCTTGAAGTCGAGTATCTCATAGTCGGACTCCATACCGACGGAGAGCGGCAGGGCAAAAGCCATATACGGGTGCGGATTGAAGCCCTCGGTGTGCTTTATCTGAACGCCCGCTCTGATGAAAACGCGCTGCATCGTGCGCATAAGGTCGAGGTGGGAGATGTACTTCGCTCTCCCCTCTTTTCTGAAAATAATCCTACTCATCGCACTCACGCTCCTTTAAGAGGCAGTTCGCGCCGCAGCCGGTGCATTTTACGCGGCAGTCCGGCGTGATAACGCCCTTGTACGCCTGCTCGCGCTCTCTTGCAAGGTACTTTTTATTTACGCCGAGGTCGATCATATCCCACGGCAGCACCTCGTCGGAGGGTCTGCTGCGGAAGGCGTAGAAATCCGGACTCAGGCCGAACTTCTCCATAGCGCCGAGCCAGCGCTCGAGTGAGAAATACTCGCTCCACGCCTCCAGCCGTCCGCCGTTTCTCCAGACCTCCTCGATAACGGCGCCGAGCCTTCTGTCGCCGCGGGACAGCACCGCCTCGATGAGCGATATTTCGGTGTTGTGCCAGTTATATGTCACGCTTCTGACCTTTTTGAGCGCCTCCTTCAGTATGCCGACGCGGTGCTGATACGTTTCTGAGTCTATCTGCGGCTCCCACTGGAACGGAGTGTGCGGCTTCGGCACGAACAGCGAGGTCGAAACCGTAATTTTCAGTCCCCTCGCGCGGTTGCGCGTGTTCTCATACCAGCACTCCTGCACCTTGTGGGCAAGGTCTGCGATAGCAAGCACGTCCTCATCCGTCTCGGTCGGAAGTCCGATCATGAAATACAGCTTCAGCGTTGACCAGCCGCCCGCGAACGCGACGGCGCAGGAATGGAGGAGATCCTCCTCCGTTACGTTCTTGTTTATAACGTCCCTGAGGCGCTGACTTCCCGCCTCGGGCGCGAAGGTAAGTCCGGTCTTTCTGACCTTCTGAACTCTCTCCATCAGATCCATCGAAAAGTTGTCCGCTCTGAGAGACGGCAGCGAGAGGCTTATCATCCTCGGCTCGCAGAAGCTGAGAAGTCCGTCCGCAAGCTCGCCGAGTCCCTTGAAGTCCGAGGTTGACAGTGAAGAGAGCGTTATTTCCTCGTAGCCGGAGTCAATGAGGCTCTCCTTTGCGATCTCAAGAAGCTTGTCCGCGCTCCTGCGGCGAACGGGGCGGTATGCATATCCCGCCTGGCAGAAGCGGCAGCCGCGAATGCAGCCGCGCATGACCTCGAGAACTACGCGGTCGTGGATTATCTCAGTGCTCGGCACGATGGTCTTTGCGGGGTAATACGCCTCGTCGAGGTTTTCGATAACGCGCTTGCGCACCTTATTGCCCTCGATGGAGGCAACGGTGCCGTCCTCGTTGTAGCTCACGGAGTAGAGCGAGGGCACGTAGACGCCCTCGATTTTCGCGGCTTCTCTGAGGTATTTCTCCTTGGTCCAGCCCTCGCGCTTTGCTTTTCGCAGAAGCTCGACCACCTCGCAGTCGAGCTCCTCGCCCTCGCCGATGAGAAACAGGTCGATGAAATCCGCCATCGGCTCGGCATTGATGCAGCTCGTGCCGCCCGCCATAACTATCGGCGTGAGGGACGCGCGCTCCGAGGAATGTATGGGAAGTCCGGCGAGGTCTAATAAATCAAGGACGGAGGTGTACGCCATCTCGTAGCCGAGTGAGAACGCCACAACGTCGAAATCCTTTACAGGGTCGCCTGATTCAAGCGCGTAGAGCGGGATCCCGGAGGCGCGCATCTCGTTCTCCATATCTCCCCAGGGCGCGAAAACGCGCTCGCACCACACCCCCGGCATGGCGTTCAGCGCACCGTAGAGTATTCGCACGCCGAGGTTCGACATTCCGATCTCGTAGGTATCCGGAAAACAGAAGGCGAAGCGGAAATTGACCTCACTTTTATCCTTTATTATCTCGTTGTATTCGCCGCCGGTGTAGCGCGACGGCTTCTGCACCCTCTGGAGGATGCGCTCAAGCTTCTCGTTCAAGGCAAAGCTCCTCTGTATGTATATATAGAGATATTTTACACTAATATCGCCTATTTTGCAAGCAGAGAAAGAGCATCATAAAGGAAGCGACGACCATTGTCGGATTGCCCGCCGCGCGCCAAATGAAAAGTCCGAGGATAAAAAGCGCCGTTATGAGCGCGATATCAAGATACAGCGTCCTCGCTCCGAGATACGGCGCGATGATCCTGCCTCCGTCGAGTATCGAGATCGGAATGAGGTTGAAAATGCAGAAAACGAGATTAATTCCGATGAAATAGCCGCCGAAAAAGCCGAAAAACGCGCTTAAAACCGCCATAACAAGGTTCATTGCCGGCCCCGCGAGCGCGATAAGCGCGTCCTGTGCCGGTGAAAAGCCTCCGCAGTACCGGATATTCAGCCCGCCGGGATCGGCTGTGAAGCGCTCCACCCTGCCGCCGAGGGCGTAGATCGCCGCGATATGCCCCAGCTCGTGCGCCCCCGCGGCGAGGACGGCATAGAAAAGATCGTTAAGCACCGATAGCGCTTCTGAACGCCGTTCCGAGCGTTTCCACCGCGGCGTGGTAGTCAAGTCCCTCGAAGAGATCCGGTCTCAGATACGCCGCCCCGGCGACGGCGAAGATTATCCACGCGAGCACGAGAATGGCGATCCCTCCGCCGCCCTGCGGCTTTTTTCTGCGCCTGCGGCTCGTCTTACCCTCATAGATCATGCTGATTTACCTCCTTTTGGTAAAGATTATTCACAAAAAGTTTTGATAATTCGCAATTTGTGGGAAATGCTATAAGCACAATTCCATAGGAGGTTTTTTCAGATGAAAAGCTTGCGTATTGCTCTGGCAGCGTGTCTTGCGCTGTGCCTTTTTCTCTCGATCCCGGCTTTTGCGGCGGATTATCTTACCGTTTCGGTTACTGCTAAGAATGCCGCGCCCGTTGCGGAAAATCTTACTGTTGAAACTTATAAGGGCGTCACTGTCGTATCTTCGTTCCGCGCTCACGACCCCGAGGGCGACAGCGTGACCTACAAGGTCTCCGTAGAGCCGAAGAAGGGCGTTGTAACTGTTGACGGCGCCGAGTTCAGCTACGTTCCGAAGGACGGAAAGAGCGGAAAGGACACCTTCAAGTACGTTGCGATCGACTCTAAGGGCGGCGTCTCCGGCGAGGCGACCGTAACCGTTGAGATCAAAAAGCAGCAGACGAAGGTCACCTACTCCGACGTTTCGAGCTATGAGGCGGTGTTTCTCGCTGAAAAGGGCGTTTTCCTCGGAGAGATGGTCGGCGGCAAATACGTTTTCCGTCCCGACGAGACCGTCAGCCGCGGCGAATTCTTAGCCATGTGCATGGATATCTGCGGTCTTGACGCAAGTATCGCCGTATCCCGCACCGGCTTCTCGGATGACGACGCTATCCCGGTCTGGGTCAAGCCCTACGTTTCCGCGGCAGTCATCGGCGGCATCGTGCGCGGCTCGCTCAATGAAAACGGCGCCGCCGTTTTCCGCTCCGGCGACGCTGTAACGAGCTATGAGGCTGCGGTTATCCTCGACAACGCCCTCGGCATAACCGAGACCGCCGCAATCGGGGACGACGCGGTGCCCGTATGGGCGCAGACGAGCGTCAGCGATCTAAAGAGCGTTGATATCCCCTGCTTCTCCGGTCTTCTCACCCGCGCCGACGCCGCGAGAATGCTCACCCGCGCGGCAAAAATAGTGGAGAGCCGCGAAGCCAAGGGCCTCTGGAGCTGGCTGAAGTAACAAAAAAGCACCCTCGAACGAGGGTGCTTTTTCATGTCGGTTTTTACTTAAGTCCGAACTTCTTGTTGAACTTATCAACACGGCCGCTGGTATCGACCAGCTTCTGCTTGCCGGTGTAGAAGGGGTGACACTTAGAGCAGATTTCAACCTTGATATCCTTCTTTGTGCTGCCCGTCTCGATAACCTCACCGCAGGCGCATCTGATAGTCGTCTGCTCGTAGTTAGGATGGATTCCTTCCTTCATTAAGCTCACCTCTTTCTTACTTTCTTAACTGAGCGAGAGTTAGTATATCACAGCCTCGCGCATTTTGCAAGCATTTATTTTGATTTTTTCCCCGAGAAAAGAAAATTCCATTCTCCCGCACCGGAGAATATGCTCATTTATACCGCGTTCCTCGGAAAACGCTATGCTCTCAGGCGTTCCGTAGAGTCTGTCGCCCACGAGCGGCGCGCCGAGAAAGCTCGAATGTACTCTTATCTGATGCGTTCTGCCCGTTCTGAGGCGATAGCGCACGCGCTGTGTGCGCTCGCCGGTTTCGATGACCTCGTACTCGGTTATCGCCCTCTTGCCGTCCTCTGATACGATCCTGCGCATCATCTGAGGCTCGGCGCGGCGTATTGGCAGGTCGATGATCCCATCGGAGTCCGGCATTCTGCCAAATACAACGGCTTCATACTCCTTGACCGCTTCCTCACTTTTGAGCTCCCCGCACATGATCGTTTTCCAGTGCGCGCTCTTGGCGAAGATGACGATCCCCGAGGTGTCGCGGTCAAGGCGGTTTACGACGTGGCAGGCGCAGTCCTGCCCGCTCTTCCTGAAATACCCCGCGACGAAATTGGCAAGTGAGCCGGTCGGCCGCGCGCACGAGGGATGGACTATCTGTCCCGCCGGCTTGTCCACGGCGATAAACTGCGGTGTTTCAAGAAGTATCGCGATCTCTCCGTTCTCCGGAACGAGATCCGGCTCCCGCTCGGCTGATAATATCTCAGCCTCAACAAGATCTCCCGGCTTTACGCGCACCGTGGCGTAAGCCGGCTCGCCGTTTAAGTATATCGCCTTCGCGTTCTTGAGGCGGCGTATGATCGCGGCGGAGAGCTTCAGCTCCCCGCGCAGTATGCCGTAGATCTTTCTCTCCGCGTCCTTTTCAAGGGCTGTGTAGCTGAGTCTCACAGCCGCTTCAGCCTCTCGGTTATCTCCTCGAAGCCCATCGAGTGGCTCGCCTTGACGAGCACGACGTCGCCGCGGCTTATGATTTTTTCAAACGCGGGGAAAAGCATCGACTTATCCTTCAGCCAGACGGCGTTGCCGCCGCCGCTCTTCATACCCTCCGCTATCTTCTTCGCCTCCGGGCCGATAGCGACCACGAGGTCGAGACGCACTCTCGCCGCCTCCTCGCCCATATCGCGGTGCAGCTCCGCGCTGTCGCGCCCGAGCTCCTTCATGTCGCCGAGGATCGCGATTCGCTTGCCGGTCTTGCCGGTGAGCGCGTTTATGCTCGAGAGCGAGCGGATCGCCGCCGCCATGGAGTTCGGGTTCGCGTTGTAGCAGTCGTCGATTATCGTTATCTTGCCGGTGTCTATTACGTTCGCGCGCGAACCGACCGGGCGGTAATCCGCGATGCCGCGCATTATATTCTCAGCGGAAACGCCGAGGGTCTTGCCCACCGCCGCGGCCGCGAGCGCACCGTAGACGATGTGCGTGCCGAACGCGGGTATGAGCGTGAAAATGGCGTTATTTCCCCACCTGATGTCGCAAGAAACGCCCTGGAAGCCGAGATTTTCGATATTTTCGGCTCTTACGTCGCACTCCTCCCCCACTCCGTAGCGAATGACCTTAACACCCGGATCAAGGGAAGCGAGCTTGTCATCGTCGCCGTTCAGAACAGCGACGGAGTCCTCCGCCATGAAGTCGAACACCTCGCTCTTCGCCTTCAGAACGCCGTCGAGCGAGCCGAGGTTTTCAAGGTGGCAATAGCCGACGGAGGTGAACACGACAATGTCCGGGCGAACCATTTTTGCGAGAACGCTCATCTCACCGAAGTCGGAAATGCCCATCTCGACGACCGCCGCCTCGTGCTCCTCGCGCAATTTGAGAAGCGTGAGCGGAACGCCGAGCTCGTTATTGAGGTTTGCCTCGGTCTTGAGGACGAGCTTTTCTCTCCCGAGGACTGCCGCGACCATCTCCTTGGCCGTTGTCTTGCCGACTGAGCCTATAATGGCGACGATCGGGATCGTGAACTGCTTTCTGTACCACTCCGCGAGCGCGCGGAGCGCCGCCTTCGCGTCTGAAACGAGGACGTAGGGATAGTCGTCGTCAAGCGGGCGTTCGCAGAGGCGGCAGATCGCGCCGCTCTCGCAGGCGGCCTTCGCAAAGTCGTGGCCGTCCGCTCTCGCGCCCTTGATGCACACGAAAAGGCTCCCTCGCTCTACCGCGCGCGAGTCCATAGTGACGGATTCGATGCGCTCATATTTTCTGAGCGCCGCGCCGACGTAGGCGCCGCCGGTTATTTCTGCAACTTTTTCAAGCGTAATGGGTTTCATTTTCACGGTTGCGCCTCCTTCTCAGTATTTTTTCAGGCTCTCTCGGGCGATAGTATCGCACAGGTCGGCATATTCCATGCCCGCCTCGCGCGCTTCCTTAGGGAGAAGCGACGCCGGCGTCATGCCGGGCAGAGTGTTCGCCTCGAGGCAGTAGATATCTCCGGTCGCGGACTCCACGATGAAGTCCATACGCGCGTAGACCTCCAGAAAGAGCGCGGAATACACTCTCTCGGCTGTCCTCATAAGCTCGTCAATTACGCTCTTTTCGATGTCGACGGGGCAGATCTCGTCGGTCATGCCGCTCTGATACTTATGCTCATAGTCAAAAAACGAGCCCTTAGGGCAGATCTCGATCGGCGGAAGCGCCTTGCCCGCGAGCACGCCGACGTCGATCTCCCGGCCCTTGATATACCGCTCGCAAAGGGCGTCGTCCTCATATTTCCAGCACAGCTCAAGCGCGGCGCGAAACTCCTCTTCAGTGTGCGCGATGCTCGTTCCGACGGAGGAGCCGTTGGACTTCGGCTTTACAACGCATGGAAGGCACGGCGCGCTTTTTTCAGCATCATGTATATTTATAACCTTTCCCTCGGCAACGCGGATCCCCGCTGCGCTCATAAGGCGCTTGGCGCACTCCTTATTCATCGCCGCGGCGGAGCCGAGGTAGCCGGAGCCTGTGTATTTCACTCCGGCGATGTCGAATGCCGCCTGAAGTCTGCCGTCCTCGCCGTCGGCTCCGTGGAGTCCGAGGAAAACGAGGTCTGCGGCGCGGCATATCTCCATAAGATTATCGCCGATGCGGGAATCGTTTTTCTGCGCCCTTCTCGCTTTCACCGCCGCTATATCCGGCACCTCGGCGGCTATCTCGCCTCCGATCGGCGGCTGAGGCAGCGAAAATATCTCCTTCGGGTCATTATACTTCCCCTCATAGCCGAAAAAGCTGTCTACGAGAACGACTCTGTGCCCCTTTTCTCTCAGCGCATCCGCGATGCACGCGCCGGACTTTATGCTTACGTCGCGCTCCATGCTGAGCCCGCCGCAAAGAACGATTATATCCATCAAAATCACGCTTTCATTAAACTACGATCCTGTTTATCCACTTTCTGCCCCGAAGCATATAGTAGCCGAGGATACATTTTACGAACTCCATGCCCTCTACGACGGCATAGATGATAACTATACTGAGCGGAGTAAAGCTGCAGAGGCAGAACGCCAGCGGCACGAGCACCGCCCATACAAAGCAAGAGTCGAAGAGGAACGTGACAAGCGTTTTTCCGCCCGCTCTGAGAGTGAAATAGCTCGCGTTTGTGAACGCCCTCGCCGGGAGTGAAACCGCCGCAACGACGATGAACTTCGCCGCAAGCGCCTTAACGTCCTCAGTCGTGTTGTAAACCTCCGGGAAAAATCCCGAGATGATTATCTGGAGAACGGAGAAAATGAGCGTAAAGCTGACGGAAAATGCCAGAAGCTTGCGGACGTAGTCCACGACCTCGTCGGCGGGTCTGCCGGCGCCGAGCCGCTGACCTATGATAATGCCGACGGCGTTGCCCATAGCGAGCAAAGAGACCTGCATCGTGTTCGTGATCGTGTTCGAGATATTGATCGCCGGCACTACGCTGAGCCCCTTGAAGCTGTAACACAGACTGAGCGTTGTTATGCCGACGCTCCAAAGCGCCTCGTTTGCAAGAAGAGGCAGGCTCTTGAGGGTTATTTTCCCGAACAGCTCCTTCGGAATCGCAAAGGACGTGTACAGCCCCTTAACGAAATGGAAGCGCTTAGAGTGGGTGTGACAGTAGACTACGCAGATCGCAAGCTCGACAAACCGGCTGATGACTGTAGCCGCCGCCGCGCCGACAATGCCCATCTCCGGCGCGCCGAGGTTTCCGAATATAAGCACCCAGTTGAGAAACAGATTGACTACTACCGCCGCGATACCCGCCGCCATCGGTACGATGGTCTCGCCGCACTCGCGCATCGTCGAGGAATAGACGTTTGCGAGCGCGAAGGGCAGCATACCCCAGAGCATCACGGCAAGATAGCTCTCGCCGTAGCTGAGATACAGATGCGCCTCGCCGGCGGTGTCCTCGCCGGTCAGGAACAGCCCGATTAACGTCGAGCCGAAGATCGCAAGGAGCGCTGTCCCGACTATCACGATACCGAGGCTGATGTAATTTTTATAGCGAACGGTGTGGCGCACGCCGTCGGAGTTCCCGGCACCGAAAAACTGCGCGGTAAATATTCCCGCGCCGCTCGTGGCGCCGAAAATGCACAGGTAAAAGATAAACAGAATGTTATTCACGATAGAAACGCCGCTCATCTGCGCCGTTCCTACCTGCCCGACCATAATATTGTCGAGCATTCCGACAAAGTTCGTAATGAAGTTCTGTATCATTATCGGCACGGCGACCGACATGACCATCTTATAGAATTCCTTTGAGCCGATATATCTCTTGAGCATATTCCGATTCCTTGAAAATTATGACTTGGAAATTATATTTTACTATACAAACCACAGAAAGTCAATTATTGTCGGATATAAAAAACCGCCGGAAAAACCGGCGGTATGAGTTATACTAATCCCTGATTAAAAGCTTTAACCGAGCGCGCAGAATTTTTTGCGTCATACAAGGCGTCCGGTGCAGACAATACTTTGTGTATTATCAAGCCGGATAACGAAGTATGACGCGAAAAGGGCAAGCGCGAATTGATGATTTTGATTAGGGATTAGTATTATAGTCTTTTTGCTATTTCGGCAAACTCCTCGATACCGAGCGCCTCGCCGCGCACCGTCGGGCTGAGTCCCGCTCCCTCGATCGCCGCGGCTATCTCGTCCTTCGGATTAGGAAGTGCCGAGGAGAGCGCGTTTACGAGCGTTTTTCTTCGCTGATTGAACGCCCCGCGCACGATTCTCCAGAAGAGCGCCTCATCGCACTTAAGGTCAATTCGGCGTGTATCGAGCCGCACTACGGCGCTCTCGACCTTCGGCCGAGGCTCAAAGCAGCTCGACGGCACGTTGAATAGCTTTCTCGTCTCCGCGTAGTAGCCGCAGAGGACTGTAAACGCGCCGTATTCGGCGGTGCCGGGCTTCGCTGTAATTCTGTCCGCGACCTCGCGCTGCACCATGACGGTGAGCGAGGCGAAAATGCCGCTCTCTAAAAGCTTCGTGACGACGGGGCTTGTAATGTTATACGGGAGATTTGCGCACACGCGCGGCGTGAGAGAGGCAAAATCTATCGAATTTAAGTCGAGCTTCATTATATCGCCCGGAATTATCTCGACGTTGTCAAAGGCGCCGACAGTCTCCGCGAGCACCGGAAGAAGCCTCTTGTCAAGCTCCACGCTCTTTACCGCCGCGGCGCGAAGAGCAAGCTCCCGCGTAAGGCACCCCACTCCGGGACCGATCTCGAGCATCGCGCTGTTTTCATCCGCGCCGGACTCCTCGGCTATCCTCTCCGGCACCCACGCCTCGATGAGAAAGTTCTGCCCCATCGCCTTAGAGAAGTGAAAGCCGTGGCTCCCGAGAAGAGAGCGCAGATCGTTTATGTTTGTAAGCTCCATTTTTACCCCACTACGTAGACCGTGGCGCTGCGAACGCCGAAGTTTATGCACTGCTTTTCCGTTTCCATAAAGAGATCGACTATATCCCTGCCGGGCTTATCGCCGACAGTGGCAAAGCCGTACTCCCACGTTCCGCTCTCGCCGACGATGTAGACCTTCGTCCCCTGCGGGAGCGTTTTCGGCAGCGCCGCGACTACGCCGACCTGCACCGGAACGCCGGAGGAGGTTATGTTCATCGCGGGATTCGAGTCGTAGGAATACGCCGTCGCGGTCATGGAGATCGCCTTTGAGTAGCTATATACCGTACCGTCCGCCGTAGTTATGGTCTTGGCGTCGGTATCGACCGTACAGGTCACGGAGTGAACGCCGCTCTTAGCGCCTGACGAGCCGGTGCCGGTGGTGGAAACAGACGGATTTGATGACGTGGATTTGCCGCTTGACGAGCTTGACGAGGTATTCGTCTTGCTTGACGATGACGAGGTATTCGTCTTGCCGGACGATGATGAGGATTTCGCTATCTTCGGCGGCTCCTTCGTGCCGACTGAGTAGACCTCGTCCGTCTTTTCAGTCGTCACCTCGCGGGATAGCACCTCGAAGGCGACGAGCAGCCCGTTTTCGTATGTATATCGGTACGTCGTGGTGAGAACGCCGGTCTTGCCCTCGGTTTTGAGGACTACCTTGCCCTTTTCGATGCTTGGATCGTTCTCATAGAGCGTTTCAAACGGTATCTCAGCTTCAACCGAACGGTCGCTTATCGTAACTCTGCCGACCTTTATCCTCATACCGTCAGCGATCGGCTCGTCAGCGGAGTAATTCAGCGTGTCAATGTCCGCAAGCGTGATGCCGAGCTTATCTATAACGTCTCCGACAGTGGCGTTTTTCATCGAAACGAGCGTCTCCTCCCCGTCGCATGAAACGAGCACCGCGGGGTAGCGGTCAACGCTGATTATAGTCGCGTCATCCTCGTCGGTTATCTCGATGTCCGCGTTGCCGACGTTTATCTTCGCGCGCTCTATCGCCTCATCGGCGCCGCCCACGCAGTCTGAGAGCGCGATGACCTTGTCGCCGTCAAAGATGACGTAGTCGCGCGCGTCAGGGCTGTATTCCAGGTCGAAGGTTCTCAGAAAAACGAACGCGGCAATGCCGACGGCAAGTACGATCGCCGCCGACAGGAAGATTATTGTTTTCGCACGTCTGCTCGTTTTTATCACCTCCAAGCCCGGTAAGTGTACCACATAGGCGCAATTTTGTCAAATAAGAGCAAAAATCCCGCGGGAAAGCCCGCGGGATTTCAGACTGTAGACAAAAAGAAAAAGCGTTGGAAAAGGAGGCGGGGTTCTGTGAAGGGGCCGGCCGAGAGGCCCCTTCACGTCGCATCAACCGCCCGCAGGCGTCATATTTTGCGCTCCGCGAGCGCAAAATATGTTCGATGCGGAGACTTTGTCGACGCATTGAAAATCCCGCGGGAAAGCCCGCGGGATTTTTAGTTTCTTCAATTACTGGAGGTTCTTCTTGAGAGTCTCGAGGTTCTCTGCGAGCTCCTTCGGGAGCTTGCCCTCGCCGACCTGGTTGAACCACTCCTCGATGGAGGCAGCCTCCTGCTTCCAGACCTCCTTGTCAACGGTAAGGAGCTCCTTAAGGGTGTCAAAGCTGACCTCGTCCTCAATGCCCTCGAGGTTGATGTCCTCGGGCTTGGGAAGGTAGCCGATCGGGGTCTCGACTGCGTCGACCTCGTCGAAGCAGCGCTTGAGGATCCACTCGACAACGCGCATATTGTCGCCGAAGCCCGGCCACATGAAGTTGCCGTTGTCATCGGTACGGAACCAGTTGACGTGGAATATCTTCGGAAGGTTGGGAACGGACTTGCCCATATCGATCCAGTGCTGCCAATAGTCAGCGACATGGTAGCCGATGAACGGACGCATGCTCATAGGATCGCGGCGGACTACGCCGACAGCGCCGGTAGCGGCAGCGGTGGTCTCGGAGGCAACGGTTGCGCCAACGAATACGCCGTGGTTCCAGTCGCGGGACTGATATACGAGCGGAGCGCACTTTGCGCGGCGGCCGCCGAAGAGCATAGCGCTGATGGGAACGCCGTTCGGGTTATTGTACTCCTTGGAGAGGCAGGGGCAGTTCTCCGCGGGAGCGGTGAAGCGGGAGTTGGGATGAGCGCCCTTGGTGCCATCCTTTGGATCCCACGGCTCGCCCTTCCAGTTGAGAGCGCCCTCGGGAGGATTCTTGTCCATGCCCTCCCACCAGACGGTTCCGTCCGGCTTGAGGACGACGTTCGTGAAGATGGTGTTCTTCTTGGTGGAGAGCATCGCGTTGGGATTGGACTTCATGCTGGTGCCGGGCGCAACGCCGAAGAAGCCGTTCTCGGGGTTGACTGCCCAGAGGCGTCCGTCGGGGCCCGGACGGATCCATGCGATATCGTCGCCGACAGTCCAGCACTTCCAGCCCTTCTTCTGATAGCTCTCGGGCGGGATGATCATAGCGAGGTTGGTCTTGCCGCAGGCAGAGGGGAACGCGCCGGTGATGTAGCGGACCTCGCCCTGGGGATTCTCAACGCCGAGGATGAGCATATGCTCAGCCATCCAGCCCTCACGGCGGCCGAGGTTGGAGGCGATGCGGAGCGCGAAGCACTTCTTGCCGAGAAGGACGTTTCCGCCGTAGCCGGAGTTGACGGACCAGATGGTGTTGTCCTGCGGGAAGTGGACGATGTAGCGCTTCTCCTCGTCAAGGTCAGCCTTGGCGTGAAGTCCCTTGATGAAATCGGGGCTGTCTCCGAGAGCGTCGAAAACCGCCTTGCCCATGCGGGTCATAATAGCCATGGAAACAACGACGTAGATGGAGTCGGTAAGCTCAACGCCGTACTTGGCGAAGGGGGAACCGATGATGGACATGGAATAGGGGATGACGTACATCGTGCGGCCCTTCATGCTTCCCTTGTAGATCTCGCGGAGCTTTGCATACATCTCCTGCGGATCCATCCAGTTGTTGGTGGGGCCGGCGTCCTCTTTCTTCTCGCAGCAGATGAAGGTACGACCCTCAACGCGGGCGACGTCGTTAAGAGCGGAGCGGTGATATACGCAGCCGGGCAGCTCTTTCTCGTTAAGCTTGATAAGCTCGCCGGTCTTGTAAGCCTCCTGGCGGAGACCCTCGAGCTGCTCCTCAGAGCCGTCGATCCAGACGATCTTGTCGGGCTGAGTCATTGCGGCCATCTCGTCTATCCAAGAGAGAACGGCCTTGTTAGTGGTTAACTGTGCCATAGATTGACCTCCCAATTTATAGTTAAGGCTTAAACCCAAACTTTCATAGATACAATATACCACAAAATATTCCGTCTTGCAATAGAAAATGTGATTTTTTTAACCCACTCACGGCGCAGAAATTTATGAAAAATGCCCCATTCGCGGTTTTGATATGCTCCCTCTATGAGAGACAGTGAAAGAATAAAATCACTGTCAAACATAGGGGGAGTATTTTTATGGGACAAAGACAAAAGCTTGAAGTACGGGAAAAGGTCAAGATTATCCGAGACCAGATAGCTGGAAAAT
>JAFPWN010000043.1 GCA_017412765.1 Oscillospiraceae bacterium | reverse complement strand
TTTAACCGAGCGCGCAGAATTTTTTGCGTCATACAAGGCGTCCGGTGCAGATAATACTTTGTGTATTATCAAGCCGGATAACGAAGTATGACGCGAAAAGGGCAAGCGCGAATTGAAGATTTTGATTAGGGGTTAGTATAATACCCTTTTTGCAAAGGAAACGGATTGCCACGGCTCCTTACGGAGCCTCGCAATGACATACTCGGGCATTTTGGCCGCCCGTTTTTTATTCCGCGCTTCTGCGCGCGTTTTTGATCTCATAGAGCGCGGCGTCGGCTGCTGCAAAGAGCTGCTCGCCGTTCATTCCGTCGCGGAGCTTGGCGTTTCCTATGCTGACGTGCAGCTCAAACGGCTCGCCGCAGGCTGCGAGGTTTTCATCAATGCGCCTGCAAAGCGCGTTCATCTCACCATCGTCGCTCTGCGTGACTACGACGAACTCATCGCCGCCGTATCGCGCGATATATGGGTGCTTTTTCATGTCCGCGCAGGCGTCCTTTATCGCCTTTGCGACTCGCACGAGCGCCTCATCGCCTGCAAGATGGCCGTAGGTGTCGTTGATATGCTTGAACTTATCGACGTCCATCATGAGAACGTACATCTCCTCGGGCGTCGTTTTGAGGACGTGTTCAACGTAGCTCTTGAGATTCTGGCGGTTATTGACTCCGGTCAGCGGGTCGAGCGCGATGCTGAGCCGCACAGTGCTCATAAATATGCACAGAAGCTCGACCATTATGCTCACGCATATGACCGGCACGGTTTCTCCGATAAACGACAGCACCCACGCCGCGAGAATTGACAGCGGAAACGAGGCGATGATCTTGAGATAGCGCCGCCTTACGGGATCCGGCTCGCTTCTGAGGCGCAGTATGAGTCTGATCGCGGCAAAAGCGGAAATAAACAAGAGCACCGCCATCTCAACCTGAAACATCGGCCCGCGGCGGTATTCGCCGTTCGGCCCGAGCGTAAAGAGCCAATAGTTCAGGGGATTGATGAGCGCCGACGCTATCGGGATAGAAATCAGCAGGAGCACCATATTGCGCGGCGCCGCCATATTCATAAGTCCGCTTCTCTCCTCGCTCTCGGCATAGTACGTCCAAAGCAGCACCATGGAGCAGAGGGAAACGTGATAAACTGTTTTCAGCGTATAGCTTACAAAGCTCATCGCAGGGCTGAACAGCGACGGCGCCGTAGAGATCGCAAATAAAAGATTCGCGCCGAAATTGAAAAGCACCGCGATGAAAAGCTTAGTCAGCAGATTGTACGCCTTCGAGTGGAAATCGCCGCGCTTGACCCAATAGAGCATCAGCGCAACGACCGTAAAGCAGACGAGATAAACCTCGGCGTAGAGTGCAGAAACCATAAATCATTTCTCCAAATACAGCGAGTTTGGGAAAAGACCACCGCAAAAGCGCGGTGGTCTTAATTATTATCTCCGAATTACTTGCAGAGCGCCTCGGTATCCATGGCGATCATAAGCTCCTCGTTTGTCGGGATAACGAAGATCCTGACCTTGGAATCTGCGCTCGAGACGTCAGCCTCTACGCGGCAGCCGTCGTTCTTCGCCTTGTCCATCTTGACTCCCATATAGCCGAGGGAGTCGATGACCTTCTCGCGGAGCTTGCAGTCGTTCTCGCCGACGCCGGCGGTGAATACGATGGCGTCAACTCCGCCCATCGCGGCGGCGTAAGCGCCGATGAACTTCGTTACCTCGTAGATGAACTTGTCAAGCGCGAGCTGGGCTCTCTCGTTGCCCTCCCTGGAGGCTGCGGCGAGGTCGCGGAAGTCGGAGGAAACGCCGGAAATACCGAGAACGCCGGACTTCTTGTTGAGGATGTTCATCATGGTCTTGATATCGTAGCCGTAGATACCCATGAGATACTCCATGATAGTGGCGTCGATATCGCCGCTTCTGGTGCCCATGGGGAAGCCCGCGAGAGGCCCGAGGCCCATAGTGGTATCGACTACCTTACCGTCCTTGATCGCGGCGAGTGAGGAGCCGTTTCCGAGGTGGCAGGTGATGATCTTAGTGCCCTCGGGGGAGTTCTTTCTGCCGAGGAGGTCGAGCGCGCGGGCGGAAACGTAGCGGTGAGAGGTGCCGTGGAAGCCGTAGCGGCGGACGTGATCCTTCTCATAGTATTCATAGGGAATGGCGTAGATGTATGCCTTCGGGGGCATGGTCATATGGAAAGCGGTGTCGAAAACGGCGACCTGCTTTTTCGTGGGCATAAGCTCCTGGCAGGCGCGGATACCCATGAGGTTTGCGGGGTTGTGAAGCGGGCCGAGGGGGATGCACTCCTCGATCGCGGCGATGCACTTATCGTCGATAACGCAGCTCTCGGTGAAGTTTGGACCGCCGTGGAGTACGCGATGGCCGACAGCGTCGATCTCGTCAACGGACTTAATGACGCCGTATGTCGGATCTACCATGATGTCAAGAACGGACTTGATAGCCTCATTGTGTGTGGGCATAGCAGTCTCGCTGACGTAGTCCTCGCGGCCGGGAACCTTGTGAGTCAGGCGGCCGTCGATTCCGATGCGCTCGCAGAGACCCTTGGCGTAGACTTCGCCGGTCTCGGAGTTCATAAACTGGTACTTGAGGGAGCTGGAACCGGCGTTAATGACAAGAATTTTCATTTATTCTACCTTCCCTTGTATTTTTTTATTTTCTGTTGTACTATTATAACTGAAAGCCGGATGAAAAACAATAGAAAGTTTGGACATACTTATGAAAATTGCGGGAATAATCTGCGAATACAACCCATTTCATACAGGTCACGCCGCACATATCGCCGCGACGAGGTCACAGATCGGCACTTGCGGCGCCGTTATCTGCGTTATGAGTCCGAATTTCGTCCAGCGCGGCGAGATCGCGATACTGCCGAAGCATATTCGCGCCGAAGCGGCGCTCAGAGGCGGCGCCGACCTCGTTATCGAGCTGCCGACGGAGTTTGCGACCGCCGGAGCGGAGAGGTTTGCGCGCGCCGGGGTCGAGCTGCTTGCGGCTCTGAATCTTCCGGTAACGCTCTCCTTCGCCTCGGAGTGCGGCGACGTGCAGGCGCTTGAGGCTGTCGCGGAGGCTCTGTCCTCGGAGGCGGTTAACGCGGCGATCTCTCTTGAGCTGAAGGCGGGCGTTTCCTACGCAAGAGCGCGTGAGCGAGCGGTGCGCGCTATTCTCGGAGAGGGCGCCGGAGTTCTCAGAGAGCCGAACAACATTCTCGGAATTGAGTACATAAAGGCGATAAAAAGGCTGAATTTATCGGATTTTGAGCCTTTTACAGTGCAGCGCTTCGGCGTTTCGCACGACGGCGGCGAAGGCGGCGGTTACGCCTCAGCAAGCCGCATACGCGAGATACTGCGCGGGGGCGGCAGCGCGGAGGAGTATCTCCCCTGCCCCATAAGCTCGCCGGTCTCCGACCCGTCAAGGCTCGAAGCGGCGTTTCTCTACCGCTTCCGGACAATGACCGACTATGAGTTCGAGGCGCTCCCCGACTCAGGCGAGGGCTTGTGGCGTCGCTTCCGCGACTGCGCGAGGTCGGGAAAGAGCGTTTCCGAGGTAATCGAGGCAGTTAAGACCAAGCGCTACGCCCACGCGCGCATAAGGCGCCTCGCGCTCCACTCGCTCCTCGGCATTACAGCCGAAATGCAGGCAAAACCGCCCGCGTATCTGCGCGTTCTCGGCTTCACGAAGCGCGGCGCGGAGGTTCTGCACGAAGCGAAAAAGCACGCCGCTCTGCCCATCATCACAAAGCCCGCGGATTATAAGAGCGCGCTTGCATTCGAGGCAAGATGCACCGATATTTTCCGCCTCGCGCTCGACTCTGCGGCTGGGTCAGAGTGGACGACGAATCCCATACTTATCTGAGGAACTTTTTACCGATTTACACAGTCAAATAATAAAAAGGAGGCGGAAGCTATGCGCGGAAAGAGCAAATGCAAGATCCTGAAAGAAATTCGCCAGAAGATAGCCGACGAGAACGACATCCCCTACGTCACGCGGGAGTGTACCTACCAGGGCGAGTGCTCCGGCACCTGCCCGAAGTGCGAGGAGGAGCTGAGATACCTCGAAAACGAGCTAAAGCGGCGCGAGGCTCTCGGCAAGAGCGTCGCGGTGGCGGCTCTCTGCGCCGGAATGGCGATGACGGCAAGCGCCTGCACCCCGATAGACGTGCCGGAAAGCAGCGCGCCGATTGTCGCACGGCAGACCACCGGGGCTATTCCCGCGCCGCAGACAGAGACTGTCGAGGAAGCCGTGGAGGTCGAGATTCCCGACGAGCCTCCGGTCGAGCACGCAGGCGAGCCGGCGATAGAGATAGAACCCGCAGAAACAGAGGAGCTGACCGGTGAGGAGGTCGAGTATCCCGAGCCCCTTGCAGGCGAGCCGGCGGTAGAGGGCTTGCTCGAGCCCGAGGAGCCGGAGCCTCTTATGGGCAAGTTCCCGATGCCGCCCGAGGAGCCGGAACCTCTTATGGGCGACGTTGCGTACTTCCCCGAGGAAGAGCCTCAGAATGAGTGAGGCGGTCTATCCCCTTCTCGGCGTTTCAAGGCACAGAATGGGCATTGACGGCGAGGGCGTGACCACGCTTATCGCGGGCGCCGGGTGTACGCTGAAGTGCGCTTACTGCATAAATAAGCGCCTTTTGGCTGAAAAAAAGCCGAAGCCTGTGACAGCGCGGGAGCTTTTTGACCTCGTTAAGGTCGATGATCTCTACTTTCGAGCGACAAATGGCGGCGTGACCTTCGGCGGCGGTGAGAGCCTGCTGCACGCGGGGTTTATCTCCGAGTTCCGCGCGCTCTGTACGTGGACGATAAACGTCGAAACAAGCCTCAATGTGCCTGCGGAGAAGGTATCACTTTCCGCCGGGTGCGTCGATCGCTTCATCGTGGACTGCAAAAGCCTCGACCCTGCGGTCTACTTCCGCTATACAGGCGGTGAGGAGGCGGTTTTCGAGGATAATCTCAGGCTGCTTATCGCTCTTGTCGGCAGTGAGCGGATAATCGTCCGCGTGCCGGTCATACCGGATCACGCAGATGCGGAAAGTCAGCGAAAAAGCGCTGAAAAGCTCAGAGAAATGGGTGTAACGCACCTTGATCTCTTCAATTACGTTATAAAGTAAGCGGACGGGAAATAAAAAAGGTGTCATTCCGAGCCAGTGCTCACACTGGCGTGGGAATCCGTAATACCCTTTATGCTGTGGGGAACGGATTGCCACGGCTCCTGACGGAGCCTCGCAATGACACCCTGCGGACGGGAAAACCCGTCCGCTTTGTGTTTTATAGGATTATTTGTACTTTTCCATTGCCTCTTCAAGGCTCATGCCCTTGGCGATAGCCTCGCGGCGCTGAGCGTTGACGGCCTGGATCTCCTTGACTCTCTTGCCGTCGAGCTCATAGCCCTTCATCGACCAAAGCGTGAGCGCCCAGGCGCACATCGGAACGACGCAGAAGAGGATGATCACGAGCCAGTTCATGCCGGGCGTGTACGGGGTCGTCTTGGTCGGAAGAGTGTTCAGACCGATAAGCGTAACGGCGACGCCGACGACGGTGGCGGAGAGAGACGACACGAGCTTGTCAACGAGGGAGAAGAGAGTGCCCATGATGCCGGGGATGAACTTGCCGGAGCGGTAGGTCTCATAGTCGGCGCAGTCCGCGACCATCGGGATAGGCATATCGGCGGTGGCGTAGTACGCGCCGTAGCCGACGCCGAAGAAGAGGACGAATAGAATGGTGTAGAGGTTCGTCTGAAGTCCGCCGTCAAGCTTGAATACCATGTGCATGGCGGTGTCGGGGTTCCACAGGAGCAGGAGCGCGAGAACGCCGATGTAGCACACAAACGCGACCGCTACGTATGTCATAAGGCTCGCCTTCTGACCCTTTTTCTGGCTTGTGCGGACTGTGAGCGCGAAGAACGGAACGGCGAACACGTAGCCGACGATCATCATCGGAAGATAAAGTCCGTCGTAGTCGCCCATCATGCAGGAGTAGAGCATGATGAGAACGGTGATGTTCGTTGCGATGGAGAGCGCGAGCTTGCAGCCGCCGCCGGCGATCATAAGGCGCTGGAGGGGCTTGTTTGCCTTGATGATGGAGATATATTCGCTGACCTTGACGGTCTCCTGCTTGCCGCCGAGACCGAAGTACTTGGGCTGATCCTTCTCCCAGATGCCGATGATGGCGAGTATCGTGAGAGCGACGGAGATGACGATGCCGATCGGGGTCATAGCGGCAAACCAGGACTGGTTATAGTCGCCGAAGATATTGTCGCGCGCGAGGATGGGCCCGATGAACTGCATAAGACCCATTCCGGCGAGAGAGCCGACGGTGTTGAAGATGGTGAAGAGCGGGCGCTGCTTCGGATCGTTCGTAAGAACGGCCTGCGCAGCTCTCGTGACGGAGGTCTGGAAGGTGTAGCCGATGACCCAGACCGCGTAGAGGACGATGAACAGCGTGTAGCGCAGCCACATCATATCCGCGGGTACGAACGGTGTGAGAACGTAAAGACAGATGACGGACACCGCCATGATAACCGAACCAATCACCATAAACGGGCGGAATTTACCGAACTTGCCGTTCGTCTTATCCATAAGAGCGCCGATTATCGGGTCGGTGATCGCGTCGAATACGCGCATTCCGGTGACCATGAAGGACGCGAACACGGCGGCAATTCCGAGAACGGAGGAGCCGAAGGTCGCTATGTAGGTGAGAATGAGAACGTAGTAGACGTTCGTTGCGCCGTTATTCAACGGGAAAAGCACGAGCTGATACGGCTTTGCGCGGTTTATGCCTTGGTTTTCCATTTTAACACTCCTTACTCTTTATTAGTCCAGTTGGCGCCCTTGTCGCCGGCGTCCTTGAGAACGTAGCTCTCGTTGGGAACGCTGACCTTGCGGAACACCGCCTTGTCTATGAGATTTCCGCTTGCGACCTTGATATTCGTCTCAGCGGTGAGCGGCACCTCGAACTCGAAGATATGGCTGCCGATCTTCGTATCGACCTTGTCATCGTCAATGAAGAGCGAAACCTCGTTCTGATTCGAGTAGACCTTGACCTTTATCTTGTCGCCGGTGCGGTCAACAAAGCGCTTTGAGCAGATATGGACAAACGGATCGTCAGACCAGTACGCCTTGTAGAGATAGAAGCTGTCCTTTCTCGTCTTGCGGTCGAAGGTGACGAGACCCTTGTGGTTCATGCCCGGCTCTCCGCCCTGATCTCTCGCGTCGGCGGCAAAGTCAAACATATTCCAGACGTGGGTCGCCCACATCCACGGATGGCGCTCGAAGCAGCGGAGCATATACTCGTGATAGATTGCCTGATACTCCTCGGTGTGGTCGCCGCGGTGCGGATGCTCGGAGTGCAGGTTCGGCATACCCTCGCAGCCGTACTCGGAGTAGCCGAGGCAGCGGTCGGGATAGACGGTGTGGAAGAAGTTCATCCATACGTCGTTGAGCCACAGTCCCGGAACGTACCAGCCGAGGTAGAGATTCCAGGAAACGGTGTCGGTAATGTGCGCCACGGGGTTGAACGGGCCGCACATCGCGTAGCAGGCAAGAGTAGTAAAGCGCGTCGGATCCATCTTGTGGCAGAGGTCGTTGAGGACGCGGTGGTTATCCAGCATATCCTTATTGTCCTTTGTCGAGATGGTAATCTCGTTCGATACGCCCCAGCAGACGATGGAGGCGTGGTTGTAGCACTGTGTGATGAGCTCCTTCATCTGGGAAATCGTATTCTCCCTGCCGTTCGGCATATGCTCGGAGATGTAAGGTATCTCAGCCCAGACGACCATTCCGCGCTCATCGCACAGATCGTAGAAATACTGCGCGTGCTGATAGTGGGCAAGGCGGATGGTATTTGCGCCCATCTCGCAGATAATGTCCATATCCTCGAGATGCTCTTTATCGGTGATAGCGTTGCCGAGACCCTTTCTGTCCTGATGGCGGCTCACGCCGTGGAGCGGATAGTTCCTGCCGTTCAGTATAAAGCCGGTCTTGGGGTTATAGTGGAAGTCACGCACTCCGAAGCGGGTCGAAACCTCGTCGCCGGAGTCGAGCTTCGCCGTCGCAGTGTAGAGATACGGATCAATTACGCCGTTCCAGAGGCGGACGTCCTTGATGGTAAACTCAGCCTTGTCCTTTACTCTCTTCGTCTCGCCGGCGACTGTGATCTCGACCTCCGGGGCGTTGTGCCACGTTTCAACTGTGACGTGCGCCTTTTTGTAGCCTTCTACGGGCTTTGCGGTGACCTTGATGCCGGGCGTTCCGAAATGATCAAGCTCGAAATGCTCTTTCGGTACTATCACGAGCGTCACGTCGCGGTAGATGCCGCCGTAGAAGGTGAAGTCCGCCTTCTGCGGGTAAACGCGGTCATTCGGCGCGTTCGTTACCTTGACGGTAAGCTCGTTTTCGTCTTTTAAAAGCTCGGTTATCTCCTTGCGGAAGGTGGAATATCCTCCCTCGTGAGCGGTGATCTTGTCGCCGTTCAGGAATACCTCGCATTCGGAGTTCACTCCGTCGAACTGGAGCCAGCAGAGCTCGTCTGCGCCCAGCTCGGGTTTAGCGAAGGTCTTGACGTAAACTCCCGTTCCGCGGAAGTAATCGTTGCCGCCGTCCTGCCCGTCGATATTGTTCCAAGTATGCGGGAGGTCTACGGTAATCGGCTCCTTGCCGGTAAGTGTGAAGCGCCAGTCGGTCATCAGCTTTACGAACTTTCTCATTTTACCCCTCCGTGCTGTCAGTTTTAGTAATACCATAATATATTTTTACCGGTGATTGTGCAACAAGTACATCGCAAACTGCGATTTTCACCGCGTAAACTGCAAATTGCCCAAGTACGGGCGCAATATCGAGGGTTACCCCGCCGCCGGCTTGCCGCCTTCGTTACCTTCTCGCCCTCATCGCCGCCTGGACTGTGTGGTATGCCAGAATCGCCGTAGTCACTGCCCCGACGCCGCCGGGTACGGGGGTTATAGCGCCGACGAAGGGCGCGACGTCTCCGAAATCCACGTCCCCGACCATATTGCCGTTTTCGTCGGTTGCTATGCCGACGTCGATTATCACCTGCCCGGGCTTTACCGCGCCGACCGTTACCGTTCCGGGCTTGCCGACGGCTGAGACGATTATATCGGCGCGCCGCAGCTCCTCGCTCAGATTTTTCGTCTTTGAGTGACAGACGGTGACAGTCGCGTTCTCGTTGATGAGCAGCTGGCTCACGGGCTTTCCGATCACGAGCGAGCGGCCGACGACAGCCGCCCTCGCCCCCTCGAGCTTAACGCCGTAGTATTTGAGGATCGAGAGAGCGCTCTCAGCCGTGCAGGGGTTGAAGCCCGCGCGCGCGCCTGTGAAAATGCCGCCGAGCGAGGCGTCCGTTATGCCGTCAACGTCCTTTCTGACGTCGAGCGAAGCGCGAACGCGCGCATCAGATATATGCTTCGGAAGCGGTCGGAAGATAAGCACGCCGTGAACGGAATCGTCTACGTTGAGCTGGCGTATCTGCAGGATAAGCTCGTCCTCCTCGACTCTTTCGGGGAACATATAGTTTCTTACCGCGATACCGCACGCCTCGCAGCGCTTCATCGCCGCGCGCTCGTAGTAGACGTCGGCGTCGCTCTCACCGACGCGGATCATCGCAAGCGTCGGGGTCACGCCTGCCTCGATGAGCTTCTCCGCCTTCTTGGCACAGAGAGCCGTAATTTCCTTCGCCACCGGCGCGCCCTTGAGCAGTGTTGCCATTATTTGTCACTCCTACCGTGTTTTTCCTATATAATAGCAAAAATATCCGGTGACTTCAATCGAAATCACCGGATTTATTCATAGATTCATCAGCTTTCCATCTGCTTTCCCAGAAAGCCGGCGACTGTTGCGGCAAGCTTGCCCTCAAAATCCTGCGGCGCGGCGCCGGAATCGGAAATAAACGCCACGGAGCCGAGTATATCGCCCTCGCTCAGTATCGGAGAGAGCGCGTTTACGGTGTATTTCTCGGCGCCGTCAATGATGGCGACGGGCTTGTCCTTATCTCCGCGAACGTAGCTTTTCCGCGATGAGATAAGCTTTTCGCACGCCTCGCTGAGCGTCTTTCCGACAAGCTCGCGCCTGCCCGCGCCGTGTACCGCGATAACGCAGTCGCGGTCGGTTATCACGCACGGCACGCCGGCGCTCTTTCCGAGCGTTTCGCACATACCCGCGGCGTATTCTCCGAGCTCACCCATCGGGGAGTATTTCTTGAAAATGACCTCGCCGTCGCGCTCTGTGAATATCTCGAGCGGGTCGCCGTCGCGTATCCGGAGCGTGCGCCGAAGCTCCTTCGGAATAACGACCCTGCCGAGGTCGTCGATTTTTCTGACTATACCTGTTGCTTTCACTTGGCTTTGCCTCCTTCCCGGAGGTATTATTTGCAATAATTGCAAATTAATTCGCCTGAGCGCACCTAAAGTACGCTCAGGCCCATATCATGCAGGTTTTACTTAGCCTGTATATTCGAGATGTCCTCCGTAGAGCCTCCGCCGTTATCGTCCGGCGCGCGGAATTCTCCCTTGTCCACAAGCCTCAGGAACGCGTCCACAACGTCGGAGGTGAGCTGGGTGCCGCGCACCTCGCGGATTATCTCGCAGACTTTGTCGAAATTCATTCTCTTGCGGTAGGGTCGGTCTGAGTACATCGCGTCAAAGGTATCCGCAACCGCGATTATCTGCGCGACGCGAGGAATTTCATCGCCCTTGAGTCCCATCGGGTAGCCGCGCCCGTCGGGGCGCTCGTGGTGGCTGCCGGCGCCGACCGCTATCTCCGGCATAAGGCTGATGTTCTTGAGCGCCTCATAGCCGCGTTGGGCGTGGGATTTGATGATCTTGAACTCCGTATCGTCGAGCTTGCCGGGCTTGTTGAGCACCTCGTCCGGTATGCCGATCTTGCCTATATCGTGCATAAGCGCGATGTTGTAGTAGTTCTCGACCGTCTCCTCGTCGTAGCCAAGCTCGCGCGTGAGCATGGCGGTGTACTTCGCCACGCGGGTCGAATGACCCTGCGTGTAGCTGTCCTTAAGATCGATGATCTTAGCGAACGACTCGACTATCTCGCGGATGAGCTGCTTATCGCGCTTCTGGCGCTCCTTGTAAACGTCCATCTCGTCGGCTCTGTGGTAATTAATGGAGATCCTCGCGCCGAGGAAAACGAAAAACGCGAGGAACACGATACCGATCACGGAAACCGTAATAATAAAGCGGTCAGTGATGTCGCGCAGGATCTGCATCGAAACGTCGGCTCCCGCGTAGCAGACGCAACTGCCCGAGGAATCGTACACCGGCTCGTAGACAGTCAGAAGCCAGCCGTAAGCGTCGTTTGACTCTATCGGCGCTATCCTGCCGCCCTCGAGCAGCGTCGGAACGAGCGGAACAAACGTCGGGTCGAACGGCACCACCTCGCCAAACGAGTCGGCGGCAAGTCCGTCGGTGTCGAAGTCGAAAACGACGTGGCAGCCGTCCTCAAGTATCTGATAGACGTAGATGTACTCGACGTCAGGCGTGTCGCGCAGCATCCTCTCGAGCGCGGCGGCGGTTTCTTCATACTCCTCGTCGGTACCGTTGGCGAGCCAATCGTTTACTCTGTCGGCGTTTATGAAGTCCGCGGCAAGCTTCGCCATACCGTGCGCCGTCTGTGTCTTCATTTCGCGCGTGCTCGTTGAGAAAATGAGATAGCTCGCGCCGGACAGAACGGCTGTCAGGCAGAACGCCAGCACCGTGATGATCACAATGAGTAATCGATGGCGCTTTTCGCGCGTATGGGTTCCGAGAGCTGTCTTCTGGTTCATGGCTTTACCCCGCAAAATGATTCAAAAATACAAAGGAATTATAGCATATATGGCAATTTTGTAAAGGAATATTTTCAATGCGTCGACAAAGTCTCCGCATCGAACATATTTTGCGCTCTCTGAGCGCAAAATATGACGCCTGCGGGCCTATTTGCGACGTGAAGGGGCCTCTCGGCCGGCCCCTTCACAGATCCCCGCCTCCTTTATCCAACGCTTTTTCCTTTTTGTCTACAGTCTGAATATTTTTACTTCTTCCCGAGATAATCCATCGCAACCGCCGTGTATAAAGCGCTCGCCGCCGTAAGCGCACGCTCGTCCGCGTCAAAATGAGAGTTATGGACGGGAACACAGGTGGCGGGGTTTCCCGGGTCTCCCGAGCCGACGATCGCGTAGGTGCCGGGCGCGGCGGTCTGGAAGAAGCTGAAATCGTCGCCGCCGTAGCTCTTTTCCCGCTCGGTCACGACCTTGTCATCTCCGAGAAGCTCCGAGGCGACGCGCTGAACGCGCTCGGTGAACTCTCTGTCGTTCACGACTGCGGGGCTTGGGCCGTCGTAGACCACTCTCGCGCTCCCGCCGTACTTTTCAGCCGTCAGGTAAACGATATTCTCGAGCGCTCTCTTCGCTCTCTCGCGGCTCTCTTCGCTGAAGGCGCGGACAGTGCCCTCGAGATACGCGCTTCCGGCTAAAATATTGTAGCTCGTTCCGGCGTGGATCGAGCCTATTCCGACGAGGACGGCGTCCCACGGGTTTGTCATGCCGGCCTGAATAGCCTTCACGCTTGTCAGTATCTCGGCGGCGATAAGCGCGGCGTCCACCCCGAGGTGCGGGCGTGAGATATGGCTCTGCCTGCCCTCTATCTCTATGCGGTACATATCAACGGATGCCATTATAGCCCCCGGCACCGCCGCTATCCTGCCGACCTCAAGATCCGGCGCGACGTGAATGCCGAAAACGCGATCGGCGCCCCTCACGCGCTCGTCTGCGGCGCAGAGAACTCCGCCGTAGCCGTCCTCCTCGCCGGGCTGAAAGACGAGATAAGCCGTACCGGAAAACCCATCCCTGCGCGAGTTTATCATCCTCGCCGCGGCGACGAGGCTTGCAGCGTGCATATCGTGACCGCAGGCGTGCATCACTCCGTCATTTCGGCTCTTGTAAGGAACTGTGTTCTCCTCCGTTATCGGAAGCGCGTCTATATCCGCGCGAAGGACAAGTCTTCTGCCCTCCCCCTCACCGCGTATCGCCGCGATTACGCCCGTGCCGGCGATGGGAGCGCAGTCGATGCCGAAGCGCGTCAGCTCCTCAATTATCTTCGAGCGCGTCGCAAACTCAGCCCGGCTCAGCTCGGGATGTGCGTGAAAGTGGCGCCTGAGCGAGACAGTATAATCAGACAGGCTCTCCGCCTGAGAAAAAATGTCCTTGTAATTCATGGCCTCACCCCTTTAGTGTTTTACCGTATCAGTATAATCGCAAAAAAGTAAAAAAACAAGAAAAATCTATTGACATTAAAGCCGCTTTATACCTTATACTATCCGTGAAAGAGGGTGAAGGCTTGAATATCAACGAGGCCGAAAAGCTCACGGGCATACCCCGCGCGAGCATACGCTACTACGAATCGGAGGGGCTCGTTTCTCCCGCGCGCGCTCCAAACGGCTACCGCGTGTACTCCGACGATGATATTGAGAGGCTCAAAAAAATACTGCTTCTCCGCTCGCTCGGCATTTCGATCGAGGATATCCGCCGGTGCGACGGCGATCCGGAGGCTTTTTCCGCAGTTCTGAGGCGCAGGCTTAAGGAAATTGAAAACGAAAAAGGCGTTATCGCGCGCGAAAAGGCGGTCATAGAGGAGCTTATCGACTCCGGCGCGAAATACGGCGACCTCTGCGCGGACTCCGTTCCGGAGCCGGTCGAGGAAAAGCTGCCTCCGCGCCCGGGAGTTCTGCGCCGGTACTTTGCGCGGTGGACGGACAGCCTCATTTACAGCTCTCTCGCGCTTGTCTTTTCGTTCTTCGTTCTCAGAACCGACGTGCTTATGTCAGGCGAGCCGCCGCTTCTGCGCGCGCTTCTCAGCATAGTCATGACGGACGCGCTGTTTCTCATAATCGAGCCTCTGCTCGTTCACTTTTTCGGCACGACCGCCGGAAAGTGGCTTTTCTGTATTTCAGTCACCGGCAAAAAGGGTGAAAAGCTCAGCTACGCCGAGGCGTTTTCGCGCACGCTCTGCGTTCTCACCTACGTCGAAGGGCTGAATATACCTGTTCTGCGGCAGATCGGTCTGTACGCAGCCTATAAGGACGACGAGGCTGGCAACGGTCAGAGCTACGACGATTTCTCGACCCAGCGCACCGGGGAAAGCCATCTGTGGCGGCAGACTCTCATAGTTCTGCCCGTGGCGGCGGCGATTTTTGTCGCCTTTACGCTCTCGGGCGCTCTCCTTCCGCCGCCGAACACCGGAGCGCTGACGAGGGCGCAGTTTGCCGAGAACTACAACTTCTACTCCGGATCGCACATCAAGCTGACGCAGGACCTCGGGTGGCGCAATGAGATCGCTCCCGGACACGTCTATATCGAGGTTTCCGACGTGCGCCCGTCGATAAGCGTTGTCGAAGAAGGCGGCAGGATAAGAAGCGTGACAGTCCGCTACTCCTCCGAGCCGAACGAGATGTTCTCCCGTCCCGCGGCGTTAAGCTGCGCGCAGAACGCGGCAAAGGCGGTGATCATGGCGCAGAACGGCGCGTTTTACGACCCCATCGGCGTCAAAAACGCTCTGAGCAGCTTCAACGGCGCTGTGCTCTATCCGTTCACCGCGACCTACGGCGACGTGATACTCGTCATGAGGATCACCTCCGACGTTCCGGAATATTACCGGCGGAACAGCATTATAATGTCGGACGAGGTTTTCAGCTACGAATTTACCGTATCGATCGACCGATAAGCGCAGAAAAAAGAGCCATTCCGCGGCTTCAGCCGCTTTGGAATGGCTCTTTTTTGTTTTATACTAACCCCTAATCAAAATCTTCAATTCGCGCTTGCCCTTTTCGCGTCATACTTCGTTATCCGGCTTGATAATACACAAAGTATTATCTGCACCGGACGCCTTGTATGACGCAAAAAATTCTGCGCGCTCGGTTAA
>JAFPWN010000042.1 GCA_017412765.1 Oscillospiraceae bacterium | reverse complement strand
TTAACCGAGCGCGCAGAATTTTTTGCGTCATACAAGGCGTCCGGTGCAGATAATACTTTGTGTATTATCAAGCCGGATAACGAAGTATGACGCGAAAAGGGCAAGCGCGAATTGAAGATTTTGATTAGGGGTTAGTATAAATTGCCGTTTTCAAAAAGGTCGCGCAGCGACCCGCGCCTGTGGCGCGAAAATAAAATAAATATTTCACACAGCGAAGCTGGGTGGAATAAACGGCAATATAACGGCAGTAATGGACGGCGACCTCGACGGATTCATCAACGCGTATCTGACGATGAAGGCGCAGGCGTAAGCTGAGTATTTCTACTGAGAGATACCCCGTTTCAGAATTCTGACGGATTTATCATCGCCTCTCGTCTGATCGAAATGCGCAAAACGGTTTTTCTGCAAATTTCTCACCCTTTCCGGTTTAAAATATGGCAAAAACGGAAACGATAGCCATATTCAGAACGGAAAGGGTGTATTTTATGCAAAGATTCATATGCTTTTTACTGTGCTTCGCTCTCGCGTCGCCGGTATTTGCCGCGGCGCCGGACTCCGTCGGGATATGGGTGGGCGAAGCGCGGGCAGACCGCTTCGGCGCAAGCTTTACGGTCGGAGGCGAGGTCTACGTTCCCGCGTCCGAGATAGCGCTCGCGCTCGGCGCGGAGCGCGTGGTTTTCAGCGAGTACACCGGCGAAGCGGCGATCTATGCGGATTCACTGCTGATTTCAGCAAAGGTGGGCGAGCGGTATCTGACCGCAAACGGACGGCTCATATATTGCCCGGGCGGAATAATTTTCAGATATAACCGCGTGATGATACCTGCCTCAGCTCTTGCAAAGGCGTTCGGCTCGACGATTTCATACGACGAGGAGGCGAGAAGCCTTCGCTTCTCACTCTCCGGGAAGCCGATCGAGCCGGCGGACTGGACGGACGACGATCTGTACTGGCTCAGCCGCATCGTAAACGCGGAGGCGAGGGGAGAGAGCCTGGAGGGCAAAATCGCTGTCGCAAACGTCGTGCTCAACAGGGTACGGAGCAAAGAATTTCCCGAAAGCGTGAAAAAGGTCGTGTTCGATACGCGCTTCGGCGTCCAGTTCACACCGGTCTCAGACGGCTCGATCTATCTCGCTCCGTCGGAAGAATCGTGCCTTGCCGCGCGTCTTGCGCTTGACGGGGCGGACGTAGCGGGCGAGAGCCTCTATTTTGCGTCGAATGCCGCCGCGAAGAGCTGCTGGGCTGAGCGAAACAGAACGCGATTCGGAAAAATCGATCATCAGGTGTTCTACCTTTAATTCCCGGACAATACTGACGTCATTTTTATTTACAATACGCAAATTATATGCTATAATGACGAAAAAAGCAGAGAGGTGTCAGTATGGTATATTTCTGGTTATGCTGCGCCGTGCTCTTCGGCGTTCTTGAGGCCGTTACGGTCGCGCTTGTCAGCGTGTGGTTCATCGCAGGCTCCCTTGCCGCGCTCCTGTGCGCGTGGCTCGGCCTTAATATCTGGATCCAGGTCGGCGTTTTCCTCGTCGTCTCCGGCGCGATGATGCTCGCCCTGCGCGGCTTCGTAAAGTCGAGGTTCAACTCCCGCAAGGTTGCGACAAATGCCGATTCGGTGCTCGGCAAGGTCGCCGTCGTAACCGAGGATGTGGACAACGTGCTCGGCACCGGCGCTGTTGCGGTAGAGGGAAAACCGTGGACTGCGCGCTCTCTTTCGGGCGCTGTCCTCAATAAAGGAAGCTATGTTCGCCCCGTAGCAATCGAGGGTGTTAAGCTCATAGTAGAAGAAATTAAGGAGGACTGAAAAAATGCCGTTAGTAGTCGCAATTATCGTTTTAGTTGTTGTTGCCGCGGTCGTAGCCAACGTCAGGGTCGTACAGCAGGCAACGGCGCACGTCATCGAGCGCCTCGGCGCTTACAGCACCACATGGGGCGTGGGTATCCACGTCAAGGTGCCGTTCATCGAGCGCGTCGCCAAGGTCGTCAGCCTCAAGGAGCAGGTAGCGGACTTTCCGCCCCAGCCCGTTATCACGAAGGATAACGTAACGATGCAGATCGACACCGTTATCTATTATCAGATCACGGATCCGAAGCTCTATACCTACGGAATTGAGAATCCCATAGTGGCAATCGAAAACCTCAGCGCCACAACTCTTCGAAACATCATCGGCGAGCTCGAGCTCGACCAGACTCTCACGAGCCGCGACGTTATAAACAGCAAAATGCGTTCTATTCTTGACGAGGCGACCGACCCGTGGGGAATCAAAGTAAATCGCGTCGAGCTTAAGAATATCATGCCGCCCAAGGAGATCCAGAACGCCATGGAGAAGCAGATGAAGGCGGAGCGCGAGCGCCGCGAGGCCATTCTTCGCGCGGAAGGCGAAAAGAAATCTGCTATTCTTACTGCGGAAGGCGAGAAGGAGAGCGCTATCCTCCGCGCAGAGGCGCAGAAAATTCAGATGGTGCGCGAGGCTGAGGGTCACGCGGAGAGCATCCGCCTTCACAAGGAGGCAGAGGCTGAGGGTATGATCACAATCAAGCGCGCAGAGGCTGAGGGCGTAAAGATGCTCAAGGAAGCCGGACTCAGCGAGGCTCAGATAGTCGAGCTCAAGAGTCTTGAGGCGTTTGCCGCCGCCGCTGACGGTCAGGCGACCAAGATCATCATCCCCTCCGAGATACAGGGCATCGCTGGCCTTGCAAAGGGTCTTGCCGAGTCCGTTACCGACGCCGCAAAGGGCGCCGGAAAGACTGCCGACCACATCCACGACTGATAAGCAGGTATAATATAAAAAGAGCCGCCCTTAATCGGGCGGCTCTGTGTTTTATACTCAGCCTTCGATCATTATGATCTTTTTCTCGGGGAGCTTTTTTGCGTCCTTCTTCGGAACGTCGAGCTTCAGAACGCCGTCCTCAAACTTCGCCTTGACGTCCTCTTCAGTCAGCGCATCGCCTACGTAGAAGCTGCGGCTCATAGCGCCGGCGTAGCGCTCCTGGCGGATAAGCTTGCCCTTGCGCGTCTCATCCTTGTCGAGACCCTTGGACGCGGAAACTGTGAGATAGCCGTTTTCAAGAGTGAGGTTTATCTCATCCTTCTTGAAGCCGGGCAGGTCAATATCGACCTCATATCCGTCCTCGTGCTCATGGACGTCTGTCTTCATGAGCTGACCGGCGCGCTTGCCGTAAAGCTCGCGGTCTATATTGCCGAAATCGCGCGCGGAAGGGAAGCTCATAAGCTCATCGAACAAATCTTCACCGAAAAATCTTGGTACTAACATTTTGAAATCCTCCAATCAAATAAATATGTTTTATTTGAATTTGGGAAGGAGGGCTTTCGCTCTTTCGAGTGTTCTCTGTTCCTTTGTTCGGCTACGTTATAGCACAAAAAGCTGGCACTGTCAAGGGGAGAGTGCTAATTTTTCTGTGAACTTTTTGTTAAGCAGTTGCCTAATGTACGAAATTGGTATATAATCTAAGAAAATTAGCTGAGGAGATGGGAAAATGTCGGTAATCGGGGTAATTCTCCGCAACCTGATCGGCTACGATCTTCTGATTTTTATAGCCGCAGCGGTGAACGTTTGGCTTTTTCTCGAAACGCGGCGCCGCGCTATGAAGCTATATAAGCGCCTGAGGCTCGTTATATTTCTGCCCGTGCAGCCCATAGAGGGCGGAACTATCAAAACTCCGGCGCAGACCTTTGCCGTTGAGGAATTTGTGCGTATGCGCGAGGAGACAGAGAGCTTTTACGCGATTTTTACGAACGTGACGGCGATATTTCCGCTCATGGGCATACTCGGCACGGTCATCTCGCTTCTTCCGATGGTGGCGAATATGGCGGATATGCAGCAGAACTTCTTTGCCGCGCTGACAAGCACGTTCTGGGGACTCGTCTTTGCCATCGCGTTCAAGCTGTGCGACGCGTTTCTCTCGTCGCGCATGGAGGACAACGACAAGAACGTGACGCTGCTTCTGAGCCGCGTCGGCACAGACGGTGAAGAGAAATGAAAAAGCGGCAGATTCTTGTGGAGCTGACGCCGCTTCTGGACGTGATACTTATAATGCTGTTCGTGCTGCTCGTGCAGTCGAAAACCCAGGTGCAGGCGGCTGAGACCGACCGCGCCGAGGCTGAGAGCGAATCGGCGGTGCTGAGAGCCGAGCTTGACGGCGCGAGAAACGCGCTTGAGGAGGCGGAGAGGCGGGAGCGCACGCTCGGCATAGTCGATGAGAGGAGCGCGATCGTCACGGTTTCGGTGCTTGAAACGAGCCCGCGCAGGATACTCATTGAGTCTGAGAGCGGCACTGTGACCTACGTTTCTCTGGACTCCGGCAGAAGCGACAGCGCGCGCGAGCGCTTTCTCGGCGCGCTGAGGGGCGTTGTCGAGGCGGAGGGCGCAGAGAGCGCATTCGTTGTATTTCAATATGACAGAAACGGCATATATAACTCGGAATACGAGCTTATCAGGGACTGTGTCCTCGAGCTGAAGCCTGAGCTTCTGAGAGAGGGAATATATATAAATTACGCAGAAATAGATTTATTGGAGGGATAAAACAATGGCGGAAGAACAGAAAAAGAAGAAAAAACACACCGGGCGCAATATCACGATAGGCGTCATAGCGGCGCTTCTGCTGAGCCTCGGAGGCTGGTACGGTCTCGGGCCGGGCGGCGCCGGTATCATAGGCGGAGGCGAGGCGAATACCGGCTCTCAGACCGGCGGCGTCGCTGAAACAGAAAAGCAGGAGCCTGCCGGTACTGTCGAAGAGCCGGATATGTCCGACGACGGTGTTATGCAGATCGTTATAAGCGAGAGCGAGATCACCGTAAACGGCACCTCCGTCGCCTCCGGGGAGCTTGAGGACTTTCTCACAAAGAACTACGCCGACGGCGTCAAGGTCACGGTCAAGGACGAGGGCGCGATAAAAGCGACCTACGATGAGGTCGTTTCTGCACTGAATAAGCTCGATATTTCCTACGAAATTGGCTAAAACAATAATTGTAATAAAATTGAAAAAGTGGTAATATACCATAGTAAATCGGCGGAGAGCGCAGGAGGAGCGCACTGCCGATAGCGCCGGGCCCGATATGGGTGACGAGGCTGACGGTCATCGAAATATTCGGCGGATGCCGTCACGGTTCAGCGAATCGTAAGAAAGAGAGCAAAAAACGGAATCAAAACCGCAACAGAGGCTCTTTCGCCGCTCTGATTATTAAGATTGGAGTGTTTTATTATGAGAGTAGTTATTCAGGAAAACTATGAAAATATGTGCAAGTGGGCGGCAAACTACATTGCCGACAAGATAAGAAACCACAAGGAGGATCGCCCGTTCGTTCTCGGACTTCCGACCGGCTCCAGTCCCATCGGAGTTTACAAGGAGCTGTACACGATGAATCAGAAGGGCACTCTGAGCTTTGCAAACGTCGTGACCTTCAACATGGACGAGTATCTCGGACTCCCGCATGAGCACGATCAGTCCTACTGGTACTTCATGCACGACAACTTCTTCAATCACCTCGTCGATATGAAGCCGGAGAACATCAACATTCTCAACGGCATGACCGACGATCCGGAGGGTGAGTGCGCGCGCTACGAGGCGAAGATCGCCTCCTACGGCGGGATCGACCTCTTTATGGGCGGCATCGGCGTGGACGGTCACATCGCGTTCAACGAGCCGTACACCTCGCTTTCAAGCCGCACGGGAGTCCGCAACCTCACGACCGACACCCGCATCGTAAACAGCCGCTTCTTCGGAAACGATCCCGAGGCTGTTCCGGCTCAGGCGCTCTCTGTCGGCGTAGGCACGGTCTGCGACTCAAAAGAGGTGCTTATCCTCATTAACGGCCACAATAAGGCGCGCGCTCTTGCCGCAACCGTCGAGGGCGGCGTAAGTCAGAAGTGGACCTGCTCCGCGCTCCAGATGCACAATGGAGCCATCATCGCCTGCGATGAGGCGGCCTGCGGCGAGCTGACCGTTGACACCTATAAATACTTCCTCGACATCGAGAAAAAAGAGAGACTTTAATTCTTGATATATACTGAAAGCCCGCGGCCATCTGACCGCGGGCTCAGACTGTAGACAAAGAAGAACAGCGTTGGATAAAGGTGGCGGGGTTTTGTGAAGGGGCCGGCCGAGAGACCCCTTCACGTCGCAAACAGGCCCGCAGGCGTCATATTTTGCGCTCTGAGAGTGCAAAATATGTTCGATGCGGAGACTTTGTCGACGCATTGAGCCCGCGGCCATCTGACCGCGGGCTGAGTTTATTTCTCGACTATGACTACCGTCCTCGGCGGGATCTCGATCTCGCCGCTGACTGCCGTTCTGACCTCGCCGCCGCACCAGACCATTGTGCCGTCTGCGTGGACGGTTATCGGCTCGGTGTGCGGGTTGATGAAGGCGACAGCCTTTTCGGCGCCTTCGACCGAGTAGTGTACCTCGAGACTGTTGTCCGGCAGCACCGTGCCGGTGACGTCGCTTTGGCGCAGATAATCGTGCGCCTTGCGGAAGTCTATGAGCGACTTGTAGAAGCGCATCATCTCAAACTCCGGCGAACCGGGTATGAGGCTCGCCCAGTTGAGGTTGTTGACCTCGTCGGAACTCATATAGCTGTTCTCATCGCCGCCCTTGGTGCGGAGCATCTCCTCGCCGGCGAGCATGAAGGGCGTGCCGTTTGAGATAAAGACGATGTTCGCCGCAAGCTGATTCATCTTGAAGCGCTCGTTCTCCGGCTCATCGCCGTTTGAAAGCGCGAGCTTATCCCACAGGGTGTTGTTGTCGTGCGCGGAGACGTAGTTTATGACCATATCGTTCTCAACGCCCCACGCCGCGCCGACGCCGCGCCTGCCGCCCTCTATGCCGAAGAGCACCTGATTTGCGGTGGTTTTCGTGATATTACCGCTGACGTAGCCCGCGCCCCCGGCGTCGAACACGCTGCCCTTCAGCCCGTCGCGTATCGCGTCGTTGAACACAGCGACGGAGCCTATCGCGCCCTCGGAGGCGACGACCTTCGAGATATTCTGCTGATTTGCCTGGAGATTTGCGTTAAGCGCGCTCGTGCCGCCCGTCCAGCCCTCGCCGTAGATTATAGCCTTGGGGTTTTCGGCGTGGACGGCGCTTTCGATAGCCTGCATCGTGTCGATATCGTGCAGCGCCATGAGGTCGAAGCGGAAGCCGTCGATGTGGTAATCGCGCTGCCAGTGAGATACGGAGTCTACCATGAACCTGCGGAACATCGCGCGGTCGGAGGCGGTCTCGTTGCCGCAGCCGGAGCCGTTAGACGCCTCGCCCATGGCGTTGTAGCGGTAATAGTAATAGGGGACGATGTGGTTGAGATTAGAGTCGAGGGAGTAGGTGTGGTTGTAAACAACGTCCATAATAACGCCCATTCCCGCGTCGTGTACCGCCTTGACGAGCGCCTGAAGCTCAGCTACGCGCGTTTCGCCCTCAAAGGGCGAGGTGGAGTAGCTGCCCTCGGGCGCGTTGTAGTTTTTCGGGTCGTAGCCCCAGTTGAACTGGGCGAGGTCGAGCCTCGACTCGTCCACTGTCGCGTAGTCGTAGATGGGCTGGAGGTGGATGTGCGTAACGCCGAGCTCCTTGAGATAGTCAAGTCCGATCGGCACTCCGGCGCCGTTCACAAGCCCTGTCTCAGTGAAGGCGAGGTACTTGCCGGGGTATTTGGAAGAGCCGATGGTGTTCGAGAAGTCGCGGACGTGAACCTCCCAGATAACCGCGTCGGAATAGGACTCTATTCCGGTGTAGTACCTGTCAAGGTCGGAGAAATTGCCGGTGTAGTCGAGGAGCATACCGCGCTCGCCGTTTACGCCGACTGCCTCAGCGTAGGGATCGACTACCTCGAAGGTGCCGAGCGCATTTGTGACGGTGTAGGTGTAGTAAGTTCCGGCGTCGGCGGCGAGAGTCGCGCTCCATACGCCGCGCTCAAGCTTTTCCATCGGCGTTTCGCTGAGCTTTTCGCCGTCAGAGCCCTTGGAATAGAGATTGAGCGTAACGGCGGAGGACGTCGGCGCCCAAAGGCTGAAAGCCCAATTCTCATCGTCGACGCGGCGGGCGCCGAGCGGACCGTCGTAAAGATACTTCTCGTTGAACTCCGCGCTGTCGAAAATGCCGGTCGGCACAGCGGTAAGAGAGCCGAAGCCCTTTATTGCAAGGGTGTAGTTATCCGAGAGGTCGAGAGGCTCCGCAAGGGTGATGTCACCGAGAATGACGCTGTTATTGAGGCTCGAGACGCTCTCGATGGCAAGAGCCTTGCCGGCTGAATCGGTGACCGTGAAATCGTCGAGGCTTTCAAATCGCGTCGCCGGGGAGATAACGTAGCGTATGGTGCGCTCGCCGGTTATACCGGCAAGCGAGAAGAGCTTTATCGGGTCAACGCTCTTGCCGCCGTCCTTTGAGGTGTACTGCATGCTGTCACCGCTTTTCAGATAGATTACAGTGTCGGGACCGGTTATTTCGGCGTAGCGGTCTGCTTCGACGTCCTTCGTGGCGTCGCCCCAGGAGGTGCCGCCGGGAGAAGAGCAGTTCGTGCGGACGATGAAGCCAACCTCAGAAACGCTCTCCGGAACGTTCAGAATGACCTTTCCGCCGTAATCGCAGGTGTGGAACTCATAGCCGCGCCCGTCCCTGCCGGGAAACCAGATCCACATATCGGCCTTCGACCAGTCTATGCCCTCTTTTGCAAAGTAGAAGGTGAGCTGATTTGCGCCGTCCTCGCGCGGGAGGGTGTATTCCGGCTCCGGCTCCGGCTCCGGCTCGGGTTCGGGTTCAGGCTCCGGCTCAGGCTCGGGAAGCGGCGCGGGAGCAGGCTCGGGATCGGGGACAGGCTCCTGCGGAGCGTTCTGCGCGCACGCGGCGCAGGAGAGGATAAGGATCAGCGCGAGGAAAAGTGACAATGCTCGCTTTTTCATAGTTATTCCTCCAGAAGAATACCGATTATCTTTCCGTAAATTTTCTCCGCGTTCTTTCTGAAATTGCTCTCTATTGTCTTTGCGCTCTTCTCATCGGCACAGAGAAGCTCCATGTTGATTATCTCACCGACCCCGTCGTTCAGAGCGAGCTTCAGCGTATAGCCGCCTCGCTGACGGAGCACACGCGAGGATGTTATCATCGAGTCGCGCGAGAGCACGCTGTTGAGCGTTGCCGCCGCTTTCTCGGCGCGGATGCGCACTGAATAGGGGACTACGGTCTCCATGCTCTTGCCGTTTTCGATGCCCTTTTTTGTTATGGAGTACTTGTTGTCGTTCTCAACGATGTGCGCCGTTTTAACGAGGTCCGCAAGGCAGTCGGAGAACTCAAAGTAGCCGATCCCGTTATCCGTCATGAGCGTGAGGTCAGTCAGATCCTCGCGCGGGCAGGGAACGGAAATGCGGCTGAGAATGTAGAGAATCAGCACCTTGAGCTCGGTGCCGCTGTGAATAAAGCCAAATCTGTTCTCGTCCATAGTCATTCCTCCTCTATGTATGGTTATATTATATTCCCAAATCTGCGATTTAACAAGGGTAAAGGAATAAATTTGACATATTGTGTATAAAGTAGTAGAATATACACAGCATACAAGGAGGCGAAATTATGTCTCAGGGTAAACACGCGAAAAAGGGCGGCGGACTGCCGTTTGACCCGAAAATTCTGATAATTTCAATACTCGTAGTTCTCGCGATAGCGGCAGCGGTTGCCGCGGTCGTGATAGTGTTCAAGCCGCAGCCGGCGGAAAAGCCGGAGCCGGCGCCGCAGGTCGAGCCAGAGCCGGAACCTGAGCCCGAGCCGGAGCCTGAACCCGAACCCGAACCGGAACCCGAGCCGGAGCCGACGATGTGGAAGCTCACGTTCATCTCCGGGGAGGAGACGGTGTTCGAGACAGAGGTAGAGGACAACACGGAATACACCTTTGATAACTCCTTCCTTGAAATACCGGAGAACAAGGAGTTTATCGAGTGGAAGGGCGAGAATGATACGCATTTCATCGTCGGACAGGCTGTCACCGTGACGTCTGATATGCAATTTGAGGCGCTGTGGAACGAGCTGAAGCCTGCCTATACCGGTCCGCGCAATCCGCTGACCGGCGAGCCGGTGAGCGAGGATATTTCAGCGCAGAAGCCTTACGCCGTTATGATAAATAATATCCGCGTCGCCACTCCGCAGGCGGGTATCCGCGGCGCTGATATACTCATCGAAACGCAGGTCGAGGGCGGCTACACCCGCTTTATGGCGCTCTACACCGATATCCACTCTGTTGACGTTATCGGCTCTGTACGAAGCGCGAGACCGTATTATATTGACATCGCCCGCGGCTATGAGGCGTTCTACATCCACGCCGGCGGCTCGGAGGACGCCTACTCGCTGCTCAGAAGCGGCGTTGTGCCGTATATGGACGGCGTTAACGGCGACGCGATGTGCTATTACCGCGACTCGTGGAGACGGCAGAATATGGGCTTTGAGCATTCGCTCATGCTCGATACGACGCTTATCCCGGCTTATCTTGAAAAGCACAGCACTATCAGCCTGACGCATTCGGACGGTTTCAGCACGGGACTTCATTTCTCCGAGGATCCTCTTGACTCTGAAAAGAGCGCGAAAAACGTGGAGATAAAGCTCTCGGAGTCCAAGACAAACAAGCTCGTCTACGATGAGGAAGCCGGAAATTACCTGCTCTATCAGTATTCCACCGCGCTTACCGACAGTGCGGACGGCTCGAGAGTGCGCTTTGAGAACGCCGTCGTTCTCTACACCGCGATCTCAAACATCAAGGGCGACTCTCTCGGCCACGTTTCGGTAAAGACCACCGGCACCGGAAACGGCTATATAATCCGCGACGGCGTTTATCTTCCGATAGAGTGGAGCCGCGAGTCCAGCACCGTTCCGTTCTCGTTCAAGTACGCGGACGGTACGGACGTAACGCTCGGAGTCGGAAAGACGTACATAGCGATAATACCGACGGCTAACGGAAAGGTCACGTTTGAATAAAAATCAGAGCCTTGAGGTTTTTCCTCAAGGCTCAATGCGTCGACAAAGTCTCCGCATCGAACATATTTTGCGCTCTCTGAGCGCAAAATATGACGCCTGCGGGCGGGTGATGCGACGTGAAGGGGCCTCTCGGCCGGCCCCTTCACAGATCCCCGCCTCCTTTATCCAACG
>JAFPWN010000041.1 GCA_017412765.1 Oscillospiraceae bacterium | reverse complement strand
TGATTGATCAGATTTGACAGCTTTATACTAATCCCTGATTAAAAGCTTTAACCGAGCGCGCAGGATTTTTCGCGTCATACAAGGCGTCCGGTGCAGACAATACTTTGTGTATTATCAAGCCGGATAACGAAGTATGACGCGAAAAGGGCAAGCGCGAATTGAAGATTTTGATTAGGGGTTAGTATTATAACTTCAAAATACAGACAAAAAGAATATTCAGGGGTTCGTGTGGAAAGACTGCTTTTCAGCGTGACGGGGCTGAAAACCGTTTTTGACGAGCAAGGCGCCTCTATGCCTTTTTGTCATCAGATAGTTTACATAATTGAAAGGATGTTAAATTGACTTGGCAGAAAAACTGAAAATAATCGCTCTTGGCGGTCTGAACGAGATCGGCAAGAACATGTACGTCTACGAGTACGGCGAGGAGATGATCGTCGTTGACTGCGGAATAGGCTTCCCGGACGACGATATGTACGGCATCGACGCCGTTATTCCCGACATAACCTATCTCGTCCGCAACAAGCAGAGGGTAAAGGGCATCGTTCTCACCCACGGTCACGAGGACCACATCGGAGCCATGCCCTACGTCATGGATGAGCTTAACTGCCCCGTGTACTGCACGCCGCTGACGGCGGCGCTCGTGAACATCAAGCTCACGGAGCACGGGACTGCCTCGAGGGTCAAGATGATCGAGGTCAAGGCGGGCGAGACGGTCAAGATCGGCTCGGGCTTCAAGGTGGAGTTTATCCACGTCAACCACTCCATACCGGACTCCGTCGCGCTTGCGATACGCACCGGCGCGGGCATCGCCATTCACACCGGCGACTATAAGATCGACACGACCCCGATAGACGGCGGCATGATAGACCTCGCGCGCTTCGGAGAGCTCGGCAAAAAGGGCGTTCTGGCGCTCGTTTCCGATTCAACGAACGTCGAGAATCCGGGCTATTCGCTCTCTGAGAGCGTAGTCGCGGCAAACTTTGAGCGCGAGTTCGAGGGCTGGCAGGGCAGGATCATTGTCACGACCTTTGCCTCCAACGTCCACCGTCTCCAGCAGGTCATAAACTGCGCGAAGAAGTACGGCAGAAAGGTCGCGGTCACCGGCAGGAGCATGGAAAACGTCCTGCGCGTTGCGACTGAGCTCGGCTATATGGACGTGCCGCAGGGGACTGTGATCGACATAAATCAGATAAAGGGACTTCCGAAGGATAAGATCGTCATTATCACGACCGGAAGCCAGGGCGAAACTATGTCCGCTCTGCACAGAATGGCGTTCTCCGAGCACCGTCAGGTCGAGATCGCCGCGGGCGACAAGATAATCATCTCCGCCTCAGCCATACCCGGCAACGAGAACTCAATCAGCCGCGTCATCGACGAGCTTTTCCGCAAGGGCGCGACCGTGGTCTACGAAAAGAGCAAGCTTCTGCATGCCTCGGGTCACGCCTGCCGCGAGGAGCTGAAGCTCATGCTCGCGCTCATAAAGCCCAGATTCTTCGTTCCCGTCCACGGAGAGTACCGCCACCTCAAGCTTCACGCGGAGCTGGCAAAGCAGATGGGCGTAAAGCCGCAGAACGTCGTCATCAGCGACATCGGCAAGGTCGTGGAGATCTCCGGCCGCTCGATCAAGCTCACGAGCACTGTGCCGTCCGGCAAGGTTTTCGTTGACGGCACGGGAGTGGGCGACGTCGGCAGCGTGGTTCTGCGCGACAGAAAGCACCTCGCGCAGGACGGAATGGTAGTTTGCGTAGTGTCGCTCTCGAGCGAGGACGGCTCGCTCGTCTCCGGCCCGGATATAATCACGAGGGGCTTTGTCTACGTCAAGGAGAACGAGGACATCATAAACGACTTAAAGCTTGTCACGGCGCAGGTCTGCGCCGACGCGAGCCACAAGCGCATGATGGACTACTCGACCATCAAGGCGATGATAAAGAGCCGCGTTTCCGACTACCTCTACAAGAAAACGAAGCGCAGTCCGATGGTGCTTCCCGTCATTATGGATATATGAATATCCGTCTGTCATTGCGAGCCGGTGCTCACACCGGCGTGGCAATCCGCGAATCTACTCTGGAGAGAACCTATGAACATACAAATCTTCGGAAAATCCAAATCCTTCGATACGAAGAAGGCGGAGCGCTGGTTCAAGGAGCGCAGGATAAAATTTCAGTCCGTAGACCTCATAAAATACGGCATGAGCCGCGGGGAATTCGACTCCGTGCGCCGCGCCGTGGGGCTTGACGCGCTCATCGACGGTAAAGCGAAGGGCGTTGAGAATATCCGCTACCTCGCCTATGAGGAGGATAAGATACAGCACCTTCTTGAGGATCAGTCGCTTCTTAACGCTCCGATCGTGCGAAACGGCAGGCAGGCGACTGTCGGCTACAAGCCCGAGATCTGGGAAAAATGGGAATAAAAAGACAGCTGAGAGCCGAAAAGCTCTCAGCTGTTTTTGTATGTTTCCGTTGTTTCCGTTATCTCCTCATCCATGAGCCACGGCACCTCGAGGCGCACGCCGTCGGAGGTGTAGACTATGTACTTTCTGAAGCCGAAGAAGAGGCTGAGCGCGATGGTTACAAGAAGCGCTATGACGATCACGATCACAAGAAGCACCGTTTTCCAGCGCATTCCCGGGCGATATATGCGCCTGTCCTTAGCCATTACGCTCACACTCGTGTATCATATCGACCCTCGTCTGGTGCCTGCCGCCCTCAAAGGCGGTGTCGAGGAAGGTGTCGACGATCTTCAGTGCGACGCCCTTGCCGATCACTGAGGCGCCGAGGGCAAGCATATTCGCGTCGTTGTGGCGGCGGGTCATCTCGGCGCTCCACGGGTCGGAGCAGAGCGCGCAGCGTATGCCGCGCACCTTGTTTGCGGTGATGGAGATGCCGATGCCGGTGGTGCAGATGACGATTCCGCGGTCGCAGAGCCCGTCCGCGACGGCCTTCGCCGCCTTGTAGCCGAACTCGGGATAGTGGCAGGAGGCGGCAGAGTAGGTGCCGAAGTCCTCAAATTCAATATTTCTCTCTTTAAGATGCTCCTTGACAAGCTCTTTGAGCTCATATCCGCCGTGATCGCAGCCAAGCGCAATTTTCAAAGCAATCAACTCCTTTCCGACATTGTACTACATAGCAGGAGTAATTGCAATCTTGACTTTTCCCGCGGCGTAATTTATAATGAAAAGGCTGATACGAAGTCAGCGCCGAGGGCTGAAGCCTATCTTAATTACTGCGCGCAAATGGGATACACACTAATGTATCAGCGTCTCTACAAGGAGATGCCGGTACTTTTTTTGCGCTTTTCGGGAGGTAAAGGGTATGAAAATCGTGATAATCGACGGTCAGGGCGGCAAGCTCGGAGCAAAGCTTACGGAGTCCGTCCGCGCCGCAGTACCCGAAGCCGAGATAACAGCCGTCGGAACGAATACGACCGCCACCGAGCGTATGCTCAAGGCGGGCGCGGAGAAGGCCGCCACCGGCGAGAACGCCGTCAAGGTCGCCTGCCGCACGGCGGACGTCATCATGGGGCCGATCGGCATAGTCATCGCCGACGCGCTCATGGGCGAGATAACCCCGAAAATGGCGCAATACGTGGGTGAGAGCGAGGCACAGCGCGTGCTCGTGCCGATGAATCTCTGCGATACCTACGTTGCCGGAACGGTCAGAAGCTCCGCCGAGATCGTTCAGGACGCCGTCCGTTACGTCTGCGCGCTCGCTGAAAGGATAAAAAATGAATAAAACACTCAAAAAGCTCGTCTACGCGGCGCTCTGCGTGGCGCTCGCGCTCGTTCTGCCGCTCCTCACGGGTCAGATACCGCAGGTCGGCAGTATGCTTAGCCCGATGCACATTCCGGTGCTGCTCTGCGGCTTCATCTGCGGCCCCGTGTGGGGTCTTGCCGTCGGCGCGATAAGCCCCCTGCTCCGCTCGCTGATGTTCGCCATGCCGCCGCTCTTTCCGACCGCCACAGCGATGGCGTTCGAGCTTGCCGCCTACGGCTGCGCGGCGGGACTTCTCTACAAGCTCTTTCCGAAAAAGGCGTGGGGCGTTTACGCGGCGCTCATCTGCGCTATGCTCATAGGCAGAGCCGTGTGGGGCGCTGCTATGCTCTCCATCATGACAGCCACCGGCAAGGGCTGGGGGATAGACGCCTTCCTCGCCGGCGCGTTCATAAACGCCTGGCCGGGAATTATACTGCACGTCGCAATCATTCCGCCGATCGTGCTCGCGCTCAGAAAAGCAAAAATCATAGAGGACTGATCTACCGTGAAAACTCTCTGGCTAAGTAAAATCCATCCTGCGCTCCTCGAGGAGATCGGAGAGAGCGGCGCCGACAGAATAGCTGTCGGCGGCAGTATTCCCGAAATGCGCCCGCTGCGCTTCTGGAGCGCCGGCGGGGAGCTTGCTGTCCTCGGGCAGGAGGAAGAGACAGTCTCCGAGCTTACGACGAACGTTGACGATATGACGGGCGAGGATATAGCGTATCTTACCGAAAAGCTCCGGGAGAAGGGCGCTTTCGACGTCTGCACCATGGCGGTCACGATGAAAAAGGGGCGCCCCGGAACGCTCATAAGAGCGGTCTGCGCGCCGGAAAAGGCGCAGGAGCTTGCCTCGGTGTTCTTTAAGCACTCGTCGACCCTCGGCGTGCGCGAGACAAAAACGCGGGCGTACCGCCTTGAACGCAGCGTTGAAGAGCGGGAAACGGAGCTCGGGGTCGTGCGCTTCAAGCGCGCCGGCGGCAGAGAGAAGCCGGAGTTTGAGGACGTGCGGAAAATCGCGGACGAGACCGGCCTGAGCCTCAGCGAGGTCAGAGAGAGGATAAAATAGCAGGAGAGGGCAAAAAGCCCGTACTGTGTCATTGCGAGGCTCCGCAAGGAGCCGTGGGGTCCATTTGACATTATAAATGGGTATTACGGATTCCCACGCCAGCGTGCGCGCTGGCTCGGAATGACACTTTTTGCTTTTTGCAACAGTCCCCTTTTATCTCGGAAGATAATCCATCGGGTCGACCGGTCTGCCGTCCTTCTCCATCGCAAAGTGCAGGTGCTGAACCTCGCCCGTCTCGCACAGAGCGGTGTTGCCGACGGAGCCTATCACGCTCGAAACAGTCACGGCGTCGCCCTTCTGCACAGTCGGAGTGGCGGCGAGATTCGCGTAAACGCTCACAAGCCCGTCGCCGTGGTCTATCTTAACTACGGTGCCGTAGAGGTCGTCGGCGCAGACGTCGGTGACGGTGCCGCTCGCGCAGGCGAGCACCTTCGTGCCTATCTCCGTCTCGATGTCGATGCCCTCGTGAACTCTCCAGTCGCCCATCGTGCGGTTATAGATGAGCGCGTCGGGTGAGTATTCGACGACTATCGCGCCTGCCACGGGTCTGATGAACACGAGCGGCTCGGGGGTCTTTTCATCCGAGGCGTGCGTAGCTTCGCTCGGCGCCTCGGTCACCGGCGCGGGCTTCACGGAGGGCGCGGGCTTCACGGGCTTCACCGCCTCCGGGAGCGGGTCTGGCTCCGCAGGCTCCTCCGGCACCTCGATGGGGTTCATTACCGGCGTATCCTCAGGCTCCGGCGAAGTTATCACCGGCACGTCCGGGATCACCGCGCCTGCGGGGTAGTCTTCACTCTGAACATAGTCCTCTTCGCCCTCGCCGGTGAAGAATATCACGCCGGCGGAAGCACCGATAACGGTGAGGCAGGCGAAAAGGACTATGTAGAAGCCCTTGCCGCCGATAAAATTCACAAAGCGCTGTGAAAGGTTTTCGGTTTCCTTCATTTCAAAGCCTCCTGATTGGTTGGATAGCCATATATTTGCCGTTTCGGAGGCGGTTTATACATTAGTGCTTGAAAAATACGGAAAATGAGTGTATATTATCTTCCGGCGTTTAATCCCCCAAGGATGAAGAAAATATACGGGGTTCGAGTCCCCGCGTCAGAAAGGGAAATGTAAAAATGAACAAAAAGACAGTCATCGCAATCGTAGCAATCGTCGTCATCGTCGCGGCACTTCTGACAGTGTACTTCGTCACAAGACCCGCGCCCGTCGAGGGCGGCAAGACCGTCACCGTAGAGATCAAGTACGATGAGGTAGACAAGGAAGTAAAAATCACCACCTCTGCCGAGACCCTCGCGGACGCGCTCAGAGAGAAAAATCTCATCGAGGGCAGTGAATCCGAGTACGGTCTCTTCATCACCGGCGTAGACGGCAGAACTGCCGACGACAGCAAGCAGGAGTGGTGGTCTATTACGAAAAACGGCGAGATGACGCCGACCGGCGCCGATACCACGATGATAGCCGACGGTGAGCACTATGAGCTGACGCTTATGGTGGGCTATGACTTCTGAGCCGAGGCTTAAGGTACGCGACATCGCGTGGCTCGGCATACTCGCGGCGCTGATGATAGGCGGGCAGGTCGCGCTTGCCGCTATCCCGAACTTTGAGATCGTGAGCCTCATCACCATCGCGGGAACGCTCGTTTTCGGGTGGAAGATGCTCTTTTCCGTGTACGTTTTCGTCCTCGCGGAGGGGCTGATATGGGGCTTCGGAACGTGGTTCTGGGGCTACACCTATATGTGGGCGCTCCTCGTTGCGATAACGATGCTCTTTCGCCGTGAGCGCGGGAGAGTGGTATGGGCGGTGATAAGCGGCGCCTACGGACTGCTGTTCGGGTTTTTCTACGAGGTGCCCTACATATTCATATCCGGCTTCAAGACCGCGTTCGCGTGGTTCATATCGGGCATACCTTACGACCTCATGCACGGCGCGTGGAACTTTCTCATCGCGCTGGCGATACTTCCGACTCTGCGCGGCGTTATGGAAAAGCTCCGCAGCGGGAAGATAAGAGAATAAGAGAAGGCGGGGGAGCAAATCGGCTCCCTCGCCTTTTCTGCGTATGTATGCTCTCTTACGAATAGGAAGCGATTAAAGTTCACATCGCTGACTAATTTTACGCCCTCGAATTATCAGTTATCGGAGTACGGCTTATCCGAGTAGCCGGATGCAATCAGATGGTTAACTTTCCTGTCAAGATAATGCCGGAACATCGCTCTGAAAATGAACAGTCCGCCGAAAAGCCGCACAGCAAGCGGACTAAGAGCATAATAAGTGTGGATAAACAATCTGCCTATAAGAGTGCGCCTGAGAATGGTATCTCTGTATCTGCGAAGCACCCAGACAGGTGGGCAATCGTATGAGCCGTAGACGCAGGTCGCAATATAGCAGCCCTGCTTCTTCGGAGGCTTGGAGGTGTTTAACGAGGCATTGTTCTGAGTTTGAGGAGCGCCGATAACAAAATTATGCTTGCGGGAAACCGGCGCTGCTAATGCCGAGCTTATCTGCTGACGAATGTACTCGCCGTTTACGCCATAGGAGCTCCACAGAGTGATCAGCGGGATACCGGCTTCCTCGAGAATACTATTTACTTTTTGATCTCGCTCTCTGCGGTCACTGTCGAGATGAGTCCGGTCATTTATCTCTATCGCGATACAGGGCTTGTACTCACTGTCAGTAACGAGAAAATCAACGATTCTGAAAAGCTCGTTTCTAAATCGGGAATCGTCTGTCCTGTCTATAAAGGCGGACAGACATATCTGCGGAAAGACGTTGTAACCGTTGGGAACACTTGCTTTGATCGAATCGAAGAAACCGCGTTCTGGTATTGACAAAAGATGGGGGCGGGAGTCATAAAGGTATTTTTCGTTTACGGATTGAACAGGGGAGACAGTTGGTGCCGATATGGGAGTATTTTCGGCGGTCTGCGATTCCCGAGCGACACTTTCCGGACAAGCTGAATCGACGTAGTGCCAAGTTCCGCATTTATCACATTTTATTATAAGACCCTGTTCATTTTTAGCGTTGCAATCTCTGCAAAGGGGATATTTGCCGCTCTCCGCTCCGCATACTTTACATTTCACTTTCCTTACACCTCGCTGACAAGCTTCACGCCCGCGGAGCAGCCGAGGCGCTCGGCTCCGGCGTCTATCATCGCAAGGGCTGATGATAGGTCGCGTATGCCGCCCGCAGCCTTGACCTTGACCTCGTCGCCGACCGTGTCCTTCATGAGCTTCACGTCCTCGACGGTCGCGCCGCCGGTGCCGAAGCCGGTGCTGGTCTTGATGAAGTCGGGCTTTACCTCGCGCGCTATCTCTGCGCACTTAACAATCTCGTCCTTCGTGAGATAGCAGTTTTCAAAGATGACCTTGATATGCGCGTCGTAGGAGTGGCAGATGGCGGTCAGCGCCGCCATTTCATGGCGGATATACTCCCAGTCGCCGTCCTTGACCTTGGCGACGTTCAGAACGTAATCGACCTCGCTCGCGCCGTTCTCGATAGCCTCGAGCGCCTCAAAGCCCTTGACCTTGACGGTGTTCTGACCGAGAGGGAAGCCCACGACGGTGCAGACCGCGACTCCACTGCCCTCCAGAAGCGCCTTTGCCTCGCGCACGCGCACGGGGTTTACGCAGACTGAGGCAAAGCCGTACTCTCTCGCCTCGGCGCAGAGCTTTTTCAGCGCCGCGTCGGTGGCGTCAGCCTTGAGAACGGTGTGGTCTATGTATTTTGCAAGCTCCTGTTTTGTCATTTTTGTGCCTCCTCAATATTTTTGACGGTCAGCGTATCGCCTGAGACCGTGAATTTTACGTTGTAATCTCCGAACCTGAGTCCGTAGACCCGTTCGCTGTCGCGCTGATAGGACGGGCGCGGGTCGTTTCGGAGCACCGACAAGAGCGCCTCGCGCTTTCCGGGCGCTATCCTTTCCGCAAGAGCGGCAGGTATTTCGACCGAGAGTGACAGCTCGCGCGCGCCTTCAGTCCAGCCCGCCCTCTCGTCCGGGAACGCGTCGGCGTAGGGCAGATAGGGCTTTATGTCGTAGACCGGCGTGCCGTCGAGAACGTCCGCCCCGGCGACTATGAGGTCGCCGCCCTCGACGCGCAGGAGCTTCACGGAGCTGAGCGCGAGGGAGTTCGGACGGTAGGGCGAGCGGGTCGCAAACACGCCTATGCGCTCGTTGCCGCCGAGCCTCGGCGGGCGCACCGTCGGCGACCACTCGGCAAGCCTTGCCTCCGAGAAGCCCCAGATGAGCCACAGCCGCGAGAAGCCCTCGACGCCGCGTATGGCGTCGGGGTTCCGGTATCTGCCGGTAAACTCGACGCGGCTCTCGACCTTGTCGGCAAGCCCCGCCTGACGCGGTATGCCGAATTTCTCCTTAAAATCGTTTCTTACGAACGCGATAGGTTCAATTTCCATTTTTCTCACCATATTTCAGTTTAGCATATTCGGGAAAAACTTGCAACTTTTCTTTCGCGGTGATATAATACAGAACATATCGCTTATTGAAAGGAATGTTTGACTTGGAAACTCAGACCTATGACAACACACTCGCAAAGAAAAGCTATTCCCGAGTGGGACTTGCGCTGTTCGTGTTCACAGTTGCTACGATCGTATCGCAGATGGTGATCGGCGGCGTCTATGCCGCGCTCGTCGCTGCGAATCCGGCGCTCGGTGAGCTCGGCTGGCTCGCGTGGATAGTGAGATTTGCGCCCATATACGTAATCGGCGTGCCGTGCGGACTGCTGGTAATGCGCGGAGAGCCGACCTATGAGACCGAAGGGGAGAAGATGACCTTCGGCAGATTCATAATGCTCTTTTTCATCTGCCTGCCCATCATGTACGTCGGCAATATCATCGGCAACATCTTCTCGTCCATAATCTCCGGCGGCACCGCGGTCAATCCGCTCGATTCTCTCGCCTTCGACAACTCGATAATGAAGGTGCTCGTCATTGCGGTAATGGCTCCGATATTCGAGGAGCTGATGTTCCGCAGGCTCATCGTTGACCACACCATCCGCTACGGCGAGCCGGCGGCGATAATCTTCTCCGGCGCGGCGTTCGGATTTTTCCACATGAACTTCTTCCAGTTCTTCTACGCCTTCGGACTCGGCTGCCTCTTCGCCTACGTCTACGTCCGCACGAGAAAGCTCCGCTGGAGCATCATCCTGCACGTGATTATAAACTTCATGGGCTCCGTAATCGCCCCGGCGCTCCTCTCCGCCATCGACCTCGAGCTGCTCAGCGACCCCAACGCCCTCGCAAATCTCTCAGAGGAGGCGCTCGCCGCCGTCGCGCCCGCCATGCTCGGCTACTTTGCCTATACGGGCTTCATCCTGATTGGCTCCGTCGTCGGGCTTGTGCTTATCATCACGAGATGGAAGAGGCTTCACTTCAACCATATGCCGGACGAAATGCCGAAGGATACGGTGTTCAAAACGGCGTATCTCAATCTCGGCTCGATACTCTACTTCGCGGCGTGCTTCGTTATGACAGTCATAAATCTTGTCCTGCCTCTCGTACAGGGCTGAGGAGGTAAACATGAAAAAAGGAAATTTCTATATCACAACACCGATCTATTACCCGTCTGCAAAGCTCCACATCGGTCATGCGTATTGCACGGTTGCAACTGACGCGATGGCCCGCTACAAGCGGCTTACAGGCTACGATGTAATGTTCCTCACCGGCACCGATGAGCACGGTCAGAAGATAGAGACCAAGGCGAAGGAGGCCGGCGTAACCCCGAAGGAGTTTGTTGACCGCATTGTTGAGGGAGAAAAGGGCGTAAAGGATCTCTGGCGCCTTATGAATATCTCGAATGATCGCTTTATCCGCACCACAGACGCTTATCACGAAAAGGCGATTCAGCGCATCTTCAAAAGGATGTACGACAAGGGCGATATTTACAAGTCTGTTTACAAGGGAAAATACTGCAAGCCCTGCGAGAGCTTCTGGACTGAGAGCCAGCTCGTTGACGGAAAGTGCCCCGACTGCGGCAGGCCCGTTGAAGATGCTGAGGAGGAGGCGTATTTCTTCCGCGCCTCCAAGTATGCTCCGCGCGTTCGCAAGCTTCTCACCGAGACGGATTTCCTTGAGCCTAAGAGCCGGGTAAACGAGATGGTAAACAACTTTATCGACTGCGAGGGCGGCCTTCAGGATCTCTGCGTCTCCAGAACGAGCTTCACATGGGGCGTTCAGGTAGACTTTGACCCGAAGCACGTCGTCTACGTCTGGCTCGACGCGCTCTTCAACTATATGACCGCGCTCGGCCTTGAAAACGATCAGTACGATGATCTTGATAAGTTCTGGCCCTGCGACGTTCACTTCGTGGGCAAGGAGATCGTCCGCTTCCACGCAATTTATTGGCCCGCATTCCTCATGAGCCTTGACCTGCCGCTTCCGAAGAAGGTCTACGGCCACGGCTGGCTGAACTTCAACGGCGACAAGATGTCCAAATCAAAGGGCAACGTCGTCGATCCCTATGTTCTCGGCGAGCGCTACGGCATCGACGCGCTGCGCTTCTTCCTGCTGAGAACCTTCCCGTTCGGCTCTGACGGCAACTTTACAAATGAGCTTCTTATCCAGACGATAAACGTAGACCTCGCAAACTCCCTCGGAAACCTTGTCAGCCGCACGGTTGCGATGGTTGAGAAATATTTCGGCGGTCAGCTTCCCGACTCTTTTGACGGCAGGAGCAATGACGACGACGATCTTATTGCGACTGTAAATGCGCTTCGTCCGGCTTATGAGAAGGAGATGGAGGCTTACCAGTTCCAGAACGGCCTCGGCGAGATATTCAAGGTGCTGTCCCGCGCCAATAAGTATATCGACGAAACTCAGCCCTGGGTGCTTGCGCGCGACGAGGCTAACCGTGAGCGCCTTGCGAGAGTTATGTATAACCTTCTGGAAACCGTGCGTATCTGCGCGGTTCTGCTGACCCCGTTCATTCCCGAATCTTGTGAGAAGATATTTGCGCAGATCGGCGCAGGAGAACTGACGACATGGGATTCTGCCGAGCATTTCGGCGCTCTCAATGAGAACGTAAAGGTCCGGAAGGGCGAGGCGATCTTCCCGCGTATTGATATGGATAAGGAGATCGAGGCTCTGAACGTTCTTATGGCGCAGTCCAACGCTCCGCAGTCCGACCCCGTGCTGCCCGACGTCACCATCGACGACTTCGCCAAGTGCGATATGCGAGTGTGCAAGGTGCTCACCTGCGAGAACGTCAAAAAGAGCGAGAAGCTCCTGAAGTTCACGCTTGACGACGGCTCCGGCACGCCGCGTCATATACTCTCCGGCATAGCTAAGTTCTATAAGCCCGAGGAGCTTGTCGGCAAGACGGTCGTTGCGATCCTCAACCTCCCGCCGAGAAAGATGATGGGTCAGGAGAGCTGCGGAATGCTCATCTCCGCGGTCAAGACCGAAAACGGCGAGGAGAAGCTGAGCCTTCTCATGCTCGACGATTCTATCCCCGCCGGCGCAAGACTTGGATAAAACTTATTGACAAACCGGAAGCCCTATGTTAATATATTAGGGCTTCCGAAAATGCTGGTGTAGCTCAGTCGGTAGAGCAGCTGATTCGTAATCAGCAGGTCGTGTGTTCAAGTCACATCACCAGCTCCAATTAAAAAAAGTCACCCGAACAGGGTGGCTTTTTTCTTTTTCGTGGACTACGATTTTCTCAATAAGCTCGTTGAGTATTCTGGCGTTCAGCTCGTGAAGGTCGGTGTATTTGCGGATAATCGGCAGAAAGCTTGAGATGTTATCCTCAATCTCGTCTGACTTACTGAGCTCGGAGCTGATTTGCTTACAGCGCTCTGTGAGCTCAGATAATTCAGAGGAGTAGACCTCGGACATCGACTTGTGGCGCTCGGCTGTGATTCGCTCCAGAGCGTAGTCCTCATAGAGCTTGTTGAGAATTTTGTTGAGGTCAGATATTCTTTTCTCTGCTTTAGTCAGCTCACGCCTGAGCCTGGCAGACTCGTTCTGAGCGCTCTCGGATTTTGCCCTTCTCAGCATATCTGCATATAGCTTTTCAAAGTGCGCTGCCATAGCCGCGTTGCGGCGAATATCGTTCAGCACAAGGGTGTTCAGCGTTACCCAGCCGATTGCGTGGGAGGTGCAGCGGTTCTTGCCGTAGTTCTTGTACACCCAGCAGGAGAAGCCGTTGTAGCGCTTGCGATTGTAATCGTAGCTGACGTTCAGCGCAGAGCCGCAGTCGGCGCACCGGACAAGTCCGGCAAAGTACTGTACCTCGCCGCTGAGGTTTTCACGGCGCTTTGTCTGCATCATCTGATGCACGACGTCCCACTCATCCTGAGAGATGATACCAACGGGCAGGCTCCCTTTGTGACAGTCTTCATGTACCTTGGCGAAGCCAGAAATGAACAGGAACGGGAAGATTTGGCCATGATCATAGAGGAAGTCCTACGTCAAAGGTATGAGGGCGTTAAAAATGAGCAGGGTGTCTTTGTGACTCCTGCCTTCCCCAAGCTGATTTATGTTCTGGAAGAGGACAACATCCATGATGGCAGCAAGTATTACGAGCTGACAAAACTGGCGGCAAAATGTACTGCCAAACGTATGGTGCCGGACTACATCTCCGAAAAGATCATGAAGGAGCTCAAGGGTGACGTGTACACCTGTATGGGCTGCCGCAGCTTTCTAACGCCGGACCGTTTTACGGATAAGGGGATCGGCAACATTGCCAACGCAGGAAACTACGAGCCCGGAAAGCACAAGTATTACGGCAGGTTCAACCAGGGCGTGGTAACGGTCAATCTGGTGGATATCGGCCTGTCCGCTCACGGAGATATGGATGCCTTCTGGGAGATTTTTGATGAGCGCATGGAACTGTGTCACAGAGCGCTTCGCTGCAGGCATGAGCGGCTTTTAGGGACACCATCTGACGTGGCTCCCATCCTGTGGCAGTACGGCGCGCTGGCACGGCTTCAAAAGGGCGAAGTGATAGACAAACTGCTATATGACGGGTACAGCACATTGAGTCTCGGCTATGCGGGCTTATGGGAGTGCGTCCGTGCGCTCAACGGCAAGAAGCTCACCGAGCCGGAGGGCGAGGCATTGGGAATGGAAATCATGCGCAAGCTCAATGAATACACGGCAAAGTGGAAAGCAGCGGAGAATATCGACTATTCTCTGTACGGTACGCCGCTGGAGAGTACCACATATAAGTTTGCAAAGCGTCTGCAAAAGCGCTTCGGTGTGATCGAAGGAATCACGGATAAAGGATATATCACCAACTCATATCACGTCCATGTGACGGAGCCGATCAATGCTTTTGATAAGATTAAACTGGAAAGCCGCTTCCAGGCGCTTTCACCCGGCGGAGCCATCAGCTATGTGGAAGTACCGAACATGAGTGACAATCTGGAAGCCGTCATGCAG
>JAFPWN010000040.1 GCA_017412765.1 Oscillospiraceae bacterium | reverse complement strand
GATCCCCGCCTCCTTTATCCAACGCTTTTTCCTTTTTGTCTACAGTCTGAAACGGTCGTGACCATCTTAGTCACGACCGTTTCTATCTTTAGTATGGTTTTGTCCGCCTCAAGGCGACTTCCTTGCGGAGAGCGTCCCTAAGGCACCTCTTTTATATTCAGGCGCAAAGCTCCTCGACCTCGCTCTTTTCCGGCATCTGCATAAGCGCGCCGCGGCGGGTCGTAACGAGATACGCCGCGTGATTTGCAAAGCGCATGGCTTCGTGCAGGTCAAAATCAAAGCCATGCTCCAGAACTGCGTTCAGCATACATCCGCAGAAGGTATCGCCCGCGCCGGTGGTCTCGATCACGCCTCCCTTTTTGCAGGCAGGCTCAAATGCGGACGCCGCGCCGCGGAACGCGTAGCTTCCGTTCGCGCCGGCCGTGACGGTAAACAGCCGCAGGTTCGGGTAGACCGTCTGCAGCTTTCTGCCGGCGTAGTCGCAATCGCGCTCTCCGATGAGAAATTCGACCTCGTTATCGCTTATCTTCGCAATATCCGCGACGGAAAGGCCGTATTCCATCGCCTCTCTCGCCTCCTCGTGGCTCCGCCAGAGGTTCAGCCTCAGATTTGGGTCGAAGCTGATGATCGCTCCGGCGCGTTTCGCCCGCTCCACCGCTTCGATAGTGGCGGTTTTTGCAGGCTCTGCCGTCATGGAGACGGTTCCGAAATGGAATATGCGGCAGGAATCGACTATCTCGCCGCTTACCTCACCGGCTCTGAGCATCATATCGGCGCCGGGGTCGCGGTAAAAGCTGAAGGCTCTGTCGCCGTCCGGAAGCGTGTGGACGAAGGCAAGCGTCGTTTTCACCCTCGCGTCGCGCATCAGTCCGCCGGTATCTATGCCGAGAGAGTCGAGCGCGCCGGCGAGAGAATCGCCGAAATAATCCTGCCCGACCTTGCCGATAAAGGCGCAGCTTTTGCCGAGCCTGCGGAGCATCGCAAGCACGTTTGCCGGAGCGCCGCCGGGATTCGGAGTAAATCTGCCGCCCTCCTCCGTGAAGTCTATGAGTATCTCGCCGATGGCGGCTGCGTCGTATACCTTGCTCATAGTCTGTACTCGTCGCTCATGAGGTCTGCTATGCACTTCTCTCGCACGGCGCGCACGTCGGTCTCGCGTATCTTCCGGCGGAGCGGAAGAACGCTTCTCGGGGATACGGAAAGCTCGTCGATGCCGATGGAGAGGAAGGTCTCCGTAAGCTCGAGGTCAGCGCCGAGCTCGCCGCAGATTCCGACCCAGATCCCGTTCTTATGCGCGTTGTCGCAGACCATCTTGAGAAGCCTGATGACAGCCGGATGGTGGGGGTTGAAGAAGCGGCCGAGATCGTTATTCTGTCTATCGCAGGCGAGAGTGTACTGCGTGAGGTCATTTGTGCCGCAGGAGAAGAAGTCTACCTCCCTGGCAAGCCTGTCGGAGATGACGGCGGCGGCGGGCGTTTCGATCATGATGCCGACCTGAACGTCCTCGGCGTAGGGGATCCCCTCGGCGGTCAGCTCCTTTTTGACGACCTCGATGAGCTTCTTCGCCTCTCTGACCTCCCAGACGGAGGTGACCATCGGGAACATTATGCAGAGGTGGCCGTATGCCGAGGCTCTGTAAAGCGCGCGGAGCTGTGTCTTGAATATCTCCGGGCGGTTGAGGCAGATTCGCAGGGCGCGGTTGCCGAGCGCCGGATTCTCCTCCTTCGGGAGATTGAAGTAGCCTATCTGCTTGTCGGCGCCGATGTCGAGCGTGCGGATGACGACCTCCTTGTCGCCCATATCGGAGAGCACCTTTTTGTACGCCTCGAACTGATAGTCCTCGGTGGGATAATCGTCGCACTCGAGGTAGAGGAACTCACTTCGGAAGAGTCCGATTCCGCCGCCGTCGTTTTCGAGAACGGCGTGAACGTCCTCCGGAGAGCCGATGTTGCAGTAGACGCGGATACGCTGGCCGTCCTTCGTTTCGTTGGGCTTGCCCTTCAGCTCGTTCAATAGCGCCTGGCGCTTCAGAAGCTCTGTGCGCTTTGCTATCATCTGCGCTCTTGTAGCCTCGTCCGGCTCTATGACAACGGCGCCGGTGCCGCCGTCAATGGCGACCTCGCGCCCCTCGTATTCAGCTTTCAGCTTATCGCCGACTCCGATGATGGCGGGAATTCCCATCGTGCGGGCGAGAATGGCGGTGTGGCTCGAGCCGGAGCCGCCGCTTGTCACGAAGCCGAGGATTTTGGATTTATCGAGCTGAACGGTCTCGCTCGGCGCAAGATCGTCGGACGCGAGGACTACCGGTACGTCGGAGTCGATGCCTCCTTCGACCGCGCCGGAGAGTATTCCGATAAGGCGGGCGGAGATGTCCTTGACGTCGGCTGCGCGAGCCCTGAAATAATCGTCGTCCATAGCGGAGAAGGCGGCAGCCTGCATTTCGCCGGCGTCGGAGACCGCAGCCTCGGCATTGAGCGCGGACTCCTTAATGCCCGCCTCGATAGCCTCCTCATAGTCCATATCCTCGACCATCATCGCGTGGGTCTCGAAGAGCATCTCGGCCTCGTCGCCCGCCTCTGCTCTCGCCTTCTCAGCGAGAGCGTTAAGCTCGGCTATTGCCTTCTCCTGGGCAGCCTTGAAGCGCGCCCACTCCGCTTCGGTATCAGATACGGCGGCGCGGGTGATCTCACTCTTTGCGCGGCGGTAGAAGTACAGAGGGCCGACTGCCACGCCGGTGGAAACGCCCTTTCCCTGAATGGAAATCATGGGTTTTTCTCCTTTCATCAATCGACAAAACGGCTGTCATTACGGCAGCCGTTTTGTATGCGGTTTTAGTTACAGATTTGCCTTGAAGAAGCTCTCGAGCGCGGCGCAGACAGCCTCCTCATCGCCGCCCTCGACGGAAACGGTGACGGTGTCGCCCTGCTTTATGCCCATCTGCATGAGAGCCATGAGCTTGAGCGCGTTGACGCTCTTCTCGCCCTTCTGAATGGTGACGGTGGAGCCGGCAAATCCCTTTACTTCCTTGACGAGTATTCCTGCGGGGCGGGCGTGGATGCCGACGGGATCGGTGATGGTGTACTCAAATGATTTCATATTATTATCTCCTTTGGATTATTTAATACCGCATTCTACTTTTTCGAGCTCTTCCGCGTTTGTGAGAAGAACGACCACGCAGTCGGAATAACCGGCGGCCTTGATCTTCGCGGAATCGAAGGTGAGTAGCTTCTGTCCCGCCTTGACGGTGTCTCCCTCCTTAACGAACGCCTCAAAGCCTTCGCCGTTCATGTTGACGGTGTTGACACCGACGTGGATGAGGACCTCCATGCCGTTCTTTTCGAGGGTAATGGCGTGCTTCGTGTCGAAAACGCTCGTGACCTCGCCGTCAAACGGGGCATAGACGACGCCCTCAGACGGCTCTATGCCGACTCCGTCGCCGAGGATGCCGTCAGCAAAGGTCGCGTCGGGGATATTCTCGCGCGCGATGACCTTGCCTGGAGTGGGCTGGATAAGCTCGCCTGCGGCGCAGCGGATAACGCTCGCGGCCGGCGCCTTGGCTTCGGTCTTTGCTGCGGGCGCGCCGTTTGCAGTCTGCTTTTTCGGCTCATCCTCGTTCCAGATGAACCAGGTGATTGCAAACGCAACGCCGGCGGAGATGAGCATAAGGAGAAGATACATCGGGATATTGTTGATAGCGGGTATGCCGGGGATACCGGTCACGCCGTAAGTGGTGGCGCCGAACTTGACTACGTTACCGTTCATATCGGTACCGGTCATCCACGAGGCAAAGAGGGAGCCGACGGCGCCGCCGATCATACCGGCGATAAAGGGCTTCATGAAGCGGAAATTGATACCGAAAATGGCAGGCTCGGTGATGCCGAGAGAGGCGGAGAGCGAGGACGGGAGCGCTACGGACTTCGTCTTCTGATTCCTGCACTTGAGCGCGACCGCGAGGCAGGCGCCGAACTGCGCGATATTCGCAGCGGTGGCGATGGGCATCCACGTATTTACGCCGGTGGAGGAGATCATGCCCGCCTCGATGACGTTGTACATGTGGTGAAGTCCCATGACGACGGTAAGCGGATAGATCGCGCCCATGACCGCGGCGCCGAGGCCGAAGCCGACTGTGATCAGCGCCTGAGCGCCGGCGAGCACCCAGTTCTCAAACACGGAGAACACGGGGCCGATAACGGTGAAGGTGAGGTAAGCGGTGCAGACTACGGTGACGAGCGGAGTAACGAAGAGGTCGATCATCTCGGGAACGTGCTTATGCAGCCACTTTTCGATGGTGCTCATCAGGAGAACCGCCAATATTACCGGGATAACGTGACCCTGATAGCCGACCTGCTGTATCGGATAGAAGAAGATCGACCAGGTCGGAATTTCGCCGACATAACTGCTGACCGTCCAGGCGTTTATGAGCGCAGGGTGAACCATCATCAAACCGATAACGGCGCCGAGGAAGATATTGCCGCCGAAAACTCTCGCGGCGGAGATAGCTACAAGCACGGGAAGGAGCGCGAACGCGGTGTTTGCTACGAGGTCAAGGAAAGAGAACCAGTCGGTCTGACCGAACGCGGGAGCGAACTTCGGGATAGCCTCGACGATGCCCATCATAAGGCCGGAGGCTACGATCGCGGGGAGAATAGGTACGAAAACGTCGCCGGGCGTCTTGAGGATCTTCTTCCAGAGCGGCATCTTGGAAGCGGCGGCCTGCTTTACCTCGTCCTTCGTGGCGGCGGTCATGCCGGTGACGGCGAGAAATTCGTCGTAGACCTTGTTTACGGTGCCGGTGCCGATGATGAGCTGGAGCTGACCGTTGGAATCGAACAGTCCCTTTACGCCCTCTACGTTTTCGAGGGCTTCCTTGTCGATCTTGGAATTATCCGCGATAACAAGGCGCAGGCGCGTGGCGCAGTGTGCCGCGCTGATGATGTTGTCGCGCCCGCCGAGGTGAGAAAAAATCTCCTCGGCGCATTTGCGGTAGTCGAGTGCCATACTTACTTATATCTCCTTTTTTAAATTAATTTCAGGTCGGTAAACGCTTTATATAATCCGTCCTCCTCAACGGAGGGACAGACGATATCCGAAATTTCCTTGAGCTGCGGCGAGCCGTTTGCCATGCACACACTCGTGCCGACCGACTTTATCATCTCGAGGTCGTTCATACTGTCGCCGAAGCCGACGGTGTCGGCAATATCGAAGCCGAGCTTATCAGCGGCGAGGCGAACTCCTGTGCCCTTGCTGAAGCGGCGGTTTATCAGCTCGCCGTTGAGGCAGCCGCGGGCGGCAAGATCCTGAATACAGAAGTCAAACTCCCCCTCAAGCTCGCGCTTGGCAGGCTCGAGCTGGCTCCACTCGAGGCACATGATAACAACCTTGTATATCGGTCTGCCGTCGTATTCCGCCATCGGCCTGATATTCAGCTCCTGCGCGAGAGTCCTTCTCCAGCGCATGAGCTCGCTGTTGCCCTCGCCGGCGTTTGCAAGAAAATCGCCGAGGTTTTCGTCACCGAAGGTGGCGTCCTTTGCCTCGATCGTTCTGAAAACGCCGTTCTCACCGAGTAGGCGCATGGCTTTTTCGAGCTGAACGTCCGTCATCGGGCAGTCGAACAGCACCTCGTCGCCGGCGGTGACGTAGCCTCCCGCCGAGGCGACCACGCCGTCAAAGCCGAAGCGCAGGAGCGGAGAGAGCATGTCGAGGTTGCGCCCGGTGCAGAGAAAGACCTTGTGTCCGTTTTGCTGCGCTTTCTTTATCGCGCGAACAGCGCTCTCCGGCGGGTCATTCGAGCCCGCAACGGTCAGCGTGCCGTCGATGTCGAGGAAAATTAGTTTTTTCTCCATCCCATCACCCCAGAAGCCACGCGAAGTCGCCGGGTCTGAGCGTAACGCTCATGGCGCCGCGCTTTTTATTCGTCATAAGGTCGGTAAACTCGCCGCGCTCGCCTATCTTCACAGTCTTGAGGCTCTTTGAAAAATTGAAGAGCGCGATGAGCTTCTGCCCATCCTTCCATCTGCCTATCCCGAGAACGGCGGGGTCGCCGGTCTCCACGACCCACGTATCGGCGGAGCCGTCGAACACGCTGTGCCTTGCTCTGAGCTTTTCAAGCTTTCTGAGCGAGGCGAAAACCGTATTCTCGACCGTGCCGCGCTTGGTGCGGTTTTCGGCGGCCTTCCAATCCATATCGCCGCGGTGCAGCCAGCGGCTGTCCTCGCACTTGAAGGGCTCGTTGTGGTAGCCGTAGTCGTTCGTCTCTGCGATCTCGTCGCCGGAGTAGAGCACGGGAAGTCCCGAGAGCGTGAACATATAGGCGTGGAGCATTATATCGTAGCGCGCGGCAAACTCCTCCTTGACGTCGTCCTTCTCGGCTCTCGCGGTCTCAAGGCCGCAGAGCGAGGCTGTCGTGCCGCACAGACGCGCGTCTCCGAGCCTCGGGTCGTCGTTATACAGCTCGCCGCGGGAGTCAGAGCCCTGCCACTTGCCGGTGAAGTAATCGTTCAGAAAACGCTTGTGGCTGACCTCTTCCATTCCGAACTGCCATAGATACGGATAGTCAAGACCCCAGCCGATATCGTCGTGGCAGCGGAGATAATTCAGAAAAACGTAGTCCTTCGGAAGCGCGAACACCTGCGCGAGCTGGTGCTTAAGAAGCGAAACGTCCTTCGTTGCGACCGTGTGCCAGGTCGTAGCCATCGTTGTTACGTTGTAGAGCATGTGGCACTCCGGCTTTTCCACCGTGCCGAAATACGGCACTACCTTCGACGGCTCCATTACTACCTCGCCGAGAAGAAGCGTTCCGGGGCAGACGATCTCGCAGGTCATTCGCATGATGCGGACGAGCGAATGCACCTCTTTAAGATTGCGGCAGGAGGTGCCGAGCTCCTTCCAGATGTACGGAACGGCGTCGAGGCGGATAATGTCGATGCCGTGGTTTGCGAGGTTCAGCATATTGTCCGTCATATCGTTCATAACGGTGGGATTTTTATAGTTCAGATCCCACTGATACGGATAGAAGCAGGTCATTACGACCTTTTTTGCCTCGTCGCACCACGTGAAATTGCCGGGCGCCGTGGTCGGGAACACCTGCGGAACGGTCTTTTCATACTCATTCGGTATGCGCCAGTCGTCGAAGAAGAAATATCTGTCCTGATACTCCTTTTCTCCCGCTCTTGCCCTCCTTGCCCACTCGTGATCCTCGGAGGTGTGGTTCATAACGAAGTCGAGGCAGACGGAAATGCCGCGCTTATGGCAGTCCTCGCTGAGAGCCGAGAGATCCTCCATCGTGCCAAGCTCGGGCTGCACCTTGCGGAAGTCCGAAACGGCATAGCCGCCGTCAGATCTGCCCTCGGGACTCTCCAGAAGCGGCATCAGGTGCAGGTAATTCACCCCCGCCTCCTCGATATAGTCGAGCTTGGACCGCACGCCGTTCAGCGTTCCGGCAAACGCCTTGACGTAAGCGAGCATACCGACAAGATCGTGGCCGCGATACCAGTCCGGGTGCTTCTCTCTGTCACGATCAAGCTTTTTAAGGCTGTCGGGGCGAGCCTCATAAGCCTCCCGCAGCACCTTGCAGAAATACTCGTAAGCCTCGGTGTCTTCACCGTAAAGCTCAAAATAAAGCCATCTGAGCTCATCCTCATGGCGGTCAAATCTCTTACGGAACTCATCGCTCCAATTTGTCTTATCAGGCATGGTAATTCTCCTTTCAGACACAAAAAAAGCAAAGACCATCTATTAACGGGCTTTGCCTTTTCTTGGAATTTATTAAATTATAGCATCAACGCGCCGACTTTTCAATGCACATAGTGTCCAAAGAAAAACGCGGTGTTTTGTGCAATTTGCAAGTCAGAGTTATGTTATTTTAGTCATAAATGTACAATATAACAAATTATGTGTGACAATTGCGGCGCAGTTTACAATTTCCACACCTGCGCCTCGTAGGGTCTGAGAGCGCACAGAGCTTCTCGGCCGCGATAGGAGCCGAGAAGGAGCTTAGCCTCTCCCCCTCTGAGTGCGCGGGGCAGGCGGTACTTTACCCTCTTTTCCGAAAAGCTCACGACTATAAGCACACGCTCGCCCTCGTAAGAGCGCGTGTACATAAATATTCTGCCGGAGAGCCGCTTGTACTCGCGGTACTCGCCGTAGAGGAGCGCCGGAGTGACCTTTCTTAGCGCGAGGCACGCGCGGTAGAAGTTCAGAATACTGCCCTCGTCGCGCTCCTCCTCCTCGGCGTTTATCTCCTTGTAGTTCGGGTTTACATAAAACCACGGCTTGCCGGTCGTAAAGCCCGCGTTTTCGCCCGAGGTCCACTGCATAGGCGTTCTCGCGGAGTCGCGCGAGCCGTACTGCACCCTTCTGAGTCTTCGCGCCGGAGACTCGAAGGCAAAGATGGAGTTGTAGCTGTTCTTCGAGGCGACGTCGATATAGTCGTCGATGCTCGGCAACGCGATGTTCAGCATACCTATCTCCTGCCCCTGATATATAAAGGGCACGCCCTGCTGGAATATGTACGCCGCGGCGAGCGCCTTTCCGCTCTCGCGGCGCATTTTCTCGCTTCCGTAGCGGCTGATCACGCGCGGGTGGTCGTGATTTTCAAGGTAGAGCGTGTTCCACGCCCTGCCCTGGAGCTTATACTGCCACTTAGAAAAGGCGCGCTTCAGTCTGCGGAGCGAAAACGGCAGACGGACGTACTCTGTAAAGAGGCAGTCGGCGTACATCGTGTCGAACTCTATCATCATATCGAGCACGCGGTCATCGCCCGAAATGTACGTCAGAGCTGTATCGACCGGCGTCATCGGCGCTTCGCCTATCTGAAGGGCGCCGTACTCTCTTGCGACCTCTCGGAACTCTCTGAGGTACTTCACGAGATTCGGCCCGTCCTTATAGAAGCGCAGACCGTTTATCGCCGGCAGAAACGGTATGCCGTCCGGCAGATCGTGGTGCTTTGAGATGTAGGTTATGACGTCCTCGCGGAAGCCGTCCACGCCCATGTCGAGCCAGAAGCGCATTATCCCCTTGACCTCCTCGCGCACGCGGGGATTGTCCATATTGAGGTCGGGCTGCTTTTTCGCGAAGACGTGGAGATAATACTGCCCACGCTCCGGAGCGTACTCCCACGCGAGCCCCTCGAACTGTGAAAACCAGTTGTTCGGCGGCAGTCTCTCCTCGCCCCTGAAGCGCGGATCGCGCCAGATATAGTAGTCGGAATACGGGTTATCGCGGCTTTTGCGGCTCTCGAGAAACCACCTGTGCTCGTCGGAGGTGTGGTTGACGACGAGGTCGAGAATGACCTTCAGTCCGAGCGCGTGAGCCTTGTCGAGCAGGCGCCTGAAGTCCTCCATCGTGCCGTAATCCGGGTGGATCGCGCGGTAGTCGGAGATGTCGTAGCCGTAGTCGGCGTTCGGCGAGGGGTAGATGGGGCTGAACCATATTCCGTCCACGCCGAGACTCTTTATATATTCAAGCTTTGATTCTACGCCGATAAGGTCGCCGATCCCGTCGCCGTTGCCGTCGCAGAATGAGCGGATCCATATCTGATACAGGCTGAGCGCGCGAAAATCCGGCTCATACATATTCTCACTCTTTTCTTATCGTATCTCTCCAGAATGGCTCGGCGTTCGGAAAAATCTCCTCTGCCCGGTTGTCCATCATGCCGAGAGAGAAGTCCTTGACCTCGATGAAGAATTTTCGCATCTTTTCCTGCTCCTCCATGGTCTTAGCCGTCATTAAAAGGAGAAGATCGGAGGCGTCCTTTTTCTTTACCGGCAGCGTTCCGAGCTTCTTTTCGGTGAGGATCTTCTCATAGCGGTGATAAGCTATGCCGACGCAGTCGCGCCAGGACATATAAAGCTCGTTCATGGCGTTTTCGCCTACGCTGTGCATAAGCTCGAAGTCGCCCGAGACTTTTTTGAGAAGCTCGAAGAGCGATTCTGCGCTCTCGTCGATAAGAAAGCCGTTTCGATAGTCCGTAACTCCCTCGGCAGCGCAGGAGCCTCTGACGAGCACGCTTCCGAGTCCGCACGCCGCAGCCTCGCGGACCACGAGCCCGTTCGTGTCAAAGGTCGAGGGAAACAGGAAGAGATCCGCTCTCGTGTTCCATGCGCGGAGCGTGTCGCGGTCGTAGATCGCGCCGGTGAAGATCGTCTTGTCCGCGATGCCGAGGTCCTTCGCCTTCTCCTCCATCAGCTCCTTGTCGGGGCCTTTTCCGATGAACACCGCGCGGAAGTCGCGCCCGCTGTCGGCGAGCATTTTAAGCGCGTCGAGGATAAGCGGGATATTCTTGTAGGTCATCATTCTGCCGACAAAGAGGAACACCGGGATATTCTCTCCGAGATCGTAATCGCGCGTAGCCTCCGCGACCTTCTCCGGCTCGACCCTGCCGCGCTCGAAGTCCACGCCGTTCGGCATGACGCTCCATTCGCCCTCAAAGCCGAGCTCCTCAAGGCTCTTTCCGGCGCCCTCAGATACAGCCCAGACCTCGTTTGCCGCCTCGACAACGCCGACCATCGCCTTTATCGTTTCGTTTGCGACGAGCTTGTTCTTGACAACGCGGCGGATATCGATGTCGTACTTCGTGTGATATGTGAAAATGAGCGGAGCGCCGGTGGTCTCGCGCAGTATGCGGGCGATGACCGCCGCGGACGCGGGACAGTGGACGTGGATAATGTCCGGCTTGAATTCCGCCATCTCCGCGATCGCCTTCGAGGCAAAGGGGTTGCCGGCGCGGTAGCCGTTCGTGATGGACGAGGTGTCGAAGGACTGATATGTGACCACTTTATAAGGATAGGAAGAATAATCAGCGTCCGGGTAGTACGGAGTGCCGACCATCACCTCCGCGCCGTAGTCTTCGGTGAGGTAGTGGGCGTAGTTCAGGAGCACGTTGGCGACGCCGTCGAGCACCGGCGGGAAAGAATCGTTTAATAACAGGACTTTCATTTTACGAAACCTCCAAAGTATTTGCGATTTTATTGTACCACAGATTGATAATATTTGCAACTTCGCTTAAAACAATGTATAATATCTCAGGGTGATAACTATGACTTATGATTTTGACAGAGAGATCGACCGGCGCGGCACTCTCAGCATAAAGTGGGACTTTGCCCGCGAGTTCGGCAAGCCCGAGGGCGTTCTCCCGCTCTGGGTCGCGGATATGGATTTTCCCGCGCCTGACTGCGTGAACGCCGCGCTGCGCGCCGCCGCAGATCACGGGATCTACGGCTACTCCGACGTGAAGGAAGATTACGCCGACGCTGTGATCGGCTGGTTTTCGCGCTTTTTCGGGTGGAAAGCGGAGCGCGAGTGGCTCGTAAAGACCCCGGGCGTCGTTTTTGCCATAGCAAACGCTGTCCGCGCGTTCACCGAAGCCGGCGACGCCGTAATGATCACCCCGCCGGTTTATTATCCGTTCAAAAACGTCGCGGAAGCAAACGGCAGGCGCGTGATTGAGAGCGAGTTAGTGATTGAAAACGGGCGCTATCGTATGGATTTTTGCGATATTGAGCGTAAGATCGTCGATAATAACGTAAAAATGTTCATTTTCTGCTCGCCGCACAATCCCGTCGGCAGGGTCTGGACGAAGGACGAGATCCGCACTCTCGGAAGTATTTGCCGCAGCCGCGGCGTTTTCGTGGTTTCCGACGAGATACACTGCGACTTTACGCTTCCCGGGCATACTCACCGGATTTTCGACTCGGTCTGCCCCGAAAACCGCGAGCGCGTTATGATATGCACCGCTCCGTCCAAGAGCTTCAACCTCGCGGGTCTGGGCTGCTCAAACATCTTCATTCCCGATAAAAGCGCGAGAGAGAGCTTTGAGCGCGAGCTGAGCAAAAACGGCTTCGGCGGAGTCAACAAAATGGGGCTCGTCGCCGCACAGGCGGCTTACACCGGCGGCGAGGAATGGCTCCGTGAGGTCAAGACTTATATGCGCGCAAACCTCGATTTTCTCCGCGATTACCTCAGGGAATACCTCCCCGAAGTTCGGCTCGTCGAGCCGGAGGGGACGTATTTTGCCTGGCTCGACTTCTCCGCGCTCGGTCTTTCCCCCAAAGAGCTCGACGCGCTCGTTCTGAACAGGGCGAAGCTGTGGCTCGACGCGGGCAGTATCTTCGGAGAGTGCGGCGGGCAGTATCAGCGCGTAGTGCTCGCCTGCACGAGAAAAACGCTCGCCGAGGCGCTCGAGAGGCTCAGAAGGGCGGTGCGGGGATGAAGCTTTTTATCGCCTCAGATATCCACGGCTCGGCAAAATACTGCCGCGAGCTGCTCTCCGCCTTCGACCGCGAAGAGGCGGACAGGATGCTGCTGTTGGGTGACATAATCTACCACGGCCCGCGCAACGATCTGCCCGAGGGATATGCCCCGAAGGAGGTCATCGCGCTTTTGAACGAGAGAGCCGATATCATTTCCTCTGTGCGCGGAAACTGCGAAGCCGAGGTCGATCAGATGGTGCTTAATTTCCCGGTTATGGCGGAATATGCCCTGATTTTTGAGGGAAACAGAACGATTTTCGCAACGCACGGCCATCTCTGGAGCAGAGAAAAGCTGCCCCCTCTGAAGCCCGGCGACGTTCTCCTCTGCGGACACACGCATATATCCGCCTGCGAAAAGCTCGGCTGCGGTGCAGTTTACATAAATCCCGGCTCCGTATCTATTCCGAAATCCGGCTCGCCCCGGGGATACATCGTTTTTGAGAGCGGAGTTTTTCATTTCAGAACTCTCGGAGGCGAGGAGTACAACACCTATATAATATAAAGGAGAGGCGCCCCTCTCCTTTTTATTTATAAAATCCCTCGTTATAGAGCTTCACGATGATGTCCACGCACTCGCCGTAGCTCTTGAAGCCGCTCTCAACGCCGTTTGCCTTGAGATAGGCGTCGTAGACCTGCTCCATCGCGTCGGTGGCTATCTGCGCCGGCTTTGAGGAGCGCACGGAGTCCCAATATGCGCTGTTCTCCGCAAAATCGCGCGCCATCGAGCCGGTCACTCTGCCGCGAAGCTCGGCATACTTCTCGCTGTCCGCTGCGTAAAGCGCGTTCAGAAGATAGATGCTGCCGTTTAAGTATCCGGAATACCGGTAGGTATCGTCGCCGCTTGTAACGCAGGCGCTGACGCCGATCGCGTTGCAGGCGTCCTCATCGGTAACGCCGAGCTGGTGCGCAAGCTCATGCGCGGCTGTCATCGGCACGAAGATCGCCGGCTGGGCGACGTTCACGTTAGACTCGCCAGTGTACGGGAAGAATATGCCGGTAAAGCCCGTCGCGCTCATAAAATCGGAGAACATCATCGCTTTCGGCGCTCTGAGAGCGCCTGAGAGAGAAGAAAACCTCGCCTGCACCGCGCCGTAAACGTCCGGCGCGAGTCTGAGTATCTCCTCCGCGCTGCCTGAAAACGAGCCGGACTCGCCGCGCTCGACAGAGTCGGCAAGCGCATTCGCCCTGTCGACGAAAATCTCCGCCGCCTTATACAGCTCCTCCTTGCTTATGCCGCCCCCGAGCGCCTCGCGCTCCCGAAAAGAGCGCGTGCGATAGTCTATTCCCCAAAGGCAAAGGTACCCCGCGCCGAGGTATGCGCAGATAAGAACAAGTATCAGCGCGCGCTTGAGGATCTCGACGAATTTTCCGCGAAAAATCTGCACCACTGTGCGAACGAGAAATACAGCTACATATAATATACCCGCGGCGCACAGTATCTCAGCCGCCGAAATCGGTATCAGTGATGACAGCGTTCCGAGAAAATCGCGCGCCGGACGTGAGAACAGCGCCACTCCCTTCTCCGCCATTTCGGTCGAGCGCGAGAAGAGCCAGTAGAGCGCCGCAAACGCGATGGGCACCATCGCCATAGTCACGTATCTTGAAAGAAAACCTTTGTTTTTCATTTTTCACCTTCTCTACCAGTGGATTATAATACTGATCCCTAATCAAAATCATTTGTTCGCACTTGCCTTTTGTCTGCGCCGGACGTCTCGTCTGACGCGAAAAAAACGGCGCGCTCGGTTAATGCTTTTATTCAGAGATCAGTATAACATATAAAAAGCGAGAAAAACAGCATAAATGATTGAAAAAAATGAATTTTATGTTAGAATAGAGAGTTGAGATCAACTTTTTGGAGCCATGAAATGAAAAAGCTTTTTCTTTTTATCCTTATAACCGCGCTTCTCCTCTCCGGCTGTGCTGTCGGCACCGCCGAAACGCCGGAGGAGCCAGCGCCCCAGCCTGTGCCGGAGATAGTACGGGAGACCGCGCCTCCCATAGGGGCTCAGAGCCTCGCAAACACCGCGTCAGCGCCTCTCAAGCGCGTGATAACGAAGTCCGATGCAGCTGAGAAGCTGAACGCTCTCGGTATCATGAAGGGCGCGCTGCTTGACGACGGCACAGTGGATTACCTGCTCGACGAGCCGCTCAGCCGTGAGACCGCGCTCGTGCTCATCGTCCGCGCCCTCGGTCACGACGACGCAGGCGACGAGGCGTACCCCGTTTCTCCGTTTACCGACGTGGATCCGTGGGCGGAGGGCGCCGTAAACTACGCTTATGCGCGAGGGATAACGAAGGGCGTTTCCTCGGATAAGCTCGGCTCAATCTATAATATCACTACCGGCGAATACGCTACTATGCTTCTGCGCGCGCTCGGCTACGAGGGCGACTTTTACTTCGCTGACGCTTACGATTTTGCCCTCGAAAAGGGCGTAATAAGCGAGGTCGAGGGTGAGAGCATCACCCGCGGCGACGCGGCGCAGGCGATATACGCGCTTCTCGGCGGCTCTGTCAAGGGCAGTGAGGAGCCTATCGTAGAGAGTCTTCTCATCACCGGAAAGGTCACAGCCGAGGCTGTCGAAACCGCCGGTCTCAGTGAGATTGTCGGCTCTGCCGACGAGTCGCTTCTCACCGCCGACGAGGTATACGAGCAGAACTGCGACAAGCTCTTTGCGGTCAACGTATATGACCGCGCAGGTGAGCTTCTGCGAACGGTCCACGGTGTTTTTACCGGCGACAACGTCGCACTTGCAGCGTATGACGATATTTACGGCGCCGCGAGGATCACGTTCACCTACGGAGGCGCGGAGACCGAAGTCTACGGTATTAACTTCTACGATGAGCCGAGCGGCATAGTTTGCCTTTCCTACTATACTGAAGAAGTCCATCCGCATTTTGAGGAGCCGGTCGAACCGGAGACCGAAAACGTCTATATCCTCTCCTCCATCGCATCAAGCGAGGAATACGACGGCGCTTTCCCCTACTCCGTCAGAGCCGCAAGACCCGTTGTGGACGCGATGGGCAATTTTGTCGGTCTGACTCAGCGCGGCTCAAGCTCGCTCAAAACGGTTTTCGACTGGTATTGGAGCGGCACAGTCAGCCTGCGCGACTTCGGCGCAGAGCACTGGCCTGAGCTTCTCTATCCGCGCGGTCTTGACCCCACCAAGAAGATGATCGCCATCACCTTTGACGACGGCCCGAGCCGCTCGCTCACGCCGAAATTCCTCGATCTCCTTGAGCAGTACGGCGCGGTTGCGACCTTCTTCGAGTGCGGCAATATGCTGAAGGCAAATCCGCAGTTTCTCGAGCGCATGGAAGAGCTTGGCTGCGAGGTGGGAAATCACACTTACAGTCACCCGAATCTCAACTCTCTCTCTCAGGAGAAGGTGAAAGCTCAGATTTCCGACACCGACGCGATTATTGAAGAAAAGCTCGGTCACAAGGCGACTGTCGTCCGCGCGCCATACGGCAACTCAAACGCTAAGGTGCGAGAGGCAGTAGACAGACCGCTCATCTACTGGACTATCGATACACTCGACTGGCAGAGCCGCAACGCCGACGCGGTTTACAAAAAGATAGTCGACGGCTCCTTTGACGGCGCGATAGTGCTTATGCACTCTATCCACGAGCCGACCTACCGCGCCTGCGTGAAGGCTATCCCGTGGCTCATTGAAAACGGCTATCAGCTCGTCACCGTCAGTGAAATGGCAGAGTGCCGGGGCTACGAGCTTGAAAACGGAACGGTTTATTACAGCTTCAAACCGCAATAAAAAAATCCCACGGCGCGAAATGAAAGCCGTGGGATTTTTGTACGATTTTTTACTTTCTCGGCGTGAGGCTCAGCACCACGTCAGCCGCGAAGTCAAGGGTAATGAGGGCGAAGATCGTGCCCCATACCGGGTGGCGGGTGATGAAGAACACTACGCACAGCGCGCAGACGCAGAGCGTCAGAAGAATTGCGATGATGGGGTTGATTCCGTTTGCGTTTTTCATTTCTGCGCCCTCCTTATTCCATCGAATTGTGCTTTTTGAGCACGCCGGACTGGCTGATGAAGCCGCCGATTATCTTGCCGAGACCCTTGCAGAACGCGATTCCGTGGCCGTTTACGATGTCGAGAATACCGTCGCACATCTTCTGGCTCATCATGCCGCCCGCCATCTTTCCAATCGCGCGGATGGGCATATTGTAGATGAACGTGATGTTGAGGTCCGGCTCGCCCTTTTCGATGCTCTTTTTGAGCATCGCGTCCATTACCCACCAGACAAAGCGGGTCTTGAGGCTCTTTGCGTAATAGAGCTGGGCGATGGCGTCGTTTGCCTGGATCGTTCCCGCCCACTTGCCGTCGGGAATATCGTGTCCGAGAAGCTGCTCAAACTCAGCGTCGGAGACGTTCTTGATGTTGGCAGAATAATAGCTCGGAAGCTTCGCCGCGTCCTCGCACTTCGGCGCGTCGGTGCCCTTTACCTGCACCTTCGCCGTGAGCTTGATGTCCTCAACGGAGGCGCCGACCATAAGCTCGTACTCGCCGCCGTCGATCTCAAACTTCTTTGATACGTCGTTCCAGTATCTGTACGCCTTATCGTCAAGCTCGATGGTGACCTCCTTCGTCTCGCCTGCCTTGAGGAAGACCTTTTTGAAGCCCTTGAGCTCCTTCTTCGGGCGGTAGACACTCGGATTAACAGCGTGAACGTAAAGCTCGGCGACCTCGGCGCCGTCCATCTTGCCAGTGTTTGTGAGCTTGAAGGTGACCTTCTTCTCGTCCGCCTTGATGTCGGAATACTCAAAGGTAGTGTAGCTCATGCCGAAGCCGAACGGGAAGAGAACGGGCACATTCGCGCTGTCATAGTAGCGATAGCCGACGTAAAGTCCCTCGCGGTACTCTACACTTCGCTCCTTTGCCGGGAAGTACGGCGCGCTTGAGCAATCCTCGTACTTGATGGGATAGCTCTCAGAGAGCTTTCCGGAGGGGTTGACATCGCCGAGAATGACCTTGAGCACCGCGCCGGCGCCTGCCTGACCGCAGAGGTAGCCGTGTACGAGCGCCTTGCACTTATCGAGCCACGGCATCTCAACGGAGGAGCCAGCGCTCATAACGATTATGACGTTCTTGTTTACTCCCGCGACGGCGTTGAGCAGGTCTACCTGGCACTGCGGAATCTTAAGCGTGCTTCTGTCAAGACCCTCGGACTCGCTTATCTCGTCGAGTCCCATATAGAGAAGGACGTACTCCGCCTTCTTGGCAAGCTCGACAGCCTTGCCGATCATGGTCTGATCGGTCGCGCCGTGGCGCGGGTAGCCCGGCTCGAAGCCGACTACATTGAAGTCGAAGTTCTTTATAACGTCCATCGTGTGGTCGAGCTTCGTGCAGTTTACTACGGAGGAGCCTGCGCCCTGGTAGCGCGCCTTCTGCGCAAACTCGCCGATAACGGCGACCTTCGACCCCTTTTTGAGCGGAAGGATGTTATCCTCGTTGCGGAGGAGGACGATGGACTGCTCTGATGCCTTCTCGGCGAACTTATGGTGCTCCTCAACGTTAAAGGGCTTGCCCTTGTACTTATCCGCTGCGGCGCGGACTGCAAGAACTACGTCCAGCAGCTCGTCAACGCGCTTGTCGACCTCTTCCTCGGAAATGCGTCCCTCATAGATAGCAGCCTTGAGCTGATTTGGGCTGTCGCCGCCGGTTGTCGGCATCTCAAGGTGGCTTCCGGCGCGGACGCCGTCAGTAAAGTCGTTGCAGGCGCCCCAGTCGGATACTACGAAGCCGTCAAAGCCCCACGTATTGCGGAGAATGTGCTGCAGTAGATGCTCGTTCTCGTTCGCGTAAACGCCGTTTACCATATTGTAGGAGCTCATTATGCTCTTCGGATGACCCTCGCGGACCGCTATCTCAAAGTTTGTGAGATAGATCTCGCGGAGAGTGCGCTCGTCCATAACGGAGTTGGACGCCATTCGTCTCAGCTCCGTATTATTCGCAGCAAAGTGCTTCGGGCAGGCGGAAATGCCCTTCTCCTGAATACCGCGTATGTAGCCGGCCGCCATCTTTCCGGCAAGATACGGGTCCTCGGAGAAGTACTCAAAGTTTCTGCCGCAGAACGGGTTGCGCTTTATATTGAGTCCGGGGCCGAGAAGAACGGAGACGTCCTGACTTGCCGCCTCGGTTCCGAGGTGACGGCCAAGCTCCTCGCCGAGCTCGGGGTCCCAGGAGTTTGCCATAGTCGCCGCCGTGGGGTAGCAGGTCGCGGGAACGGAGCCGTTAAGACCGAGCTGGTCGCCGGCACCCTCCTGCTTGCGGATGCCGTGAGGTCCGTCGGAAAGCATGACGCTCTCGATGCCGAGGCGCTTGACGCTGACGGTCTGCCAGAAGTCCTTGCCCGAAAGCATCTCGCACTTTTCATCAAGAGTCATCTGCTTTATTAGATCCTGATGCTTCATTCGTATCCCTCCAATGAATATAATCACACTAAATTATATTATAGATTATAGTTTCGGAATTGACAACAGTTTTTTCGTATTTTTTGTGCAAAAGGAAGAAATATATCTATGAAAAACAGACATTTTCTGTTATAATGTTCAAGAGGTGATAATAATGCCGGATATTAAAACACTGCTGCTCACCATTTTCGTCCTTACCTCAGTTCTTCACCTTTACGCCTCCTGGCGCGATGATAAGCGTCTGCGGGGTATAACAAAGCCTTTTCTTCTCGCTTTTCTCGCGGCATATTCGCTCGTTTCGTCCGATTTTCGCGTAAGCTGGCTTTCGCTCGCTCTCATCGCCTGCTGGCTCGGGGACGTTCTGCTCATACCGAAGGGACACGGCTGGTTTACCGCCGGCGGCGTATCCTTCGCCATCGCGCACATTCTTTTCATTCTCGTCTACGCGGAGAGGGTCGATTTTGCCTCGGTGCCATACTTCGTCATCGTGCCGGTCGCGCTTATTTATTACGCCGCGGGGCTGTGGGTCATCCGCGCGATAAAAGACACTACGCCGAAGCCGATGGTCGTTCCGATGTACCTCTACCTCATAGCTAACGCGACTATGAACGTCTTTGCGCTCATGCTCGCACTGTCCGGAGCCGAAAAGGGCGCCGTTATCGCCTACGTCGGCGCGGCGCTGTTCTTTCTCTCCGACTGCGCCCTGTTCATCGTGCGCTACCACTCCCGGCGCGATATCGTGCCGAAGCGCCATTTTACGGTCATGCTCGCCTATCTCTTAGGCGTTCTGTACATTACCCTCGGCATCGCGGGATAGGGCGATCTTCTCGTCCGTTTCTCTGAGCATTTCCGTGCGCAAAGCCTTCAGCCACGGGTGAAACTCTGCGTTTTCATTCCCATAGACCCGGTTCAGCGTGTATTCGTTCTCAGCCCACGTCGAGATCGGGGACTCGTTGTGCTGTATGACCGCCTCGAAGCGGTCGAGCGCCTTGTATATTTTCGCCTCGGCGCTCTCCATCGCGTCCATCTCTGCGTAGAGCGCCCGCATACGCGCCGACAGCTCCGGCGGAAGCGAGTCCACCCAATCGGAAAGGAGCCTTGCTTCTAGTTTTTCGTCCGACTTCGTTTTCAGAAAAGTCGGTATGTCGCCCGTAAAGCACTCTCCGAGGTCGTGGATGAGGCACATCTCCGTGACCTTCGCCATGTCCGCCTCGGGAAATTCGTCGCGCAGCAGCATCGCCATAAGCGATATGCGCCATGAGTGCTCGGCCACGCTCTCAGGGCGCCCCTTTGAGGTCGTGCAGTGGCGGATAGTGTCCTTCAGGCGCTCTGTCAGGTGCATTATTTCGAGAAATTCAGTCGGTCTCATTTTTCGCCTCCGTGGTTTTTTTTACTATTCTACCACAATATATTGCGTCCGCGCAATTTCTTCTTGACATAATTACCGCCAAAGTATAAAATAATTAGGATGGTATTAGTGGGATTTTGTACACAATTATGCGGATTGTTCATCTTAATCCTTGATAATAGCACAATTTAATAAGAAGGAGGTGTGTATTTCATGCCATGGATCATTATGAGCATCGTCACCGTCCTTGTCGGCGCAGCGTGCTTCTTCGGCGGTTTTGCCTACCGCAAGAGCATCGCTGAGAAGGAAATCGGCTCTGCCGAGGACGAAGCCAAAAAGATCATCAACGAGGCTATCAAGTCCGCCGAAGCCAAAAAGCGCGAGGCGATAGTTGAGGCACGTGAAGAGATACACGCATCCCGCACCGAATACGAGCGGGAGGTAAAAGAGCGCAGAAGCGAGCTCTCCAAGCAGGAGCGCCGTCTTCAGCAAAAAGAAGAAGCCCTTGATAAGAAAACCGAAAACCTTGAAAAGAAAAACGATCAGATTTCCCAGAAGCTTGCAGGTCTTGACCAGCAGCGTGAAGAGCTGAACCTCCTCAAGAAGAGCGAGCTTGAGGTTCTCGAGCGCATCTCCGGCTACACCGTAGAAGAGGCTAAGCAGTACCTCATCTCCTCCGTCGAGAGCGAGGTCACGCACGAGGCTGCCATGAAGATCAAGGAGATCGAGCAGAATCTTAAGGACGAAGCCGACTCCAAGGCAAGAGAGTACATCACGCTTGCGATCCAGCGTCTCAGCGCGGATCTCGTCGCAGAGAGCACAGTTTCCGTAGTCGCCCTTCCGAATGATGAGATGAAGGGCCGCATCATCGGCCGCGAGGGCCGCAACATCCGTTCTATCGAGCAGCTCACCGGCGTTGATCTTATCATCGACGATACTCCGGAGGCGATAACGATCAGCTCCTTTGACCCCGTTCGCCGTGAAATTGCGCGCATTGCGCTTGAAAAGCTCATTCTTGACGGCAGAATCCATCCCGCCCGCATCGAGGAGATGGTACAGAAGGCGAAAAACGAGGTTGACGCCACCATTAAGCAGGAGGGCGAGAAGGCGGTCTTTGAGACCGGCGTCCGCAATCTCCATCCGGAGCTTATAAAGCTCCTCGGCCGTATGAAGTACCGCACAAGCTACGGTCAGAACGTCCTCAATCACTCAAAAGAGGTCGCATATATTTGCGGTCTGCTCGCTTCCGAGCTCGGCATTGACGTTCAGCTCGCCAAGCGCGCCGGACTTCTCCACGATCTCGGCAAGGCTGTCGATCACGAGATGGAGGGCAGCCACGTCCAGCTCGGTGTCGAGCTTGCTCGCCGCTACAAGGAATCGGAAGAGGTCATCCACGCGATAGAGGCTCACCACGGTGACGTCGAGCCCCACTCCTTCATTGCTGTCCTCGTTCAGGCGGCAGACACCATCAGCGCCGCTCGTCCCGGCGCAAGACGCGAGAACATCGAGAACTACATCAAGCGTCTTACCCAGCTTGAGGAGCTCACAAAGGGCTTCAAGGGCGTCGATAGCTGCTACGCGATTCAGGCCGGCCGTGAGATCCGCATCATGGTCAAGCCCGAGGAGGTCAGCGAGGACGATATGGTCATTCTCGCCCGCGATATCGCAAACAAGATCGAGTCCGAGCTTGAATATCCCGGTCAGATCAAGGTCAATCTTTTCCGCGAGACAAAGGCAGTTGAATACGCAAAATAAGGTTTTTGGGTCTGCTTCGGCAGACCCAAAATTTTTTTGATCAGGGTATTGACACACCGCGCTTTTTCTGCTATTATATATAAGCTTTCGGACGATTAGCTCAGCTGGTATGAGCATCCGCTTGACGTGCGGAGGGTCACAGGTTCGAGTCCTGTATCGTCCACCAACAGTTTACCGGGAACAGACTGTTCCCGGTTTTCTTTTTTGTAAGTTTGGGCGGCTCGAACCTGTGACCCTTTTATTTTAATTATTGCGGCGTGCAGGATGCTTCGCATCCGTCGCCACAGGTTCGAGTCCTGTATCGTCCACCAACAGTTTACCGGGAACAGATTGTTCCCGGTTTTCTTTTTTGTAAGCTTGAGCGACTCGAACCTGTGACCCTTTTCTGTCCTTTCCCGTGTTCAGAACAGCAGTTTTTCCAATTTCTCGATTTCGGATCGTCCCGTGCCGGTCTTCAGTCCACCGCGCAATCGAAGGGCAGGTCGAGACCGGACCAGATTTTTTTGCTTGTCCAGGCTTCTTCGGGCGCACTCCAGAAGGGGTGCTGCGGGGCAAGCCCCAGCGGCAGAAACACGGCCTGGCACAGATAGAGGCTTCCCGTGCAGATATAGCCCTCGCCGAGAGAGGGCTGGCTGCCGCTGACGCCTGTCCTCAGAAATCCTTTTTCGTCGAACATTCCCTCTGCGCTTGTCCTTGCGAGGACGGCCGACAGAGCGCAGCGCACCTGGGCGGGCAGCAGTTTCTCCGGCAGATTGTCGGTCAGCGCGGCATGGGCGAGGCCGTGAAACGCGCCGAAGCGATAGCTGATCGAGCGCCCGAGGATCGGATATGTCCCGTCCGGCGCGATCATGCGTTCCAGGATCTCGGCATAGCGGGAGGCGCGCTTCTTCACGGTGGGCAGCAGCGCCGCGTATCGCGCTCCGCATTCGGAAAAGGCCTCCAGCACATCCACGTACATCGGGTGGATGACAAAGCTGTTGTAATAGTCGAAATGAAAACGCTCCCCGTCTCCATAGGCGCCGTCCCCTACATACCACTTCTCAAAGGCGTCGATGGCCCGGTCCACAGGAGCGGGGTCATATGCCTCGCCCATGATAAGAAGCGCCGCCTCGATCATCGCGGAGAAAAAAAGCCAATTCGACGGGAAGGGCTCAAAGCGTCTGCCGCACGCAGCGCCTCGGCGATGTTATGCCGCACGCGCTTGTCCAGCGTTCGGTACAGCGCGTCCGGCGCGCGAAGGATCACATGCGCGAGGAAAGCCGTGTCCACAAGCGACTGTCCGTAACCTTCGGAGAAGTTCATATGATCCGGAGACTCCGGGTCTGTTGCAGCATCCATACACGCCGCCGCAAGGGCGCGGTAGCGTTTTTGCAGTTCAGCCTCTTCCCCGGTCAGCCCCTCCAGGGCAAGCCAGGGAGAAATGCCCGTCATCGTTCTTCCAAAGGCCTCCAGATGGGCGTACATGCTCCGATCCGGCTTTTCCACCGGAAGGGTTTCGTGCAGTCTGCGCGCCGCCAGGTCGTGCAGAACGGGATCGGCGATTTTCAGCATCAGGGTGAGCCAGTCTTGTCTTACCAAAGGAAGGTCTCCTTTCCGCAGAGCTTCATCACAGCTTCCGTGAAATAATAGTCGCCGTAGATGATCGCAAATTCATGCCTGGCGTCATGATAAGCCGCCGTGCATTTTTCCAGCAGATGGTCGCAGTCTTCGTCCAGGTTGAGGCGCTTTTCCGCAAGCGCCGTGAGCAGCCTGAGCGTGGCTTCCCGATAGCCGGGATCCCGCGCCGCTTCGGCAAGCTCGATCAGACCGCAGGCCGCGATGGCTGCCGCGGTGGAGTCCTCATAAGCCGTCGCCGCGGGCTGGTCGAAATCCACGGGGATCAGACCGCTGCCGGGAATACGCTGGAGGAAGCGGTCAGCGACTTTGACCGCGGTCAGCAGATAGTCTCTCTCGCCGGTGTGCAGATAGGAAAGCGTAAAGCCGTAAAGCGCCCAGGCCTGGCCCCGTGTCCAGGAGGAACCGTGGCCGAAGCCCTGCCTGCCGAGACTGCAAAGGCGCTCGCCTGTGTTCGGGTCAAAGGCGACGATGTGGCAGACCGAGCCATCCGCGCGAACAAAGGCTTTCCCGGCAGTAGACGCGTGGCGCACGGCGATCAGCCGAAAGCGCGGGTCGTTCAGCAGCTCGCTTGCCCTGTACAGAAGCGGCAGGTTCATCATGCAGTCGATGATCGCCCAGCCCGCGGTCTTACCGTCGCCGCTGTCATTCCAGGCTCGGATAAAGTTTCCCGCCGGGTTAAAGCGCCCGGCAAGATCGTTCGCCGCAAGCTGCAGCCGTCTCCTCGAATCCTCCGAGCCGGTCAGCGTGTAATTTGCGCCGGCGGTCGGCAGCCATCGAAAGCCGCTGTCATGGTCCATCCCCTGGGGTAGAAGAAACACCTTGTCCAGCTTTTCTTCCACCTCTTCGGCCGCCTTCCGGAGGATCTCGCCTCCGTAAGCGCCGTAGAACTGCCACAGCAGACCTGCCCAAAAGCCGTTCGTCCACCACGAGATATTGCTCTCCGAGAGATCATCAAAAACGCCCTTTTCCGTTGTGTAAGGGATCTTATGCATACTGCGGGCGGTCACGGTAAGACCTTTATCGTGCAGCCTGTCAAGAAGCGTTTGCCAATCCATTTTTTCTCCTTTCACGCCGTTTCCGGCTTTTATATATACTAAAAACGCACCGACGCAGACGAGCGCTTGTCCGTCCGTATCAGTGCGTTATTTACATTATTCGATTAAACTGCGCAGACTTATCCTGTATGTATGAGCTTAGCCGCAGTTTTCATAGTTTGTCAATCCCTTTGCCGGAGTTTTATATTATAACACTTTTAAGGCTTCTGCACAAGGTTTTCAATGCAAAGCTTGCCCAGCCGCAGCAAAATTCGGTCAGACAAGGCGGCTCTTTCCGAAAAGCTTTCTCTTTGAATTTCTCCTTCTCTTTCCTCGCAAAATATGCTATACTCTTCAAAACGGAGGTGTTCAGATGACGCTGTTTATAAATGCCTGCGTCCGCGCGGAGTCCCGCACGAGGCGCCTTGCGGAAACCTATCTCTCGACCTTGAATGACATAATCGAGGAAGTCCGGCTCGATACGATCTCATTTCCGACCGCGGACGCGCAGTTTTTAGCCGGGCGCGACGCTCTCATCGCCGCGCGCGACTTCGACGCTCCGGCTTTCAGTCTTGCGAGGCAGTTTGCCGCGGCTGACGAGATCGTTATCGCCGCGCCTTTCTGGGATCTGTCCTTTCCCGCCGCGCTCAAGCAGTATTTTGAGCAGGTAAACGTCCTCGGCGTGACCTTCGTCTACACGCCCGAGGGGATCCCGCAGGGGCTGTGCCGCGCCAAAAAGCTCACCTACGTCACGACCGCCGGCGGCTTCTACTTCCCCGAGGAGTTCGGCTTCGGCTACGTCAGGGCGCTCGCGCAGGGCTATTACGGCATCAGTGAGGTAAAGCTCATAAAGGCGCTCGGGCTCGACATTGACGGCGCCGACCCCGAGGCGATACTGCTCGCGGCGCAGAACGAAATAAAAGAGCTGTGAATTGACTCACAGCTCTTTTTTATCATTTTTCCTCTTTTGGCTCTGCCTTTTTCCTGGCTGCGGGCTTTTTTGCCGCCGGCTTTTTCTCAGCGGCGGTCTTTTTCGGAGTAGCCGCCTTTTTCTCAGCAGTCGGCTTCTTCTCGGCAGCAGGCTTTTTCGCGGGAGCCTTCTTCGGCTTTTCCTCAGTCTTTACCGGCTCCGGGTCGCCCGGCTCGACGTCAGGCTGAAGTCCGACGTAGATATCCACGTACTGCTTCGCGGCCTTTGCCCAGCTGAAATCCGCCTCCATCGCCTGCGTCTGGAGCTTTTTCCAAACGTCCTTATCGCTGCGGAACAGATCCGCGGCGTGCTGAACGGTGTAGAGCATCTCGTGGGCATTGTAGTTGGCAAAGGAGAATCCGGTACCCTCGCCAGTGTACTGGTTGTAAGGAATTACGGAGTCCTTGAGGCCTCCGGTCTCGCGTACTACGGGCAGCGTACCGTAACGCATGGCGATCATCTGACTCAGTCCGCACGGCTCGAAGAGGCTCGGCATGAGCAGCATATCTGCGCCGGCGTACATACGGTGGCTGAGGGAGTTATCAAAGGTGACGCACGCGCTCATGCGGCCCGGGAACTTCCACGCATAGTAGCGCAGCATATCCTCGTACTTCGCGTCGCCGGTGCCGAGCACCGCGAGCTGCACGGGCTTATAAAGCATCTCCTCGATCACGCGCGCTACAAGGTCAAGACCCTTCTGCTCGGTGAGTCTGCCGATCATGACGATAAGCGGGATATTCTCGTCAACGTCAAGGCCGAGCTCCTCCTGGAGCGCTCTCTTCTGCGCAGCTTTGCCGGAAAGATCGTCCTTCGAGAAGTGGTTTACGAGATAAGGATCGGTCGAAGGATCCCATTCGGAATAGTCGATTCCGTTCATAACGCCGTAGAGGACGTTGGAGCGGCGGCGGAAGATGCCGTCGAGATGCTCGCCGAAGAACGGGCGCTGAACCTCCTCGGTATAGGTGGGCGATACCGTCGTCAGAACGTCGGAGTAACACAGCGCGCCCTTCATGAAGTCAATGCTGTCCTTGTCCATTCTGAGCTGATCGGCGGCAGCCGGGATCCCGGCAAGACCGAGAACGTCCGCAAGGACGTAATCGGACATCTGACCCTGGAACTTAAGATTATGGACTGTGAAAACAGTCTTTATGCGGTCATAAGCCTCGATGCCGCGGTAGAACTCGCGGAGGAAAACGGGGCTGAGCGCAGTGTGCCAGTCATTGGCGTGGAGGATATCCACCGGGAAATCCGGCAGATACTGTATCGCCTCGACGACTGCTTTTGAGAAGAAGGCGATGCGCTCGCCGTCGTCAAAGTAGCCGTAGGCTGAGCCGCGGTTGAAATAATACTCGTTATCGACGAAGTAATACGTCACGCCGCGCCTTGTAAGAGTCTCGATGCCGCAGTAGAGGTTGCGCCACGCAAGCGGCACATAAAAGTCGCAGAGGTGCGTCATCTCATCGCGGTATTCCTGCGGAATTCCGGAGAAGTTGGGCATGATGACCCTTGCGTCGCAGCCGGCGCCGTTCAGCGCCTCGGGCAGAGAGCCCGCAACGTCGCCGAGACCGCCCGTTTTCATGAACGGTACAGCCTCAAAAGCGGCAAAAAGGACATTCATTCTTCTTTTCATAGTACTTTCACCTCTTGAAAAGGGTGGGGTATTCTCATAAGGGAGGGGAATTTCCCCCTCCCTATGATGCGCGTTTTTCAGTTGCCGAGCTCGTTCTTCTCCTTGATGAGAATGTTCTCGGGAGTTCCCTTGAGAACAGAGCCTGCCTCGATCTTGTTGGAGCGGTCGATGATCGCGTTCTCAACAACAGCGCCGTCGCCGATCTTGCAGGACTGCATTACGATCGCGTTGCGGACTACCGCGCCCTTGCCGACGGTAACGCCGCGGAAGAGGATGGAGTTCTCAACGGTACCCTCGATAATGCAGCCGGCGGGGATAAGGCTGTTCTTGACAACGCACTCTGCGCCGTATTTTGTGGGAGGCGCGTCGGTGATCTTGGTGGCGATGGGACGGTCGCGGCGGAAGAGCTCGTCGGAGACCTCGGGTCTGAGAAGATCCATAGAATTGCGGAAGTAGTTTCCGGCGGAATAGATGCTTCTGAGGTAGCCCTCGACCTTGAACAGACGGATGTCCATCTTGTCAAAGTCGGCGGCGAGAGCCTCGAAGAGATCGAGGTAGTCGATGGCGGCATACCAGTCGAGGATCTTGAGAAGCAGCTCGTAGCTGATGACGAAGGAGTCAACGAACGCCTTGTCGCCCTTCTTTACGCCGCGGAGAATGTCCTTTACCTTGCCGCTTTCGTCGGTGACGATGGTGGAGATGTCGTTATCATCGCGCACGCCCTCAACGTAGGCGAGGGTGATGTCCGCGCCGCTCTTCTCGTGCTGGTCGATCATCTTGTTGTAATCGAGGTTAGCGACGATGTTCGCGGTTGTGACTACGACGTACTTCGCGCTCGCGCGGCTTAGGAATACCATATTGCGGCGGAAGTCTCGGAGAAGGAAGCGGCTGCCCTTGGTGGAGATACCGAAAACGGAGCCGGGCAGGACGAAAAGTCCGCCGATCTTGCGGTCGAGATTCCACTCGCTGCCCGCGCCGAAGTGGTCGATAAGGCTGCGGTACTTGTACGGAGTGACGATGCCGACGGTGGTGATGTCAGCGTTCTCCATGTTGGAGAGGGAGAAGTCGATCATGCGATAGCGTCCGCCATAGGGGACGGAAGCGGCGGTACGGCCGTTTATGAGCTCCTTGAGGTCGGGAGTTTCATAGTTCGTAGTGATTATACCGATTGCTCTATCCATTACTCGTTACCTCCCACGCCGTAAACGGCTTCATTTCCGAGAACTGCGATGGCTACGGACTCATCCTCGGAGCCGAAAACGCTGTTCTCCTTTACGATCGCACCGTCGCCGAGGATGGCGCGGACGACCTTTGCACCTGCCTCGACGCGGGCGCCGGGCAGAATGACGGAATCCTTGACGAAAGCGCCCTCGCCTACAAAGGCGTCGGCTCCGAGAACGGAATGCTCGACGGTGCCGAAGATGCGGGTGCCGTTAGCGGCGATGGACTGTCTGATGCAGCCGTTTGCGCCGATGTACTGAGGCGGCTGAGAGTTGGTGTTGGAGAGGATCGGGTTCTCCTGATCGTAGAGATCGAACTCGGGATTCTCGTCAAGAAGCTCCATGCTGGTCTGATGATAGCTTCCGAAAGTTCCGACGTCCTTCCAATAGCCGGCAAACTCATAGGTGAAGAGGCGCTTGCCCTCCGCGAGGAGCTTCGGAATGATGTTGTTGCCGAAGTCATGCTCGGAGTTGGGATCGGCGGCGTCCTCCATAAGAGCCTTCTTAAGAACGCTCTTTGTGAAGATGTAGATGCCCATGGAGGCGAGGTTGGAATCGGGGTTCTTCGGCTTCTCGGTGAACTTTACGATCTCGCCGGTCTCCTTGGCGGTCATGATGCCGAAGCGGGAAGCGTCCTCCCAGGGCACCTGCATGACGGCGACGGAGAGATCGGCATTGTGCTTCTTGTGAGTTGCGAGCATATCCTGATAGTCCATGCGGTAGATCTGATCCGCGGAGAGGATTATGACGTACTCGGGATCGTAGAGGTCGATGAAGTCGAGGTTCTGGTAGATAGCGTCGGCGGTACCCTTGTACCACTCGGCGCCGGACTCGGTCGCGTAGGGCGGGAGGATGAATACGCCGCCGTCGCGGCCGTTCATATCCCAGGCGTGACCCGTGCCGAGATACGCGTTAAGACGCAGAGGACGGTACTGTGTAAGCACGCCCACCGTGTCGATATGGGAATTGGCGCAGTTTGAAAGGGGGAAGTCGATGATCCTGTACTTGCCGCCGAAGCTGACGGCGGGTTTTGCGACGCTCTTTGTCAGCGCACCGAGACGCGATCCCTGACCACCGGCAAGGAGCATCGCGATGAACTCTTTTTTCTTTGCCATTTTCGCGCACCTTCTTTCAGAATAGTTAGGTTATGTTAATTATTTTGAACACGGTTTTGTGTCGCCCCGCGGGCGGGTTTTTCGGGGTATCAGAGCCCCCAGATCTCCTCGGCGTACTGTCTGATCGTGCGGTCGGAGGAGAAGAAGCCGGATTTTGCGATGTTCGTGAGGCTGATCTCATTCCAGCGCTTCTTGTCGGTCGCGTAAAGTCTTTCGAGCTTCTGCCAGCCGTCCACGTAGGAGTGGAAGTCCGGAAGGACGAAGAAGAAGTCGTTTGCGCGCAGCAGCTCATCGTAAATGCCGTTGAAGCCGCCGGAGAGTCCGGAGTAGGTTCCGTCAATGAGCTGATCGACAATGCGCTTGATGCGTCCGTCAGCGTTGTAGAGATCCCACGCGAAGTAGCTGTGCTCGCGCTTCATGCGATAGACCTCCTCGGTCCTGAGGCCGAAGATCTCGATGTTCTCATCGCATACGACGTTTGCGATCTCGACATTAGCGCCGTCGAGCGTGCCGAGGGTGATGGCGCCGTTCATCATGAACTTCATGTTGCCGGTGCCGCTCGCCTCCATACCGGCGGTGGAGATCTGCTCGGAGATGTCGGACGCCGGATAGATATACTGAGCGTTGGAAACGGAGAAGTTCGGGACGAACGCGACCTTTATTCTGCCTCTGACGCGCTTGTCGTTGTTGACAACGTCGGCAACGGAGTTGACAAGGCGGATTACGTCCTTCGCAAACTCGTAGCCCTGAGCCGCCTTGCCCGCAAAGACGAAGGTGGTCGGGTACATATCGAAGCTCGGGTCGTTCAGCAGTCGGTTATAGAGATCCATTATCTTGAGAACGTTCAGAAGCTGACGCTTGTAAGCGTGGAAGCGCTTTACCTGAACGTCGAAGATGCTGTTTGTGTCAACGGCGACGCCGGTCGTATCGTAAATGTAGTTTGCGAGGCGGACCTTGTTCTCCTTCTTTGACTTCTCCATCTCGAGCATAAAGGATCTGTCGCCCTTGAACTGGAGAAGCTTCTCAAGCTCGTCGCAGTCGGTGTACCACTTATCGCCGATGGAGTCGGTGATGAGCTTTGCGAGGCTGGGATTCGCCTGAGCGAGGAAGCGGCGGTGGGTTATGCCGTTAGTCTTGTTGTTGAACTTCTCGGGAGTGAGCTGATAGAACTCCTTGAGGACGTTCGCCTTGAGGATCTCGGTATGGAGCGCAGCAACGCCGTTGACGGCGTGGCCGCAGATGACGGAGAGGTTTGCCGTGCGCACCTGGCCGTCCCAGAGGATGGCGGTTGCGCGGAGAAGATCCTGCCAGTTTTCCCTGTCGCGCGGGAAGGACTCGCGGTAGCGGCGGTCGATTTCCTCGACGATGTCGTAGATGCGCGGAAGAAGGGAGCGGAACATATCGATCGGCCACTTCTCGAGCGCCTCGGGGAGAATGGTGTGGTTAGTGTAGCTCACGGTGTGGGTCACTATCTCCCACGCCTCAGCCCAGGAGAGGTTCTTCTCATCCATGAATACGCGCATAAGCTCTGCGCCGCAGAGGGAGGGATGCGTGTCGTTAGTCTGGATGGCGACGTGATCCGAAAGGTGCTTCCAGTCGGGGCCGTACTCTTTCTCATAGGAGCGGAGGATGTTGTTTATTCCGGCGCAGACGAACATATACTCCTGCTTGAGGCGGAGCTTTTTGCCCGGATCCGCGTTATCGGAGGGGTAAAGGACGGCGGTGATCGCGTGGACGTCGGAGCGGAACTTGAAGGCTCCGGAGTAGTCGCCGCGGTTGTAGGCGTCCATATCGAAATCCTGCTTATAGGGCTCAGCCTGCCAGAGGCGGAGGGTGTTGACGGTCTTTCCGCCGTAGCCGACTACGGGGACGTCATACGGAACGGCGAGGATAGGCTCTCCGCCGACCCATTTATACTTGTATTCGCCGTTCTCCATGCGGCACTCAACGGAGCCGCCGAAGCGAACGACCACGGAATTTTCAGGCTTTTTCTGCTCCCAGGCATAGCCATCCTCGAGCCAGTTATCCGGAAGCTCGACCTGGCGGCCGTCCTTGATCTCCTGATGGAAGAGGCCGTAGCGATAGCGGATACCGTTGCCGTGGCCGGCATAGCCGAGGGATGCGAGAGAGTCGATGAAGCAAGCGGCAAGTCTGCCGAGACCGCCGTTTCCGAGACCGGGATCCGGCTCGTACTTCAGAAGGTCGTCGAGGTTCTCGCCGAGGTCGCAAAGGCCCTCGCGAACGGTGTCAATGACGCCGAAATTCATAAGATAGTTCTCAAGCAATTTGCCGATGAGGAACTCCATGGAGAAGTAGTAGACCTGCTTTTTGTGCTTCTCAGCGACTTCCTTCATGCTTTCAGAGCGCTGAACTCTCGCCTTGGCTGCGATGAAGCGGATAAGCATCTGAGCGCGCTCATTCTTATCGCAATCCTCAAAATCTCTGCCGAGGGCGGTTCTGCACAGCTCCTTGTACTGCGAGATAAAATCCTGCTTGTCTTTGAACATTGGGTTTCTCCTAACTGTGTGTTTATAGAAAAGGCAAAAATCCTTTTTTTCGAAATTATTTGTCCTTCTTTACGGGTGAGGTGCGCTTGAACATCACGCCGCCGATGGGAGGAACGGAGATGGCGATGGACTGCTTCTGTCCGTGGAAGGGTATCTTCTCGCTCTTGATGGGAACGGGGTTCATATCCGTTCCGCTGCCGCCGAACTCGGGGTCGTTGGAGTTGAAGATTTCCTTATAAGTGCCGGGTCTCGGAACTCCGAGGCGGAAGTCCTGATACGTCTCCGGGCAGAAGTTTATGAGAACGACTATCTCGTCCTTCGTCTGCTTGCCGCGGCGGATGAAGCTTATCATGGACTGCTTGGAGTTGTCGGCGTCGAGCCACTCGAAGCCGTCCCAGCTGTATCCCTGCTCATAGAGCGCCTTCTCTGTCTTATAGAGGTGGTTGAGCGCCTTGATATAAGCCTGATGCTTTCTGTGCGCCTCGTGCTCTCTCGGGAGGAACCACTCAAGGCCCTCATAGTAGCGCCACTCGATGAACTCCGCGATCTCCGCGCCCATGAAGTTGAGCTTTGCGCCGGGGTGGGTGATCTGATAGAAAGCGAGCGCTCTCATACCGGCAAACTGGCGCCAGTAATCGCCGGGCATTCTGCCGATGAGGCTGCACTTTCCGTGAACGACCTCGTCATGGCTGAGGGCGAGGATGAAGTTCTCGTTGAAGGTGTACATCATCGAGAAGGTCAGCAGATGGTGAGCGCCGGGGCGATACGGGAAGTCGGCCTGCATATAGTGAAGAGTATCGTGCATCCAGCCCATATCCCACTTGTAGTTGAAGCCTAGACCGCCGTCCTCGGGCGGATAGGTAACGAGAGGCCACGCGGTGGACTCCTCGGCGATCATCATAACGTCGGGGTGGCGCGCGCCGATCTCTTTATTGAGTACCTGAATGAACTTGATGTTGTCAAGATCCTCCTCGGTGCCCTTTTCGTTAAACTTCTTGAGGCGGTCGTCATCGACGCCGAAGTTCAAGTACAGCATACTGGTAACGCCGTCCACGCGGATGCCGTCGGCATGGTAGCGCTCGATCCAGTAGAAAGCGTTGGACTTCATGAAGGAGCGGACTTCTCCCCTTCTGAAATCGAATTTATAGGTGCCCCACTGCGGGTGCTGCTCCTTCTCGTAGAGCTTCTCGCCGTTGAAGGCGACAAGTCCGTGAGCGTCCGGGCAGAAGTGTCCGGGAACCCAGTCGAGGATCACGCCGAGACCGGCCTTGTGCGCCTCGTCAACGAAGTACATAAGATCCTTCGGGGTGCCGTAGCGGCTCGTCGGAGCGTAGTAGCCGGTGATCTGATAGCCCCAGCTGCCGTCAAACGGGTGCTCCATAAGGGGCATTATCTCGATATGGGTATAGCCCATATCGACAGCGTAGGGCACAAGCGACTCGGCAAGGTCGCGGTATGAATAGAAGTTGCCGTCGTCATAGCGCTTCCAGGAGCCGAAGTTGACCTCATAGATGTTGAGGGGTCTCTCCATGTGATTGCCCTTCGCGCGCTTATCCATCCACGCCTTATCGTGCCACTCGTAGCCGCCGAGATCGTATAGCTTTGAGGCAGTCTCGGGAGGGGTCGCGGCGTGGAAGGCGATGGGGTCGCACTTGAGCTTCGTTTCGCCCTTCGCGTCGGTTACGGCGAATTTGTAGTTGTCGTATTCCTTCGCTCCGGGTATGAAAAGCTCCCATATCTCGCCGTCAACGCTCGTCATCGGGTGCGCATTCCGGTCCCAGTTGTTGAAATCGCCGACAACGGAAACCGCCTTCACCTTGGGCGCCCATACTCCGAAGGAATAGCCCTCCTGCCCGTTTACGACGGCAGGGTGCGCACCGAGCTTCTCATAGAGGCCCGCCCATGTTCCCTCATGGAAAAGGTAGGCGTCGTCCTTTGTCATGTAAAGATCGTTAAGATTTGTCATAAGATTCTACTTCCTTATGATAAATTTTTATGATTACGCTTTTATCAGTTTACCATATAAAAACGGTTTTGTCTACTTATTAAAAAGTTTTTTCAGCCTCTTTCCACAGGCTCAGCTCGGTAAATATCAGAGCGGAGCAGGCGACCGCCATTCTCCACGCCTCGCCGCCCTCGAAAAGAAGCACGCAGAGCGCGAAGACCGCGCTCATCGGGAAGAAGGTAGACTGGCGGCGCGAGCCCCGGTCAAAGGCATAGCCCGCAAACGCCATAAAGCTGAGTGCCGTAAGCCCGAACGCGGAGACCGCCCAGCAGTAGCGAAGGACGCTGGGACTGCCTGCGTAATCGTGATAGATGACCGCCATCAGAAACGCGAACAGCACTCCGGGAAGAAGCGACGCGCTCATCGTGAGGATAGCGTCCTTTCCCCTTTTGCCCGAGTAACCCATCAGCGCGACCGAGAGTCCCGTCAGGGCGCAGAGGGCGACGGTGATGAAATCCGTCAGATCCTTGCCGCCGAAAAGGATTATCCACACTCCGACGTAGACAAACGACAGTCCGAGCGCAAGGTCGATTATGAAAAATCCGATCTGCGAGGGGTATTTGTGGGAATAGTCTACCCCCGCCTCGACGCCTCCCCGCTCGCGAAGAGCCAGAAGCGCAAAGACGGCAAGCGAAAGTGCGGTCAGCGATATAGTTACTGCGGTGAGAGGAGTCTCGTTCTGCAAAACGCCGTCGGCAAAAACGGTCTGCATTTCAAATAGATGTACTGCGCCCGTAATTATTCCGAGGGCAAGGGGCGCGATGACCCGAATAAGCTTTTTCTGCATAAAACACTTCCGTATCTGCATATATTGCTAAAGAACTGGACCTTATCATATTACTATTTTTTGTACCATTAGTCAAGAAAGGATTGCGTTTTGAAGAAAATAATCGTCATTTCGCTGATAGTTTCGGCAATAACTCTGCTGTTTCCTGCCGCTTTTGCCATCCGAGAGCCGGAAACCGGCTCGCTTTGGTACTCTCCGAGCCCGCTCGTCACTCTGCTCGACAGCGGCGAGACGCTCTCCATGACGCTTGAGGAGTATCTCGTCGGCGCGGTCGCCGCCGAGATGCCCGCCTCATTTGAGCTTGAAGCGCTGAAGGCGCAGGCCGTGGCTCTGAGGACGTACGCCATGCGGAAAAAATACGTTGAACCATCGCAGAATCACGCGGAAACAGTCTGCTCGGATATCGCCTGCTGCGCCGCATGGGAGAGCGAGAGCGCCCTGCGCGAAAAATGGGGCGGCGATTTTGAGTTTTATTATGGAAAGATAACCGCGGCGGTCAACGGCACGCGCGGGGTCTATCTCAGCTATGACAACGAGATGGCGCTCGCGGTTTTTCACTCCTCCTCGCCCGGCCGCACGGAGGCGAGCGAAAACGTGTGGACGTCGGCAGTTCCGTATCTTGTGAGCGTCGAAACGCCGGAGAGCGCCGAAACGGTGCCTGATTTCATCAGGAGCACAACCTTTTCGCCGGACGAGTTTACAGAGGTTTTCCTTCAGAAGCACCCGGGCGCCGATTTCTCCGGCGCAGCTTCCGATTGGATAAAGGGCGCGGAGTACCTGCCCTCCGGCAGGCTCGCCTCTGTCGAGATAGGCGGCGAGAGGGTGACGGGGCGCGAGGTGCGGGAGCTGTTCGGTATGCGCTCGGCAGATCTGAGCTTCGAGGTCAGTGAGAACGGAATCACGCTCACCTCAGTCGGCTACGGTCACGGGGTCGGCATGAGCCAGTACGGAGCTAACGTAATGGCTTCCGGCGGCGCGGACTACCGCGAGATCCTCTCGACCTACTATCCCGGAACGGAGCTCCTCGAGATATAAAAAAGGCGCCGGTGAAACGGCGCCTTTTAATTACTTTCCTATGGGGATCTGACCCTCGCGGATGAGGCGGAGCATAACGTCCGCGACCTCGGGGTCAAACTGCTTGCCCTTATTCTCCTCGAGCTCGCTGATTATCTTCTCGCGCGGGAGCTTTTTGCGGTAAACGCGGTTGGAATTCATCGCGTCAAACGAGTCGGCAACGCAGATCATGCGGGCGATAAACGGTATCTCCTCGCCCTTGAGACCGTCAGGGTAGCCCTTTCCGTCGTAGCGCTCGTGGTGATAGTGCGCGCCGGCCTCCACGTCCTTGAGCGATTTGAAGCTCGAGAGTATCTCAGCGCCGCGGGCGGAGTGGGATTTCAGTATTTCATACTCCTCGTCCGTGAGCTTTCCGGGCTTAGTGAGGATACTGTCCGGCACGCCGATCTTGCCGCAGTCATGCAGAAGCGCGATGTAGTAGACTCTGTCAAGCTCCTCGCCCTCGTAGCCGAATTCCTTCGCCAGTCGCTTTGTATAGATGGCGACGCGCTTTGAGTGACCGTTTGTGTACGGATCCTTCGCATCAATAAATCCGGTAAAGGTCTCGATCGACTCATTGATTATCTCGTTATCTCTCTCGTGGCGCTCCTGAAACTTTGCGATAGAGGCGTTGATTATCAGCAGGATCACGAGTGTCATGAACCAGAGCGCGAGCAGACCGATGGATATCCAGAAAAGCGGCTCGCTCGTTATGAGTCTGTTGAAGGTATACTCGAGAGAGAGGTACGAATCCTTTATGCTCTCGCCGATGGCAACGTAGAGGATTATGCCCGGAGTGGTCGCCTCCTGCGGCTCGATCGGCACCTCGAGCGCGTTCATCGTGGAGCTCGGCATATAAACGAGATAGTCGCCGGCGTTCATCTGAATGAGCGACTCGCCGTCAACCGTCACGTACCTGAGCTTATGCGCCTCGGGGTTATACTCTCTGAGGTCGGGAACGGTATCGACGATCTCACCGTCGCCGGTTTTCTGGTGTATCTCCAGCGCGCCGTTCCACGCGCTCATGAGGTAGACCTCGCGGCTGAAGGTCAGCGTGAAGATAAACTCGTTAACCTCGTCGGGCGTGTCGTTGCTGATGGTGAAGTCATAAGTGTAAGCCTGATAGTTGTGTTCTGTCAGTCCCTCGTTTTCTAAGTCAAAAACCTTCGTCCAGGTGCTGCTTCTCGGAACGGCGACTATAGTTACGCCTTTTTTGTCGCTCTCCTCCGGAGAGAATAGCTCCGCGCCGCGCACTTCATCAAAATGTCGCACGCTGTTATATGCGTTCGTTTTTATAAAGCTTGCCGCGAGCATTGAGATTATCGCAAGCAGAATAACGGCAAAGGCGATGATCTCTCTTTTCCCTTTTTCGCTTTTCAACGCTATCTCCCCTGAAATAACATAGTAATACCTTTGCTAAAAAGTGCCGAAAATACGCAATTTCCGGCACTTATATCTGGCACCCTCGACGCGATTCGAACGCGTGGCCTTTCGCTTAGGAGGCGAACGCTCTATCCTGCTGAGCTACGAGGGCATGCACATCGCTCTTAGTTTAACTCAAAGAGCATAAAGTGTCAACGAAAAAAATTTTAAAAAAGCAAAAATAATGCTTGCTTTTTTCATCTTATGGTGTTATTATACTTAAGCTTTCTGATACGCGCCTGTAGCTCAGCCGGATAGAGTGCGCGGCTACGAACCGCGAGACCGGGGGTTCGAGTCCCTCCAGGCGTGCCAACGAAGCGAAAATACCGGAGACCTTGAAATACAAGGCTTCCGGTATTTTTCTTTGTTTATGCGGGTTTTCCGTGCGAAAAGCTTATCTTTATTTTAGCCGTTCTTTTCTTTCCGAAGATAGATTTTTGCTTAAAAAGATAACTTTTTGCTAACGAGAATGCTAACAGTTATCACGTGCCCGAATAGGGCACATATTTTCCCTTTACAGCTCTTGCTACCATTATCGCCGCCTCCGCGCGGGTAGCGAAGGCGTTCGGGCGCGTGCCGTCGGTGATCCCGAGGCGCTTTGCCTCCTCAAGCTCGTCTTTCGCCCAATCCGGCGCGGGCTTGTCCGCGAGATAGGCGCTGAGCCTCTTATATATCTCCTCGCCGGTGAGGTAGTCAGTCTCCTCAAATGGACGGATAAAGGCGCTCACTTTGCTGAGCGGCCTCGTCGCGCGCATTACCTCGCCGCCGTTGGAGGCGTCAGAGGCCGAGGTGTTGCCCTCAATGCAGGTCACGGTGTCGCTCGTCACGCTCTCCACGATCCCGGTGTGGCCGAACGCGAAGATTGCAATATCGCCCTTGCGCGCCCCGTAGGAAACGCAGCTCGGCGCGTTCTTCCTGTACCAGCCCAGCAGCGCCGAGCAGCTCGCCGTCTTGTACGGCAGCGGAAGCCCCGCCTTGTCGAAGCACCACTGAACGAAGGCCATGCACCACGGATAAGCGTCGCCGCTGACCTCTCGCCCGTAGTACCAGGTGTTGTATTTCACGTTATTCGAGTTTTTCGGGCTCTCTGTAACGCCGATCTCGCCTATCGCAATTTCAAGCGGGGTCATCGCTTTTCCCCTCCTCCGGTATAGCCTCCTCAGCCTGCTTCTCGGTGGTATTCTTCAAATGCCTGAGGAGTCTGCCGAGAAACGGCACCTCGGGTCCGCCTATCTCCGCTACGTTCTCGAGAATCGAAATGCTCTCGTTGAATATGAGCCATATCGTGACGAGCAGTCCGAAGCAGTAAACGCCGGTCAGATCAAACCCTACCTGCCCCGCAGCGTACTGTATAACGGGTTCCTCCCTTTTTTATCTATGGCGGCATTATATCATGAATTTTAAAACGCAGTTATAATCAATTAGCTAATATTATAATAATTTTGTTGTCATTTATTTTTACCGCAAAATTATTGTAAGTTTCTATAATTTATGATATTATTCTCCTGAAAGGAGCTGGTATTTTTGAAGCTGAAGGAAACGCAGCTGTCGGCTGAATTTCTCTCCGCAGTCCAGAAGTGCGCGGGTGAGGTCTATTTTGACACCTCGGCAGGAGACCATCTCAATCTGAAAAGCGAGCTGAGCGAGCTCGTATTCACGGTCATAATAAACAAGCTCGACGCGCTCGACTATCACATAACCTTTGAGGCGCGGGACAGCGATATAATCGGAAAATACCTCGTCTGACGCGGAGGACAGCCATGACTCTTCAGGAAAAGCTTGAGCTTTACGGAAACATGATTCTCTCCTGCCACAAGCTCTATCTGTGGACTTACGGCGCCGGTATGCAGCTCATCGGCACGAACTGCCCGGATGCCGAGCTCGTCAACGCGCTCTTTTCCCTTGAGGGCAGGCGCGAGCGTATGAAGCACTATTCAGAGGAGCACAGAAAGCCGATAATCATGGCAAATCAGCTCGGTCTTATGTGGATCGCAGTGCCGGAGCGCGATGGGTCGGGCGTTTCGCGTATACACGTGCTCGGGCCGTTTTTTGTGGATTCGATCAGTACGGATTCGATCCAGCAGGCAGCGTCCAAGCTCGATATGAGCGGCGAGGTCAAGCTGAAGGTGATGCAGTTTCTCAGAGAGCTGCCGGTCGTCAATCTCAGCCGCGCCTTTGAGTATGCGATAATGCTCTATTACTGCATCTACGGCGAGACTATCGGCGTAAGCGATATGCACTATCTTGAGAGCGAGCCGACGCCGGAATCGCGCAGGAGCGAGGAAACCGACCGCATACACGGCACTTACGAAATGGAGTGTGAAGCGCTCCGCCTCGTGCGCGAGGGCGACCTGAATTACAAGGAAAAGATGACGCGCCTCGCCATGACCGGCGCTATCGGAAGGATGTCTAACGGCGATCCCTCGCGCCAGATGAAGAACGCCGTGATCGTCTGCACGATCCTGTTCTCGCGCGCGGCGATCGACGGAGGTCTGTCGCCCGAGGTCGCGCTGACGCTGACGGACAAGTATCTCCAGTCCATCGAAGCGGCGCGGACTATATCCGAGCTGAGCGACGTGGCGTTTACCCTGCAGGAGGATTTTGTGCGGAGAGTCCATCGCGTCCGCACGCGCGCGCTCTCCTCTCCGATAAGCGAGTGCTGCGACTATATAGACCTGCATATCGAGGATAACATTACGCTCTCCGCTCTTGCCTCCCGGCTGCGCTATTCCGATTTTTACCTCAGCCGCAGGTTCAAGGAGGAGACGGGAAAGAGCATAAAGGAGTACATCCGACTCAAAAAGCTCGAGCGCGCGAAGGATCTTCTGCGCGACAATTCGCTCACCGTCAAGGAGATCGGAGAGCGGCTCGGCTTCTGCTCTCAGAGCTATTTTACGGAGCAGTTCAGGCGCGAATACGGCGCGACTCCGTCCCGCTGGCGCGAAATCTGTATATGACATATTAAAAACGGCAAGGAAAAGCCCCCTGCGGCGCTCGGAAGCGAGGCGCTCAGGGGGCGACCATATCGGTGGCGATAAGTCCGGGCGAGAGCGAAACGACCCTTATGCCCTTTTTGCCGGTCGCCCTCAGCCAGGCTCACGGGTGTTTGCGATTTGTTTTTGAAATGTTCAGGTTTTGTTAAATCCGAAAAATGTGTAATGCTGCGCTTTTTCAAATCCGAGCTTCTCGTAAAACGGGAGATCGGAAATCACATAGGCTTCCTTAGCGCCGAGCATCTTTGCCCGGCTCAGCGCTTCCGAAAGGAGCGCGGAGGCGATGCCTTTCCCGCGGCAGCAGGGAATCGTACAGACTGGCTCCACATAGGCGTAGTCGGCGTCTTTGTGAAACCATACGCAGCAATAGGCGGTCTTGCCGCCGTCCGGCGCAAGCGCGGTCAGACTGAGGCGCTGATTCAAATGCCTGCGGTTTTGCGGGATCACAGGGTCTTCCCGCTCAAACGCTTCCCGATCTTCCCCATGGTCGAAGCCCTGCCACAGCAGCCATTGAAAATCGTAGGCCTCCCGAACCGGGTCAAGCTCCGAGAGGGAGAAGCCTTCCGGCAGATCGGATATCATCAAGTTGTCCAGATCCAGGCGCATCACCGTTTCCTGCTGCTCTTCCCGGACAAACCCGACCGCCTTTGCTGCCGCGATTTCTGCTTGATTTCCGTCATGAACGGCGATCCCAAGCCCGGAATCATCCTTCAGCTCCCGGCAGGCATAGTCCAGGATCTCCGGGTACAGCGCCTCATACTCCGGCAGCGCGGCGCAGAAGGCTTCTCCAAAGTACATATCGTAGATCGCCGCGCCGATGACTCTGCTCTGCACGCGCCACAGTCCGATGGCGCTCTTTGCGCTCTTGTCAAACTCCGGGTGCTCCATCATCCACTCAAACCGCGCCCAGTTCCAGTTTATATGCGTTTTGTCGGCGCGGTTCAGCTCAATGAGAAAGTCGCAGACAGCCTCGTAATCAGAGTCGCAGTACGGCTTGAAAACCGGCTCCGGAAGCCAGTACTTTATACCCCAGTGCTCAAAATCCCACTCCGGACTGTACTCGTTGCACTCGTAGTCGATATACCATATAAGTCCGTCGCGCACGACGAAGTTTGTGGGGTAATAGTCGATGTTCAGCCCCGCGGCAAGCGCCTTTGCCGCCATATCGCGCACCTGCGGCAGATACGGCGCCGCGCTCTCGCCGGCTTCAATTATCTCCATTACCGTCGGCCCATCGATATAGTCCTTGACGATCCGCTCCGCGTTCCTGTCAACGGCATGCATCCGGGGGATACGGATGCCGGCTTTTTGCAGCCGCTCATAGTCCCGCAATTCGGCCTCGATCTTGTTTCCGAAGGTATAGTAATCGCAGGGCTCGTGGTGGATCTGCTTGACCACCACCCGCTGTCCATCCCGTTCGGTGAGATAAGAATATCCTCCCTTGCCTTTCCCCAACAGGCGTATAATCCGGTATGAACTTCCGTTTACCTTAAGACTGCCGTTCATAGCCATATCATTCATCTTGTTTCTTCGCAGCATGGTCGGACGGGCAAGGAAAAAGCGAGGCCCTTCCTCTCCGAATGTCCCGTTGGGACGAAAGCCGCATTTTTCGAGGACCCGCTGAGACGCGGCGTTTCCGGCGTCTGTTTCCGCTTCCAGCGACCTTACATCCGGGTGCAGGAAAGCCCAGCGACAGGCCGCCTGTACCGCTTCCGTGGCATAGCCCTGCCCCTGGTGCTCCTCCAGAATCCCGTATCCGATCTCCGCGATACAGTCTTCCCGGAGCCCTTTGAAGCAAAAGTCCCCGATATGCGTTCCGTCCGTCTTCTCGATCATCCAGACGGCATACCATTCCCATTGATCGGGGTGCCGCAGGCAGCCCTCCAGCATTTCGGAATACGCTTTTTTGAGCTCTTCATCCTGCTCGGAAGCAATCATGGCTTCCATCTGTTCCCGCGAGGCGGGATAGATGCGCAAGCGTTTTGTGTTCAGCATAGATACCTCTCAGTTTGAATCAAAATGGTTTTTTCACAGGCACTTTTCTGCCAGCAGAATAGTGCCCTCCTCCTGCTCCACTTCCCGGATCACGGAAAAGCCGTTCTTTGCCCAAAAGGCATTGGACTGCGGATTCTCTTTATCGATCCCCAGGAGGACCCGTTTCAAGCCCGTTTCTTTCAAATACAGGCACAGATCCTGAATGATAGAACTTCCGATCCGGCGTCCCTGAAGCTGCCGGTTCATCATAAAGAAGCCGATAAAGGCCGCGTCACGGTCTGGATAACCGTCGATCAGATCCATGATCGCCACCAGAATATCCCCATTATAAAACCCGACATAGTATTTGGCCTCCGCGGGAGTGTTCGGCGGCGTGATGTGCAGGTCATGAAGAATCAGCTCCCTGGACGGCTGTTTGCCGCAATACCGATAGTACTGATCGTTCCGTAAGTAGAAGTTCAAAAGTGCATCTGCGTCGGAATCGTCCATATACCGGGCGCGATACTGTGTACTGAGCTTTGACAGATCAAACATAGCTGTTTCCCCGTCAGTTTTTCTTTCTCATAACGATCTTTATGAAATTCAGATACTTTCCGCCGCCGGCTTCCATAGCCATGCGGTCGCCTACGGCATACTCGTTTTCCTGTTCGAGCCAGTCGGCCCAGACATTTTCGTTGGATTCCATTTCTTCGACCGTAATGATTTCCGCGCCGCTGCAACAGCTTACGATGCTTTGCCAATAAGCTGCGTCGTGCAGATACTCCAACTGCTCGGGTGTCCACGAAAGCAGCAATTCTTTAGGCAGATCGTCGTGGCAGTCTTTTTTCATACCGGGTACGGTAATGTAAATATACCCGCCTTTTTTTATAAACGGCAGCAGCTTTTGGTCAAGATAATCCGGATCACGGCCGAAATAG
>JAFPWN010000039.1 GCA_017412765.1 Oscillospiraceae bacterium | reverse complement strand
TTTAAATCTTTCCGGTCAGAATTGTGCCATACTTTGTTGGCTTTCTTGACCATATATTTCCATTATGCTCTGCGAAAGCCGCCTCGTCTGGCGCAATTCTGCCTCGGAAATCTAATAAAGCATTTTATCGGCGCTTAGTATTATACGCTGGCAGACAAATATACAGGGCGGCAGAGGGTTTGATCTCTGCCGCCCTGCTAAATTATTTCGTAGCCTCGCGCGCGTCGCGGTAGGTCTCTGCGCCGGAGGACATCGTATCGGGCGGGAAGAACTCGTCAACCGGGAAGTCAATGCGCCCGAAGAGCGTGCAGGCGTCGTCGGAATAGGTGGAAACGCAGTCCTTATCCGGCACGCAGTAGTCGTAGACCGGCATAAGAAGCTGACTTGCGCGCTCGAGCCGGACGATCGAGAACTGACCGAGCGAGCAGTAGACCCTTCTTGTATCCGCTGCCGTGACGAGCGGGGTGGGGAAGAGCGCCGCGACGGAAGCCGGCACCTCGACTATCTCGCTGTCGGGCGGAGCCGTCGGCTCGACGAGCTTCATATCGAGAATGATCGGCTCCACAGCCTCGACGATGCAGGTCGGTGCGGTGCGCTTTACGAGCGATTCTTCGGTGAGATCGGCGATGGAGCCGTTTGACGAAAAGACCTTTGCGCTCTGCTCGCTTCCGTAGAGAAGCACGCGCTTGGACCACACCGCAAGACCTGTGAAGGGGATACCGGGCGCGCCTGCCGTGACCGCCTCGCCGCGCACGCGGTAGTAGTAATCGAGGTTGACGGAGTAGTAGCCGCGGTTGAATTGCACCGGCTCGATATCCGAGCCGACGTAGAGAAGCTCCGCGCCGCGCGCTCTGACCGTTCCGGCTGTGCTTATTGCCTGCTGACCGGATTCCGTCAGATAAACTCTCAGATCCTCAAAGCAGTCGCGCGCCATACAGGAATCGAATATTTTGTCGGTATGTACGCAGACCGCCTCTCTGAGCTCGGCGTCATCCGTTACGGGGCCGGGCGTTACCTTATCTGCCATATTTTTGCCTCCTGATACTGTATTGCTGCATTTCACAGCTCGTAACAGTCTATGCCGGAGAACGGGAAATGTTTATTGCACAGACGCAAAAAATGTGGTACAATACTTATAATCCCATAATATCGGAGTTTTTCAATGCAGACGATTTTAGGCATAGACCCCGGCATTGCGACCGTGGGCTTCGGCATAATCCGCGCGGACGGCGGCAAAAACGAATTCGTGCGCTGCGGCGCGATACTCACTCCGGCGCATCAGCGCCTCTCCGTGCGCCTCCAGCAGATATATTACGACACGCTCGAGCTTATAAAGATGTTCGAGCCGGACGCGATAGCGATAGAGGAGCTGTTTTTCAACACAAACCTCACGACCGGCATCTCCGTCGCTCACGGCAGAGGCGTTGTTCTCCTCGCCGGGCAGGAGATGGGCATACCTATGTATGAATACACGCCGCTTCAGGTGAAGCAGGCGATAGCGGGCTACGGCAGAGCCTCGAAAAAGCAGATGATGGAGATGGTCAAGAGGCTTCTGAACCTCGACTCGGTCGCAAGACCGGACGACGCCTCGGACGCGCTCGCGCTCGCCATCACCCACGCGAGATTTTCCGGCTCTCTTCTCAATATCGACGGAGGTAACAGCGTATGTTCTACTATTTAAAAGGCACTGTCGAGCACATAGAAAACGGATTTTGCGTGCTCGACGTCGGCGGAGTCGGCTTTCTCGTGAACGTGAGCCTGAATACTCTCGCGCGGCTTGAAAAAGGGAAAAATACGAAGCTCTACACCTACTGCGCTATCCGCGAGGACGCGTTCGATATCTACGGCTTCTGCGAGTACGCGGAAAAGCGCGCCTTCGAGCTTCTTATCGGAGTATCGGGAGTCGGCCCGAAGATGGCGCAGTCCGTTCTCTCGTCCGTAACTCCGGAGGGACTGAGCATGGCGATATTCTCCGAGAACGAAAAGGCGCTGACCGCCGCGAGCGGAGTCGGAAAGCGCATCGCGCAGAGGATAATCCTTGAATTAAAGGATAAAATATCCAAGGAGGCGGCGGGCATGCCCACCGTCACCGGCTCCGGCGTCGTCTCCGCTCCGGCGCAGATCTCGGACAAGACGGCGCTTGCCGTCGCCGCGCTCGTGGAGTACGGATACAGCCACGACGAGGCGGTGAACGCGATAAGATCGCTCGATACGGACTCCATGTCCGTAGGCGATATCGTCACCGCAGTATTCAAAAACAGCCTTAGGTGAGGTGAAGAGCCATGATTGACTTTACAAAGGACGCAGGAGCGGTCGGGGATAATAGCCTTACGACCGCGAAGGCTACGCCCGAGGACGAGGGCGAGTACTCCCTCCGCCCGAAAACGCTCGCGGAGTACATAGGTCAGGAGAAGGCAAAGCGCAACCTCGAGGTTTTCATCGAGGGCGCAAAGCGCCGCGGCGAGCCGCTTGACCACGTTATCCTCCACGGCCCTCCGGGACTCGGAAAGACCACCCTCGCCGCGATAATCGCAAACGAGATGGGCGTTCAGATGCGCAAGACCTCCGGCCCCGCCATAGAGAAGCCGCGCGACCTCGCCGCGCTTCTGACTAACCTCGAGGAGAACGATATCCTCTTCATCGACGAGATCCACCGCATGAACCGCTACGTCGAGGAGATACTCTATCCCGCGATGGAGGATAAGCACATAGATATCATCATCGGACAGGGCCCGGCGGCGCAGAGCGTGCGCATCGACCTCAAAAGCTTCACTCTCGTCGGCGCGACGACGCGCTCCGGTCAGCTCTCAAAGCCCCTGCGCGACCGCTTCGGCATCGACTTGAAGCTCGAGCTTTACGAGCCGAAGGATCTGAAGCTCATCATCGAGCGCTCTGCCGGCATACTCGGCGTTCCCATTGAGCCGGAGGGCGCGATCGAGCTTGCAAAGCGCAGCCGCGGAACGCCGCGAATAGCAAACCGCATTCTCCGCAGAGTGCGCGACTTTGCCGAGGTCTACGGCGACGGAGTTATCACGAAGGAAATAGCCGACCACGCGCTCGGACGCCTTGAGATCGACAAGGAGGGACTTGACGCCATCGACAGGCGCCTGCTCACCGCCATCATCGAGCAGTACGGCGGCGGCCCAGTCGGACTCGACACCCTCGCCGCGACGGTGAACGAGGAATCGGTGACTATCGAGGACGTCTACGAGCCATATCTCATGCAGCAGGGCTATCTTACGCGCACCCCGCGAGGCAGATGCGTAACGAGGAAGGCTTATGACCACTTGAAATTGGAATTTAACGGTCAGACTGCGCTTAACTTGTGAACAAAATGAAGCTTTATGTATTATTATTGCAAAATGTTCATATTTTTGTAAATTTTACTTGACGAAACGGGCACATTTTTTGTATAATGTGCAAGGTTGAAAAAGCACTTATGAGGCAAAACTTTAGCGAATTGACAGACGTCGAAATCTGGACCCTTGCAAAAAGCGGTGATCGTGACGCTGAGGAGCAGCTTATTGAGAGATATGCTTCACTCGTCAGAACGATCGCGCGGCCGCTGTTTTTATCCGGCGGCGACAGCGAAGATCTCATCCAGGAGGGAATGTTAGGGCTTCTCTCCGCAGTCAGATCCTTTGATCCCGAGGGCGCAAGCTTCCGTACCTACGCTGAACATTGCATCAGAAACCGTATGCTTTCTGCCATAAAAAAGGCTGAGACCCTGAAGAACAAGCCCCTGAACGACTCCATCCCTATTGACTCTGCCGAGAATATGCCGGTGGATCACGATGTTGAGGACGTTGTCATCCGGCGCGAGATGATCTCGGAAACGGAGAGCGCGGCGGAGGGGCTAAGCCAATTTGAAAAAGAGGTGCTGAGCCTGTATCTCGGCGGCATGAGCTATGCCGAGATCGCGGCGGAGACCTCTAAGAGCGTTAAAAGCATCGACAACGCGGTACAGCGTATCAGACGCAAGCTCGCAACCTAAGCGTTTACAGCGAAAAGCTGTCGCAAATATTAAATTCCCAAAGGGAAAAGATCAAAGGAAGGTCCACTTATGTACGAAGACAAGACTTTAGTTTGCAAGGAATGCGGCAACGAGTTCGTATTCACCGCCGGTGAGCAGGAGTTCTACGCTGAGCACGGTTTCCAGAATGAGCCGCAGCGCTGCAAGAGCTGCCGCGACGCTCGCAAGAACGCCGCCCGCGGCCCCAGAGAGTATTTCACCGCAGTTTGCGCCAACTGCGGCGGCGAGGCGAAGGTTCCCTTCGAGCCGAAGACCGATCGTCCCGTCTATTGCAGCGAGTGCTTCGCAAAGATGCGCGAGCAGGCATAATTAAAGCTCTTTGAATAAACCAGGGGATAAGCGATGCTTATCCCTTGATTTTTTATATTTTAAGCGTATAATATGCCTAAAAGGAGCTGATACTATGGAATTTCAGAAAGATACGGTGATCGGAGACGTGCTTATCGCCGCGCCGCAGACCCAGCCGCTTTTCCTTGCCATCGGTATGCACTGCCTCGGCTGCGCTATGTCCTCCGGCGAGACTATCGAGGAGGCTTGCAGGGTACACGACGTAGACCCGGACAAGTTTATCGCAGTCCTCAACCGCTACGTTCAGGAGCACCCGCTTGAAGCTCGGTAAGCGGCTCGCCGCCGTAGCCGCATTTGCCGCGGAGGGCGTGAATATCGCAGATATCGGCACAGATCACGGCTACATACCGATCTGCCTTGCTCAGAGCGGACGCGCGGGCAGGCTTGCCGCCTCTGACGTGAACGCGGGACCGATCGAGAGCGCGAGGAGAAACGCGCGCGACGCGGGATTCGAGGATAGGATAGAGCTTTACCTTGCTGACGGACTGAAGGGAATAGACGGCAGCTTCGACACAATAATTATCGCAGGAATGGGCGGAGAGCTGACGGCGAAAATCCTCTCAGAAGCTCCGTTTGACCTTGCCGGAAAAACGCTCGTACTGCAGCCGCAGTCTAAAACCGAGGAGCTTGTGAGGTTCCTCTATGCGCGCGATATGGCGATAGAAGAGGGCGGGATAGTGAGCGAGGCGGGCAAAATATACGTTGTGTTTAAGGTGCTGTGCGGCAAAAAGTGGGATTACGAGCCGAACGACGGCGAAGCGCTCATCCCACGCGAGGTGCGAGGAGACGCGCTCTACCCCGAGTACCGCGAAAAAACCGCGGCGAAATACCGCAAGGCGATACTTGGACTCAGGAGCGCCGATGCGCCCGATGCGGGCGGGATAGAAAGACTTGAAAAGCTGATAAGAGAACTATGACCCGCCTTTTTTCGGCGGGTCTTTTTCGGAGGAATTATGGTATTCAGGGAGTTTGGCTCAAAAAATCTTCCGACTGCGATATTGCTCCACGGAGGCGGGCTTGCTCCGTGGAGCCTTGAGAGCGCCGCGAAAATGCTCTCAGCCGATCATCACTGCGTTCTGCCGGTGCTTGACGGACACTCCGGCGCAGACAGAAGGTTTACGTCTGTCCGGGACAACGCCGCGGAGATCGCGGAATTCATCGAATCGGAAATCGGTGAGGTCGAGCTTCTGCACGGAGTTTCCCTCGGCGGGCAGATAGCCCTTGAGCTGCTCTCGCTTCGCCCGAAGCTCTTCCGATTCGCCGTTGTCGAGAGCGCTTTGTGTATTCCTTCGCGCATGACTGCGGCAATGATCGCGCCGAGCGTAAAGATGAGCTATGGGCTTACAAAATACCGATGGTTTGCGCGTCTCCAGGCGGATTATCTCGGTATTCCGAAGGAGTATTTTGAGGATTATTACCGCGATACCTGCGCGATTGATGAGCGCGATATGGCGGCGTTTCTCTACGCAAACGCGCTGTATGAATTAAAACCGGAGCTTATAAACACCGAAGCGCGCGTGCTCGCGGTCTGCGGCGGGAAGGAGTACGGCTTTATGAAGAGCTCGGCTCTGAAAATATCGGAGCGAGTTCCGAACGGTGAGAGCCTTATAGTTCCGCGCCTGCGCCACGGCGAGCTTTCGCTTGCAAGGGCGGACGAATTCTGTTTGCTTGTCAGAAACTTCTGCGCGCGGGAGGCATAACGTCAGCCGCGGAAGCATACCTTTTCTCAGAAGCTCATTCTGAGGAGGAAGCAACGTGGAAAATACCGTAATCTACGAGTCCGTCGCAAAGCGCACCGGCGGCGACGTGTATCTCGGAGTCGTGGGGCCGGTAAGAACCGGAAAATCGACCTTTATAAAGCGCTTTATGGAAACTCTCGTCCTGCCGAACATAAGCTCCGACGAGATGCGCAAGCGAGCCATGGACGAATTGCCGCAGTCCGGCTCCGGAAAGACCATTATGACCGCAGAGCCGAAATTCGTGCCGGAGGAAGCGGTAATGCTCTCGCTCGAGGACGGCGCGCAGCTTAAGGTGCGGCTTGTAGATTCCGTCGGATATATGGTGCCGGGCGCGATGGGCGCCGACGAGGACGGAGTCGAGCGCATGGTTAGAACGCCATGGTTCGATGAGCCGGTAACGATGCGCGAGGCGGCTGAGAAGGGCACGCGCATGGTCATAACCGATCACAGCACCGTCGGGATAGTAGTAACAACCGACGGAAGCGTGACAGACCTTCCGAGGGAAGCTTACGTCGAACCGGAAAAGCGCGTCATACGCGAGCTGAAGGAGCTTGGAAAGCCGTTCGTGGTGCTGCTTAACTGCTTCGACCCCAAGAGCGAATCGGCGCGCGCGACGGCTCAGGAGATAGCCACAGACAACGGCGTGAGCTGCATAGCCGTCAACTGCATGGAGCTTACTGAGGACGATATCGGCGCGATCATGAGCGGCGTGCTCGGCGAATTTCCGGTTACGGAGTTCTATATCGACCTGCCCGACTGGATCGACGCTATGGACTACGGAGAGGAGCTTAAAAAAGCTATCTGCGAGTCAGTGCGGGAGAGCTTTGAGGATACGTTTCTCATGCGCTCTGTCAGAGGCGCAGTCGGCAGGATCGGCGGAGCGGAGGGCGTAAATGCGTCGCTTGTGAGCCTCGATATGGGCGCGGGTGCGGCGTACGTTCTCGTCAGCGCGCCGAGGGAGCTGTTCTATTCCGCGATAGCCGCCGAGAGCGGCTTCGATATCCGCGGCGACGGCGACCTTATGCGCCTTATGAGCGAGGTCGGCGCGCTCAAGCGCGAGTATGAGAAGGTCGGCGCGGCGATGAAAGAGGTGCGCGAGACCGGCTACGGCGTGGTCATGCCGGACGACGGCGACCTTACGCTCGCGGAGCCGGAGATAGTCCGCAAGGGCGGCAGGTATTCCGTCAAGCTCAAGGCAAAGGCGCCTGCGATACACATGATCTCGACCGACGTCGAGACAGAGGTCAGTCCCGCCGTCGGAGGCGAGGGCGGCTCGGGCGAGGTCATAAGCTTTCTCCTGCAGGAGTTCGAGGGCGACACCTCGAAGATCTGGGAGTCCAACATCTTCGGCAAGAGCCTCCATGACATCGCCGGCGAATCGGTGCAGGCGAAGGTGCGCTCCATGGCGCCGGAGACGAGAGCGAAGCTGAGAGATACCATCGCGCGAATCATAAACGACGGCGCCGGCGGACTGATCTGCATAATACTGTGAAAATGCCCCCTTTTCAGACTGTCGACAAAAAGGAAAAAGCGTTGGAAAAGGAGGCGGGGTTTTGTGAAGGGGCCGGCCGAGAGGCCCCTTCACGTCGCATAATCCGCCCGCAGGCGTCATA
>JAFPWN010000038.1 GCA_017412765.1 Oscillospiraceae bacterium | reverse complement strand
CGTGAAGGGGCCTCTCGGCCGGCCCCTTCACAGATCCCCGCCTCCTCTATCCAACGCTTTTTCCTTTTTGTCTACAGTCTGAAAAGTGCTGTGAGAAAACCTCACAGCCGTTTCCCTTAATATTCGTAAATGCCGCCGCCGATAAATTCACGCAGGAGCGAGCCTATCGGACAGCAGTCGCTGTCCATCGGCGCTATCGCGCGCAGAACGGGCAGCATTTCCTCGATCTCATCGTAGCCCGCGATGTCGGGGCTGAGTGAATCGAGAAGCGGAAGGGCGTAGTCGCGCATAACGGCAAGCTCATAGCCGATGGACGAGTCGAGCCTCAGCTTCGCCTTGCAGATATAGGGGTCGATGAAGCTCTTTTCGCCGCGCATCACGTTTTTCCACATCGAGAGAGTCATCTCCGCGTCCGCGCCGCGGAAATTGTTGTCGCGCACGACTCTGCGAACGAGCCTCGTCAGGCTCGGGGCAATCTCGCCGCCGCCGAGAGTGTAGTGCGTTTCAGGCGAGATATACAGTCCGAAGGCGTCCGGATTCTTGTCGGTAAAAACGTCGTTGAGCGCGTGTATGCCCTCGAAGATCGCAACCTCGTTGTCATTAAGCCTCATCGGCTTCCACTTGCTCGCGCTGCGCTTCTGACGCGAGAACATGAAGTACGGGATTTTTATCTCCTTGTGATTTGCGAGCATATCGAAATGCTCGTTCAGAAGCTCCATATCTATAAGCTCGGGGCTCTCAAAGTCTATATCGCCCTCGGGCGTTCTCGGCGCGGTCTTCTGATTCATCGTCTTGTAGTAGTTATCCATCGAAACTGTGTGCGTTTCGATGCCGAGGCGGTCGAGATAGAACTCTATCTTCATCGCCGTAGTGGTCTTGCCCGCGCCGGAGGGGCCTGAGAGCAGGACTATCGGACTGCGGTGCATATTCTCGATTATCGCGCCTGCCGCGCGCTTTATGCGCTCGTCGTAATCCGCCTCGCACTCCTCTGCAAAAGCCATCGGATCGCTGCGGACTTTTTCATTTAGTTCAAGTACGTTAACATTCATCTTTTCACATCCTGATAAAAAGCTGCGATCTTCTCCTTGTCCGCGAGGGTCTTTTCTATTCCCTCTACGTACTCCTTCGGGTACTTATAATCGAAAATGCGCTCGATTCTGCCCCTTTCCGGATCCACGAGCTTCGTGCTCGCGCCGCCTCCCGCGGCAAGGATAGTGCATAGCTCCTCCATTATAAGCACGTTGTACGGACTTATTTTATTATCCCTTGCCCAGCCGATATTCTCAAACCCGCCGGACATAAATTTCTGCCTGTAAAGATAGTAGGGCCTGTAACCCGCCTCAGTGAGCGCCTTTGCAGCGTAGTCGAGCATTCTGCCGACCTCCGCCTTATCGGGTATCGCCGAGCCCTCAAGCGTTATGCGCGAGCCCTTTTTCAGCGCGAGGGTGTGGACGGTTATATTCTCCGGCGCCATCGAAATAAGCTCGTCGAGCGTAGCCTTGAAGGACTCGGCGCTGTCGGCGGGCAGTCCCGCGATAGTGTCCATATTTATCTCGCCCGAGAAGCGCTCGCGCGCAGTTCTGTAAGCCTCGCGCACCATATCGGCGCTGTGGCTTCTGCCTATCGCCCTCAGCACATTGTCCGAGAGCGACTGCGGGTTTACGCTTATGCGGGTCACGCCCGCTCTCTCCATGGCGTCGAGCTTGTCCGGCGTTATCGTGTCCGGTCTGCCCGCCTCGACTGAGAACTCTCTGAGATTACTTAAGTCGAAGCTCTCTCTGAGCCACCCGAAAAGCTGTGTAAGCTCCTCGGCGGAGAGCGTCGTCGGCGTGCCGCCTCCGATATACAGGGCTATTGGATTCAGCCCAAGCTCGCGCACTATCTCGCCTAAACGCTCAATTTCGCGCCGGAGAGCGTCAAGAAACGGCGGAATCAGCGCCATGCTCTTGCCGACCGATGCGCTCACGAAGCTGCAGTAGGCGCACCTCGTCGGACAAAACGGTATGCCGACGTAGAGCGCTATATCGTTCGGTCTGAGCGACGCCTTCAGCTCGAGCGATACGCGCGAGGTGTCCGCGAGAAAGCCCGCCCGCTCCGGCGAGAGGTCGTAATACCGCACCATCTCGCGCTTTGCCTGAGCCTCCGTCATACCGCTCTCGAGGTATTTTGTGAATATTGTTCCCGGTCTTATGCCGGTTATCGAGCCCCATACGGGCTTCGGAACGATTTTTACCGCCGCGCGGTAGAACGCGAGCTTTACGCAGGTCTGGAGAAGCGAATCGCGCTTGAGCTTAGTCGAAAGCTCCCCCGCCGCGACCCTCGCGCTGCCTGTCGCGCACTCTCCCTTATAGCGGATCGCGCAGAATGCGGTCGCAAACTTTTTGCCCTCGTTAAGGCTGATCTTCGCCTCATTTTCCGAGCTTTCCTCAGGTTTTTCCATAGGAAAAACGCTCATCATTATCTGCTCGGCGGCATAGCGGTAATCGTGATTTACAAGTGTCAGCTTCATTCTTTGCTCAATCTCATATAGTAATTTGTCGCGCGCTCGATATTGAGCGTCGAGGGCGCCTCGTGCCCGGGATAAACCTCAAGGTCGCCGGGAATATCGGCAAGGCGGCGCAGGGACGCCATAAGGCGGTCATAATCGCCGCCGGGCAGGTCTGTTCTGCCGGCGCTGCCGCGAAAGAGCGTGTCCCCCGTAAAAAGCGCGTCCTCACAGCGGAATGTGACGCTGCCCTTTGAGTGACCGGAGGTTTCGAGAACGCGGAATCTGAGCTTTCCGACCTCGATGATCTGCCCGTCCGTTATATACCGCGCGCCATCTATCGGCTTCCAGCGGTAATCCTCATACTGCTCGGAGGTATCTTCACGGTTTATGTAAACCGGCGCGCCGGTCTCCTCGCGTATCGTCTCCACAGCTCCGGTGTGGTCAAAGTGGCCGTGAGTAAGCAGTATCGCCACCGGCGTGAGGTGGTTTTCTTCGATATAATCAAGAATGGTGTTCGACTCGTCGCCCGGGTCGATAACAGCGCAGAGAAGGCTGTCCTCGTCCGTAACGACGTAGCAGTTTTCCTCCATCTGCCCGACTGTCAGCGTTTTTATGAGCATAATGATCACTCCAGGTCAAAAAGTATGGTCACAGGGCCGTCGTTTACGCTCTCGACCAGCATATCGGCGCCGAATTCGCCGTGCTGTACCTCAAAGCCGAGGGCGCGAAGCTCCGCCATAAAAAGCTCGTAAAGCGGAATGGCCTTATCGGGCCGCGCGGCGTTCGTAAAGCCCGGTCTGCGGCTCGACGTGTCGGCGTAGAGCGTGAACTGGCTAACGCAAAGCACGCTGCCGCCCACCTGCGCGAGCGAGAGGTTCATCTTGCCGTTCTCATCCTCAAAAACTCTGAGGTTCGCTATCTTCTGCGCGAGCCTTTTCGACGTTTCCCCGGTATCGTTCAGCCCAACGCCGAGAAGCACGAGATAGCCCTTTTCGATTTTGCCGTTTACCCTGCCCTCTATTGTGACCGAGGCGGAGGAAACTCTCGTTACTACTGCCCTCATAATCAGTTGCCCTGCCTTACGACTTCCTTGACGCTCTTGACGCTCATGATCTTCGCCATGGCGGTCGCAAGCTCGTCCTTGTTGGAAACTTCAAGAGTTATGTAAACCGTCGCCACGCCGCCGCCCATATCGCGCGCGGTGAGCGAGTTCATCTTTATCTTCATGGAGTTCAGCACCTGGGCGATGTCCATGATAAGTCCGTCGCGGTCGTTTGCGGTGATCGCCACGCCGGTCTGGTACTTCTCGCCTATCTCCTTTGCCCATGCGACTCTTATCCAGCGGTCGCCGGTATCGGCGCGCGCGGCGGACTGCTGATAGTTCTTGCAGTCTGTGCGGTGGATCGAAACGCCGTAGCCCCGGGTGATGAAGCCGGCTATCGCGTCGCCCGGAACGGGCATACAGCAGTGCGAGAACTTCACGAGCAGGTTATCGACGCCCTCGACGATGATGCCGTGAACCGGATGCGAGCCCTCGGAGGGTATCCACTCAAATTCCGCGGCCGCCTCGGCATTCTGCTTCTCGAGCATTTTCAGCTCGTCGGAGATGCGGTTGACGGTTTTCTGCGCGCTGAGTCCGCCGTAGCCGACGGCGGCGTACATATCGTCTACCGAGGCATAGGAAAAGCGCTTGAGGATAACGCCGATGACGTTATCGTCGGAGAGAACGGAGAGCGGAATGCCCATTCTGCGCATCTCCTGCTCAAAAGCCGCCTTGCCGGTCTGGATATTCTCGTCTCTTCGCTCCTTTTTGAACCACTGGCGGATCTTGTTGCGCGCCTCGGAGGATTTTACGATATTGAGCCAGTCGCGGCTCGGGCCCTTGGCGCTCTGCGAGGTTATGACCTCGACGATGTCGCCCGACTGCAATTCGTGGGTGAACGGAACGATGCGCCCGTTGACCTTCGCTATCGACATACGGTTGCCGACTGCGGAGTGTATTGAATACGCAAAGTCTATCGGCGTCGATCCGGCAGGCAGATTTTTAACGTCGCCGTTCGGCGTGAAAACGTAGACCTCGTCGGAGAACATATCCGTTTTAAGCGAGGAAAAGAAGTCCTGCGCGTCGGAATCCTGCTGGCTCTCGAGGAGGTTTCTGATCCATGCGAACTTCTCCTCGTCCGATTTTCCGGAAATGCCCTCCTTGTACTTCCAGTGCGCGGCGATTCCGTATTCCGCAGTTTCGTGCATCTCCCACGTGCGTATCTGCACCTCGAAGGGTATGCCCTCGGTGCCGATGACGGTCGTGTGCAGGGACTGGTACATATTGGGCTTCGGCGTGCCGATATAGTCCTTGAAGCGGCCCGGGATCGGCTTGAACAGCTCGTGGATACAGCCGAGGACGTTATAGCACTCGGCTATATCGTCTACTATCACGCGGAAGGCGTAGACGTCCATGACCTCGCTGAGCTCCTTGTTCTGACCGTACATCTTGCGGTAGATGGAGTAGATATCCTTGATGCGCTTCTGGACTGTGCATTTTATGCCGACTTCGGAAAGGCGGTTTTTTATTATGCTCTCGGTGCGCTCCATGAAGCCGCTGTATTTGCCTCCGCGCTCAGAGAGGGACTTTTCGATCTCCGCGTAGCCGATGGGGTCGAGGTAAATGAGCGCCAGATCCTCCAATTCGAGCTTTATCTTCTGCATACCGAGGCGGTGAGCGATGGGCGCGTAGATCTCCATCGTTTCAAGGCTCTTTTCGCGCTGCTTTACTGCGGACTGATAGTTCATAGTGCGCATATTGTGCAGGCGGTCGGCAATTTTAATGAGGATAACGCGGATGTCCTTCGCCATCGCAAGAAACATCTTGCGAAGGTTCTCCATCTGCTCCTCTTCCTTCGTCGTATAGGTCACTCGCGTGAGCTTTGTTACGCCCTCGACGATATCCGCGACCTCGGAGGAGAATTTTTTTGAGATATCCTCGTGTGTTACCGAGGTGTCCTCGATAACGTCGTGCAGGATCGCGGCAACGACCGAGTCCTCGTCAAGTCCCATATCCGCGACGATCGCGGCGACCTTCAGCGGATGGGTGATGTACAGCGTGCCGTCCTTGCGCTTCTGCCCGTCGTGAGCGGCGTAGGCAAAGTCGTACGCCGCGCGTATCCTGTCGATATTTTTTATCTGATTGTGTCTTTTAATGGCCTGGAGGAGCTCCTCATAACAGTCGTCGGCGCCCTCCTTGCCCATGCGCGGCTGCTCGCCGCCCTTGGGAGAGATGACCTTTTTCAGTTCTTCAGCCATTTTCTTCACCCCGGTTTTTAACTGCGTCGATAAGATTGAGCTGCACCGTTCTCTTGCCGCGGAACTCGTTTATCTGCGGATTGAAAGCGACGTCAACTCTGTCGCCGGGCTTTACCTCCAGCTCCTGCGGCGTTTTGCCGAAAAACAGCCCGTCAAATACGGAGCCGGACTTTTCAAGCCTGAGCTTCGTATGCTTGCCGCCGCTGAGCGGAACTACCGCCTCGACGGTCATATTCGTCATGCACAGCACCGGCGAGGGATTGCCCGTGCCGAACGGCTCGAGCTCATCGAGCGCCGTGACGTTGGAGACGCTCAGGAGCTCCGGCTTTATCACCTCGAAGTCGATAGCAAGCGTCGGCTCCGGGATCTCGTCCGAGGCGGCGACGTAGGCTTCTCCGAGTCTTGCTCTCAGCTCATCGACCTTATCCGCGCTGATCGTGATCCCCGCGGCAAGCTCGTGGCCTCCGAACGAGAGAAGTATATCCTTATTCGCGCCGAGAGCCTCGAAAATATTGTAGCCTCCGGCGCTGCGGCAGCTGCCGCGCCCGATCCCGTCCTTTACGCAGACCATGATCGCGGGCAGATTGTATTTTTCCGCGATGCGGCTCGCTACGATTCCGGCGACGCCCTGGTGCCAGCCCTCGCTCATGAGGACTATCGGTCTGTCCATCGGCGGCTGCTTTTCGAGCATTTCCGAAGCCTCGTCGACCATCTCCGCCTCGATCCTGCGGCGCTCGGTGTTGAGGAAGCAGAGCTGCTTTGCAAGCTCCTCCGCCTCCTTTGAATTTTCTGACAGCAGCAGGTCTACGGCGACGTCAGTGCCGCCAAGTCTGCCGGCGGCGTTGATCCTCGGCGCGAGGGTGTAGCCGATGCCGGTGACCGTCATCTTTCTGCGGTTCGCGCCGGCGGCGTTGATAAGCTCGCTGAGACCCGGACGCGCCCCATCGCGCACGAGTTGAAGCCCGCGCTTTACAAATACTCTGTTCTCGCCGATCATCGGCATAACGTCGGCGATAGTTCCGACGGCGACGAGGTCGGCGTAGCGGTTCAGAAGGCTCTCGGTGTTCTCCACGCCGTCCACGGCGCAGATGAGCTTGAAGGCGACGCCGACTCCCGCCAGCATCTTCGCCGGCGACGGGCAGTCCGGTCTCTTCGGATCAACGACCGGGCTTGTCGGGCGCTCGCCCGAGACCTCGTGGTGGTCGGTGATGACCATATCCATGCCCTTCGAGGCGGCAAAGCGCTTGTTCTCAGCGGCTGTTATGCCGCAGTCAACGGTGATCACGAGACTGACGCCCTTTTCCGCGATCGTCTCCAGCGCCGTATCCTTGACGCCGTAGCCCTCCTCGAGGCGCTCAGGTATGTATATATCGCAGACGACCCCGCGCGAGCGGAGATAATCCGCGACGATGCAGGACGAGGTTATGCCGTCAACGTCGTAATCGCCGTAGACGGCGACGTGCTCGTGATTTTCTATGGCGCGGCGCACTCTCTCCGCCGCCTTGTCCATATCCGCCATCAGAAACGGATCGGAGATGGCGGACAGCTCTGAGCTTGTGAGAGCCTCGATCTTCTCCTTCGTCGTCGCGCCGCGCGAGGAGAGAAGCACGCTTATGAGCGGATTTATGCCGCTTCGAGTCAGGCGCACCGCCTCTTCGCGGTCATACCCCGCCACCGACCATTTTGGTTTTGTCATGCTCTCACCTCACTTTTTATGCTTAACAATTTATTATAGCATAGCGAACGCTATAATGCAAATTATTTATATCAGTGTATGGCTCAGCGTGAATACGCCGCCCGACAGCTCCGCTTCACCGACGGCGCCGGTGATGACCGGCATCGCCGGCGGCAGATGGCCGAGGTCTGCGTCGAGAATTATCGGTACGCCGAGCCTGCCTATCGCGCCCTCGACGGCAGTGTGCATATCGAGCCCTTGCTGAACCTCGTCAATGTGCACCGGTCTGCCTATAATAAAGCCCGTTGCGGTGTCGAACCACCCGGCCTCGCGCATCGCCCACAGCGCGCGGCGCACGTCCATCGGGTGGTGGTCGCAGAACTCGATAAACCACAAAGTTCCGTCATCCTTGTATCGATCGTTAAACTCGCGCACCCTGTCAAAGCGCGTGCCGAGCAGTGTGAAAAGTATATCCCCGCAGCCGCCTAAGAGTCTGCCGCGTATTCTGCCGCCCGAGTAATTCAGCGCGGCGTACTCCGTCTTCACCGTGAGGTTGAGCGGAGCGAGAGGGTCCTCGGTCTCAAGTCCGCACTTTTCCCACATCGGATAGCCCGAGAAAGCGAGCTTTCTGCCGCGGATAAGCTCCAGAGCGTCGGCCGTGCCCTCGTCCGGCGGCGTAAAGCCGAAGGAGCCGAAGCAGGGGCCGTAGATCGCCGCGGTGTCGGCAAGCGTTGCCGACAGAAACGTGTAGTTTGTGTTGTCGGAAAAGCCCATGTACCACTTCGGCGCGGCTTTTCCGATCGCCTCGAAGTCGATGTGAGGCACCGTTTCGCACATCGTCTCGCCGCCGCCTACGCTCAGCACTGCCGCGCAGTCTTCGTCAAGAAACGCCTCCGTAAGCTCCTTTCCGAGCGCCTCCTCCGGGCCGGAGCGCCCGAAGTCCTCGCAAAGCCGGACGTGCGGCGCCTCGACTATCTCATAGCCCATATCCCGGAACTTCTTTTCCGCGCTGTCCAGGCGCGTGATATAGGGCTCAAAGGTGCAGCCGTAGGACGGCGCGACAAGTCTTATTTTCCCACTTTCAGTTAAAAACTTGGGATATCTCATTCGTAATCCTCCATTCTTATGGATATTTCTCCCGTTCTCAGCGTTTCTTCCCCACCGTTTTCAAATTCAACTATAAGTCCGCCGCGAGAGTCCACGTCCCTCGCGCGCGCTCTTTTCGGAGGCTCGGAGGCGGAGAAATACGTAATCTTTTTTCCGAGAACGATGCTGTTTTTCCTGTATTTTTCTATCATATCCGGCATTTTTCCGGCGAGAAAGCGCAGTATTCCGGCGCCCGAGAGGGCTGCGAGCGCCTCGTGGCTGCACTCTTTTCCGAGGGAAGCCGCCTTTTCCGACAGTTCTCCCGTAAATTCCGTGGTAATATTGATACCGATACCGACGATAACGCAGCCGCCGACGGCTTCCGCAAGTATGCCGCAGACCTTTTTTCCGCCGAGATACAGATCGTTTACCCACTTTATGCCGCAGCCGAGCCCCGTTTCGCGCTCGATCGCCTCGCGCACGGCGACGGCGGCGGCAGTAGTGACGAGGGTGGTGTTCTCAAGGTCGCCTTCCGCGCGGAACGCGAGCGAAAAGTAGACTCCGCTCCCGCCGGGCGACTCAAAGCTTCTGCCGAGTCTGCCGCGGCCGGCGGTCTGACCGTCGGCGATCACAAGCTGCGGAAGAGCGCAGCCCGCTGCGATCCGCCGCTTCAGCTCGAGGTTTGTAGAATCAATAGTTTCATAAGCCGCGACAGAGCAGGGGTATCCCTCGCTCTCCATTATCGACGCGGCGAGTTCGGCGTTCGGCACGTATATCACTCCTTTTACTCCGGCATTATATCAAAAATCCCGCGCTTTAGCAAATTATACTTTAAAAATAATTGTGAAGATGGTATAATAGTTTATTATACTGGAATTGTTATGCAAGGAGATACGTTTGCCGATGGCAAAGCTCATATCTTACGTCGATACTCCGGAGGCGGTTTCCGCCGCAGTTCAGTCCGGCGCCGACGAAATATACGTTACCCTCGCCGTTCCGCCGGTCGGCGGTGTCAGCCGCGGCGATTTTGCGGGCGCCGCCCGCTTCTGCCGCGTAAGAGGCGTTAAAATATATGCTCTTCTCGATTTTTTCCCGTCGGACGATTCTCTCGCGGACGCGGTCAACGCCGCAGTCGATGCGTGGAAAAACGGCGCGGACGGCGTAGTCGCCTCCGATCCGGGGCTGATACTCGCCCTTCGCCGCTCTCTGCCCGACGCGAGCATTTTCGGCGGCAGACTTATGAACGTCCACTCCTCCGGCTGTATGCTCGTCGCCTCCGCGATGGGTCTGCACCGTATTTCGATCGCCTCAGAGGTCGGGCGCGAGGATATAAAATCCATGCTCTCCGCCGCGATGGTCGAGACCGAGATCATGGCGCACTGCCCGATGAAGCCCGGCTTCGAGGGGCTTAACCTCCTCGGCGCTGTGTCCGGCGCCGGAAGCGAGCGGCGCGGCACTGTCAGCAGGGCTGTTTACGGCGATTTTACCGCAGGCGCAAGGGCGGTAAAGCCCTTCGTTATGCCGGATATATACCTTTTTCGGCACGTTTCCGAGCTAATTTCTCTCGGCGTCGGCTGCATAAGCGTCGATTGCCGCGGAAGAAGACCGGAGTACGCCGCTATCCTTACGGGAATATATCGCAGAGCCGTCAGCGGCGTCGAGCCTGCCGGGGGCGAATTTGAGCTTCTCGGCGATATAGAGCCCGCGATCGGGCTGTTCGACGGCTTTTACACCGGAAAGTTCAACATCTCCGCGCCGACGGAGCTGCCCTCGGCAAGCGAGGATCCGCAGCTTCTCAACGAGGTGCGAAAGAGCTATCTCAGGCGCGAATTTCAGCGCGTTCCCGTATATTTCACCGCCTCCGTCGAGCTCGGCGGGCCGCTGAAGCTCACGGCTGAGGACGACCTCGGAAACAGCGCGTATGTCGAAGCCGGCTCCGCTGTGCCGGCATTCAGCGAGGATTTTACTCAGGTCGCGCTTCAGACAGAGCTGTACAAGACCGGCGGTACGCCGTTTCTCTGCTCGGGCGTGAAGTGCGCGATACAGCGCGGTACATACCTGCACCAGAGCGTTATAGCAGACGCGCGCGACAAGCTGCTCTCGGAGCTTATGGTTAAGCGCGAGGAGGCACCGGCAAGGCACGGCGCGGCAGTTTTGCCGAAGGAGCGCGCAGAGAGGATCACTGAGCCGCCTGTTCTGACGGTATCGGTGCAGTCAAAGGCGCAGCTTACCCCGAGGCTTCTGGAGCTTGCTCCGCCCGTTATCTACTTCCCGCTCGAAAAGCTCAGGGGCTCAGCCTCGGCGCTTGCGCCGTTTATAGAAAAAGAGGGCGTTTCGGTCTGCGTGAGCCTGCCCGCCGTAATATTCGACACAGAGCGCGCGGAGATTGCGGAAATGCTCAGATACGCCCGCGAGCTTGGGATCACCGAGGCGCTTGCGGCGTCCTTCGGGCAGGCGCTCGGGCTTAAAAAGCTCGGCTTTACGGTGCGCGGCGACTTTACGATAGGCGCCGACAGCGAGGCGAGTCTTACTGCGCTTTCAAGCCTGCATTTTGCCTCGGTCGCGCTCTCTCCAGAGCTTACGAGCGAGGAGATCAGCGCCATGCAGAAGCTCTCGCCCGCGGAGCTTATAGTCTACGGCAGGCTTCCCGTTGTCTGCTCCGCCGTTCCCTTCCCGCGCTACGTCACGGGTGTCGAGGGAAACGAGCTGACCATCGGCATTGACGACGAAAACGGCTATCCGATGCCCGTTCTCCCATCCTACGGCGGCCGCAGCACCGTATATTCCGGCAAAAAGCTATATCTCGCGACCCGCGAGCACGAATATATCGCCTCAGGTCTCTGGGGCGTGCGTCTCAGCTTCACGACAGAGTCGCCGGACGAGGTAAACGCCGTCTGCGAGCGGTATCTCGACATCGGAAAGAGCGACCCGCCCGTGTACTGGCGCGGACTATATTAAAGGACTGATACTATTGCAAATCATTTTGGCGTCAAAATCACCGCGAAGGATCCAGCTTCTCACGGAGCTCGGCATGGAATTTGCCGTCATACCCGCGCAGGGCGAGGCAAAGCCCGACCCGGCGCTCAGCCCCGGCGAGGCGGTTGAGCGCATCGCAGCGGAGAAGGCTCTCGACACCGCGGGAAAATGCTCCTCCGGCGACCTCATTATCGCCGCGGACACCCTCGTTTACATCGACGGCGAGCTTCTGGGCAAGCCGCGCAGCGAGGAGGAGGCGAAGGCAATGCTCTCGCGTCTCTCCGGCCGCACCCATGAGGTCTACACCGGCATCGCTCTTATCTTCGGCGGCAGAAAATACGTTGCTCACGAGCGCACGAAGGTCACCTTCGCTCCCCTCTCCGAGTCCGATATAGCCTGGTACGTTTCGACCGGCGAGCCGATGGACAAGGCCGGCGCGTACGGCGCTCAGGGCAAGGGCGCGGCGCTCATAGAGGGCATCGAGGGCGACTTCTTTAACGTGATGGGTCTGCCCGTCCACCGCCTCGTGCGTCTTATAGAGAGCGCCGGCTTCTCACTTTCGGATATTATCAAGAGGTAACTGCTTTGAAGGACAATATTACGAAAAAGGGCATAATCATCGCCGCCGTCGCGGTTCTGATCGCGCTCGTTGCCGCCATCAGCATCGGCATTACGAGCGGCAGAGCCGACCTTGCGACGATCCTCTCCGAGCCGGTATTCACGCCGGTCAAAAGCGTTATGACGAGCATCGTCGGCACGCTTGAGAATATCTACGGCTATCTCTACCGCTATGATGAGCTCTCCGCAGAGAACGAGCGTCTGCGCGCGCGCGTCGCTGATCTTGAGGAGCAGTACCGCGAGTACAGCGAGGTCAGCGAGGAGAACGACCGCCTGAGAGAGCTTCTCGAATTTACGAGCCGCCACTCCGACGAGGATTTCGACCTCGAGGCGGTGACTCTCATCAGCTGGACAAGCTCAAACTTCGCCTCGAGCTTCACGGTCAACCGCGGCGCAAACTCCGGCATCGCCGTCGGAAACGCAGTTATCTCCTCCGGCGGCTATCTTATCGGCACGGTTACGAGCGTCGCCGCGACGAGCGCAACCGTAACTACCGTGCTCGATACGACTATGAGCATCGGCGCAAGACTCTATTCGAGCGACGACACAGGCGTCGTGGAGGGCGATTTCAACCTCTTCCGCGATGGGAAGTGCCGCCTCGGCTACCTCGAATTCGGCTCAAACGTAGTCTACGGCGACCTCGTTGTGACCACCGGGCGCGGCGGCGAGATACCCTCCGGTCTCATCATCGGCTACGTTGACAGCGTTCTCGACAACCCCAGCGGAAACGATTACGCCGCCGCAGTCAAGCCGAGCGCCGAATTTTCGACGCTTGCAAACGTCTACGTTATCAAAAGCTTCGAGGTAAACTGATGAATACTCTGAGAAAAAAGGGCTTTCTTCGCGCTCTGGCTTACGTTCCGTTTCTGCTTATGCTGTTTATTATTCAGGCGGCGATATTGCCGAGAGCTCCGATCTTCGGCGTAAAGGCTCAGCTTCTGCCGCTCATCGTCGCCTCCGCGGGAGTCTGCGGCGGCGTAGTTACCGGCGGAGCAATCGGTCTTTTTGCCGGTATGCTAATGGATATATCGTTCAACGAGCCGACGATTGTCTACACCCTCGTTTTCTGCTTTCTCGGGCTTTTCATCGGCTACCTCTGCGACACGCTTCTCATAAAGCGCTTTCCGGCCTACATTCTCATGAGCATTCTGGCTCTCGCCGTATCCGGCGTTACGGAGCTGATAAAGGCGCTTTTCGCGCTCGGCTCCGGCATCGTTCCTATGCTTTGGGTCGCGCTCTTTGAGGCGCTTTTCAGCTTTGTTTTTGCCGTTCCCGTTTATCTCATTACCCGCTCAATCGAAAGGATAGAATGACGTGACTCTGAAATTTACCCGGATCGCATTCATATTCCTGCTCATATTCGCCATGGCCGCCGGCTTTATCTACGTTCTCTATTACATCACGGTCGTGGACGCGGAGAGCTACGTTATACAGTCGGCAGGCTCTGTCGCCACGGTCGAAACCATATCCTCGGCGCGCGGCGCGATACTTGACCGCAACGGAACGCTCCTCGCCTCGGACAGAACGGTATATTCCGTAACTCTGAGCCGTTCGCGGCTGCTCGAGGAGGATCTTGATGCGCGAAACGATATAGTGCTGCGCCTCGTGCGCGCCGCGCTCGATAACGGCGTCGAATACAACGACTCCTTCCCCGTTACGATGTCTGCGCCGTTTCAGTACACCGCTCTTAGAACAGAGCGGCAGGAGTCGCGCCTTCAGAAATTTCTCGAGCGCTACCACGTTGACCCTGATATCTCCGCGCCGGAGCTTATGAGCTGGATGCGCGATCACTACGATATAAGCTTCACCACCTCCTCCGAGGATGCGCGAAGGATAATCGGCGTGCGCTACGAGCTTGAGCTGCGAATCGTGATAAACACCACGGATTACGTTTTTGCAAGCGACGTTCCCGTGGACTTTGTGACCAACATCAAGGAGCAGCGCCTCAGCCCCGTTTCCGTGACCGCATCCACAAAGCGCGAGTACCACACTGACTACGCGCGCCACGTTCTCGGCTCTGTCGGATATATCTCCAAGGAATATCTCGAGGCTCACCCCGACGTTGGCTATACGCTGAATTCCATCGTCGGCAAGAGCGGCGCTGAAAGCGCCTTTGAGGAATATCTCCGCGGCGTTGACGGCAAGGTGCGCACCTACCGCGATAAAAACGGCAACGTAACGGATATCGAGGTGATCTCCGAGCCGAAGGCGGGCTGCAACGTCTATCTGACGATCGATTCCTCGCTCCAGAAGTCCACTGAGGACGCGCTCAGCACCGGCATCGCCCAGCTGAACGCAGACCGCGACGCCGAGGAGCTTGAGAAGGCGATCGAGGAAAACCGCGAGCCTCGCACGCTTGAGCACGCCGAGGGCGGCGCAGCCGTCGTCATCAAGGTCGGCACCGGCGAGGTGCTGAGCATGGCATCCTACCCGGATTACGACGTTTCGATGTGGAACCGCGCCGTTCAGGGAACCTACGAGCCCGGCTCGACGTTTAAGATGGTAACTGCCCTCGCGGGGCTCAATATGCACAAGATAACCCCCGAGACGCGCATTTACGACGAGGGAGAATTTACCGAGTACAAGGAATACTTCTACACACCGCGCTGCTGGGTATACCCCGGCAGCCACGGTAATCTCGACGTAGTCGGCGCGCTTGAAAACAGCTGCAACTACTTCTTCTATCAGGTCGCGGACGATACAGGTATCACCGCCATCGCCAACACCGCAAAGGAATTCGGCTTCGGTCAGGAGAGCGGAATCGAGCTTGACGAGAACATCGGCGTCGTAGCATCGCGCGAATCGAAGCGCGAGATCCTTAACGACGGCTGGTACGACGCGGATACTCTTCAGGCCGGAATCGGTCAGAGCATCAACCAGTTCAGTCCCCTTCAGATCGCAAACTACTGCGCCACAATCGCCACCGGCGGCACCCGCTATTCCGCAACTATCCTCGACTACGTCACAACCGCGGATTACTCCGCGACGCTCGTTGACAGACAGCCCGAGATCGTTCACGTCATAGATGACAGCGAGGGTTATTTTCCCGTCATTCAGAAGGGTATGGAGGCAGTTGCAAAGACCGGCACCGCGCGAAGCGCGTTCCGCGGCTTTCCGATCTCCGTCGCCTGCAAGACCGGTACCGTTCAGTCGGACAACACCTCCGTAAACAACGCGGTTTTCGTTTGCTACGCTCCCGCCGACGCTCCCGAGATCGCCATCGCGGTCGTCGTTGAAAAGGGCGGCTCCGGTTCGAGCCTGACCGCTATTGCCAAGGATATACTCACAGCATACTTCTCCACCGTCTCCGAGCGCGAGACGGTCCCCTACGAGAACACACCCGTAAGGTAATAATCCGACAAATACATCCGAATTTGTATAGAAATATTCGTCATTTGCACTTGATTTTGTTCAGACAATAATGTAAAATGATTATGTCAGAGTGTGACGTTAATTTGTGGCACTCTGCGGCAAAGATGAGGAAGGTTAAGATGGGCGTAAAAATCGTTATCACCTCCGGAAAGGGCGGCACCGGCAAGACAAGCTCCACCGCAGCGATCAGTGAAGCGCTTGCGATCATGGGAAAGCGCGTTTTATGCGTGGACTGCGACGTCGGGCTTCGCAATCTCGACCTTGCTCTCGGCGTTCAGGACGAGGTACTCTTCGACTTTTACGACGCGATGGCGGGCAGAGTTGAGCTGAAGGACGCCATCATGCACCATCCGGGCATCTCGAACCTCGACTTTCTCTCCGCTCCGAGCGACATGGCGCCCGGAGATATTGACGAAGCGGAGTTCAACAGACTTTTTGACTCCGCCGCGGAGGATTACGATTTCATTCTTTTCGACTCCCCCGCCGGTCTCGGCGCCGGCTTCCGGCTCGCCGCTTCGCCCGCAGATATGGGCATAGTTGTTGCGACGGCGGACACTACGAGCCTGCGCGACGGGCAGAAAACCGTAAACGCTCTCAAGGAGCGCGGGATCGAAAACGTAAGGCTTCTCGTTAACCGCGTTCAGAAGCGCCACTTCCGCCGCATAAGGTCGTCGGTGGACGATATAATCGACTCCGTCGGCGCTCAGCTCATCGGCGTAGTCAGCGAGGACGAGGCGATACCGGTCGCCGCAAATCTCGGCGTTCCCATAATGCGCTACGGCGCGAGGTACGCCTTCGATCAGTACGAAAGAATAGCCCGCCGGATCTGCGGCGAGCGAGTCTATATCGGAAAAATATGAAAGGCTGGTGTTAAAAATGAACATTGCAATCATGGCTCACGACAGGAAAAAGGAACTCATGGTGCAGTTCTGCATCGCATACTGCGGTATCCTTGCAAACCACTCGATTTGTGCAACTAACTCCACCGGAAGACTTGTTTCCGAGGCAACCGGCCTGCCCGTAACGCTTTATCACTCCTGCCAGCAGGGCGGAGCTCAGCAGATCGGCGCGAGGATCACCTATAACGAGCTCGATCTCGTCCTCTTTTTCGAGGATCCCGGCGAGGAGCAGGCTGCCGAGGTCAGCTACCTCTGCCGCCTCTGCGATCAGATGAACGTCCCCTTTGCGACGAACGTCGCCACCGCCGAGGTGCTTATCCGCGGTCTTCAGGACGGTCTTCTTGACTGGCGCGACATCGTCAACCCGAAGAAATAACAGCCGTTTTCAGAATATGCCGGCACATTCTGTGTGTCTGTGGCTTTTTGCGCCAAAAAGCGCCGGTTTTACTTGAAAAACCGACTTTATGTGATATAATGAAGGACGGGTTTTTGACCCGTCCTTATGCTTACTTTTAGGAGAATTCCAATGCCAAACGTAACACCCCGCACCCTTTCCGGGTTTATGGAGCTGCTTCCGGCTCAGCAGCAGCAGTTTGAGAAGATCGCTGAGGTTTTGCGAAGAGTCTACTCTCTCTACGGCTTCACCCCGCTCGATACCCCGATAATCGAGGCGAGCGACGTTCTTTTAGCAAAGGGCGGCGGTGAGACCGAAAAGCAGATCTACCGCTTTCAGAAGGGCGACAGCGACCTGAGCCTGCGCTTCGATCTCACAGTCCCGCTTGCAAAATACGTTGCGATGCACTATTCCGAGCTGTCCTTCCCCTTCCGCCGCTTTCAGATCGGCAAGGTCTACCGCGGTGAGCGCGCCCAGCGAGGCCGCTTCCGCGAGTTTTACCAGGCTGATATCGACGTCATCGGTGACGGTAAGCTCAGCATTATGAACGAGGCTGAGATACCGAGCGTCATCTACCGCGTTTTCAACGAGCTCGGACTCAGGCGCTTCGTTATCCGCGTCAATAACCGCAAGATACTGAACGGCTTTTACGCGCTTCTCGGTCTTTCCGAAAAGTCCGGCGACATTATGCGCACCGTGGACAAGCTCGACAAGATCGGCGCGGAGAAGGTCAAGACCATACTCTGCGAGGATTTCGGTGTGAGCGAGGAGAATGCGGACGATATTCTGAAATTCATCGCCATCAGGGGCACGAACGCCGAGGTACTCGGCGCGCTTGAGGCTTACAGAGGGAAAAACGAGGTTTTCGACCTCGGGCTCGACGAGCTGCGCGAGGTATGCCGCTATCTTGCCGCCTTCGGCGTTCCGGAGGAGAATTTCCGCGTCGATCTCACGATCGCGCGCGGCCTCGACTACTACACCGGCACCGTTTACGAAACGACGATGCTCGATTACCCCGAGATCGGCGCGATTTGTGCCGGTGGAAGATACGATAACCTCGCTGGCTACTACACAGACAAGGCTCTTCCCGGCGTCGGCGTCGCCATAGGGCTCACGCGCCTATTTTTCGTGCTCGACGACTGCGGGCTTCTCAATAACGATCTGAACACCGCTCCGGCCGACGCGCTCGTTATCCCGATGACGGACGATCTCTCCGCCGCCGTAGAGTGCGCGACCGCGCTCCGCGAGAGCGGTATCCGCGCGCAGGTCTATTTTGAGGATAAAAAGTTCAAGCAGAAGATAACCTATGCCTCAAAAACCGGCATTCCATACGCCGTTTTCCTCGGCGAGGACGAGATAAATGCCGGCACAGTCGCCGTCAAGGATCTCGCCACCGGCAGGCAGGAAACTCTGCCGCGTGAGAACGCAGCGGACTACATCAAGGCAAAACTCGGTGAGCGCTTCACCGGTTCGATAATTATGGAGGGTTGAAACCAATGTCTTATTACAGAACACACAACCTCGGAGAGCTGAGGTTTGAGAACGTCGGCGAGCGCGTCACGCTCTCCGGCTGGATGGAAAACGTCCGTATGGTGAGCGCAAATCTTGCGTTCGTCGTTATGCGCGACTTTTACGGCACTACGCAGATCGTCTGCGAGTCTGAGGATATGATCGCAGCCGTCAAGGGCATAAATAAGGAGTCCACGATCCAGGTCGAGGGCGTCGTCCGCGAGAGAAGCTCCAAGAATCCGAAGCAGGCGACCGGCGATATTGAGGTCGTTCCCGACAAGATCACCGTTCTCGGCAAGTGCCGCTACAATGAGCTGCCCTTTGAGATAAACCGTTCCCGCGAGGCGGATGAGCAGCAGCGCCTCAAGTACCGCTATCTCGATCTTCGCAATCCCGACGTCAAGGACAAGATCGTAATGCGCTGCAACGTCGTCGCGGCGCTCCGCCAGGCGATGACCGAGCACGGCTTCCTCGAGATCACCACCCCGATACTCACCGTTTCAAGCCCCGAGGGCGCGCGCGACTATCTCGTACCCGCCCGCAAGCACCCCGGCAAGTTCTACGCTCTGCCGCAGGCGCCGCAGCAGTTCAAGCAGCTGCTCATGACCTCCGGCTTCGATAAGTATTTCCAGATCGCGCCCTGCTTCCGCGATGAGGACGCGCGCGGCGACCGCAGCCCCGGCGAGTTCTATCAGCTCGATATGGAGATGGCATTCGCCACGCAGGAGGACGTTTTCGCCGTTATCGAGGACGTTCTGCCTCCGATCTTCGCTAAGTTCGGCAAATACGATATCGCCTCCAAGCCCCCCTTCCGCCGCGTAAAGTACCTCGACGCGCTCGAGACCTACGGCTCCGACAAGCCCGACCTGCGCATCGACCTCACCGCGAAGGACGTCACCGCCGAGCTTTCCGGCTGCGGCTTCGAGCCGTTCGCATCCGGCGAGATCAAGGCCGTCGATATCACAAACTGCGCCCTCACCCGCAAGCAGATCGACAAGCTTCTCGCTGACTGCGAGGTTCAGGCGGGCGTCAAGAGCTACTGGTTCAAGGTCGATGAGACCGGCGCTATCGCCGGCGGCGTCGCCAAGTTCGTAGCCGATAAGAAGGACGCCCTCAGCGCGAAGCTCAATCTCGAGCCGAACACCCTTGTTATTCTCTCCGCAGGCAAAAAGAGCCTCGCTCAGAAGGCTGCCGGCGTTGCGATCAAAACCTTCGGCGCAAACGTTCCCGGTCACATGGACAAGGAGCGCTACGAGTTCTGCTGGATCGTCGACTTCCCGATGTACGAGATTGGTGAGGAGAGCGGCGAGCTCGAGTTCTGCCACAACCCGTTCAGTATGCCGAAGGGCGGTCTTGAGACGCTTCTCAAGGCTGAGCGCGGCGAGATCGACCCGCTCACGATCGAGGCGGATCAGTACGATATCGTCTGCAACGGCATCGAGCTCAGCTCCGGCGCTGTTCGTAACCACGACCCGGAGATCATGGTCAAGGCATTTGAGTTTGTCCGTCTCGGTGAAGAGGACGTCAAGGCGAAGTTCCCCGCTATGTACAACGCCTTCTGCTACGGTGCTCCTCCCCACGCAGGCGTCGCGCCCGGAGTTGACCGCATGGTCATGCTTCTCGCGGGCGTTGAGACCATACGCGAGGTCATCCCGTTCCCGATGAACAAGAACGCGCAGGATGTCATGATGGACGCGCCGAGCGTTGTCACCGACAAGCAGCTTGAGGAGCTACACATCAAGTGCGTACCGGTTGAATAAATCAATATACAACAAAAGCTCCCCGATCTGGGGAGCTTTTTTGCTAGTCAAAGGCTCGCGCCTCGACGTAGGTCATCATCTTATTGTTCAAATAGCCGTACTCAATCACGCCCAAAACGACAGCCGCCGCGATAATTATCGGGCTATGTGTGAAAAAGCCCGCGCAAAGGGCAGCATTTGTACATACGCCGATAAAAATGAGAAGCGCCATGTGCTCTTTTAGCCATTTCATTTTGAAATACTCTGTTTTTTCTGCCAGAGTGAAGCCCGATTGCGCGATCGCCGATTTGAGATTTTCCTCGGCAGAGGCGGCATATTCTCCGCTCTCAAGCCTTTTTCCGCTGAGAAGCTCATTTATGGTTACGCCAAAAAGCTCACTCAATTCGACGAGCGCCTCGACCGGCGGCAGATACGTTCCCGTTTCCCAGCGTGATACCGTCTTGTTCGTCACGCCGAGCCTCTCTCCGAGTGCCTCCTGCGTAAAATTCTTTTCCTTTCTGAGTGACGCGATAAATGCGCCGATTTTTACTGTATCCATAAAACCGCCTCTTTCTGCGTCTATTATACCTCACCTTAACGCAGAATTCTTTACCATAAACAGCGAATTACAGATATTCCTTCAGCTTTTCAAGCACGTTGTCGCAGTTCGGGAAGAGCGCCCGAAGCTCGTCGAAGCTGGTTGACATAATATATCCGGTTCCCGCCGCCTCGAGCATCGGCACGTCGTTCCAGTTATCACCGAAGGCGACGGTTTCGGCTGGATCGACTCCGAGCGCCTGGCAGAGCGCGATGAGGCCGTCGCCCTTGTTGGCGTTGTTGAAATCCCACCACGTCGGGCCGGCGCACGCCATGTGTATCTTATCTCCCCACATCGGACGCAGCACGCTCTCAGCTTCTCCGAGATTATGCGGGCAGTATGCCGCCATCGAAGCGATCGGACCGCGGATCTCGTCCCAGTCGTCGATGAGATCGAGCTTATTCGACAGCCCGTCGCGCAGAACGCTTATGAGCTCGGTCGAGCTCTTGAGGCAGTAGGATGTGTAAATATCGTTCGCAACGCAGGTCGAGCCGTCTATCGCCTCGATGGAGTGCGCGATACCGAGCGCAAGATCGCGGTCGATCTCATTATAGCGCAGGATCGGCGTCGGCTCCTCGGGGCCTCGGTCATATACGACGCCGCCGTTTTCACCGACGTAATAGATATCGTCCGGCATCTCGCTGAACAGCACGCGCATTGAGTGGTACTGCCGCCCGGAGTTCAGAACGAAGCCTATCCCCCGCTCCCTGAGCGCGCGGACTACGGAATAAGTTTCCTCAGGCAGTCCGCCGTAGCCGTAGGGAATGAGCGTGCCGTCGATATCGCAGAATACTAATTTTGGCTTTTTCATAAGGCATCCCGCCTGTCAATTAAGGTAAAAAAGTGCGAGAAAAACGAGTGAAACGCCGAAAAACACCGCTCCGACGATAAGAATGAAGCCGTAGCCCCTGATTCCGCCGCGCTCGGCGCGCGCGCGGACGTAATCGCCGTAGCTCTCGTCGCGCTTTCCGGAGTGCGGCAGAAACATACGCACAACGTAGCGAAATGCGTAGCTTATTCCGTTGAAAACTCCGAAATTCGACACCCATACGAGCGCGCCGGCGCTCAGCATCAGCACACCCGGCACAAAAAAGGCATCGCACAGCACTCTCCACCGCTCGGCGGAGCTCATCTCGGCTGTTATCGGAGTTCTGATGAGCATTATAATGACGCCCGCGGCGGCAAACGCCACAGCGAGAGCGTATTTTATGAGTTTTGCGCGCTTTTCCGGTCTCACAGGTTAAATTCCTTCCTGTACTTTGCTTCCTCGGCGTCATTGCAGCTTACGAAGTGACCGGGGATTATCTCGCGGAAGGTCGGCTTCTGAGCGGAGTAATCGTGCTCGGCGAGCGGATTGTAGACGATCCTCTTGCGGCTCTTCTCATAGATCGGGTCGGGCAGCGGGATCGCGGAGAGCAGCGAGCGCGTGTACGGGTGGATCGGATGCGCGAACAGCTCGTCGGACGACGCCATCTCGACCATCTTGCCGAAGTACATTACTCCGATGCGGTCGGAGAAGTATTTGACAACGCTGAGGTCGTGGGCGATGAAGAGTATCGTAAGTCCGAGGCGCTCACGAAGCTCGTTTAACAGGTTTATTACCTGCGCCTGGATCGAAACGTCGAGCGCGGAGACCGGCTCGTCGGCGATGAGCAGCTCAGGGTTCATGATGACCGCGCGGGCTATTCCGATCCTCTGGCGCTGACCGCCGGAGAACTCGTGCGGATAGCGCGAGGCGTGCTCGCGGACAAGTCCGACAAGCTCGAGCATCTCATAGACCTTCTCGTCGATGACCTTTTTATCCTTCTCGCCGCGGATTATAAGACCCTCTGCGATTATCTCGCGTACCGTCATTCGCGGATTCAGCGAGGCGATCGGGTCCTGGAATATCATCTGTATCTGTGTTACGAGGTCTTTTTTCGCCGCCTTGTGATCGCGCTTCGCGGAGGCGATCTCCTCCTTTAGCTCGGCGATGCGCTTATCGGCGGACGCCTTGTCGATCTCGCCCTTTTTGAGCTTTTCCCTGACGGAATCGATCTCCTCGTAATAGCTCGCGGTGCCTGCGACGATGCGTACGCCGTCAAAATACACGCTGCCGGAGGAGGCGTTGTAGAGTCGGATTATTGTGCGGCCGGTCGTCGTTTTTCCGCAGCCGGACTCGCCTACAAGTCCGAAAACCTCGCCCCTGCGGATCTGAAACGAAACGTCATCGACGGCTCTGAGCGCGCCGGCGCCGCTTCCGAAGTACATTCCGAGGTGCTGTACGTCGAGAAGAACTTCTTTTTCGCTCATTTCGACTCACCTCTCTTTTCCTTCATTCTCTCAATGCGTTCTGAGATTATCTTCGGCCGCTCGATTTTCGGAGCGTCCGGGTGCAGCAGCCACGTCGCGGCATAGTGCGTATCCGTGACCCTGAACAGCGGCGGCTGAGCCTCGAAGTCTATCTGCATCGCGTACTTGTTGCGCGCGGCAAAGGCGTCGCCCTTCGGCGGATAGATCATATTCGGCGGCGTTCCGGGGATGGACTCCAGCTTTTCCTTCGTATCGAGGTCTGGCATGGAGCTGAGAAGCGCCCAGGTGTACGGGTGGCGCGGATCGTAGAAGATCTCCTCGGCGGTGCCGTACTCCACTATCTTGCCCGCGTACATAACGGCGACTCTATCCGCCATATTGGCGACGACGCCGAGGTCGTGGGTGATGAAGATTATCGAGAGGTCGCGCTCCTTTTTGAGCTTGTTTATAAGCTCAAGTATCTGCGCCTGAATTGTCACGTCGAGCGCCGTCGTCGGCTCGTCGCAGATCAGAATATCCGGATTTGCGGCAAGGGCGATGGCGATAACTATTCTCTGGCGCATACCTCCGGAGAACTCGAACGGGTACTGATTGTACCTCTTGCGCGGCTCTGCTATGCCGACCTCGTCCATAAGCTTTATCGCTCTGTCCTTTGCTATGCGCTTCGTGACCTTCGCGGCGACGCCGGTGGCGTTCTCCTTGAGGTAGTCGATGGCGGCGATGGTCTCCGCGGCATAGTCGCGGTTCTTTCGCTCGGCAAGAAGCTCGGCATAATGCTCCGCAAGCCGGTCGATGATGTGGATTATATTTGCCTTGACAAGCTCCATATCGGTGATGGACGCCTCCGCAACCTTCCAGTCCGGCGTCTTGCCCTTCTCAACCAAGCGATCATACTTGCGCTGCTGCTTATCGTGGCGGCGTATAGCCTCGGCGTTTTTGGAGATAGCGCCGAAATAGCGCTCAAGCTCGCTCTTAACGCTCGGCCCGAAGGTGTATGAAAAGCTGTCCTTGACGAGCTTCAGGTGGTCGATCGTCGCCTCAACCGCGGAGGTCATCGCCTTGTGCGCGGCATAAGCCTCTTTTTTATCGAGGCTTTCGCGCTCGAAAACGCTTCTCTTCTCCTTGAGGACGGCGATCGCGCGCTCCATTTTTTCGTAGGAAACGTCGGCGGAGCGGCGGATACCCTTTTCAGCCGAGGAGATAAACTCCTTCATGAAATTATCGTCGAGATAGCGGAGAAGCTCCTCGTTCATCTGCGGAACGGGCATATCTGGCAGGCTCTTTCCGGAGAAAACGATGTAGTAGCCCATGCGGAAGAAATCCGGCGCGGGCTTTGCGATCGCATCGTCAAAAATTGCCTTCATCTTGTTGAGGTCTGCTGTGATCGCGGCAGTGTCGCCGCCCTTGGCCGCGGCGGGAGCCGCCTTTTTGACGCTCTCGGCAAGGCTCATAAGCTCTTCCGCCTTGTCATGCGCGACGACGTACTCGTGAAGCGACGCCTTGGCGCGCGAGCAGATAGTATTCACGCGGAAAGTGACGTCCTTTGCGGCGTTCTTTTCAAGCTCAAACGCAAGAAGCTCAATATCCTCGCTGCCCTCGACTGCGGCCTCCTTCGCGCGGTTGAACTCGCCCTCGAGCTTGACGTGGCGGAACTCAAAGGTATCGAAATCCTTGCACTGCTTGGAGAATTTTGCCTTTTTCGCCTCGTCGCCGAGCGCTTCGCCGGTGCGCTTATCGAGGTTTTTGAGATAAGTATTGAAGTTTGCGCGGCTCTCCTTCTGGCGGGCTTTGCCCTTGAGGATCATCGCCTCGGTGAGCTGCTTTCCGATCTTGACTATCGGGTTCAGCGAGCTCATCGGGTCCTGGAATATCATCGAGATCTTGTCGCCGCGTATCTTGTGGAAGTCCTCCTCGCTGATCTTGAGGAGATCCTTGCCGTCGTAGATGATCTCGCCGGACTCGGTGATGGCGTTTGCCGCCTGTATGCCGAGTATCGCCTTGCTCGTTACGCTCTTTCCGGAGCCGGACTCACCGACGATGGCGAGAGTTTCACCCTTCGCAAGGTCGAAGCTGATGCCTCGCACAGCCTGCACCTTGCCGTTCGTTGTGCGGAAGGAAACGCGCAGATCGCGCACTGAAAGCTTATTTTCCATCAGTCATCCTCCCCTCTCGTAGTCGGGTTAAAGGCGTCGCGCAGGCCGTTTCCGAAGAGGTTGAACGAAATAAGAAGCAGTGAAACGAACAGCGACGGGAAGAATATCGCGTGTGGCGCGCTCGTCATGGCGACCTGCCCCTGGCTCATAAGCGTGCCGATGCTGGTGCCGGCAAAGTCGGATAGATTGATGATCCCGAGGTAGGTGAGCTGGGTCTCGGAGCTGATGACTCCGGGGATAACGAGAGCGACGCTCGTGATGATAGTGCCGATCGAGTTCGGGAAGATGTGCTTGAACATCAGTCTGCCGTCGGACGCGCCGAGCGTGCGTGCGGCGAGGATGAACTCCTGACCCTTGAAGCGGTAGAACTGCTTGCGCGTCAGCGCAGCCATGCCGATCCAGCCCGTCACTACGTAGGCAAAGAGGAACGAAGGCACAACGCCGACCTTCTGCGCAAGGTGGAGCTGGAAGAGCGTCGTAGCAACGACGAAGGGTATGCCGGAGAGTATATCGGATATTCTCTCCATCGTCATATCGATCGCGCCGCCGTAATAGCCCTCGACAGCGCCGTAGATTGCGCCGAGGAAGAGGTTGATCGCGGAAACGCAGATTGCGAAGATTATCGAAAATCTCGCGCCGACGCCTATCGCCATGAAGAGATCCTGGCCCATGGAGTTCGTGCCCATGAGGTACATCGGCTCGTGGCCGTAGAGATACTGATAATAGTTGTAGTAGCAGACGCGGCACTGTACCGCTCCGCTCTTGGCGGTGGAATAGACGTAGCTTCCGTCGTCACCGGCGATCCTCAGGGAGTGGTACTCTGCGCCGGTGTTCTGGGTTTTGGTGGAATAGACGGGTACGAGATTTCCGTCCTTATCGGGCTGCGCTGCGCCGGACTTATCGACCTTGTACCAGATATTCGGGTGGTCGGTAATGCCGTGGATATCGGCGGGATCGACGTAGGGATAGATGACCTGAATGCCCGTCTCATCCTGCCACGCCTGAATGCGCTCGAACTCGTCATAGCTAAGCACGAGGTAGATTATGCCTTTTTCGTAGTACTGGTTCGTTTCGATAGTGTAGGTATACTCATCGCGCTCCTTGCCGCGGTAGAGCACCTTCGTGGTCGTCGTTTCGACTATTTTGAGAAGCGGATCCATGCCGGTCTCCTCCGCGATGCCGCGCCAGTAGAGCATACTCTTCTCGTTCTGGCTCGGGCGGATCGTGGCGCCGTCGAAAATGCCGAGCTTCATATCGGCTATCTGGCGCACGAAGGGGCCGTAGGACTGGTAGAACTTGTCCTTCTGCTCGATCGTATAAGGCGAGATCAGCGGGCTGAGGATCGCAAAAATAAGCAGAAACGCGATAATTATCGCCGCGACGACGGAGGATTTGTTCTTGCGGAAGCGCAGAAATGCGTCCGCAAGGTAGCTGCGGGATTTAGTCTCGAGCTTCGTATCGTGCAGGCTGGCGTCCATCTGAGTAAAGGCGAACTTTTCAGCCGGAATGTGCTCATATTCCATGTAAAAATTCTCCTTTCTCTTACTTTTTGCTGCCCATTCTGATTCTCGGGTCGATGAAGCCGTAGCTTATATCGACGACGATGCCGGCGGCAAGTCCGACGGCGGTATAGAAGCAGGAGTCGAGCATGAATATGTTGTAGTCGCGCGCGTTTATTGCGTTGAGGTAGAGGTTTCCGACGCCGGGGATGGCAAAGATCTTCTCGATTACGAGCGAGCCGGACATAATGCCGATAAACTCACCGAAGATCGCGGGGACGATGACTACGGCGCAGTTTTTGAGCGCGTGGCGTATGGTCGCCTGCGCCTTTGTCAGTCCCTTAGTGCGGGCGAGCAGCATAAACTCGCTCGTCAGCACCTCGGTAAGCTCGGCGCGGGTCGTTCTCGTGAAGCCTGCGATAACGCCGAACGAGAGGCTCATGACCGCGGGCAGCATGGAAACGAACATATCCCAGCTCAGCCAGTCGGTGCCGGCTTTCATGAGGAACGGGAACCAGCCGAGCTTATAGCTCAGAACGTACTGGATGATGAACGCAAAGACGAAGCTCGGCACGGATATGACAACCATCGTGACGGTAGAGATGAAGTAGTCAATCCACGTGTTCTTCTTGAGCGCCGCCCAGATACCGAGTCCGATTCCGATGGGTATGCTGAGGATTATGGAGTAGAGATTTGTGAAAACGGTGGCTGGCAGCTTCTGAAGGAAGATATCCGCGACGTTCTGACCGAAGTACAGCTTATCGCTGAGACCCCAGTCGAATTTTGTGAAGATATTGCGAAGGAAGATGCCGAACTGCACGAGATACGGCTTGTTGTAGCCCTGCGCCTCGCGCCTTGCCTCGATAACTGCGGTGTGCGGGTCGTTGAGCGGAAGCTCAGCGGGCGGCAGCATACGCACCAGAACGAAGCATATAAGGGTGATTATCAGCAGAGTGAAGAGCATAAGCGCAATTCTCTGCACAACGTATTTGCCCATAGTTTACCTCCGGTGGAACATTCTGACTGGTTTTTGCGAAAGGTCGGAGCTTCCGGCTCTTTCGCAAAAACCGGTCGCTGAAAACGGGAATAGTTGCAGGGGTTTTTAGGCCCCTGCAACTATAAAAATACCGTAATTTTTGAATATTCAAAAATTAATAGGTAAGAGTGCCGCCCTGAGAAGCTACGTACTCAGCCCAGGCGGCGTCGTCGTAGTTATACTTCATATAGGTGATGCCGCCGCGGCCCATGATCGGGTTCCAATCCTCGACGACGTAGAACACCTGCTTGGAGAGAAGCGCAGCGGAGGCGTTCTGGAGCATCGGGATGTAGTCGTAGGTACCGAGGACCTTGCCCTCGATCGCGGCAAGGATGGTGAGGCGGGTCTCAACGTCTGCGATACCGTCGCCGAAGCAGTAATCCTTGCCGTTCGGAGCGGTAACGGTGGCGCCGTTAAGAGCGTCAGACCAGTCGCGGAGGTTCATGGTGAGCTCCTCGCCCTCGATGGTGAGAGTGAGATCGACCTTGGTGGCGTCAAACCAGCCTGCATCGTACTGATAGCTCGGGTTGACGTAGAGATCGGTAAGGCTGAACGGATCCATTCTGGAGCCGGACCAACCGGCAAGAGCGGTGTCGGCAAGACCTGCCTTAAGCTTGTTGGACCAGTCGTTGCCGTAAGGCGCGGACTTTGTGAAGCTCACCTTGCCCTCGAACGGAGTGCCGGCGGTGACCTCGTTCATCTTCTCGTTGAGGTAGTCGATGGTCTTGGTCATGAAGTCGGAATCGGAAGAGAGGGAGTACTCGATAACGATGGCCTGATCGCACTTGCCGTCATTGTCGGCGTCGGTGATGTAGCCCGCCTCAAGTCCCTCGGTGAACGCCTCGCCGAAGAGGGTCTTTGCGGTCTCGGGATCGTAACCGGTGATGGAGGCGACGGCAGCGTCGAGGTCGCCGTTGAAGGCTGCGAGATCAACGGAGTAGAAGTCGCAGAGAGCCTGCTTTGCCTGATCGGTATCGCGGTACATAGCGCCGGTCTCGGGATCATAGACGTAAGCGTTGCCGATGATAGCGTAGCCGCCGGAACGAGCCGGGGAAACGGTGGATGCGAAAAGCTCCTTATCATAGGTAACGGCGATAGCCTTGCGGAAGTTGAGGTTCAGGAGCATCTGGAGATCGCGGGTGGCGGTGTCAAAATCTTCAGCCTTCTCGCGGCCCTCGATGGCATCCTTATAGCCGTTGAGGATGAGGAAGAATATGGTCTCATCCGGGGTGAAGTAAACGTAATCGGAGTTGCGGTAGGTGGCGAAGTCCTCGGCCTGGAGACCGTAGCCCATAAGCTCGCCCTTGAGGAACATAAGCTTGTTGGTCTCAGCCTCAGGAACGACCTCGCACTCGATAGCGGTGGTCTGATACATCGGATAAGTCTCGCCGTCCTCGGGATCGACGTAGACGTGCTTGCCGTCAGTCCAGCCGTACCAGTTCTCGTTCTTCTCGAACTTCATGAACTTGTCCGCCTGATAAACGGTCATCTTGTAGGGACCGTAGGAAGAGGTGGTCTCTACGCTGGTGTTGTAGGTGGAGCTCCATACGCCCTCAGACTCCTTGAGGTTTGCCTCATAGAGGTCTTCCTTGACGATCCAGTTGGAGCCGAGGTTGTAGAGGAGGTTGAAGCCTGCGAGGCTCTTTGCGAATACGATGGTGATCTGATACTCGCCGGACTTGTAAAGGCCGACGGTGCTGTCGTAGTCAAGGCCGGTGGCGTACTGGCCGGTTACGGTGTAGAGCTCATCGGGAGAATATGCCTCGTAGGCTGCGCCTGCGCCGAGATACTCATCATAGAGCTGCTTGCCGCTGAAGGCGTCGTCTACGTTCGCGCCGTAAACTGTCTCGTCAAGTACGGAGACGTACTGCTGAAGGGCGTTGCCCGCCTCGTCAAGATAAGAGGCGTCCGCATTCCAGAAATCGTAAGCGTCGACGTAGAGATCCTCGACGGCGCCGCCGTTTGCGAGGTACTCGGTGGTGGTAACTCCGATCGCGCCGTACTCGAGCTTGCCCTGATTGGCATAGTTCTCAGCGCCCGCGATGGAGAGACCCTGTGCATAGTAGTCAGCGGCGCGGTAGTTGAGAAGTGCCGGATCGAGGAGCTTCTTCATGGAGTAGACGTATGTATCAGCGTTGATGGGGGTACCGTCCTCCCACGTAGCGAGCGGATTGAGGTCGATGGTGTAGGCATAGCCGGCGGTCGCGGACTCGGGGATGCCGAATTCGGGGTGCTCAGCCTTTACCTGCTCGGTGACGTCAACGGGCATATCAGCCGCCATCTCGGGAACGATAACGTAGCCGGTGTAGGGATCCTTGCCCTCGAGGGGGTGAAGCTCATCGTTGTAGATGAAGCTGTAAAGACCGGCGCGAAGGAAGTCGGCAGGATAGCTGTCATCAGTAGTCTGATAGGTGTGGGGATTCCAGTTGGTCGCCATGGTGCTTACGGAATCCTGATAGGTGTAGGTAAGCGGGGCAGCCGGGGTGTCCTCAGTCGCGGGGGTGTCGTTGTTGGTTGCGGGGGTATCGTTCGTCGCGGGGGTGTCGTTTTTCGGAGTCTCGTTCTGCTCCGGCGTGGTGGTAGTGGTACCGCCGCAGGCAGCAAGAGCGAACACCATAACGAGCGCCAGCGCAAGAGCGATGACCTTGGTGAGTTTCTTACTCATGTTTCCATTTCCTCCAATAAAAATTTTAACGCACTCGGCGTTTTTTAACAATTTCAGCGCTTCAATGCGGTTAAAGTTTATTTTATCACAAAGTCTGCTCTTATGCAAGGACAAATTGCCCTGTATGCGCAAAACTCCTCCGCTTAATGCGGAGGAGTGAATAATTATTCAGCCGCTCTGAGGACTTCCTCACCGCTCAGCGTATAGAGAACGGTATAGCTCCCCTTCTCCGGCGAGCGCGAATCGAGCATTTTTACGTTGTGATAGGCGCAGTCAACGGCGCTTCCGCCCTCATCGAGCGTAATGACCTGCGTGAGCGGCGAGCCGAAGGAGCCGTTGGCGGTGTAATACGGGCTTCTCAGCTCCCCTGCCGCCTCATAATATCCGAAGGCGCGGAACATCGAAAGAGAGTCGCCGGCGGCGACGTTGATTGCTCCTACGGCTTCCTCACCCGCGCCGAAAACGTCGATCCTGCCGCCGTCGCACTCAGACAGATAAACTCCGAGTCCGCTCTCCGTCGCAAAGTAGCCGCGGTGCCAGTCCTCCGATTCAAGCTCCGCCTTCACAGCGCTGAGCATATATGCGTCGCGCAGAAGATTCAGATCGAGCGCCCCCGCCTCTATCTCAAGTTCCGAAGCGAGCGCCTTGTATGAGTCCGAGACGGTGAGCGAGGCGGTCAGCGTCGCTTCGTCGAGCGTCAGAGTGAAGTTGTCGAGGTCGTTGACAGCGCTGCCGATCGCCTCAAGCCGCGCGCGCTCATTCTCATTGTTCGCGGGGTCGTATGAGTCGGGGTCGTTTGAGTAGATTATGCTGTTCCACTCCGCGTAATAGGCGCCGGCAAACATATTGAAGCCGCGCCCCTCAAGCGTTTTCGCGTAGGCGTCCTTCAGTATCGCGAACAGCTCCGGCGAGCATTTCACGCTCTCCCCCGCGTTCAGCGCGGCGAGATTGCCGATTCCGGGATAAACTGTCGCGGGATCGGTCTCCTTGTACGCCTTTGCGAGCGCCGCTGAATACTGCTCCTCGATAAGGCGCAGAGCCGCCTTTATCATATCGGACGAGCCGTCCATGTAGTATTCAAATCTTATGCCGTTTGCGTACATGACCGCGTCAGAGTCGGCTGCGGCATTTATCGTGTACCAGCCCGGGTCTTTTCTGCCGAGCTGACTTACTCCGAAGCCGATCGATCCGGCGGCAATGACGATTGCGAGCGCAAAGAGTGCGATGCGCAGCGGCAGGTGCTTTGAGGAGACGGTTATCTCCTCGTATGGCTTTTTAGCTTTCATAGTTTTGAAAATGGGCGTGCGGCTTTTTGCCTCACGCCCGATTCCTTTATTTATTATCCGAAGCGCTGAGCCTTATACTTTTCGATCTCGCTCGGGGAGCCGAAAACCATGTGGCCGTTTCCGATATCCACAAGGCTGGGCTGCTCCTTTGAGTAATCGTGCATCTTCTCAGGCTCGTAAACGAAGAGCTTTTTCTCCTTCTCGATTATAGGATCGGGAATAGGAATAGCTGAGATAAGCGACTTCGTGTAGGGGTGCAGCGGGTAGCTGAAAAGCTCCTCAGTCTCCGCTATCTCCATTATTCTGCCCTTGTAAATAACGACGATCCTGTCGGAGATGAATCTTACGATTGACAGATCGTGGGCGATAAAGAGATAGGTGAGGCCGCGCTCTACCTGGAACTTCTTAAGCAGGTTCAGAACCTGCGCGCGAATGGAAACGTCGAGAGCGGAGATAGGCTCGTCAGCGACGATGAACTCCGGCTCCATGACGATGCTTCTCGCAATGCCGACGCGCTGGCGCTGACCACCGGAGAACTCGTGCGGATAGCGGGTAAGGTGCTCCGGAAGAAGTCCGACCTCGCGGATTACGTTCTCAACCTTTGCGATCCTGTCCTTCTCATCCTTGAAAAGGTGGAAGTTGTAAAGGCCCTCGGAGATGATGTACTCAATGGTCGCGCGCTCGTTGAGGGATGCCGCGGGATCCTGGAAAATCATCTGGATCTTGCGGATGACCTCGCGGTCGTCCTTGCGGCTGAGCTTGCCGGAGATCTTCTTACCGTCGTAGTAGATGGCGCCGGCGGAGCAGGGGTTTATGCGGACGATGGCTCTGCCGATGGTGGTCTTGCCGGAGCCGGACTCGCCGACGAGAGAGAGCGTTTCGCCCTTGTAGATGTCGAAGGACACATTGTCAACAGCCTTGAAAGCCTTTTTGCCGCGTCCGAAAACTACGTCGAGATTCTGAATGGAGAGCAGAACCTGTTTTTCGTTATTATCCATGTTCCGCCTCCTTAATCATCAAAATTTACGTGGGTTTTCTTCATCTTTTCGTGGAGATTCTGGATATTCTCCGGAATTTCCTGCTTAGGCGCTCTCGGATCGAGCAGCCACGTCTTGGCATAGTGGGTGTCGCTGACCTTGAACATCGGCGGCTCCTCGACCATATCGATCGCCATGGCGTACTTGGATCTCGGCGCAAACGCGTCGCCGACAATCTTGTTATAGAGAGAGGGCGGCGTTCCGGGGATTGAGAAGAGGTCGGTGCCCTTTTCGCTCAGCTGCGGAAGCGAGCTGAGAAGCGCCCAGGTGTAGGGGTGGCGCGGATCGTAGAATATATCCTCGACCGTGCCGAGCTCCACGATCTGACCGCCGTAGAGCACCGCGACGCGCTCAGCGACGTTTGCAACAACGCCGAGGTCGTGGGTGATGTAGACGGTTGTGAAGCCGAGCTCGTGCTGAAGATCCTTGATAAGGCGTATGATCTGCGCCTGAATGGTAACGTCGAGAGCGGTCGTCGGCTCATCGCAGATGAGTATCTTCGGCTGGCAGGAGAGCGCGATCGCGATAACGATCCTCTGGCGCATACCGCCGGAATACTCAAAGGGATAGTCGTTGAAGCGCTTTTCGGGGTCGGGGATGCCGACCTTGCCCATGATGTCGATAGTGCGCTCGTAAGCCTCGCTCTTGGAGCACTTCTGGTGCTTCAGAATAACGGTCTGGATCTGCTTTCCGATGGTGATTACCGGGTTCAGCGAGGTCATCGGGTCCTGGAAAACGGTTGCGATGCGGCAGCCGCGGATCTGCTGCCAGTCCTTCGTGAACTTGACCTTGGCGCAGTCGATGATGGCGTAGCCGTGGACGTTCTTCGTCTCCTCGTTGTAGTCGCGGAAGGCGACGCGGAAGGTGGTGGTATCAAAGATATCGTTCTTTACCTTAGAGGAATCAAGATTAGCTCCGATCTCCATGGCGGTTTTGAATGCCTTTTTGAGCTTCAGAAGATGCTTTATCTGACTGTAGAAGGGATAGCGGCCGATGGAGAGGACGATCTCGTATGCGATGAGCTTATTGCGCTCGAGAATCTCGTCGGACAGTCCGTGCGGGTTGCCCGCCTTGTCCTCTTTTGCGATCTTCTTCGCTCTGAGCTCCTCAAGATCGTGAAGCTCCTTCTGATCCTTTGCCTGCCTTGCGGAGTCCGCCTTGTATTCGGCGGCGCGCTTTTTGATAAGCTCCGCCTTCTCCTTTTCAAGGTTTGCCTTCTCAACGCCGAGATTCTTGATCTTATCGCTGGTTTTCTGATATTCGGCGGCGTCCGCCTTCTTATCGAGAGTCCAGAGATAGTTGTTGGAATCGACGATGTCGTCCGCAAGCTCCTTGATTCTCAGGTTGTAGTCGGCTTCCTCGTCGGGAGTCATGCTCTGGGCATACTTGATCGCGTTCTTCTTCTCGACGATAGCGAGGTACTCCTTTGCGCCGCGCTCAAGGGGCGAAAGGGAGTTGAGCATATTGATGGAGTAGTTGAAAACGTGCTCGTTTCTGCCCTCGATTTTGACGTTTGTCTCGGAGAGGGAGTCGTCGGAAAAGATTATGCTGCCCTGCGGGATAAAGCCGTTAGTCTCGAGCATACCGGCGAAGGTCTTTGTGAGAACGGATTTTCCGGAGCCGGACTCGCCGACGATGGCGAGGGATTCGTTTTCATAGATGTCAAGGCTTACGTTACGGATAGCGGTAAGTATCCTTCCGCGGACGTTGAACTTGACTACGACGTCCTTAAGGGAGAGGAGGACCTTTTTTTCATTCTGTTCTGACATAGTCTCTCCTCCTTACATGTGGGTACGCGGGTCAGAGGCGTCAGCCAGGTTCTGACCGAGAACGTAGAGAATAATGGTGATTGCCGAAGCGATTGCGACCGGCGGCCAGAACTCCCACGGATATGAGAGGAACGCGGTCTGCGCCTGGCTGATCATTCGGCCAAGGCTCGGGACCTCGGCGGAAAGACCTACGCCGATGAAGGAGAGGAACACCTCCATGGAGATGTAGCTCGGAAGCTCGGTTGCGAGCAGGGTCACGATAACGCTCGTGAGGAACGGCAGGATGTTCTTGTTGATAACACGGAGAACAGGCGTGCCGAGGCAGCGGGACGCGAGAGAATACTCTCTGTCGCGGATGATCATGACCTGCGTGCGGAAGAAGTAGGCGATTCCGAGCCAGCCGGTGATCGTCAGCGCGCACACGAAGCTCCAGAAGCCGGAGCCGATGACGTAGACGAGAACGGAAACGAGAAGCAGGTACGGAACGTTCGCAACGATGTTGTAGACGACGAGCATGACCTGATCGACTCTCTTGGAGTAGCCCCAGATCGCGCCGACGATGATTCCGACCACCATATTGATGGCGGCGCAGATGATCGCAAGCAGAAGGCTCGTTCTCGCGGAGGAGACGATACCGTACATGATGGAGTTACCGTACGGGCCGGTGCCGAGCACCCACTTTATGTCTCCGCCGAAGCGCTCCATCGCCTGCGCGGGATTGAGGTTGAAGGTCGTGGGGTCGGTGACGTTCTCCATGTAGTCATAGTACCAGAAGTTCGGCAGAATGAACGCGGAGAGCAGGATGAACGCCATAGCAAAAATGAGGAAAATATTGATCTTTTTGCGGAAGAAAACGCGGAAAACGCTCTTCCAGTAGCTGTAACGCGGAGCCGTGATCTTCTCCGAGGATATCGTATCGCTGTCAATAAAGCGGAACAGCTCGTCCTGATTGATATTATTCTTCTTCGGCATCAGCGTCCACCTCCTTTATCCTCGTTAAGGCTGATTCGCGGATCGTAGGCGGCGAGCAGGAGGTCGCCGAGTATGAGCGAGATGATGGAAAGCGCGGTATAGAAGACCGTGCAGGCGACGATAACGCCGTTGTCGTGGCGGTTGAGAGCGGTGGTCAGAAGGTTGCCGATACCGGGAACGGAGTAGACGCGCTCTGTGATAATGGCTCCTGTGAGGCAACCGAGGATGGTCGCGGGGATACCGTGGACAAGGTAGATCATCGCGTTCTTGGAAATGTGGATATTGTAGATCTCTCTCTCGGAAAGACCCTCGGCGCGGGCGAACTTGACGTAGTCGGAGTTCATCTGGTCGATCATGTAGCGGCGCATCCACTTCATGAGGTTTGCGACGTCACGGGCAGAGAGTGAGAGTATCGGCAGAACGTAGGCGAGTACCTTGACCTCCGCGTTTGCGAACTTGTACGGCAGGTTAAAGACGCTCGTTCCGATTGCTGCGAACATAAAGATGTACGCGAGGCTCGGAACTGCCATAATGAAGATAATGTATGCGTTTCCGATCTTATCTCCGAGCCTGTCCTTGCGGCGCGCCATGAGCATGCCGAGAGGCAGACCGAGAGCATAGGCGATCACGACTGCGATAAGTCCGATGACGAAGGAGTTTTCGATCATGCTGAGACCGCCGCGGGTGTACTTATAAACGGTGTAGCCGTCAGTGAAGAGGCTCTTCTCGAAGTCGGAGATAGTGCCCTTATTATAAGTAACGGAGTGGAAGTCGATCGCGGTTTCCTCAAACTCATCGGAGCCGAGAAGCGCCGGATACTGCTGACGCGAGGTTATGAGGTCGCCTGTCGGGTTATTGATAACGTCGGTGATCTCCTGACCGCGGTAGGTGGTATAGGAGGTGCCGAGGTTGATGTGCAGCCAGTTCTGATGGATGAACGGGAAGCGGTTATTGAAGTACAAGAGGTACTTATGCGTCGTTCCCGAGCCGACTAAGGCAAACGGTCCGCCGTACGGGTCGGCCTCGAAGCGGATATTGCGCTCTTTGAGATTCGGATCCTGAACGTCGTTCGTCGTTTCAACGGTGATGAAATGGATGATGTAATCCCACAGGCGGAGAAGGACGTTCTTCTCCTGAATGGCAATCAAGTAGCCGTTTCCGCCGGGCTTGGTCTTGCCGCTCTTGAATTTTATCGGCTCAAGGTAGCGGATCTCATAGCCCTTGTCCTTGTACTCCTTGATGAACTTCTGCACAAGCTCGTTGTCAAGGTAGGTTGTGGCGTACTGAACGGACTTCGAGTCCTTTATGAAATCGGGATCGGTGCCGTAGTTCGGACCGAGCTTTTCGGCGTAGATATTTCCGACGTAGGTCGTGAAGTCAACGTAGTTCAGATACTGATACTTTGAGTACTGCGTGTACTCATAGATGATGCGGTCGTTGTTCGACTTCTTGTTCCACGTGTCATCGGTCTGGAAAATGACGCTGCGCTCAATGAGTGAGAAAACGAGCACCATTACGACGGCTATAACGACGAGAAGGGAGAATATCGAAAACAGTATGCGCTTGAGCATGTATTTTCTCATTACTAATTTAAATGGCTAAAGTTATAAAAACGAAAGCCACTTCCTCCTTCTTTTTAGGATGGGGGTGAGCGATGTGTGAAAAGTTAAGCTCCGTCTTCAAAAGAAAGCAGCTTCTTGAAGAAAAAGCTTAACTTTCCACTCCGGAGAACGAAAAACGGCAGATATGAAAACAATACATAGCTGGACCGAGGTCCAGCTATGTATCATCTTAAACTGAAACCTTAAATGCGGAAATTAGAAGAGGCCGATGACCTTGGTCATGTAACCAGCGCCCTCGCCGAGGAAGGTGTCGAGGTAGGTGGAAGGATCACCGTAGTCAGGACCCCAACCGGAGCCGTAGAACATATCGAAGTTGCCGGCCTCGCCGTTGGATGCACGGTAACCGGAAGCATAGTAGTCAGCGGAGGTGGTGGCCTCAACGAGGTTGACGACTACGTTCTCAGCGCCGAGGGTCTCCTCAACCTTTGCCTTGTAAGCATTGGCCTGAGCGGTGTTGGCGTCGGAAGCGGAGTAGTAAACAACGTCGATCTTGATCGGGAAGGTAACGGCGTCGCCGAGCTCAGCCTTGGCAGCCTCGAGGTACTCCTTGGCAGCGTCAGCATTGTACCAGCCGTCTACCTGGTCCTTAACAGTGATCTTGCAGCCGAGATCGTCAACGAAGGCCTGGACGATATCGCCATAGAAGGTACCGGCAGCGAAGGTGTGACCGTCATAGGTAACATCCTCGGTGATGGAAACGAACTCGGGGTGAGTGTACATGTTGCGGAGGTTGGTCTCAGCAAGGTCAGCGCCGCGGCTTACGCCGTTGTAGGTCTTCTTGTCGAAGGCGTGCTGAAGAGCCTTGCGGAAGTTCTTGTTGGAGAGTGCAACTGCGGTGTCGATCTTCTCCTGCTCGGTCTTCGGGGAAGCAACAGCGCCGCCCTCGAGCTGGAAGGTACCGCGGTTGAGGTTGAGACCGCCGAAGTAAGAGGTGGAAGTGGTCTCGGAGATGTAAGCGTACTTGTCATAGTTGCCGTCTTCCTTGGCAGCGTCGAGGGTGCCGGTGGAAGCGGAGAGGCCGGTGCCGGCATATACGCCGGAAACGACGTCAGCATAGGTCTGGAGGGGGTTCTCGCCGTTATCATAGACCCAACGGACAGACTCGAGGGTAACCTTGTCTGCGTTGTAGTAGTTGGGGTTCTTTACAATGACGATCTCGGAATCCTGCTGGAGCTTCTGAAGAAGGAAGGGTCCGCAGTAAACCTGGGAAGCAACGTCCTCGGACTTGCCGTAGGTATAGGTGTTGGTGTCAGCGGAAGCAGCAGCGAAAGCGTCAATGCCGTAAACGCCGCCGTGTGCCTGATAGAAGCTGTCGCAGATCGGAAGGAAGCAGCTGTAGGTGAGCATGGTGAGGAAGTAGCTGGTCGGAGCCTCAAGGGTGATCTCGAGGGTGTGATCATCAACTGCCTTGTAGCCAACAGCGTCGAAGGAGCCGCCGGCGAGGTACTCGGAAGCACCTGCTACAACGCCCTCAACGAGCCACTCAAGACCGGCCTGGGTGTCGAGCATGTGATGGAAGCCGGCAACGAAGTCGCCCGCGGTAACGTCAGCATACTCCTTGCCCTCGGTGGTGTACCACTTAGCGCCCTCACGGATGTGGAAGGTGTAGGTGAGACCATCGTCGGAAACAGTCCAGCTGTCAGCAAGAGCGCCGTTCATGATGTTGAGGCCGTCGTACTGAACAAGGCCGTCAACGCAGTTAACGGTGATCTCGGTATCGGACTGGGAAGAGGTGTTAAGCCAGTCGATGGTGACAGGAGCAGTCTGGAAGGTGGTAGCGTAGGTGTTCTGGATGGTGTGGCCCTTGCTTACGAGGTAAGCAGCAGGATCATACTTGGAAGCATCCTGAGCAGCTACAGCCTCGTCCCACATAGCAAAGAGATCAGCTCTCTCAGCCGGGGTGAGGAACTCATCGGAGATGACCATGCCGAAGAGACGATCGTCATCGTTGCCCCACTGGACATAAGGAACGGTACGGGGAGCTACACGGCTGATGGTGTAGGCGCCGCCCTGGGTGGTGGTCGGGATCATGACAGCGGAGTCGAGGAGGTAAGCCTCAGCCTTAGCGAAGATAACAAATCTCTCGCTGATGCTGGAAGCGGCCTTTGCCTCGTCGAGGAGAGCAGCGTATCCGCCGAGAGCCCAGTCATAGATCTCTTCGTCGTCGCCGCGCTCATAGGTGCCCTCGCCGAAGGTGAGGTAAGCAGGCTCTTCCTCTACGGGATCCGGCTCATCGGGGGTGGTGGCGGGGGTGTCATTGTTGGTTGCGGGGGTGTCATTGTTGGTTGCGGGGGTGTCGTTATTGGTAGTGGGGGTCTCGTTGTTGGTTGCGGGCGTGGTGGTGTTGTTGCCGCAGGCAGCGAGAGCGAGTACCATTACGAGCGCCAGTGCAAGAGCAATGACCTTGGTAAGTTTCTTACTCATGTTTCCATTTCCTCCAAAATAAAATTTCCATTAAACGCATAGAGCGAATAATTACTGAATAAGTAAGGCGGGCTTTGCCGGTTTTATCCGTTGCCTAAGAAAAGAAAATGCAATTTATTTTCCCGGCACTTTCAAATAATGGCTGAAAATATACCCTTCCCTACGATAAACCGAATTTTAACATATCGTTTTTGAAAAATCAAGCTTTTTTAGGCTACAATTAAGCTGTCTTTAAACTTTTGTCGTATATACACAAAAAATGTCCGTTAAGTGAAAAAATATTTGTCATATTGCAGATTCTTCGTTCATTTAATCTCATTTCAAGTCACATGTTCGGCTTTTTTATTGCTTTTTTATGCGCTGTATTATATAATAATGTATATTTTTGCACCGGAGGGTGGTATAAGTATGAAAGTTGTTCTCAGCCATCTCACGAAGATCTATCCTTCCCGCACAAAGGGTGGCAAGCCCGTCCGCGCGGTGGACGATTTTACCTTTGAAATACCGGACGGTAAGCTCATCGGTCTGCTCGGCCCCTCGGGCTGCGGCAAATCGACGACGCTGAACCTCATAAGCGGACTTGAGACCCCGACGGACGGAAAAATCTATTTCGGTGACACAGACGTGACCGGTCTGCCGCCTGAAAAGCGCGGCGTCGGGCTCGTTTTCCAGAATTACGCTCTCTACCCTCACCTCACGGTGCGCGAGAATATCCGCTTCCCGCTTGAAAACTTCCGCGGGAAGGACAAGCTCACGAACGAGGAGATGGATCGCCGCGCTCTCGAGGCGGCGAAGCTCGTGCAGATCGACGGTCTTATGGAACGCAAGCCGGCGCAGATGTCCGGCGGTCAGCAGCAGCGCGTTGCGATCGCCCGCGCGCTCGTCAAAATGCCGCGCGTTCTGCTGCTCGACGAGCCGCTCTCCAACCTCGACGCGCGTCTTAGGCTTCAGACCCGTGAGGAGCTGCGTCGCATACAGAACGAGACCGGCATCACGACAGTCTTCGTAACTCACGATCAGGAGGAGGCGATGAGCATCTCCGATATGATCGTAGTCATGGAAAAGGGCGTTGTCCGTCAGATAGGCGCGCCGCAGGAGGTCTACGACGATCCGAAGAACCTATTTGTCGCAAAGTTTCTCGGCACGCCGCCGATAAACGTATTCCGCGGCAGCGTAAAGGCCGGCAGGCTGATGATCGGTTCCGAGGCGGTGCTCGATATAAAGGGCGTGCCGGACGGCGATATAACTGTCGGCATCAGGCCCGAGGGCTTCGTGCTGAACGAAAACGGCCGCTTCACCTGCGACCTCACGAGAGTTGAGGTCATGGGCCGCGACACCTCGGTCGTTTCGACCCACAAGTGCATGGAGGGCGTATCGGTGCGCTCGATAATCCCCTCCGAGGACAAGGTAAAGAGCGGCAGAACGGTGCGCTTTGACCTTAAACCCGCAAAGGTGCATCTTTTCGACGCTAAGACCGGCGAGCGCGTGTACTATGAGGTGGCAAAATGAAAAACAACCTCAAGGGCTGGCTGTACCTGCTGCCCGCGATAGTATTTTTGGCGGTCTTTATGGTCTACCCGCTCATCGACGTCTTTATCTACTCGGTCGAGGAGGGCTACAACTCAGCCTCGCAGACGTATTTCGGGGTCGGACTCTTCAACTTCAACTACGTTCTGCGCGATCCGTACTTTTTGCAGGCGGTGAAAAACACGCTGATTCTCGTCGTAATCACCGTTCCGCTCTCGACGGGGCTTGCGCTTCTCATCTCGCTCGGTCTCAGCTCCATCAAAAAGCTTCAGGATCTCTTCCAGACCATATACTTTCTCCCCTACGTCACGAATACGCTGGCGGTCGGCCTCGTTTTTATGATACTCTTCAAGCCGACGGCGTATTCCGAGGGTCTTGTAAATCTCCTCATCAACTTCTTCGGGGGCAGGAGCGTTGATTTCATCGACGGCCCGTACTGGGCGAAGATGTTCGTTCTCTGCTTCTACACGATCTGGATCGTAATGCCGTTCAAGATCCTCATTCTCACAAGCGCGCTCGCCTCCGTCAACCGCGACTATTATAAGGTCGCGCAGGTGGACGCTACCCCGTCCTGGCGCGTTTTCACGAAGATCACGCTTCCGATGATCAGCCCGATGATCTTCTATCTCGTGATAACCGGCTTCATCGGCGCGTTCAAGGCGTATTCCGACGCGGTCGCGCTTTTCGGCACGAATCTCAACGCCGCGGGAATGAACACCATCGTCGGCTACGTCTACGATATGCTCTACGGCGACTCCGGCGGCTACCCGAGCTACGCCTCGGCGGCGGCGCTGGTGCTGTTTGCCATAGTTCTCACGATCACAACAGTCAATCTTCTTGTTTCCAAGAAGAACGCTCACTATTAAGGAGGCGGAAATATGAAAAACAAGGTTTCCGTCGGCAAGGTGCTCATTTATATTTTCCTGACGATATGGGCGATAATGGTCATCTTCCCGTTCTATTGGATGGTGCTGACGAGCATCAAGAGCTATTCAAGCTACAACGGCGAGTACGTTCCGCAGTTTTTTACCCTCTCCCCCACCCTTGAAAACTACGTCGCGGCGTTCACTCAGGTGCCGCTCGCAAAATACTTCCTCAACACGCTGATCTTTACGATAATCACGACCGCCGTGATGCTCGTTGTCGTGATCCTCGCCGCTTTTGCGTTCGCAAGGCTTGAATTCAAGGGCAAGGATCTGGTGTTTACGCTGTTTCTGAGCCTTATGATGATACCGAACGAGCTTGTTATCATCACAAACTTTCAGACTATAACCTCCCTCGGTATGCGAAACACCTTCCTCGGCCTCATTCTCCCGAGCATAACGAGCATATTCTATATCTACCTTTTAAAAGAGAACTTCGCTGAGATCCCCGACGAGCTGTATAAGGCGGCGAAGGTCGACGGAACGAGCGACTTCAAGTACCTCGTCAAGGTCATGATACCGATCTCGCAGCCCACTATCGTGACTATCACGATACTCAAGGTCATCGAGTGCTGGAACAGCTACGTCTGGCCGCGCCTCATTACCGACGACGAGGCGTATTTCCTCGTATCGAACGGTATCCAGGAGATACGCGAAAACGGCTTCGGCCGCGAGAACATACCCGCGATGATGGCGGCAGTGGTCGTAATCAGCCTGCCGCTCATAATCCTCTTCCTCATCTTCCGGAAGAAGATAATGGCCGGCGTTTCGAGGGGAGGCACAAAGGGATGAAAAAGGCTCTTTCGCTCCTTATCGCTCTCGCCGTAGTTCTCTCTCTCAGCGCCTGCCACGGCAACGTCAGCCGGGAGAGCTTCGTGCCGCCCGAGGAATTTGACTCCTCGCGTCACTTTGATCTGAATTTCTGGGCAAAGAACGATACTAACAAGTATCAGACCGCCATCTATCAGAAGGCGATCGAGGATTTTGAGGCGCTCTACCCCAACATCGAGGTCAATCTCCGCCTCTACACCGACTACGGCAGGATATATCAGGACGTAATAACGAATATCGCGACGAACACTACCCCGAACATCTGCATCACCTACCCCGACCATATCGCAACCTATAAAACCGGCTCCGAGGTCGTAGTCCCGCTCGATGAGCTGATGGTGAACGCTAAATACGGTCTCGGCGGCAGCGAGGTCAAGTTCGACGCGCCGACAGTCAGCGAGATCGTGCCGCAGTTTCTCTCCGAGTGCTACATCGACGGCGTTTGCTACGCGCTGCCGTTCATGCGCTCCACCGAGGCGTGCTACGTGAACAAGACGCTCGTCGAAAAGCTCGGCTACACGCTGCCCGATATGCTCACCTGGGATTTTGTGTGGGAGGTCAGCGAAAAGGCGATGGAAAAGGACGCCGACGGCGTTTTCAAGGTAAACGGGCAGAAGGTCATGATACCGTTTATCTACAAATCCACCGACAACATGATGATAAGCATGCTCCGTCAGAAGGGCGCGGATTACTCCACAGCCGCGGGCGAGGTGCTCATCTTCAACGACACTACCCGCTCCCTGCTCCTCGAGATCGCGGAGCACGCCGGAACGCGCGCCTTCTCCACATTTAAAATCTCCAGCTACCCCGGCAACTTCCTCAACGCCGGACAGTGCATCTTCGCCGTCGATTCCACCGCCGGCGCGACGTGGATGGGAACCGACGCTCCGAATATCGACATTCCGAAGGAAAATCTCGTCGATTTTGAAACAGTCGTAATGGAGATCCCTCAGTACGACGTTTCTCACCCGCAGATGATGAGTCAGGGCCCCTCCGCCTGCATATTCAACAAGGACGACCCGCAGGAGGTGCTCGCAAGCTGGCTGTTTTTGCAGTATCTCATCACGAACGAAGTCCAGATCGCCTACTCCGAGACCGAGGGATATCTCCCCGTAACGCTGAAGGCGCAGTCTGACCCGAGCTACGTTGAGTATCTCTCCCTGCGCGGATCCGATACAGAGCATTACTACGTCAAGATCGACGCGGCAAAGCTCCTGCAGAGCCACACCGCAAACACCTTTACGACTCCGGTTTTTAACGGCTCCGCCTCCCTGCGCGACGCCGCAGGTCAGATGATCGAGGAGGTCACGAAGGGTATGCGCCGCGGCAAGACCGTGGACGATCAGTTTATCGACGAGCTTTACGCCGATATGACGAGCCTTTACCGCCTTGACTCCATCGAGGCGGGGCAGTCCACGGCTCTTCAGCCGCTGCCGACTGAATCGAAGGTGCTTTTGGGCGCGCTCGCCGCTGTCTGGGTCGGTATCGGCGCGGTTTATCTCATCAGAATAATTAAGAAACGCGAAAACAGTTGATTTTTTCAGATAAACGGTTATAATGAGCTTGCAATAATCTCTCAGGAGGAAATTCAGTAATGAAAAAAACTTTAGCACTTATCCTTGCGCTCTGTATGGTTTTTGCCCTTGCCGCCTGCGGAACCGACAATAAGCCCGTCACTTCCGGCGCAAACATTACCCCAAGCGAAACCCAGAAGCAGGATACTCCCGCAACCCCCTCCACCAGCGCTGATCTCACCCCCACTGAGCCCATCGCCGACGTCATGACTCACGATGAGTACGTCGCCGCTCCGCTTGACTCCGACGTCAAGATCGAGACCTACGTTCAGGCGACCCAGTCCTGGTGGGACGGTAAGATCACCATCTACGCCCAGAGCCCGGACGGCGCCTACTTCATCTATAACGCCGCCTGCTCCGAGGAGGACGCGGCGAAGCTCGTTCCCGGCACCAAAATCGCCGTTGAGGGCGTAAAGAGCGAGTGGTCCGGCGAGGTCGAGATCGTGGACGGCACCTTCGAGATACTCGACGGCGAGCCGTACTACGCCAATCCCGAGGACGTCACCGAGCTTCTCGGCGATCCCTCTCTCATCGACCATCAGAACGAGTACGTTTCCTTCCTCACCATGACCGTTGAGCCGATCGGCGACGACGGCGCGGCGTTCCTCTACAACTGGGACGGCTCCGGTCAGGAGGGCAGCGACCTCTACTTCAACGCCAGCGTAAACGGCGTTACCTACAACTTCACCGTCGAGAGCTATCTCACCGGCTCCGGCACCGACGTCTACGAGGCTGTCAAGGGTCTCAGAGTCGGCGATGTGATCGACATGGTCGGCTACCTCTACTGGTACAACGGCGCGAATCCCCACATCACCTCCGTCACTAAGAGCGAATACATGAGCCACGCGGATTACCTTCTCGCCGAGCTCGACTCCCCCGTTTCCGTCATCACCTACGTTCAGGCAACCCAGTCGTGGTGGGACGGCAAGCTCACCATCTACGCCCAGAGCCCCGACGGCGCTTACTTCATCTACAACGCCGCGTGCGACGAGGCGACCGCAAAATTCCTCGTTCCCGGCACGAAGATCGCCGTCTCCGGCTACAAGAGCGAGTGGAGCGGCGAGGTCGAGATCGTTGACGCCGCGATTTCCCCGTTCTCCAACGGCAACTATATTGCTGAGCCGACCGACGTCACCGCTCTTCTCGGCACCGAGGAGCTTATAGCGCATCAGAACGAGTTTGTATCGTTCAAGGGCATGAAGGTCGAGCCGGTAAACGGCGACAAGGCGTTCATGTACGGTTGGGACGGCTCCGGTGAAGATGGCAGCGACCTCTACTTCGACGTAAGCGTTAACGGCCACACCTACACCTTCACCGTTGAGAGCTACCTCTGCGGCCCCGGCACCGAGGTCTATGAGGCGGTAAAGAATCTCAAGGTCGGCGATACCGTCGATATGGAGGGCTTCCTCTACTGGTACGAGGGCGTAAACCCGCACATCACCTCCGTCACCGTAAAGTAAAAAAGAAAATTAAAGAGCTCAGCCGGCTGGCTGAGCTCTTTTTTATGCTGATTTAATTATTCTTAACGAAGTAGTGGCGCGCTATCCATTTCGACAGCCCGTCAAGCCCGGGATAGACGATACGCTCTGACATATTCAGCGTATCGAGCATATCGCGTATGCGCCAGCGCAGGGACTTGTCGATGATGAATTTCACGGTGTTCTCGGTGTTTTTATCGAGAAACTCCTCCATATTCTCCATGCCCATCGGCGTTACGGAGAAAAACGAATACTGATTGACTATTCGCGCCGATATGGACGGCGGCTCGAGGACGAGCATGGCTCCCGAGCCCATATCGCGGTCGTATTCATTAACGGTTTCGCATATTTCGCGCAGCATATCGACCGAGAAAATATCCGCCTCGTATTTGTCGGCAACGAGCCGGTACTTTTCGGGCAGATGCGAGTGAAGCTCCTTGACGTCAATACGCCAGACGAGCGAATCGCGCTTGTCCATCTTCTCGAGGTTCTCCTCGGTCACGGCAAAGTGGAGCGCCACAAGCGCCGACTGCGTCCAGTCGAGCAGGCGGGTCGGCAGACCGTGGTGCTGCCCCAGAATCATCTGCCTCCAGACGTTACCGTAGACCTTCGGATCCTCCATAACCGCGTACTTTGCGAAATTTTTGAGTATCGCCGGCTCAAGCTTCGCTTGCAGCTCCTTGCAGTTGCGCCGCAGGCTCGTTTCGAGGCGGAAGGACGCGTTCGGCATACCGCGGTAGACAAATTCGGAGCGGTTGCGGCGGATATCCGCGCGGTACTCCTGCTCTGTGAGAAGCTCCGTCAGCTCCTCTATCGAGGTTATCCGCTGTTCTCTTATCATTTTACTGAGCCTGGAACTTCGCGATCTCCTCGCTCGCGGCGTCGAATTTCGCGTTCAGCTCATCAAGCTTTGCCTGAAGCTCCTCATCGGAAAGAGAGCGCTCTCTGCCGGTGCGAAATTCGTCTGCGATCTCAGCCGCAAGGTCTGAGATATTCTGCAGACCGAGATTTGCGGTCACGCCCTTGAGCGCGTGCGCGCCCTCGAATATTGCTTTCCCGTCACCCGCGGCGACTCCGTCTCTCAGCTTCTGCATACTGCCGTCCTTTAGGAGCTTGACGACAAAGCGGCCGATAAGCGCCTCGGAGGGAAGTATTTTCTTTGCGGCGTCAAAGTTGCCGCCGATTTTTTCATAGAGCTCCTGTACTGTCATTTAAGAGCCTCCTTTTTTTCAAGCAGGAATTTTTCAAAGGTCTTGGCATCCACCGGCTTAGAGAAGTAATAGCCCTGGATTATGCTGCAGCCGGCGTTTTTAAGGAGCCTCACCTGCTCCTCGGTCTCAACGCCCTCCGCAACCACCGGAACGCCGAGGTACTCAGCGATATCGAGCACAAGCTCTACCATGCGGAAGTTCTTGCTGCCCTCGCGCACGTTCTGAATGAACTTCATATCCATCTTGAGAACGTCGATAGGCAGAGTCGAGAGCATATTCAGCGAGGAATAGCCGCTGCCGAAATCGTCCATCTCGATCTTGAAGCCGTGATTGCGCAGGGATTCGACGACTTTGATGATCGTCCTCGCGTCATCGGTGTACGCGCTCTCGGTGATCTCCAGGAGCAGCTCCTCAGGCTTGAGATCATTCTCTTTCAGCAGGTCGAGGAGCTTGTTCTCAAGCTCCGGATCATACATATCCACCCTCGAAAGGTTAATTGAGATCGGGATCGAGATGCCGAGCTCCTCGCGCCAGCGGCGTATCTGCGCGGCGCTCTCGCGCCATACGTAGTAGTCAACGAGCTGGATAAGTCCGTTCGACTCGAAAAGCGGTATGAACTCGCCGGGGCTGACCATTCCGCTCTCGGGATGGCGCCAGCGCACGAGCGCCTCGGCGCTCGTCAATACGGGCTTGTCTCCCTCGATGTTATACTTCGGCTGATAGAATACGAGGAACTGCTTTTCCTCGAGAGCGCTCTGAAAGTCATTGAGGAAGCTCTCGTAATGCATTTCCTTGTCATGGAATTCCTTATCATAGACGTTTACGCCCTTGGAGTATTTTCCGCGCAGGCGGTTGCAGGCGAGCTTGGCTCTGGCAAAGCGGCGCTCCGGCGCGACCTCGCGGCCGCCCATTATGCAGACGCCCATTCTGAGACGAACGTGGGCATTTTCGACCTCGCGGTTGACGTCCTCACTGAGCCTTTCCAGAAGCGGATTATAATCCTCTCTTCTGCGGCAGAACAGGAAGAATATGTCGGCCTCAAGGCGGCAGGCAATACCGCCCTCATGCTCGATATTGCGCTTGATGCTCGCGGCAAGCTGCTTCAGAACCTTATTGCCGAAGTCGCGGCCGTGCACCTCGTTCACGAGGTTGAAGCGGCGGATATCGACGACGACGGCGTCCATCTCCCAGGTGGGATTATAGCGCTCGAGGCGGCTGCAGTATTCATAGAAGAAGCGCTCGTTGAAAAGGCCGGTCAGCTCATCGCGCTCGGCTGCGCGAATGAGGCTCCTGCCCTCGCTGAGCTCAATGATCCTCGCGACTCTCGCGCGGATAACCTCCGGCGCGTCGAACGGTTTTGTAATAAAATCGGCGGCTCCGAGCTTAAGGCTCCTCAGCTCCGCGCTCTTCTCCGCGGTCAGAACCACGATCGGCAGGCGGTGCAGCTCGGGTTCGGAGCGCATTGTCTCAAGCACGGCAAAGCCATCCATAACCGGCATAACAAGGTCGAGGAGCACGAGCGAAAGAGTATTTATATTCTCTCTTATGAAGTGAAGTCCCACCTCGCCGTTTTCAGCGTAAATAACGTCATAATCGTCCTCAAGTATCATGCCTAACAGCTCACGGTTTATTTCCTGGTCATCGATTACGATGACACGCCTTTTAGAATGTTCGCTGTCACGTGCAGGCATTTGCTCACATCCCTTTTGAACGTAAATATATATTTATTATAGTGTACCACAAAAAAACTCCCTTTGCAACAAGCAAGGGAGAGTTTTTGTCACCATGTTCCGAGAAATTATACTATTCTTCAATTAATCGCATCAGCCGCGGCGCAAACTTATTTTTCGTCAGTCAAGGCGCCGATCGCAGCGCAGCATGACGTATAATAGGCGCGGGAAATTATAACGAACAGCATCACACGTCAAGATCCATCGCAAGGGTGAAAGCGTAGTCCGGATAAGCCTTCTGAAGCTCTGCGCGTATCTCCTCAAAGAGCGCGCGGCGGTCGTCAACCTCAAAGCCGATGAGTATATCGAGATTTACCGTCTTTGCGTTTGCGTCCACGTAGAAGCCGTGAGTCTGCAAAACTCCCTCATGGCTCAGAACGATGCGGTTTACCTCAGTGCGCATACGCTTAGCCTCGTCGTTTTTCGTGTTTACGGAGTATATCCCGATTCCCGTGAGAGCGACGCCGTGCTCGCAGAATACCTTTTCATAGACGGCGCGCTCCAGTGCGTCGATCTCGTCGGCTGTCATGGTGTCCGGCACCTCGATATGCACGGAGCCTATCACCGTATCCGGGCCGTAGGAGTTGAGGAACAGGTCGTAGGCGCCCTGAACGCCCTCAACGCTCCTGACCGTGTCCTTTATCGCGCGCGAAGTCTCGGGGTCTGTGCGCTTGCCGAGGATATCGTCGAGCGTTTCGGTCAGCATCTCGATACCGCTCTTGATGATAAAGCCGGAGATGACAAGTCCGACCCACGCCTCAAGCGAGAAGCCGGTGAACGTGAATATCAGCGCGCTTGCGAGAACCGAAGCGGAGAGCACGGCGTCGAAGGTCGCGTCCGAGCCGGAGGCTATGAGCGAGCCGGAGTTCACTCTCTTTCCCTCGCGCTTTACGAAAGCGCCGAGAAGGAGCTTTACAACCACCGCCGCAGCGATTATCACGAGCGAAACTACGCTGTACTCGGGCGTATCGCCGGAAAAGATGCTCTTTACGCTCTCAACGAGCGATGTAATACCGGCGTAGAGCACGATAGCGGCGACTATCATCGCCGTAAGATACTCTATCCTTCCGTAGCCAAGCGGGTGCTTTTTATCGGGCTTCTTCGCCGCGAGCTTCGTTCCGACAATCGTAATAACGCTGCTCAGCGCGTCGGAGAGGTTGTTTACCGCGTCGAGCAGGACTGCGATCGAGCCGGAGAGCAGTCCGACCGCTGCCTTGAAGGCGACGAGGAAGAGATTTGCAAGTATGCCGATAATGCTTGTTCTGACTATTACTTTTTCGCGGTCCAATCTGTTTCACCTCACATAATAATTGCAGCTAAAATTATATGCCTCATTGTCCGTTTAGTCAATAAATAATGCCTGCTAATCTATTGAAATTTCGCGCTGCATTTGTTAAAATGTAATAAACTTTATAAGGAGGCCGATACCCATGGACAAGTTAAATTATCAGGTTCTTAAAGACTCCGGATATGACGGATACATCCTTGAATCCGCGCCCGAAAAGGTTCTCCAGTTCGGCGAGGGCAACTTCCTTCGCGCATTTGTAAACTACTGGTTCGACGTTTCCAACGAAAAGGCGGGATGGAACGGCAAGTGCGTCCTCGTTCAGCCCATCGCCGGAGGCCTCGCTCAGTTTATAAACGATCAGGAGGGTCTTTACACCCTTTATCTCCGCGGCATGGAAAACGGTGAGAAGGTCGATCGCAAGAGAGTCATCTCCTCCGTATCCCGCTGCCTCAATCCGTATGACTCCGCGGATCTCGAGGAGATGTACAAGGTCGCCGTTTCCGACGATCTCGAGTACGTCGTTTCCAACACCACCGAGGCCGGCATCGTCTACGATCCCGCCTGCAAGCTTAACGACAAGCCCGCTTCCTCCTTCCCCGGCAAGCTCACTCAGGTGCTCTACAAGCGCTGGAAGGCCGGCAAATCCGGTCTTGTTATCCTCTCCTGCGAGCTTATCGACAACAACGGCAAGGAGCTTCTGAAGTGTGTCAATCAGTACGCCGATCAGTGGGGTCTTGAGGAAGGCTTCAAGAAGTACGTTAATGAGGACTGCACCTTCTGCTCCACCCTCGTTGACCGCATCGTTCCCGGCCGCATCCGCGATCCGAAGGAGGTTCAGCGCCTTGAGGAGGAGAACGGCTACTCCGATCCCCTCACCGACGTTGGCGAGGTATTCGGCGTATGGAACATCGAGGGCCCGGCGTGGCTTGAGGACAAGCTTCCGTTCAAGAAGGCCGGTCTTAACTGCCCGGTAGTCCCCGACGTAACCCCCTACAAGAAGCGCAAGGTCCGCATCCTTAACGGCGCCCACACCGGCTTCGTTCTCGGCGCTTATCTCGGCGGCTACGATATCGTCCGCGACTGCATGCACAATGATACCATCCGCGGCTACATGAACAAGATGCTCTATGATGAGGTCATCCCGACCCTCCCGCTCGACAAGGCCGACCTCGAGTCCTTTGCCGCGGCTGTTCAGGATCGCTTCAACAACCCGTTCGTCAACCACGAGCTTATGAGCATCTCCCTCAACTCCACCTCAAAGTGGCGCGCAAGAAACATGCCGAGCTTCCTCGAGTACATTGACCTCAAGGGTGAGCTTCCCAAGTGCCTCACCATGAGCTTCGCCGCTTACATCGCCTTCTATTCCAACGATATTCAGGGTCTAAGCGACACCGGTCTCGTCTGCCGCCGTCCCGCCGGCAACACCTACGTCGTGAGTGACGATCGCTGGGTGCTCGAGTTCTACGATGAGCACAAGGAGGACTCCGTCGAGGATCTCGTACACGCCGTCATGACCGACGAGCGTATGTGGGGTCAGGATCTCACCAAGGTCCCCGGCTTCGAAGCGGCTACCGTAGCTAACCTCAAGCTCATCCGCGAGGAAGGCGCCGTCGCTGCCTACAAGACCTGCCTTTAATTTGAGGAACCGCAAAATAACCGCATAATAAATCTCCGGCTGAAAAAGCCGGAGATTT
>JAFPWN010000037.1 GCA_017412765.1 Oscillospiraceae bacterium | reverse complement strand
GCGACTTTATTACTTTTAAGGGATTGCAGTCAGAATTTGAAGTATTTAAAAAGTGTGCGATCCCGGATCCAACTTATGCCGGACCATTTCCTCCATTAATTATTCCAGAATAAAAAGTCCAACAAAACATCCGCACCCTCATCCGGCAGAACTCACAAATGCACAACAATATCAGAGACCGCTACAAGAATTGCTTCACCGCTGATAGCAATTCTCCCATTTTTGAGAAGCTCACAGTACTGGCAGAGACGGTACAAGCGGCAATCAACGAAAACGCCCACGTTGCCCTTGCCCAAACGGAATACCAGAAACGATACGATGATCTGGTTACCCGGTACGATGGCGTCAAAACTGAGCATGACAAGGTAGCCGGGCAAATCGCTGACATAATATCCGCCAAGACCGCTGCGCAACAGTTCGCCTGCACACTGCGTGGTCTGCCGCAAAAGGTGATGGTGTTCAACCCGGAAGCGTGGGGCAAGCTTCTGGATCATGCAGCGGTTTACGCTGACAGCAGTATCCGCTTCACCTTCCGAAACGGCATACAGATTTGACAAGTCCAATCTTATCCCTTCCGTTCCTGTCTCATTGACAGGAGTTTTTCCATTTGCGGCATGCGAAAATATCAGATGTGGACTTGGTGAACAAGCTCATGCCCGGCCTATAATGGATTTGGCGGAAGAGACCGTTATATCGGAATTTTTATTACTTCGATTGGAGATATTGATGAAGGAGTTTCGCTTTGCCATAAAGAATACGATCCCAATATTCTTTACCTATCTGTTCATCGGGATTGCCTTTGGCATTCTGATGAGTGATGCGGGATACGGTGTTCTGTTATCGACGGCATCCGCTTTTTTCATTTTCGCCGGTTCGATGCAGCTTGTAATGGTGCCGATGATGACGTCGGGAGCATCCTTGTTTTCACTAGCGCTTATGTCCTTTTTTATCAATGCCAGGCATATTTTCTACGGAATTGGCTTTATAGAAAAGTTTCGCAGAATGGGCTGGCGCTATCCTTACATGGTTCTGACTCTGACAGATGAAACCTATTCCGTTCTCTGTTCAGTAAGGTATGACGAGGGTCTGGACGAGGACAGGGCTGCTTTTCTGATTGCCATAACAGACCATCTGTATTGGGTATTCGGCTGCTTCATTGGCGCGTGCGCGGGGAGATACCTTCCGTTCGATATGCGTGGGATTGAGTTCTCAGCCACGGCTTTTTTCCTGGTCGTGGTAATCAATCAATGGCGTCAATACCGTTCAAAGCTCCCTTTTTTGACGGCTGCCGTATGTGCCTTGGGCTTCTACTTGTTGCTGGGCAAGGATTATTTCCTGATTCCAACCCTGGTCACCTGTCTGGTCGCGCTGGTTTTCCTTCGTAAACCCATTGAGCAGAAGGAGGACCATGCTGATGAATGAAGCGCTGTATCCCATGGCCGTGATAGCGGTCGTCGCAATCGTCACCTGGACGCTCCGGGCCTTTCCTTTTATGCTGTTTGGTAACAGACCGCTTCCCATGGCGATTTTGTATCTTGGCAAAGTCCTTCCCCCTGCGATTATGACCGTACTGGTTATCTATTGCCTCCGCGACGTATCTTTTTCTCAGTTACCCTATGGCGTACCGGAAATCGTTGCCTGTGCTGCGGTTGCTGCTCTGCAAATCATCCGCAGGAATATGTATCTTTCGATTATAGCAGGAACGATTTGCTATATGATACTGATCCGTATTGTTTAAGCCGATGCGATGATACCCTGTTGCATAAAGGACGGTCTAAAAGGTTAAATTCCAGTTTTACAAGGATCGAATCTATGATACAGATCACAAACAAGGAATATGAGGAATGGCAGAGATACAAGGAGGAGAAGGCGAAGGGCCATATCCTGACGCCCGACACTCTCCGCTTCATCTGCGCTGCCAATAATTAGTATCTGCTGAAAAGTTTAATAATGTTTGCAAAAGCGGCACTTAGTCTCAATAATTTTCGCATTTTTGCAAATAATTGTTCCGTATCGAGGGAGAGGCGTGGTTGTCCTTAAGGAAGGTATCGACAATTCTGCCGGAGGGGTTTACCTTGCCGACGATAATATCCGCAACGGCGGGTATGCGTATATCCATAAGAACGAGGTCATATTCCTCGGCCGAGGACAGAAAATCTGCGGCATCTGAATAGAAAAACGGCCACAGAAGAATATTCTTCTCGCGGTTGAATCGGAAAATATAGTCCCGCAGCATATCCCTGTTTTCTCTCTCGTCCTCGACAACTGCGCAGCGAACCATGATGCTTCACCCCCCTCGTTTCAGCCAATTTTTTATCACACCGATTTTTTCAGTTCAATAGGTTTTACACGCCGGGGAGTTTTTCTGCTTTCGCTGTCTTATCTCAGCTCTTCGCGCCACGCTGCCCCGGCATCACGCACTTCACGATTAAAAAATGCCATTCGCGCTGAAAATGTTTTTTTTCCTGCAATTATGCTATACTCTCCTCGAAAAGGCGGAGAATCCGCCAAAAAATATAGAGGAGGATAAAATGAAAAACAGGTTTCTTAACAAGGCGCCCGGCTTCCGGGTGCTGCTCTGCGCGATCGCGGCTTCGCTTGTGACCGCCGTGGCTTACGCGATCATCTATTCAAGCACGCGCTTTATGTCCTGGGCTGCCTTCGGCATACTCATCGGCGGCGCGGCGCTCGCACTCGCACTGGTGCTGTGCGGACTTGAGCGCTTTGCTCCGTCCGTTATGCTGGTAGCGAGCCTTATCGCGCTTATGTTCCACATTTATTACATCTATTTCTTTATCTCGTCCGTTGCGACGGGCATCCAGTTTTCGGGCTTCCCTTTGGACTTTTACGTTAACTTCGTACTTTACGGCATAACGCTCGTGCTTAGCATTGTCTGCGTGTTTATGCCTGTCGAAGAGAAATAAGGGGAGGGAATGGAAATGAAATTCAGCTTAGTGAGAAAAATTGCCACCGTCGTTTCGCTTATTCTTGCGGCGACGATGTTTACCGGCACGATAATCGCAAACGCCAACGCGAACAACATCTCGAACATCCTCGGCGCAAAGACCTTTGAGGTAGTGGACACCGGCGACGGCACGCAGGACACTGAATATTATAAATCCGACTACACCACCGTCGGAGAGCTTCGCGCCGCAGGTCACAGAACCGCGGAGGAGGTGCTCGAGGAGGGCATCGTTCTCCTGAAGAACGAGCAGGGCGCGCTTCCGCTCTCCAAGGGCGGCAAGGTCAGCCTTGTCGGAGTGACGAGCTACGATCCGGTCTACGGCGGCACCGGCTCCGGCACGATCAGCGTCAGCGACGCGAAGGACTACGTTACCTCGCTCACAAATGCGGGTCTTACCGTGAACCCCGAGCTTACCGCTCTCTATACCTCCGAGGACTGGGCGCAGTACAAGCGCGGCACCGAGGGCAGCTTCGGCGGCACAGCGCTTATGATACACGAGGCTCCCTGGAGCGTTGTTGACGCGGCGGCGGGCAGCACTCTTGCACAGTACGGCGACGCGGCGATCTTCACCATCGGCAGAGTCGGCGGCGAGGGCTATGACCTCAAGCGCGGCAACTCCGACGGAATCGACAACGGCGACGGCCTCGGCCACGACTACCTCGGCCTGAACGAGAACGAAATAAGCGTTCTCGAGGGACTTAAGGCGAAGAAGGCGGCAGGCGAGATAAAAAAGATAATCGTTCTCATCAACTACGCCGGTATGTTCGAGGCTGAGTTTTTACGCGACGATGCCATCGACGCGGCTCTCTGGGTCGGCGCTCTCGGCGTCGGCGGAAACGCGGTCGGCAGGATCCTCACCGGCGAGGTCAGCCCCTCCGGACGCCTGCCCGACACCATGTGGACAGACAACGCCAAGAACCCCGTAAACGTAAACTACGGCGCGTTCATCTTTGACAACGCCACCGATTTCGACGTTCCGAACTACGTCGGCTCCGGAATGTACCCCGAGGTCACTCTTGCGACCTACGTCGTGTATCAGGAGGGTATGTACCTCGGCTACCGCTATACCGAGACAAGATATGAGGATACCGTACTCGGCACGCCGAACGCCGGCAGCTTCGACTATGACGACGTCGTGGCCTATCCCTTTGCTTACGGCATGAGCTACGCCGACTTCTCCCTCTCCGACGCGAAGGTCGTAAAGACCGGCGAGCGCGAGTACACCGCCTCCGTCAAGGTCACGAACACCTCCGATAAGTTCAGCGGCAAGTGCTCCGTCCCCGTATACGTTTCCAAGCCCTACACAGATTATGCAAGGCAGAACAAGATCCAGGTCCCGAGCGTTGAGCTTGTAAACTTCGGCAAGACCCGCGTTCTCGCGCCGGGAGAGAGCGAGACTCTTACCATCACCCTTGACGAGAAGTTCTTTGCCTCTTATGACGCTTACGGCGCCGAGGGCTACGTTCTTATGGACGGCGACTACTACGTTGTTGTAGGCGGCAACGCGCACGAGGCGGTAAACAGCCTCCTCGCCGCCAAGAAGCAGAACGGCGTAAAGGTCGACGAGTCCAAAATGGTCGGCTCCGGCGACGCGAGCCTCGTCACAAAGTTCACACTTTCCTTCAACAAGGATAAATATGCCTTCTCCGACGCCGTTTCCATGCTCGACGGCACCGAGAATATCCGCGTTACCAATCTCTTTGACTTTGCGGACATCAACCGTTACTCCGGACGCGGCGACAATGCTGTCGAGTATTACAGCCGCGACAACTGGGCGGCGGTTTCCATGGATATGACGAACGGCCACGCGACCCTCAAAATGACCGACCAGATGGCGAAGGAGATATTCGCGCAGGTCCCCGAGATGACCGGACAGTACAACAACTCCGCCGGAGTTCCCGCAAAGTACCGCCAGCCCATTCCCACCGACGACGGACAGTATCCGACCTACGGCGCGCAGAACGGCCTGAGCCTTATCAATATGCGCTATGATGAAAACGGCGAGGAGATCAGCTTCTTTGACCCGGTGTGGGATACCTTCCTCGATCAGCTCACCTGGGATGAGACGATGAACCTCGTCAGCAGCGGCTTCCACATGACCGAGCCGGCCGAGAGCGTCGCAAAGCCCGCCACCAAGGACGAGAACGGCCCGAACGGCTTCGGCGGCTGGGCATTCTGGAGCGGCTACTACACCGGAAAGAACGGACTTGCCTATCGCAAGGCGGCGGCAGCCGGATTTGTTGACGCGGAGGGCAACGTCGGCGAGGGCGCCGATCCCGAGGGCTGGACAAAGATGACCGGCTTCCCGGCAAACGGCATCCTCGCCGCCACCTTCAATCAGGAGCTCGCGCTCAGAGCGGGCAAAATAATCGGCGAGGACGGCCTCTGGGCAGGCTGCAGCGGCCTTTACGGTCTCGGAATGAACACACACAGAAGCCCCTATCTCGGCAGAACCTGCGAATATTACAGCGAGGACAGCGTCCTCACGGGACTTATCGGCGCGGCGGAAACCTACGGCATTGAGTCAAAGGGCGTTCACGTCTATAACAAGCACTGCGCTCTTAACGATCAGGAGGAGACGAGACACGGAATCTGCACCTGGCTTTCCGAGCAGGCTCTCCGCGAAATCTACCTCAGAGGCTTCGAGCTGCCCATCACCCTCGGCGGAGCCTACAACACGATGGCATCCTTCTCCCGCTTCGGCACCCAGTCCGCAGCCGCCTGCCCCGAGCTTGCGGAGAACTTCCTGCGCGGCGAGTGCGGCATGAAGGGCATCATCGTTACCGACGCCTACGGCGATATGAACGGCAGCCAGAACATCGAGCCCTACTTCGAGATGGCCTACGCCATCTATCACGGCGGCAGCGACATCCCAGACGGCGCGCAGCCCCAGAGCGAGGGACACTTCGCAAAGTTTGAATCGGGCTACAGCGAGATGGCGTGGCAGATGCGCAGAGCCGCAAAGAGGATCATGTATCAGACCCTCTGGTCCAATGCCATGAACGGAATATCCTCCACGACTAAGATCGTGAAGCTCACTCCCGCGTGGCAGACTACTCTCTACACCGTTGACACCATCGTTTACGTTCTGTTCGGTCTCTGCGCCGTCTGGACTCTCGCGGCGGTCTTTGCGGATGAGAAAAAGCGCCTCGGAAAGTAAAGAATAAGCGAATATGACCGGTAAATTGTCCCCACGATAAGAGGGGACAATTTGCCGTATTGTAATTATTCCGGCAAGTGGTAAAATGGCTGTATAAGGGGGGGAGAACGCCTTGATTTCGGTTGCGATTGTGGATGACGAAAAGGTCGAGCGGGAGCGGATACGAGCGGCGCTCGACTTTGTAGCGAAGAAAAAGGAAGTGTATTTCAATATCGAGGAGTTCGCCTCGGCTGAGACCTTTCTCATTAAGTATAACTACAATTTCGACCTCATTTTTATGGACGTTATGTTCGGCAGGGAGCAGAACGGGATGGACACGGCGCGTGAGCTGCGCAAAATGGATACAGAGGTCGGCATAGTTTTTGTAACGAATATGGCGCAGATGGCGATAGCGGGCTACGAGGTCGAGGCGCTCGACTTTGTGCTGAAGCCGGTGGAAAAGCGCGCTTTTCTCCTGAAAATGGACAGAATAATCGCAAGGATAGGAAAGCGGTCTGAGGAATTTATCTCCGTAAACTGCGAGCGCGAGGTTATCCGCCTGCGCGCAAGGCTCATAAGATACCTTGTTGTTGACGACCATTATGTTGAGTATCACTCACCGGAGGGCGTTTTTGCCGAGTATATCACGCTCTCCGCCGCGGAAAAAAAGCTCGGAAGCGGCAATTTCTGCCGCTGTGACCGCGGCTGCCTTGTCAATCTGAGATACGTTTCTCAGATAACGAAGGACAGCTGCATCGTCGACGGCGAGGAGCTTACGATAGCGAGGCAGCGCAGAGCGGAGTTCAGACAGGCGTTTGCGGATTATCTCTGCGGTATGAGAGGGTGAGAGGAGTAGATATTATGGCAATAATCGAAAAGACCTCCTACGGTCTGGAGCTCCTTGCGGCGGAGCTTATAATCTTCGGCTTCTACCCAAAAAAATCCGCGTGGACGCTGAGACTTCTGCCCTTCTCGCTCGTGGTGCTTATGCTCTGCGGCATAACCTTTTCTGACAGATACGAGCAGGTGAGAATGTTCTTCATGCTCATACTGCTCATCGCCGTGAGCGCGATGGGAATGAAGTTCGCCTTTGAAACCTCGGCGCTGACAATAATAAGCGGCTGCGCCTCGGCGGTTGCGCTGCAGCATATCGCTCACCACACAAGCTATCTCTTTGCGATCTGGTGCGCCGTTCCGTGGTCGGCCTGGCTTGAGATGTCGGCGGCGGCGCTGATTATTGCGGCGTTTCGCGTATTCTTCGGAAAACGGCTGCGCGAGATTGCAAAATTCCCGCAGGATAATATCAGAATAACGGTGATCTCAGCGTCCATAGTGCTTATCTGCATAGGGCTTACGCGCATTACCCGCCTCAGCGACGATTACAGCTCGCTTCTGAGGATATGCATAAGCATCTATTCGATAATCTCCTGCGTTATGGCGCTGCTTATGCAGTACTATCTGCACGAGCTGAACCGCGCCGAAACGGAGAACGCGGTATTTCAGCGCATCCGAGCGGAGGAGCGAAAGCAGTACGATATAAGCCGCGATACCTCGAACGAGCTGCACATAATCTATCACGACCTCAAGCACAAGCTGCGCGACGCCCAGAAGCGCCTGCCGGAGGGCGAGCTTGAGAACATAAGAACGGCGCTGAACGCTTACAGCGCGATGTATCAGACGGGGCTTCAGTCGCTTGACGTGGTTCTGAACGAGAAGAGTCTGTACGCGCGCGCCAAGGGCATAACGCTGACCTTTATGGGCGACGGCAGGGAGCTCGAATTTGTGGATGAGATGGATATTTACTCAATGCTCGGCAATCTGCTCGACAACGCCATTACCGCCGTGGAAAAGCTCGGAGACTCCGGGGAAAAGCTCATCAGCATGATTATAGAGCGGCGCGGCGATATGCGGGTCATCAGCATTACAAACTTTTTTGACGCCGCCCTCGATTTCCGCGACGGACTTCCCGAAACGACAAAGCGCACAGAGCCGGGCTTCCACGGCTACGGGCTTAAGAGCATACGCCGCATAGCGAGAAAATACGGCGGTGAGCTTCAGATTTCAGCCAATGACGGCATTTTCCGCGCGGCAGTGTCCCTGATCGACGAAGCGTAAAAAGCGCGCTGAATATACGAAAGCGCCTATATAGCCGGAGCGCAGCAGCAGGATTTTGCGTAATTCCCGCTGCTGCGCTTTTCTGTTTTCTTTGTCTTATGCGCGGAAGATTATGTTCCTTACCGACAATGAAGGAATAACACTTTTATTTTTGCTTACTCTATGGTATACTTTGTTTATCGAAAAATACTGGGAGACCACCTATGAGCGACAAAATTACGCCAGATTTTGGCGCTGTAATAAACATTATCGAGGAAGCTTGATATTGAGGGCTTTAACCGTCGGGGACGCTACCGGTTATTCGAACTGTTCTTCAACAAATTTGACAAGCAAGCTCGGTTTGACTATGGAGCATTCTACACGCCGAAGCTCCTTGCGGAGTTTGTAGTTCGATTTGTGGGAAAAGTTGTGGCCGATCATTTTGATGGTTCAACCATATATGATGACGGCAATACAATCATTGATCTCTGCTGCGGAACAGGCTCTTTTCTTGAGCAGATCGTGGCCCACGACGAAGGAGACGGCGCATATAACCTTTGTGGCTTTGAGATCCTTCCTGCGCCATATATGCTTGCTAACTATCGTATGTCTCTTGTCGAGCAGCATTACAGAAAGCAGAATCTGCATCCAAGTATTCCTCGACATCGCTTTTAAACCTTTGATCGATTTCATAAACGACGCCATTTTTAAAGAAATGATCCTCATGGAAGAACAAAAGCCGTTAGGCGTTACTCAAAACATTGGGACTGTCTATGGTACTGTCAACCAGCAAGGTGGCGGGACGATCAATAGTGAGACCACAGTGTTTTCGGGAAATCTGGATCAGATTGCTGAAATTGAAAAAAAGATCGAAAAGATTCTCCCCCACTTGGATGATATCCCTGATATTCCAAAAGATGCCGCAGAGGACGTTAAGGATGATTTGGAATCCGTAAAAGAGCAGATCAACGCACCTGCACCGAAAAAGAAAAGACTACAGAAAGCTATTGACGGGATAAAGAAATTCTTTGGCGACTTTTCACCACAGGTTGCCGCTGTGCTCGCTGCTCATGCAATTACTGCAACTGATTGGAACGCTATGATCGCATCAGTGGAAAAACTGATTTCTTCACTATAGTCCTGTAGCTTCTCCACATTGAGAAAAGGCATGTGCGGTTTTACAAATCTCGCTTGACTATTCTCCTTGGCAAGTTTTTATTTGGCTTCTCAGGCTCCAAAAACGAATAATTCGCTTTATTCACCCTCGTCGAGCGAATAAAGCGAATTTTGGGTAAATATTCGGTGAATTTTCAGCGGAGACGGCGGCGAACTACACTTTTCAATAGAAAAATAGTGCGTAAAAACACACTTTTCAAATTTTTCGCTGATTCTATTCCTCCAAGAAGCCCTCGAACGGGGCGTCATCGCTCGGGAAGGTATCCAGCATAAACCGTGCGCCGAGACGGAAGGCGGTGATGAAGGTATCCAGCTCGCATTCGCCCATGAATTCGGCGCAGATTCTCATTGCCCGTCACTCCATTTCTGCAGCTCCCAGAGCCGGTCAATATGGCGGCGGGACTTACGGAGGGTCGCGTTGTGCTCGTCTGTGGAGAGCCAGTCGATCAGATAGCATTTCGGGATCACGTACTTGTGCGGCAACACAAGGGCACGGAGTTTACCGAACCGAATCCACTCGCAGACCGTGTGTCGGTTATAGCCGGTGAACTCCACGACGGCTGCCACGTCGATC
>JAFPWN010000007.1 GCA_017412765.1 Oscillospiraceae bacterium | reverse complement strand
CCGGCTTCGAAGCGGCTACCGTAGCTAACCTCAAGCTCATCCGCGAGGAAGGCGCCGTCGCTGCCTACAAGACCTGCCTTTAATTTGAGGAACCGCAAAATAACCGCATAATAAATCTCCGGCTGAAAAAGCCGGAGATTTTGTTATTTCTCGAACTTAAATTGATTATCGAGCCATGTCTTGCAAAGCCCTACCCACGGCGCTATCGCTGGATACGGGGTCTGCACGTCAACTGTGCAGGTGGAGATGCCGTGCTTGCCGCCGTCAAAGATGTGGCACTCATAGGGTATTCTCCTCTTCTGCAGCTCGGTGACAAGCAGAAGCGTATTTTCCACCGGCACGCTCTCGTCCTCCCTCGCGTGCCAGATAAAAGTCGGCGGAAAGTCAGCCGTCACGTTGTTCGGTATGTCCAAGGCGCTTCGCATACTCTCATCGCCGCCCGTGACCCACTCTATGCTCTCCGCATGGCGAAATTCGCCGGTCGAAAGCACCGGATAGCACAGAACGAGCGCGTCCGGGCGCGATTTTTCTCCGAGTCCGACCGCCTCATCGTTCCACTTCGCGCCGAGCGACGCCGCGAGGTGATCTCCCGCGGAAAAGCCGAGCACCGCGATCCTCGCCGGATCAACAAAAAGCTCCTCCGCCCGCTCTCTTATGATCTTCACGCACTCTCCCAGCTCTCTGAGCGGCTGATAGTCCTTCGCGTGCTCGCCTACGGAGTAATCGATGAGAAAGACGTTATACCCCTCCGAGAGAAATTCGAGCACAGGCGCGTCCTTCTCTCTCGGGCTCTTCCAGCGATACGCGCCGCCGGCGCATATCACGATCGCGGGGCGGAACTTATGCTCTGTCTGCGTCGGATAGTCCTCGCGGATATAACACTTAACGTCGGCTCCAAGTGCTGAAAAATGCTCAATATTCATAGTTTTTGCCTCTTTTGATATGAATACGGGCGGTCAAATAGACCGCCCGTCAATGCTGTTCGTATGATTACGGCTGCTTGCCGATATAGGCAAGGATACCGCCGTCAACGTAGAGGATGTGGCCGTTTACGAAGTTACTTGCCTCAGAAGCAAGGAACACAACAGGGCCTGCAAGATCCTCAGGCTCGCCCCAGCGTGCTGCCGGAGTCTTGGCGACGATGAACTGATCGAACGGATGGCGGCTGCCGTCCGGCTGACGCTCACGAAGCGGTGCGGTCTGCGGAGTTGCAATGTAGCCGGGACCGATGCCGTTGCACTGAATGTTGAACTCGCCGTACTCAGAGCAGATGTTCTTTGTGAGCATCTTGAGTCCGCCCTTCGCGGCGGCGTAGGCGCTGACAGTCTCGCGGCCAAGCTCGCTCATCATGGAGCAGACGTTGATTATCTTGCCGTGACCCTTCTTGAGCATTCCGGGTATAACTGCCTTTGCGCAGATAAACGGGCCAATAAGGTCGATATCTACGACCTGCTTGAAGTCATCGGTGCTCATTTCGGTCATCGGTATGCGCTTGATTATACCCGCGTTGTTGACGAGGATATCGACTCCGCCGAGATCCTCCTCGATTTTGGCGACGAGGGCGTTGACCTCGTCCTCCTTGGTCACGTCGCAGATATAGCCGTAAGCCTCGATGCCCTTCTCCTTATATGCCGCCATAGCCTTGTCCATGTTCTCCTGACTGCGGCAGTTGAAAACTATCTTGGCGCCGGCGCCTGCAAGCGCCTCAGCCATAGCAAATCCTATACCGTACGCTGCGCCGGTAACGAGCGCAACTTTACCATCAAGGTGGAAGGAAACGTCCATTCTGTTTTCTCCTTTTCGATTATTTCTGCAAAAGATGTACTGCAAAGCCGCCGAACTCATCCTTGAGATAGATGGCGTTAAGGCGGGTTCCCTTGTACTTGGCGGTCTCCATATCGACAACAAAACCGCGCTTCTCAAGCTCCATCATAGCCATCGGTATGGAGTTGGTGCGGACGGCAATGTGGCCGTTCTTGCCGAGATAATTGGTCTTCATGACCTCGATCGGACCGGAGAAGGTGGAGGAGTTGCCCTCCTTGACGCCGAAATCAAATGCGGCGTTGAACTTCTCCGCGACCTCAACGGAGGCGTCGCGGTCTGGCTCGTTGATGCCGATGTGGGCAAGCTCGAAGCCGAGAGCAGCGGCTCTTGCGTCGAGGCAGAGCTTGGTGATCTTGTCCCAGTTGCCGGCGTCGATGTCAGCCTTCGGGCAGATCCAGCTTCCGCCGACAGCATGGATAAACGGCGCGGCGATAAACTCACCGACGTTATCCTGAGCTACGCCGCCGGTGGGCATGAACTTCAGACCGACGAACGGAGCGGAGAGGCTCTTAAGAGCCTTAAGTCCGCCGTAGACGTTCGCGGGGAAGAACTTTACGACCTTGAGGCCGTGCTTGAGAGCCATCATGATCTCGGTCGGGGTAACGCAGCCGGGGCAAACGGGAATATCATTCTCGCAGCACCATGCAACGGTCTCCTCGTCATAGCCGGGAGCGACGATGAACTTTGCGCCCATCTTGACGGCGAGCTTCGCCTGATCGAGATTGAGAACCGTTCCTGCACCGACGAGCATATCGGGGCAATTATCGGCAACAGCCTTTATAGCGTCGGCAGCGGCGGCGGTACGGAAGGTGATCTCCATAGCGTCGATGCCGCCCTTGAGCATAGCCTCCGCGCAGGGAACGGCGTTATCTGCGGATTCGAGAACGACTACCGGTACGATTCCGGCGCGCTGAAATCTTTCAAGTGCAGTCATTTTAGAACACTCCTAATTATTTATTTAAGCTCGGTGGGAACGAGGTTATCCATATCGTCGAACGCCTGGTTCTCGCCGCCCATCGCCCAGATGAAGGTGTAATTTGAGGTGCCGCAGCCGCAGTGGATCGACCACGAAGGGCTGATAACGGCGTCAAAATTCTTCATAACGATGTTCTTCGTCTCGGTCGGGCGACCCATGAAGTGCATTACGATGTCGTTCTCGGGAAGCTCGAAGTAGGTATAGACCTCCATGCGGCGCTCGTGGGTATGGCAGGGCATGCTGTTCCATACGGAGCCGGGGGCGAGCTGGGTAAGACCCATCGAGAGCTGGCAGGTCGGGAGCACGTCGGGATGGATAAACTGGTTAATGACGCGCTTATTCGAGTTTGCCTCAGAGCCTGTCGGACGGTGATTTGCCTTCTCCATGGAGAGGAAGGTGGTCTTGTAAGCGCAGTGCGCGGGCGTGGAGGCGAGGTAGAACATAGCGGGCTTCTCCTTGTCGAAGGAGCCGAATCTGACCTCCTTCGTGCCCTTTGTGATGTAGAGGCAGTCCTCATAGCCAAGCTCAAAGCGCTCGCCGTCAGCCTCGATGAAGCCCTTGCCGCCGAGGTTGAAAACTCCGGCCTCGCGGCGCTCGAGGAAGTACTCAGTGCCGAAGTTGTGCCAGACGTCGATGCCCTTGTCGATAGGAACGACCTCGTTTACGGGCATTATACCCATAATGACCATGCGGTCAACGTGGGAGTATGTCGCCTTGACGGTGTCTGCTACGTAAAGATCTGTTATAAGGAACTCGCTGCGAAGCTCTTCGGTTGTGTATCTCGCAACGTCCTTCGGATGCGCGGAATAGCGAATATCCATAAAAATCTCCTTATTTAATGACTAATTCGGTCTCTCCGTCGAAGAGATATACGCTCTCATAAGGAATGGAGAACGTGATCTTGCTGTCAACCTCGGGAGTGTCGTGCGGATCGATCTTGAGGATCGCGGGAATCTCGCCGATGTTGATGTACACGTTGGTGTTGTCGCCGAGCATCTCGGTAAGCTCAACGGTGGTCGGGACCTCGTAAGCGTTTGCGACCTTGCCGAGCTTAGCGTGCTCGGGACGGAAGCCGAATACGATCTCCTTGCCCTCATACTTTTTGAGATCCTTGCCGAGCTTCGTGAGGTCAAACTCAATGCCGCCGACGGTGATCCTGCCGCCCTTGAGGGTGGCGCGGGCAAAGTTCATCGGAGGCTCGCCGATGAAGCCCGCGACGAATACGTTAGCCGGCTCGAAATAGAGCTGCTTCGGGGTGCCGACCTGCTGGATGTAGCCATCCTTCATGCAGACGATGCGGTCTGCAAGGGTCATAGCCTCGGTCTGGTCGTGGGTAACGTAAATGGTGGTGGCGCCGGTCTCGCGGTGGATCTGCGCGATCTCGGAACGCATGGTGACGCGCTGCTTTGCGTCGAGGTTGGAGAGCGGCTCGTCCATGAGGAAGATACCGACCTTGCGGATGATGGCGCGGCCGATCGCGACACGCTGGCGCTGACCTCCGGAGAGAGCTCTCGGCAGACGGTCGAGATAATCGGTAAGTCCGAGGATGCGGGCGGTGTTCTTTACCTTCTCCTCAATGACGTCCTCATCAACGCCCTGAAGGGTAAGACCGAAGGCGATGTTGTCATAAACGGTCATCTGGGGATAAAGAGCATAGCTCTGGAACACCATTGCGACCTCGCGCTCACGCGGTCCGAGCTCGTTGGCGCGCTTGCCGTTTATAAGGAAATCGCCGTTGGAGATGTCCTCAAGTCCCGCGATCATGCGGAGAGTGGTGGACTTGCCGCAGCCTGAGGAGCCGACGAAAACGATGAACTCGCCCTTTTCGATCTCCAGATTGAAATCGTGGACTGCATGGAAGCCGTTCGGATAGATTTTGTTGATGTTTTTCAGAGTTAAATATGCCATTATAATATCCCCCTTAAATCGTAATACGGGCTTAAATACTGTTTTGTATTGCGGATCATTGTTCTGAAAAGCTCCTCGCCCTCGCTCCAGGACAGCTCGCAGCATAGTGGCTGCGCCATAAAAGCGGCGAAGATCTTTTCAAGGTCGCGCTCCTTTATGCCGTAATAGGTGTTTTCGATGTTCATCGCGTTCTCCGCGACCATCTGAAGCACCGGGCCGGGCAAAGGATTCGTGACGATCGGTTTTACGCTGTTCTTATCAAAAACGTGGTTTACCTCAACTACGCTGCCGATTGGAAGCCCCGCCACCTGGCCGCGGTTTACGGTATTCGCGTTTGATACGATTTTTCCGAAGCCGAGGAGCGCCTTCATAAGCTCAATAAGCTCCTCGCTGCTCTTTTCCGGCTTTATCGGCTTTTTCCCGGAGGCGATCAGCTCGCTCTCCTCAATCTTGCGCCGCTGGTCGGCGCGCCGATAGTCCACGCTTGTGAGGTGGAACAGCCATTCATCCGGCGAGTTTTTATCCCGCAGGTAGCGGCTCTTCTTCATGAACTCTACAAGGTGGCGGTCACCCGCGGCGGCAAGCACTCCGTATCGCCGGAAGAGATCCATCTTGACCTTGTTGCCGTAGCGGAAGGGATCTGAGCGGAAGTCCAGCGGGTCGCCGTATTCGTAGTGACCCTCATCATACCACTTATCAATAGATTTCGGAAGCAGCTTCAGAAGGTCATGCCCCTCGAAATTCGCCTCCGTTATCCACGTGAAGTGATTGACGCCCGAGGCGTCCACGGTAATGGATCGCCTGTCGGGCTTCGGCACTCCGAGCTCCTCGGCGGCGACACAGGCGAGGAATTCCTCAGCGTGGAATACCTCGTGACAGCAGCCGAAGGCTTTGATTGCCGGAAATACGTCGAACAGAGTCTTGCAGCATGCCGTCATCGGATTTGTGAGGTTGATCACCCACGCCTCCGGGCAGCATTTTCGTATCGCCCGGGCAAACTCCTCATAGATCGGAACGGTCCTCATCGCTCTGAGCACTCCGCCGGGCCCGACGGTGTCGCCAACAGATTGAAAGATCCCGTATTTCTCCGGCGCGTGAACGTCGGATTCCATCTCATCGAAGGTTCCGGGAAGAATTGAAATCGCTACGAAGTCGGCGCCGGTAAGCGCGCTCTCCAAGGACTCGTAAACGACGTAATCCCATTTTGATACAGTTTCCGGAGCGGCATTTATTCTCTCGCCTATCCTCCGGTTGCGTTCCGCCGCGCTAAGGTCTATATCGTAGAGCGCGATCTCTCCCGACAACCCCTCGGCAAGCGCGAGATCGTTCATAAAAACGCGCGCCCATGCCTTGCTGCCGCCCCCGATATAGGCAAGCTTTATGTGTTTCAAAGAACTACCACCTGCCGATCATCGCAAAAAATCAAGATTTTTTGCTATAAAAATATAGACAAAACGGATTTTCTCTGCTATTATCCTTTCATAACCTTTTTTGTAAAAGGAGAGAATAAATGAACGACATAATTTACGCAGGCAAGCATCCGCTCATACGCTCGGTTGACAGGCACTGCCACTCGAGCTGGGAATTTATCTATTGTACCGGCGGAACGGGCGAACTCGTTTTCGAGGGTCTTACGGTTCCCTATTCAAAAGGAGATATTGCCGTTATACCGCCAATGATACCTCATTCAAATATCTCAAGCGAAGGCTTTACGAACATACATATAAATATGCTTGATCCTACGCTCACTATCAAAAGCCCTACGATCATAAAGGACGACAGCAATCAGTTCATTCTCGCCATTTTCGAAGCGTCTTTCTTCCACTTCTACACGAATCGCCCGGAGAAAACTGCGTTTCTCTCGAACTACGGCAATCTGCTTTCGACCTATCTGACCGCCTATCAGACCTCCCAGCCTCATTCTCACGTTGTTGACGAGATTGAAAACAACATCATACGCAACTACGCGGATCCGAATTTTGAGCTGGACATCTATCTCCGCTCCTTCCCCTTCTCCTACGATTATCTTCGCAAGCTCTTCAAAAAGGAGATCGGAGTCACGCCGCACAAATACCTCAATGACAAGCGCCTTCAGATCGCGGCCGAAAGTCTCTCCTCAAGCTGCAACGACGGCTACAACATCGCTGAGATCGCGCGCCAGTGCGGATTCCGCGAGCCGCTGTACTTCTCAAGAATGTTCAAGAAAAAGTACGGCGTGGCGCCGAGAAACTATATCGCGCGAGGCGCTGCGAGGATCAGCGAAGAGGTGATTGACAACGTAAAGATCCTTATTGATTGAGCCGCTTTATCTCGGTGTAGACGAGAATGAAGGGCGCGACGCCCTTCGCGTCGTTCTTGACGATCGGCTCTGAGATGTAATACTCGAAGCTGCCGTCCCTGCGGCGGTTGTTCTCGGGGCCGAGACCGGCTACGAGGCAGATACCGTCAAGGTTCAGCTCTCCGTCAGTAAAGCTTAAATACTTATCGACAATGCCGTTGAAGGTCTTTTGACCTTTGGCGGCATATTCATTTGCGAGAACTCCGAGTCTCGCGCCCTTGAGCATCGCGTAAGCGAGCATCGAGGAGCCGCTCGTTTCGAGATAGTTGCCCTCTCTGCCGGGCTGATCGACTACCTGCCAATAGAGACCGGTATCGTGATCCTGATACATCACAACGCCCTCCATCGCCTCCTGGAAGATGGAAACAACGCTGTCGCGCTCCTCGCCCTCGGGCAGTATCTCGACTATGTCGGCAAGAGCGACGGAGAACCAGCCGATCGCCCTCAGCCAGAAGCTGCGGCTGAGTCCGGTCTTTTTATCGGCCCAGAACGCCATCTTCGAGGCGTCGTAGCCGTGGTAGTAGAGGCGCTTATCCTCGTCGAACATCCGGGTACGGACTGTCTCGATCTGGCGGACGACGTCGGTATAATCCTTGTCGCCGAAGTTTTTTTCGTAAAGCGCCATAAATGGCTGCGCCATATAAAGGCCGTCAAGCCACACCTGATTGGGGTAGATGAGCTTGTGCCAATATGAATATTCGTAGGTGCGCGGCTGATGCAGGAGCATATCGCGTATCTTATCGGCCGCGAGACGGTATTTCTCCTTGCCGGTCTTTTCATAAAGCTCGAAGAGCACTCTGCCCTCGTTCACGTCGTCAAGCGTGTATTTCTCCGGCTCGAAGGTGCGTATGGTACTGTCCTCGGAAACGAAGCTCGAGATAAAGTTCTCGGCAAAATCAAAGTAGCGCTTATCGCCGGTGATATTTGCGATCGCCATGAGGGCGGTGATCATGCAGCCGTCAATGTAGTTCCAGCTCGCGGGGGCGCCCTGGCGTATCTTCTCGATGTTCCAGATGGTGCGCTCGGGGGTGGATTCGTTTATAAGTCTGAGAATATAGGCGTCGATTTTATCGTACATTGAAATTCTCCTCTACTATATTGCCGGTGTTCACGGCGATAAGTCCCTCGCCCTCAACACCGTCGAGGTCTACGTTTCTGAGGATCACTCTCTCAACGTTCTCGAGATGCAGACCGACCTTCTTCATAAAGCCGAGGAAGCACTCCATCGCGCATTCTCCGGGCTTTGCGTCTGGGCTGAAGCTGATGGACACGTTCTCGAACGCGACCTCCTCAATCGGAGCCTCGGGAAGTCCGTCAACGTAGCAGGCGGCGACCTCAGCTCCGGTGCATTTCATGTTGCGGAAGGCGAATGTGCCGAGATGCGGCGTTCTGTAATCCACGGGCAGAGCCTTGCGGGTGAAATTATACTCCGAAAATCTATCGACGTCGCAGCAGTTATACCAGGAGTTGACTACGATCGGCGTGAGAACGTCCTCCATAACGATGTTGTCGAATGCGATGCCGGTTATCCTGCAATCCTCGCCTCTTCCGCGGCGGGTCTTGATGCGCAGACCGCGGTCTGTCGCCTTGAAGTAGCACTGGCTGACGCTGAGATTATTTATTCCGGCGCCGATCTCGCTTCCGATAACGACCGAACCGTGACCGTATGCCATGAGGCAGTTGCGGATCGTTGTGTGATCGGCGGGCTTTTTGTATTTCTTGCCGAGGTCGATCTTGCCGGACTTTATCGCCACGCAGTCATCGCCCACGGAGAAGCGGCAGCCGATTATCTCAACTCTGTCGCAGCTTTCGGGGTCGAGAGCGTCGGTATTCGGGCTGATCTTCGGCGCGGAAACGGATACGTCGTAGAAACCGAGATCATCCGAGAAGAACGGGTGTATCTGCCAGGCGGCAGAGTTTCTGACCTGAACGCCGTGGAAGCGGATATTCGTGCAGCGGTTAGTGAAGAGCACGCGCGGACGCGCTATCTTGACGGTTTTGTAGACCTCCCACCAGTCGCCGTTCTGCGCGTTGCCGTCGAGAGCGCCGGGACCGATAACGGTTATGTCGTCGCAATACTCGGCGTGGAAAAGCGCCTGGTACATATCCATAACCTGACCCTCGAAGATGCCGAACTCCCTGTCCTCGCCGGTAACGATGTCAAGCGCCTTGCCGGGAATTACCGGATAACGGGAGCGGTCTGTGGAGCCGAGGATAACGGCTTTTTCGCTGAGCTCTATTGTAATATGGCTCTTAAGCGCAAGAGGAAGCGTGAGATAGGTGCCCTCAGGGAAGTAAAGTCTGCCGCCCGTCGGCATAAAGTTGATAGCGGTCTGAATAGCGACCGTATCCTCCGTGACGCCGTCGCCGGCCGCGCCGAAGTCCTTGACTGAGATCGCGGCTGTTTCGGCTTTTGTGCGGAAGGCGAGCTTATCGCCGCCGACCTCGGCTATGTATTCGGTGTCGGGTTTGAGTGAAAACGCGGAGAAGACGTTAGAATCAAAGGTGCCGGCTGTGGTGCCGTTCAGCTTAAGCTCGAACTTTTCCGGTGCGTAAAAGGGCGCGTCGTTCTCAAGCTCAAAGCACGCGGAAGTGGAGCTGCAATAGAGTAACTTAAACATTTTTGCTGCCTTTCGCGCCATTTTTAGCGTCTTTAATTATTTTTTTGAAGAGTCGTTTCATTCCGATGAACAGCGAGTCATACGCTGTCGAAAAAACTCCGAAGAGTATCGGGCCTACGCCGACCGGGATGCTTCCGTCACTGGAGCCGCCCATTACGGCGAGAATCGCTATGTTCAGAACATTATAGGTCGTGACTACGAATGCAAGAACAAAAAACATATAGATGATATTCGTAAAAATGGTCCAATACCTGCGTTTCGGAAACATCATAAAGCGGTCATAGCCGCCCGGAGTGCTTTCGATAAACCGTATCACGTTGTTGATGAGCAGGTCTGTGATCGCGCCCATGGCAAATCCCAGCACCACCATCATATCAAGGTTTGCAGTGATATAATTTCCGAGTCCCCAGAAGAAGAAAAAGCAGACAGCGCCGTAAAACCAGAACTTTATGAGGATTATTTTAACCCAGTCAGCGACCTTGATCTTGAGACCGGAGCGATACTTTCTCAGCTCCTGCTCGCTTACCTCGGGGCTGTTTTCCTCATTTGCCTCGGCGAGATCCTTGACCGCCTTAGTGTTCAGCTTATAGTAGTCCGCGGTCTCGCGGAGCTCTTTTGTGTCGTGAATGCCGAAATCCTTCTTGGGAGCCATAAAAATTGTCCTTTTAGCTGTTATTGTCGCTATCTCAAAGAATGGGAGGCCGGTTGGAGCCTCCCAATCTCTAAGTATTCGCAATTACTCTGCGGAAATATCGATCTCGCCAAGGTTGCCGCTGCCCTCGACCTCGATAGAGGTCTTGATGCTGCGAATGAGCTTGGAGTAGAGCGGAAGCAGAGCGAGGAGCACGAGGCCGACGATGACAATGACCATATGGGTATTGAGCATATTGTAGGCCTTGGCAATGTAAGCCGTGGAAGCGGTGATCTCGATGGGGCTCTCCGCTCTTGTGAGCGCGGCGAGGATACGTCCGCGATAGTAGATATCGCAGAATATCAGCACGCCATCCATCGCTATATGGAGGCAGAGCATCGGCCACACGACTGGCTTTCTGTGCGGGAAAGCGTTCATGTAGCAGACCATAGAGAGCATTGAGAAGAGCATGGTGATGAATCCGACGAGGCCCATTCCGGCGCCCTGGATCTTAGCGGTGGTATCGGAGATATTCGCAAGGTTCAGAGAGTAGAAAAGGAACGCGATAACGAAAACAACCATAGGGATAATGTTGGGCTTACGCTTGAGGGCTACAAGAAACTTACGGCAAGCTTCCTTGACTCTCTGTCCGAATGTAGGCTTCTTATCCATAGTTTACTTTGCCCCCTTTCTGATAGCGTTGGTAGTCTCCTTGTCGAAGAAATGCTTGCGGCCGAAGGAAACACCGACGGTGTCGCCGTTCTTGTACTCAGCCCAGCCGCGGAGCTTCGCGGTAAGCTTGAGGGCGGCGGTATCGGCGGAGCCGATATGACCGTGGACAAGGGTGTTCATGCCGAGGTTCTCGTTCATAACTACGCGGAGCTTGATATCGCCGTTATCGACGACGTCCTCAGGACGAACGCCGAGGGTGATCTCCTTGCCCTGGTAATTCTTTATGACGTCGGCTTCCTCGTCACTGAGGGGTACCTTGAAGCCATCGCCGACGAGCTCCTTGCCGTTTACCTTGACGTCAAAGAAGTTCATCGGAGGCAGGCCGATAAAGCTTGCTACGAATATGTTCGCCGGGCTGTCGTACAGCTCGAGCGGAGTTCCGACCTGCTGAACGTGACCCATGGACATGCAGACGATCCTGTCCGCAAGAGTAAGAGCCTCGGTCTGGTCGTGGGTAACGTAGAGCATCGTCGCTCCGAGTCTCTTGTGGAGGAGCAGGATCTCGCGTCTAGTAGCTCCGCGGAGCTTGGCGTCGAGGTTGGAGAGCGGCTCGTCGAAAAGGAAGACCTTCGGGTTGCGGACGATGGAACGGCCCATGGCGACGCGCTGGCGCTGACCGCCGGAGAGCTGAGAGGGCTTCTTGTTGAGCTGGGAGGTAAGACCGAGGATCTCAGCCGCGGCAAGAACCTTCTTGTGGATAACGTTGGGGTTCTCCTTACGAAGAGTAAGGGAGAAAGCCATGTTTTCGTAGATGGTCATATGACCGTAGAGAGCGTAGGACTGGAAGACCATGGCCATATCGCGGTCCTTCGCGGGGGTCTTGGTAATATCCTTGCCGTCGAGTAAAAGCTTACCGGCGGAGATATCCTCAAGTCCGGCAATCATACGGAGAGTGGTACTCTTTCCGCAGCCGGAGGGTCCGACGAGAACGATAAGCTCGCCGTCCTTAACGTCGAGGTTGAAGTCAAAGACCGCCTGAACGTTATTATCATAGATTTTATCTATGTGCTGTACGCTTATTTCTGCCATTTTCTTCCCTCCTTATGCGGCTTTCTCAGTGATGGTAGCCATGTGAGCTGCGAGAGTGCGGCTTCTGATGGCGCCGATCACCGCAGAAGCGATGAGGCAGGCTGCAGAGCAGACAAGATAGATGACGCAGCGGAAAAACTGACCGTCACCCATAACGGTAACCGCCTCGCCCTGGAGGTCAACGGTTGCGCTGTGAGCCATCATCGGATAGATGAATATGCGGCAAATCTGAATAGCGCCGAGTACAAACAGCACTATGGAGAAGGAGAACTTGTAGTTCTTGATTCCCTCTGACGCGAGGAAGGACGCCAGCATGAAAATAAGGTTATAGAGAATGGACGCGCCTATGAGGATGTTATAATACCAGGAGCCGACGTCGGACTTATATATGCTGACAAAGAAAAAAACGTCGAAAAGAATGGCTATATAGACAAGAGTCGATGAAAGGCTGTTCTTCGTGAAGCGCATTCTGTCGCGCTGGATAAGTTTTTCCTCTTCGCGGTTCATGCCTTAGCCCCCTTTCCCTCTTCGATAAGAGCCTTTTCTTCCTTCATGAGCTTCAGCTTCCAGACCATGTTGACGACGAGAAGAACGGTCGCGCAGAGGAGGACGCCGAAGACGAGCCAGTGGATATCGAACCAGAAGGTGCTTCTGGTGTAGAGAACGTTACTGCGGTTCTCTGCATACTTCTCAAGTGCCTCGAAATCTACGGTGGTGAGGAATCTGCCCTTGAAGTACTCGATCCAGCTGTGCGCCCAGAAAAAGACGCCGAAGTTTGCTACGACGGAAATACCGATAGCAACGTAGTTTCCGATGTAATACTTTCTGCGAACGTTGGTGTTCGTGATGAAAAGCAGGCAGGAAACGAGAATAAGGCCGATGCTAAGCTTAAGAAGCGTGGAGTTGAAGCCCTGCGCGTCATAATAAATTATAGAACCGGGTACCTTAGTCTCAAGGAGGTTATCGGGGTTCCTCATCGTGTAATAGAAGCAATCGTAAAGGTCAGTCATAAAGCCGAGAGCGTAAATGAAGACCAGTGCGCTCGCCAGGATCATGACGATGCATACGATTTTCTGAAATAGCAGTTCCTTTTTGTACATGTACAAACCTCCTTAAAGGGGTTCCCCCTCCCGGTTTTCACCGGGAGGAGTTATTTTAGATAGGAATTCGCTCTTTTGATTACTTTATGACATCATAGTAGCTCTGGAGACGATGCCATGCGTCGTTCTGGAGCTCGAGGACGTTGACGCCGCCCCACTCGCCGGAGACCTTTGCTACAGACTGCTCAGCATTTGCCATACCCTCTTCAGCATAGCCGGAGACGATCTGGTTTACAAGGATGTTCTCATCGCCCTTGGAGGTGGAGAACTTGCCCTTGGAGGTGAACTGAGTATAGGTTGCGATCTCATCGTTCTCAACCTTGGTGTTCGGGAGGATGGTCGGGACGGAGGTGTACCATGCGTTGTCAGCAAGAGCAAGCTCAGGATGCTTGATAACGCCGAGAGCGATAGCCTTGGAGATATAGCCGGCGCCGATCTTACCGACCTCGGTGGTGCAGGCGTACTCGAAGGACTGGAGCTTTACGAAGGAAAGGGTGGAGCCGAGGTACTGACGGGCATAGTTGGTGTAGTTGCCCTTGCCGTATGTCCAGAGCTCATCCCAGGTAGCATCAGCGATCTGGGGCATCTGCTTGCCGTTGAAGTCGTAGGTGACGAAGGAGCCGTCAGCGTTGGTCTTGATCCATGCGTCAGGACCATAGGTAAGAAGGATCATGCCCTCGTCGGTGTAAGCATAGTCGATGAGGCTAAGCGCAGCGTTGAGCTTGTTGACGTCATCGCCGATACCGGCCTTGGAGAGTCCCCAACCGTCGGTCTTGACAGAACGCCAGGACTCGGTAAAGCGCATGTAAACGCCGTTAGGATCGGTGCCGTCGAACCAGCGGGCAACAGGAACCATAACAGCCATGTAGAGCTCGCCGTCGTCGTTCTGGAGCTTGGTTACGTTAAGAAGGGTCTGGGTCTGGTTGTAGTCGTAGCTCATGAAGCCCATGTCGTTCTCGAGCATGGTGGAGCTGGACTCCTTGGAGGAGTCGAGGAAGGACTTGGATAAGAGACCCTCTTCAGCCATAGCGTGCATACGCTCAAGAGCGACGTAAGCGTCGGTCTCCTGACGTGCATCGTGGAGCTCGTTGTCAGCGCCGACATAGAGGTAATCCTTGCGGGACTCGAGGCCGCGGACGCCGAAGAGGTGACCGGCAAAGCGAACCATATCAGCGCGGCGGGCGGTGTTATCATCCTCACGGGAGAAGAGGCCCTGGATGGAATCAGTGCCGTTGAGGGTCTGAGCATTGGCTACTACGCAGCGGAGGAGAGCGACCATTTCGTCAGCGTCCCAGGCAGCGTTCTGGCCGATGAAGAGGTCAGCACGGTTGGTGCCGTAGTATCCTGCATAAGCAGTGTCGATGTAGTTGCGGAGCATGTTGACTGCCTCAACGCCGCTCATGGCGCCCTTGGCGTTCATAGCTGCAACGATGTTGCCGGCAGCGTCATAGTCCTTCGTTACGGTCTCAACGCCGCTTCCGTCAGCCTTGACGACGTCCACGGTGACCTTGCCGGAGGTGGGCATATAGGGCTGATATACGGGAGCAGCGGTGGTGCCGGAAGCAGCGGCGGTGAACTCGCCCTCGCCGTTAAGGAGCTTCTGAACCCAGTCAGCTCTCATAAGGGGCATACGCTCGATATCGGCGACACCGTCGAAGTACGGGCTGAAGTAGATAGCGCCGGTGGAGGTGTTGCCGGTGATGGAGAGGCGGATGATGGGGTTGGCGTCGAGGTAAGCCTTGAAGTTGGGCATACGATCGCGATAATCGCCGATGTTTACGAGAGAGCCGGCCTCGCCAGCCTCGGTAAGCTTCGTGGAGGTACCGGAAACGATATCAACGTCGCCGAGGCGCTCCTGCCAGTACTCATATTCCTTGGCAGCGGAGTTGCCCTGATACTTATCCTCGATCACGATGTTGAGGCGCTTCTGCATCTCAACCCAGGTCGGCTTGAGGTCGCCTGCGTGATAGGTGTTGCCGTCTGCAAGGGTAAGGCCCTCGCCTGCAACCTCAGCGTCGAAGCTGAGACCGGTCTTGGTGCTGTTGTAGCCGGTAGCCATGCGGAGGACGGTGCCGTCAGCATAGGTAAGGGGCTCAACGGTAACGGCCGGCTGGGTGTCGTCGCCGGTGGACGGGGTGGTGGACGGAGTGTCATTGCCGGTGGACGGGGTGGTGGACGGAGTGTCATTGCCGGTGGACGGGGTGGTGGTCACGGGGACGTCGATTGCGGGCGCGCAGCCGGCAAACAGAACAGCGATCATGGATACTGCAAGAAGTATCGCAAGAATCTTGGATGTTTTCTTCATAATTTCCTCCTTAAAATGTTGCGATTATACGCATATTAAAGACAGGCTTTTTATTTTCACCGGCGAGCCGGTAAAAAACTCTCTTATTCCTTCACGCCGCCGACGTTGGTGCCCTTGGCGAAGTACTTCTGGATGAAGGGATAGATGATAAGGATAGGTACGATGGAGCAAACGATGAGCGCGTAGATGACGGAGTCGGAAGCGTAGATCTCGTTCCAGCCTGCCATCGCTTCGGGGTCGGTGTACTGCTCGAGCTTCAGACGGATGAAAACCTGAAGCGGATGCTCGTTGGAGTTGGAGATCATCTGGCGTGCCCAGAAGTATCCGTTCCAGCGGCTGATCGCGAAGAACAGCGCGACGGTTGCGATCGTTGACTTGGACATCGGAAGATAGACCTGGCTCAGAACCTGCATCTCGGTGGCGCCGTCTACGATGGCGGCCTCCTCGATCTCGCTCGGAACGCCCTCGAAGGCATTGCGGAGGAGGATGATGTTCATGGCGGCCATGCCCATCGCGATAACGACGAGCCACTTATCGTCCATGATGCCGACGCTGTTGAAAACAGCCTTCGTCTGCAGGTAGTTCAGGTACTGAGGTACAAGACCTGCGGAGAACCACATCGTGAAGACGAGGAAGAAGTTGAAGAACTTACGGAAGAGAAGTCTTCTCTTGGAGAGGGCGTAAGCTCCGAGGATAGAATATCCGAGAGCCCAGATGGTGCCGTAGAGAGTGAGGAACAGAGTGTTTGAATAGGAGTTCCAGAACATATTGTCGCTGAACATTCTCTTGAAGGCGTCAAACTGTATGTCCTTCGGGAAGAGGATTATGCTTCCGTACTCGACCGCGCTTCTTCCGGATACAGCGGCGGAAACCGCGTAAACGAACGGATAGAGGCAAGCCAGAGCAAATACTGTAAGTAAAGTATAGCTTATGATCTTGAAGATAAGCTCGGAGATCTCAAGTTTTCTTTTCATGGTGAAACCTCCTAATAATTAGTAGAGCGAAACATCGGACGCCTTGCGTGCGATGGTGTTAGCGCCGATAACGAGCAGCATTCCTATGACGTTATTCATCATTTCAGCGGCGGAAGCTATGCCCTTTGCAGCTCCGGCAAGACCGTAGCGCTGCGCGAAGGTCGAAACGACATCAGCGGTAACGTAGGTGTTGGGGTTATAAAGAAGGAGGACCTTCTCATAACCGATGTTGAGAAGCGAGCCGATTCTCGTGATGAGCATGATGACGATAGTGGAGAGTATGCTCGGAAGCACCACGTATCTCATCTGAGCCCACTTGTTCGCGCCGTCGATCTGAGCAGCCTCGTAGGAGGTGGGGCTGATCGCGATGATAGCAGCGAAGAATACGATGGAGTCGTAGCCAGCGCCCTCCCAGATACCGGAGATCTGGTAGATCGCGCGGAAGAATTGCGGGTTATTCAGAAGACCCGCGTTCGCCGTCTCCTGACTGACCAGTCCGAGTCCGGCAAGTGCCTGAGAAACGATGCCCATTCCGCTCGTGAGGGAGCCCTGCTTTACAAGCATGGTCACGAGAGAGGTCATAACGACGGTGGACATGAACTTAGGCAGGTAGGTGAGCACCTGATATACGCTTCTCGCGGCATTGGAGCGCACCTCGTTGAAGAACAGCGCCAGAATGATCGGCATCGGGAAGCCGAAGCAGAGACCGTAGAACGAGAGAAGGAAGGTGTTTCTCATCGCTCTCCAGAACTCGGTTGACATACTGTCGCCGCCTACGAGAAGGCGCTTAAAATACGAAAAGCCGGAGAAGAACTGCTCCGCAACAGGTTTGACGTCGTCCGATACCTTGAACGAGCCGAGGAGCTCGTACATCGGGAAGTAACGCCAGAAAAGGAAAACGAGGATCATCGGGACGAGCATCAAATAAAGGCGCCAGTCCTTCAGAACCGTGAGCCCGACATGACGCCAATAGTGCTTTTCGACGTCATCGCGGACAAGTTGTTCGGGGTTTTCCCGGTATTTCCCCGTCTCCTTATCCAGGATAAGGAAGTCAGCTGCCTTGTTCTTCATTGGGTTCCTCCCTTTTCTTTCCTCTCAGCCTCCTTGAGGCGGAGAAGATAATGTTTTTGGTCCTCAAAGATTCCGTCCAGCCGCCGCGCTATCCACACGATCACCGCTGAAAAGACCAGTGAAAGCGCGTCGGTCGTAACGAAGCCGAACGCATCAAGAACGTCAGAGCCGAAGAGCATTGACGTCAGTCCGCGCCCGAGCTGCATGAGAACCGTTACGATAAGAGCGAAGATCACGCTCTTTGCCGCCGAATCCCGTATCGCCTCTTTACCGAGAAGCTTTACCATCGCCATAGCTATAAGAGAGAAGAGATTGCCGACGCAGTACACGATATAGTGCCGGGGGCCCGCTCCGGAGGCAAAGCAGTAAACAATGCCGCCGAAGAATGCGTGCATGCCCGCCCAGAATCCCCAGCGCATCATCACGATGCTCGTTATGGCGCCGACGACGGAAACCGTGTAGGCCTCCATCGGGAACCATCTGACCGAAGCATTGACGATGAGCGTTTCGGAAACGGCAAGCATTACCGCAAACAGCACCAGATCTATGTTTCTGTATTCGGAAAATGATCTCTGTTTCTGCATCTCACACCTATAGCGATTATGACGGAATTTATTGCTCATTTATTATAGAATTTTGACATCTTAATTGTACATATCAAAAACGATTTACTTTATGCACAAAAAAGACATCTTTGGCTTGTGCCATTTTTATTATTTTGACATTATGCTATAATACGTCTTAGTCAAATTACTGCTAAATAGGGGTGAAAAAATGGAAAATATGCCGCAGAATATATATATTTCGCCCTCAGATTCTCTTAATACAATTTTAACAAATTTGCAAAATGACTGTATTGTACATCTTTCTGAGGGAATCTACCGCGGAAAATTCGTTCTCAGCGCCTCAAACGTGACGATAATCGGCGCCGGAATGGATAAAACGGTGCTCGAATTCGGCGATTACGCCAGAAAGCCGCACCCGGACGGGCGCGAGTTCAACACGTTCCGCACGTTTACCCTCGCCGTTACGGGCGATAACGTCAGAATGACCGGATTGACCGTAAAAAACTACTCGCGCTATCCGGAGGTGCTCGGTCAGGAGGTCGCGCTGACCGTCTACGGCGGCGGCTTCGAGATGACGGACTGCCGCCTCACCTCGACGCAGGACACTCTCTTCTGCGGACCTCTGCCCTACGATCTCACGCAGCGCTACGTCGATATGCTCCCGCCGGAGTTGCGGCGCTACGAGCCGATGAAGCAGGTATTTAAAAGGTGCCTTATCGAGGGAACGGTCGATTTCATCTTCGGCTGCGGCGACGCGGTGTTTGAGGACTGCGAGATCCGCTCTCTGTGGGATAAGCGCGGCGTCGGCTACGTCTGCGCGCCGGCTCACGGGCTTGAGAACACGACCGGCATGGAGTTTCGCCGCTGCCGCTTTACCGCGGAGGACGGCGTTTCCGGCATCTATCTTGCAAGGCCATGGCGCGACTACGGCATCGCAAGGTTTACCGACTGCGAGTACGGCAGTCACATAGCGCCGGAGGGCTTTGACAAGTGGAACGACACCGAGCGCGACAAAACCGCAAGATTTTATGAAACACCTATTATAAATACACGAGTATCATGGATAAATAAGAAGGAGGAATTATAAAATGGAACACAAAAACCCGCTCCTGCACTCTGACGGTAATAACCGCTTCATCACTATCGGTGAGATAATGCTTCGTCTGACCCCGCCGAACTATGACAAGATCCGCGCGGCGAACTCCTTTGAGGCAAGCTACGGCGGTTCTGAGGCGAATATCGCCCTCGCGCTCGCAAACCTCGGCATTGATTCCACCTTCTTCTCCGTAGTGCCGAACAACTCCATCGGAAAGAGCGCCATCCGTATGCTCCGCTCAAACGACGTTCACTGCACGCCGGTCATTCTCTCGACCCCCGAGGAGACTCCGACCCACCGTCTCGGCACCTACTACCTCGAGACCGGCTACGGGATCCGCGCCTCTAAGGTGACCTACGACCGCAAGCACAGCGCCATCACCGAGTACGATCTGACAAAGGTCGATCTCGATGCGCTTCTCAAGGACTTCGACTGGCTGCATCTCTCCGGCATCACTCCGGCGCTCAGCCCCTCCTGCGCCGATTTCATTCTCGCGTGCGCGAAGAAGGCAAAGGAGCTCGGGCTCACCGTTTCCTTCGACGGCAACTTCCGCTCCCGTCTCTGGACCTGGGAGGAAGCGAGAGATTACTGCACTCAGGTGCTCCCCTACGTCGACGTTCTTCTCGGTATCGAGCCGTATCACCTCTGGGTCGATGAAAACGACCACTCCAAGGGTGACGTCAAGGACGGCGTTCCGCTCCAGCCGCGCTTCGGCGAGCAGGATAACATTTTCCGCGAGTTTGTGAAGCGCTATCCGAACATCAAGTGCATCGCGCGCCACGTCCGCTACGCTCACTCCGGCTCCGAGAACAGCCTCATGGCTTATATGTGGTACGAGGGCAGAACTTGGGAGTCGAAGCTCTTCACCTTCAACATCCTCGACCGCGTCGGCGGCGGCGACGCCTTTGCCTCCGGTCTTATCTACGCCATGATGAACAACTACAGTCCTGAAGATATGGTAAACTTCGCCGTCGCTTCGTCGGTCATCAAGCACACCATCCGCGGCGACGCGAACATCACCGACTCCGCAGACCAGATCCGCAGCATCATGAACATGAACTACGATATAAAGAGATAAGGTATTTAAAATTTTTAATCCCCCGAGGAATCGGGGGATTTTATTATACTAATCCTTGATATAAAACTGACTTGTAATTCTGAGCAGAAATTGTGCCGGACAAGGCAGAAAAGCAGAGCATAATGGATATATATGGTCAAGGGGGCTAACGCAGTATGGCGCAATTTCTGCCAGAAGGACTGTCAGGTTTCTATTAAGGTTTAGTATTATACCTTCACGCAGAACAGACCGTGGCGGTTGCAGTATGCAAAGAGCCTCTGCACGCGGCTCATTTTGAACCGCGCCCCGCACCCGCCCTCGGGGTAGAGCTTCACTATGCTGACGCCGTTATCCGTCACCGCCGCAAGGAACGAAACGTAATGCTCCCGCTCCATCGGGTGGTTGAGCGTGACGTAGTATTCGTCCTCGACGGCTTCAGCAGAGATACAGTGCTCTCCGTCAATCTCCTCGGGCTCGAGCGGCGGCAGCGTCACTCCGCAGCAGGATATGAGCGCCTCGCCCGCGGCGGTTATCACGTTTCCGCACACCGGGCAGACGTAAAACCGGCACCTTGCCATATTGAAAGCGCGGTTGCGGTTGCGGATATCCTCGCCGGAAATGAGCTCGATCACCGATATTCCGAGCGCGCCGGCGATCGGCTCGAGAAGGCTCACGTCGGGAAAGCCCTGGCCTGTCTCCCACTTTGAAACGGCCTTTCCGCTGACGGAGAGTCTGTTTGCAAGCTCCTCCTGCGTCATCCCCTTTTCCTCGCGCTTTCTGCGGATCGCCGCGCCCGTGACGTAATTATCCATAAAATCAGCTCCTTTTGTCTGAGAATAACACGTCATCTGTTAAAAAGCTACCCACGCTGCGTGGAGTCAGCTAAGCGCCTTTATTTTCTCTTTTATTCTTCTCACCTCAAACCCCTCGGTGAGCTGCCAGTCCTCAGCCAGAAGGTCGATGGTCGCCTTGTATGCCTCGATCGCCGCAGTCCTGCAGCCCTTTATCTCATAGATCTGGGCTATGCTGAGAAGATTATCGGTGTAGCGCGGCTTTTCGGTCTGAAGCTCGAAGGCGCGCTTGTACTCGGCTATCGCCTTATCCCATTCGGCGCGCTTAGCGAAGTTATCGCCGCGCGCGGAGAATACGAACCATATATCCGGGTACTTCTCAGCCATTTTATCCCAAAGCTCGTCCGCCTTCTCGCGGTTTCCCGCCTTTTCCTCGATCCACCCGGCGTAGAGCTCGACGTGGTAACTGTCGCGTACTCGTTTCATCCTCGCAAGATACTCCCGCGCCTCCGCGAGCCTGCCGTCTACGATGAGCTTGTCGAGAAGCCAGAGATAACCCGGCGCGTAGTTCGGATTTTTCCCGATGAAAGCTTTATAGAAGTCTATATACTCCGCGTGATTTGACTCGCACCAGTCCCAGACGTGGCCCTTCACCGCCATGTTGTAGCACGAGTGGTTGTCCTTCTTCTCCGGCTCAACCTCCAGCGCCTCTTTTGCGTACCTCTCCGCCTCTGCGTAATATTTATCGCCGCGCGCCAGCATAAGGTCAGACAGCATCGTAAGGCAGCGGCCGCGCGTTTCCGGCTTCTGAAGCCCCTCCGTCAGCACTCTTCTTGCGTATGCATAGTTTTCGTCCGACATATCAGCGCCCTCGTCGAGCATCGTTTCGATTCGCGCGAGGTGGCGCTCTTCGGTCAGATCGAACAGCTCGTCGAGCGTAACGCCGAGAGTCTCGGACAGCACCGGCAGAGCCGTTATGTCGGGATAACCCGCCCCCGTTTCCCACTTCGATACCGCCTGCGCAGTCACTCCGACTGCCTCGGCGAGCGCCTCCTGCGTGAGATTGTGCCGCAGGCGCAGCTCCTTTATCTTTTTGCCCATGTTTTCCATGCGCTTCATCTCCTTTCACGGCTATCCTACACCGAAAAAGAGCCGGTATAAAGCGACCGGCTCTTTAGTTTTACTCATCTTTCGGTTGTGCCTTTCTGAACGCCTCCTCCATCGGGCGCGTGCGGGCGGCGAGATTATTGCGGCGTATGAAGTCCGCGATGTCGCCCTTTGCAAGCTCTATCTCGCCCTTAAGCTCCGGCGCCGTGATTCTCAGCGCGCCGGATCCGAGGATTATCATCTGCTCCGGGCCGTCCGAGGTGGCGACGTAGACCTTGTGGGTCTTTGAGAGCCTGTGCGCCGTGCGCTCGATATATGTGTCGGCAGTCTCCGCCTCCTTGGTGTAAACGACGGAAATACCGTTGTAGGTCTCGACCTTCTCGACCCCGTCCTTTACCTTGTAGGCGTCGAAAACGAGGATAATTTCGTTCTTTTTGACTCCGCGGAAGTTTGAAAGCGCGTCCATAAGCATCTTTCTCGCCGCGTCAAGCGACTCCGCGCTGACCTTTTTCAGCTCGTCCCACGCGAAGATGACGTTGTAGCCGTCAACGAGCAGATACTCCGCGCCGGTAAAGCGGGTCTTTATCTCGACCTTCTTATCGTCGAGCGATGTTCTGCCCTCATATTTTCTCCGCTCCTCCTTCGGAAGAAAGTCGCGGCGGCGCACCTCGCCGTAAGTGCGCTCGAAGATGCTCATAAGCTCCTTATCGCCGGCGGGCGCGGCGCTTCTCCGAATCTCCGGCGCCCTTTCAGGCTCCTTTTCAGCCTTAAGCGCGCTCTCCAGGTGCATATTCGCCTTTACCTCGTTCCACGGCACGAGGTACCCCGCTCCGTGAGCGCAGAAGACGCTGCCCGCGGGATTTGCCGTATCGCGCTCCGGGTCGTAGCCGATATCCTCGATCACCTTCTGCGCGTTTTTGCACTCGCGGTAGCCGCCGTAGGCGAGGCTCAGGCGCCCGAGACCGCGCGTGTACTCGGTCACGGAGGCGGCGTAGCCGGACAGCGCCGAGACCGGCGCCGAGCCGGTCAGCACGCAGGTATCGCCCGCAGCTTCCGGCGAGCCGTACTCACCGCCCATGAGGTCGAGGTCTGTCATCGCCCTGCCCATATTCTGCACCGGCAGAGTGAGCGTAAAGTCGTACCACGGCTCGAGGAGCAGGCTCTCCGCCTCCATAAGCCCCTCGCGCACGGCGCGATAGGTCGCCTCGCGGAAGTCGCCGCCCTCGGTGTGCTTGAGGTGCGCTCTGCCCGCCGCGAGCGTCAGCCGAACGTCCGTTATCGGCGAGCCGGTCAGCACGCCGAGATGCTGCTTTTCCGCAAGATGCGTGAGAATGAGCCTCTGCCAGTTTCGGTCAAGCTCGTCCTCCGGCACGACGGAACCGATCTCGATCCCGCTGCCGCGCGGCAGCGGCGAGATTATGATATGCGCCTCGGCGTAGTGCCTCAGCGGTTCGTAGTGTCCAACGCCCTCGACCGTGTTTTTTACGGTTTCGCGGTAGATTATGCCGCCCTCTCCGAACTGTACCTCCAGCCCGAAGCGGTCGCGCAGCGAACGCGCCACAACCTCCGTCTGCACCTTTCCCATAAGGCGCAGGCTTATGCGCCCCGTTTCCTCGGAATAGCCGACGTGCAGAAGCGGGTCCTCCTCCTCGAGAATGCGGAATTTCGGCAGAGCCGACGCCGCGCCGACGCCCTCAGGCAGTATCGCGTCAAAGCTCATGACCGGCTCGAGATACGGCTCCTCGGCGTTATTCTCAACGCCGAAGCCCTCGCCGATAAAGCTCGAATTAAGCCCCGTCACCGCGACGACGTCGCCCGCCTCGGCGGAATCTGCCAGCGTGTATTTCTCGCCTGAATAGAGGCGTATCTGGTCGATTTTCTCGCCGCCGAGGATATCCTTTACCCGAATTTCGCCGCCGGTGAGCTTCATAAACGTCATTCGCGCGCCCATTTTGTCGCGCATTATTTTAAAAACCCGCGCCCCGAGATTGGACGAGCGCGAAATGATCGGCGCAAAGCGGTCTATAGCCTCTAAAAGCTCCTCCACGCCCTCGCTTCTGAGCGCGGAGCCGAACAGCACCGGATAGACCTCGAGGTTTTCAATCGCAAGGCGCAGATTATAGTCCGAAACTGCGCCGGTAGCGAGATACTCCTCAAGCGCGCCCTCGCTTTTTTCCGCGACAGCCTCAGCCCAGTCGCCGTCGAGCGTAACAAAACCCTCATCGAGCGCAGCGAGAGAAGCCATGACCCGCTCGCGGTCAAAGCCGGCGAGGTCGGTCTTGTTTACGAACACGAAAACCGGCACGCGGTACTTTTTAAGCAGCTCCCAGATCGTGCGCGTGTGGCCCTGAACTCCGTCAGTTCCGCTGAGAACGAGGACAGCCATATCGAGCACTGAAAAAACTCTCTCCGTTTCACCGGAAAAGTCTGCGTGACCGGGGGTGTCGAGGAGCGTAAGCTCCGTTTCACCGAAGCTGAGCCGCGCCATCTTGGAGAAGATCGTAATTCCGCGCTCGCGCTCCATCGCGTTATTATCAAGGTAGGCGTCGCCGTGATCGACTCTGCCAAGCCTGCGTATCGCGCCGGCGGCGTACAGCATCGCCTCGGACAGCGTCGTCTTGCCCGCGTCAACGTGCGCTACTATCCCGCATACGAGCTTTTTCACCGCTTTGCCCCCTTTTTATTCATTATTATTATTGTAACATACTTTTGAAAGTGGTACAATAAGAAAAAAGGGGGCAGTATAATGAGCGAACAGTACCATATCAGGCTTAATCCCGGCGACGTCGGGCGTTACGTCATTCTCCCCGGCGACCCCGGTCGCTGTGAAAAGATAGCTCAGTATTTCGACAACGCCAAGTTCATAATGCAAAACCGCGAGTACGTCACCTACACCGGAACGCTTCTCGGCGAGAAGGTCAGCGTCTGCTCCACCGGCATCGGCGGCGCTTCGGCCTCGATCGCCATGGAGGAGCTGTGTAACGTCGGCGCGGACACCTTTCTGCGCGTCGGCACCTGCGGCGGCATAAATACAAAGGTCGTCGCCGGAGATATCGTCATCGCCACCGGAGCCGTCAGAATGGAGGGTACAAGCCGCGAGTACGCGCCTATCGAGTACCCCGCCGTGCCGGATTTCGGCGTAACGCAGGAGCTTGTCGAGGCGGCGAAGAGTCTCGGACTTGCCTATCACACCGGCGTTGCCCAGTGCAAGGACAGCTTCTACGGTCAGCACGCGCCGGAAAAAAGCCCGGTTTTCTACGAGCTTCTCAATAAGTGGGAGAGCTGGAAGCGGCTCGGCGTCATGTGCAGTGAGATGGAGTCTGCCGCGCTCTTCTGCGTTGCCGCCGCGAGAGGCGTGCGGTGCGGGAGCGTTTTCCAGGTCGTCTGGAATCAGGAGCGCAAAAGCCTCGGCATCGACGACCCGGAGTGCCACGATACCACCGGCGCGATAAAATGCGCCGTCGAAGCGATCAAGAGAATGATAAGAGGGTAAAATAATCCGCCTCAGTGACGAGGCGGATTATTTCAGACTGTAGACAAAACGGAAAAAGCGTTGGATAAAGGAGGCGGGGATCTGTGAAGGGGCCGGCCAAGAGGCCCCTTCACGTCGCATAATCCGCCCGCAGGCGTCATATTTTGCGCTCCGAGAGCGCAAAATATGTTCGATGCGGAGACTTTGTCGACGCATCAAAATAATCCGCCTCGTTACTGAGGCGGATTATTTGTCAATTATTTACTTCGCAAGCTCGTCGGCGAGAGCGTCAAGCTCGGGCTCCTGCTCCGGCTTCAGCGCGCTCTTCGCGGTGACTACGCTCTCTATAAGCTCCACGTTCTTCGCGCCCTCAAGGATCTTCTTGAGGGTATTCGCGGCAGAGGGCGCCCATGAGCCGTTCTGCATGATAGCGACGCGGCGGTTCTGGAACGCGTGCGCCATGAGATCGTGAAGCGCGTCCTCCATCTTGACAAACGCGCCGCCGTTATAGCTCGCGGAGGCGAAAACGAGGCGGTCATATCTGAACGCCGCGGCAACGATCTCGCTGACGTGAGAGGTCGATGAGTCGATAACTCTCGTCTTTACGCCCCTCTCGCGGAGCTTGACCGCAAGCGCCATCGCCATATTCTCGGTGTGGCCGTAGATCGAGCCGTAGATGATGCAGACGCCTTTCTCCTCCGGCTCGTAGGAGGCCCACTTCGCGTACTTATCGAGGATAAGGCCGAGGTTTTCTCTCCACACTGGACCGTGAAGCGGGCAGAGCATCGCAATATCGAGCTTCGCCGCCTTTGCGAGAACGGATTTTACCTGCACGCCGTATTTTCCGACGATATTCGCGTAATATCTTCTCGCCTCGTCGAGGTAATCGCGCTCGAAATCGACCTCGTCGGCAAAGATCGCGCCGCCGAGCGCGCCGAAGGTTCCGAATGCGTCGGCGGTGAACATGACCTTCTCGGTCTTCTCATAGCTCATCATGACCTCGGGCCAGTGTACCATAGGCGCCATAGTAAACGTAAGCTCGTGCGCGCCGAGCGGCAGCGTTCCGCCCTCCGCGACTACGACGGCTCTTGCGGATACGTCCGCGTTAAAAAACTGCGCTATCATGTCGAGCGCTTTTTTATTTGTGACGATCTTAGTGTCGGGATACTTCTCAAGAAGGCGCATAAGCGAATAGCTGTGATCCGGCTCCATGTGGTGGACTACGACGTAGTCAAGCGCCCTGCCGCCGAGAGCGTACTCAAGATTCTCGAGCCACAGCTCCACGATCGACTTGTCCACGGTGTCCATAAGGCATGTCTTTTCATCGACGATGAGATAAGAGTTGTATGTCACGCCGTCCGGAATGGGATAAACTCCCTCGAAAAGCGCCGTGCGGCGGTCATCGCCGCCGACGTAGATTATTGCGTCGGATATTTTGCGTACTGTCTGCATATCGGTACTCCTTATTCAATATATATTTATATTGTAGCAGACGGGGACGAGAATATCAACTTAAAAAAATATCGAAGAAATCATCGGACAGAATTTCGTTGTATCCGAACTTTCCGTCCTCCACGCAGTCGGGTTTGGGGCACTTAAAGCAGCTCGGTGAGTGCGGGCATTCACGGTATTCACGGTTTTTTCGACGTTTTTTAAGAATTTTCTTCATTTTGCCCTCCCCTTTATTGACAAAGATTGAATAATGTGATAAGATTTTGGTAAGAATTATACCAACTGTCTGAGATTATATCATATTGTTGATATATTAGTCAAGGTATGTATCTTATTTTTCTGAGAAATATTTTAAGGAGGGCGAGGACATGACCTTCTACGACAGATACTGTGAGCTGTGCCGCGGGCGCAACATGAAGCCGCACAGCCGCGCGACGACCGACCTTCTCGGCATTTCCAACGGCTCGGTGACGGTGTGGAAAAACGGCACATTGCCGAAGGCGGAAACGCTCGACAGGCTCTCTCGCTTTTTCGGCGTTACCGTGGACTATCTCATCTGCGGCTCGGACAAGGATGAGATCCCGCTCGACAGCGAGATGCAGGAATTTTTGCAGCTTATGGCGTCGAGAAGCGAGATGCGTACACTCTTCCGCGCGTCAAAGAACGCGACGAAGGAGGACATTGAGATCGCCTCAAATCTCATTGACTCGCTCGTCAATCGCAGCAGAAAATGACGCCGGAGTTTTTTGTCTACTATCTCCCGCTGCCTGCCACCGTACACGGCTCGGTGCGCCTGAATGACGACGGAACTTATTCCGTCTATCTCAATTCTCTCGACACCGCCGAGGAATGGCGCCGGACCATCGAGCACGAGCTGAGGCACATCGAGGCGGGGCATCTCTACTCCGACAAGCCCGTCTGGAAGCTCGAGCTGGAGGCTGACGGAGTCGAGCTTCCGGAGCCGGAAGCAACAGCGCCGAAAATCTACTCCTCGCTTGAGGATCTGCGGGAAAACTTTATATAATAAAGCCCGGTTCGCATTGAACCGGGCTTTGTTATTCTCAATCGAAGAACTTGTCGTGTATCGCCTGAACCGCCTTGTCTGCGTCCTCCTCGCGGACGAGAACGGAGACCTTTATCTCGCTCGTTGAGATCATATCGATGTTGATCTTCTTGGAGGCGAGCGCGTCGAACATCTTGGCGGCGATGCCGCTCGTGAGCATCATGCCGGCGCCGACTATGGACACCTTTGCGACCTTATCGTCGAGGTCTATCGCGGCGAAGCCGAGCTCGTCGATGTGGCTCTCGAGCACCTCGATCGCCTTCTGCGCGTCCGGGCGTGATACGGTAAAGGTTATGTTCTGAACGCCGTTTCTGCCGAGGTTCTGAAGGATAATGTCGATGTTTATCTTCTCCTGCGCGAGAATACGGAATACGTTGAATGCCATGCCCGGCTTATCCTCGATCCCGATGAGCGTGATCCTCGCTACGTTTGCGTCCTTTGCGACGCCGCTTACTTCTGCCTGCTCCACTTTATTTGCCCTCCTGACTTTTGTTCCGGGTTTTCTCTCATAGCTTGAGAGCACCTCTAAATCCACGTTGTAGCGCTTCGCCATCTCGACGGAGCGGTTGTGCAGTACCTTCGCGCCCATGCTGGCAAGCTCCAGCATCTCGTCAAAGGTGATCTCATCGAGCTTTTTCGCGCCTCTGACCTTGTTCGGATCGGCTGTATATACGCCGTCTACGTCCGTATAGATCTGGCAGAGATCCGCGTGGAGCGCCGCCGCGATCGCAACCGCGGAGGTGTCCGAGCCGCCGCGCCCGAGAGTGGTCACGTCGTCAAACTTGTTTACGCCCTGGAAGCCCGTTACGAGCACGACCTTGCGCTGATCGAGCTCGCGGCGGATCCTCTCCGCGCCGACCGACTTGATAGCGGCGTTCGAGTAGTTTGAGTTTGTCTTGAAGTCAATCTGCCATGCCGCAAGGCTGATCGCCGGAACGCCCATACTCTGCAGAACCATCGCGCAAAGCGCGACCGACTGCTGCTCTCCGGTCGAGAGGAGCATATCCATCTCGCGCTTTGACGGGTTCGGGGAATATTCCTTAGCCTTTGCGATAAGACCGTCCGTCGTCTTGCCCTGCGCCGACAGAACGGCGACGACGTCGTTGCCCGCTCTGTAAGCATCGGCGATTATCCCGGCGACACGGCGCATTTTCTCCGGATCGGCAACGGACGAGCCTCCGAATTTCTGAACTATAAATGCCATAAAAATCTACCTGCCTTAAAAACTGTATCTGATCTCTATATTATATTCCTCAGTCGAGGATTCGGAACTTCGATCTGACGTCCATTCCCGAGAGCTTTTCATCAAGCTCGTTCTCGCTCATGGCGGGAGTTGCGAAGGCGTACTCGTCGGGACCGGCGCCGGGGTATTCGCCCGGGTAGGAGATAAGTCTGAGGTCTCCGAACGCCTCGCCGATCGCCCTGAGGCCGGAGCCTGTGCGCACGTACCAGCGGCTCACAAGCTCGCTCGCGGGCACGACGTAACCCTCCTCCGCCTCGTCCCAGCCGAGATATTTGCGGCTCTTCATGTGCTTGACTGCGTCGATTATATCAGCGACTACCGCGCTCGCTGTCGGAAGCTTGCCGGCTCCCGCGCCGTAGAACATACATTCGCCGATGGCGTTGCCGTGGACTACGATGCCGTTCATAACGCCGTCGACATTGGAGAGAAGGCTCGTCTTTGAAATGAGGTGCGGCGCGACGTAGGCGGCTATCCTGCCGAGCGGCATTTTGTATGCCCTGCCGAGCAGCTTTATCTTGTAGCCGAGGCGCCTTGCGTATTCGACGTCCGCGAGCGTTACGGAGCTGATGCCCTTTCTGCCGACGGAGTCGGGATTTACGTTCTTGCCGAAGCACAGGTCAGCGAGTATGCAGATCTTTCTCGCGGCGTCTATGCCCTCGACGTCCGCCGTCGGGTCAAGCTCGGCGTAGCCGCGCTTCTGCGCCTCGCGGAGCGCGTCCTCAAAGGACGCCCCGTCCTGCACCATGCTCGTGAGTATGAAATTCGTAGTGCCGTTCAGAATACCGTAGATCTCATCGAGCTCGTTTCCCGTGAGGCACTGGGTGATCGGGCTGATAATGGGGATCCCGCCGCCGACGGACGCTTCAAAGAGGTAGTTTAAGTTGCGCTCGCGCGCGATGGAGATAAGCTCAAGCCCGTGCGCCGCAACAAGCTCCTTGTTGGAGGTGATGACGCTCTTGCCGGCGAGCAGAGCGCGCTTAGTATAATCGTATGCGATCTTCGCGCCGCCGATGGTCTCGACGACTATCTGCACCTCCGGATCGGACTCAACAGCGGAAAAATCCTTTGTAACGAGGCTCTCAACCTCTGTACCGGAGAAATCGCGGATATCTACGATATATTTGACCTCGATCTCCTCCGCCGCGTTGTGCGCGATCTCTATGCAGTTCTTGTTGAGCACCTCATAAACGCCGCTTCCGACAGTGCCGAAGCCGAGAATTGCTATCTTTATCATCAGTATCACCCTATATAAGAATTTGTCGCGTAATATGATACCATATTTACGGTCTGAATTTCAACACTTTTATTAATTAAATTGCAAAATAATGGGGCGGAAGCGCTCCGCCCCTTGTATTATCTTATTTTTCTGCACTCGAGATAGTAGCGCTTATCCCGCGCGTGACCTATCGAGAAGCTCTTTTTCGGGAAAACCCCGTCGCGCGAGACTGTCTCGAAGAGATCGCGCTTTTCGATCGTCGGCATCAGTATCCCGAGGCTCTCCTCGGCTTCGGTCAGCGCGATCAGGCTCTCCTCATCGTGGATATAGTCGAGCGTGCCCTCGTAGACCGACTCGTACTCCTCGAGCACCTCCTGCATTATGTCAACCATTTTGCCGAAGCTTCTGCCCTTCAGCCTGACTTTGCCGACTCTCTCGCCGCCGATGACCACGGTAACCTCGCGTCCGTCAGGGCTTTCGAGCTTTTCGCGCATCTCATCATATAGCTTCCACGGGTCTATACCGAACATTATGCGGTGGATAGGCTCGAAGCGGATCCCGTTGTCGTAGACGTTGTTTACCTCGCAGAGAGCGAAGCGCGCGGGGTGATTTTCTATCTCCTCCGGACTGAGTCCCGCTCTGAGCTTGTTCCACAGCTCCTTTGCCGCGGCGAGCGAGTGGTTGCCGTCCCCGACTATGAATTTCAGGTCGCCGGGCAGAGAATCGAAGCGCTCTGAAAGCTCTCTTGCCGCCTCTCCCTCGATAAGTCTGCCGGTGATGTGGCCTCCGCCCTCCATGAGGTCGAAGTCATATACGACGGGAAGTGAGGCGCGTTTTTCCCCAAACGGCTCGATAACGCTCTTCTCCTTATCGTTAATGAGCAGAAGCGAGTGCGGAAGCTCCAGCGCCGCGCAGTCGCGGATGAGCATTCTCGCGGGCAGGCGCTCGGCAACGGTGCGCTCTGATGAGCGGACAGGCGTTTTCGCATCGTACTGGAAATTGTATTTTTCAAGGTCGATCATTCCGACTACGCCTTTTCGCACTCCTCCGGTCACCGTTCGCTCGACGTAGATATACGAATCGCGGAAGAGCGTGAAAATATCGCCCGCGAGGTACTCCTCCATCGCGGCGCTCGCTCTCCGCGCGGCGTCGAGCGCAGGCTCGTCGCTCAGATGCGCCTCCGGAACGATCATATTCAGCGTGCTCGGGCTATCTCCGACGAGAGAGCGCACTCTGTCCCAGTACTCACGCTCTGAGGTGAACTGGTCGCAGGCGATCACGCTCCACGCGCGCATATCCGCAGCCTTAGGTATCAGAATGTCAGCCGGTCTGAAAATCGAATTTTCCATAGTATCGACCTCGTTTCATTTCAATTATTTTAACAGTATTGCGTGATTTTGTCAATTCTCGCCCTTGCGGAGCGGACGCCGAAATGGTATAATATATCGTAGAAAAGGGGGCATTTTTATGAAGCGAATCGTAATAGCAATCAGCCGCCAGTACGGGTCCGGAGGCGCAAGCGTAGCGAAGGCTCTTGGCCGCGAGCTGGGCATTCCGGTCTACGAGCGCCAGCTCATCGAGCTTGCCGCGGACAAGGCGGGTCTCAGCCCCGAATACATCGACTCCCTCGAGGAGACCTCGTCGCGCTCGTTTCTCTTTAACCTCGTATCCACCCACTCTCCCGGCTCGCTCGTTCCGCAGTATGACATTCCCGTGTCCTTCTCGGCATACGCCGCGCAGGCTACGGTCATAAAGGAGCTCGCCTCTCAGGGCAGCTGCATAATAGTCGGCAGATGCGCCGAGTACGTTCTGCGCGATGACCCCGACTGCGTAAAGATATTCCTGCGCGCCGAGGATGAGAGCCGCATAAACCGTATTATGGAGCGCTACGGGCTTGGGCGCAAGGACGCGGAAAAGCGCCTAAAGAAGATGGACAAGGGCAGGTCGAATTTCTACCGCAGCTTCACCGGCGAAACCTGGGGCGACGTGTATAACCACGATCTGTGCATAAACACCTCAATGACCGGCGTGGATGGCGCTGTACGCACGGTGATCGCATTTCTCAAAAGCGCGAAAAGGCTGTAAAAATACATAAAGCTCTGTGGGACGGGTCAGTGACCCGTCCCATATTTTATGCTTTCTTCTTCGCCCTCGTGCGTGTCAAGGGCATTTCCGGCGCCGCAGGGTATTCCGAGGCTCTTTGCCCTGCCCGGCGCGGACCTTGAGCCGAGGTATTCGGAAAGCCTTTTATAAATCTCTTCGCCGGTCAATATCTCCTCCCATCTTATAAACGCGGTCACGTCCGATATCCTGCGCGTCGCGCGCATGACCTCGCCGCCGTCAGCCACGTTTCCCGGTGAAGCGCCGCCCTCAATGCAGGTAAGCGTGTACTGAGTGAAGCTCTCTACGATGCCGGCGCGACCGCAGGAGAATATCGCAATATCCCCCGGCGCGGGAGATGAGTTTACCCTCTGCGGCGCGTTTCTGCGAAACCAGCGCAGCAGCGCGGAGCAGGACGCCGTCTTATACGGAAGCGGCTCGCCGCTCATATAAAAGCACCACTGAACGAACGCCATGCTCCACGGATAAGCCTCGCCGGAAACTCGGCGCGAGTAGTACCAGTCGTTGTACTTGACTTCATTCGAGCCGGGCGGCGATTCACAGACGCCTATCTCGCCTCTTGCAATCTCCAGAGCCGTCATCGCGCATAGCCTCCCCTGATCGCCCTGAGGTCGATAAACTGCACCGTAGCGCTTTCATTCGCGCTCTCGGAGGTTACGGCGAGCTTGAAGTGGCTCGCTTTCCCGGTCTTGATCCGAACTAGTCTGGTGCGCGGGAGCGCGAGAGCGTCGGCTTCCACCCTCACGGGCTTTGTCTCCCCGGCGTTTGTTATAACGGAAACGCTCACCGCTGCCTTTTCACCGGCGTCAAGAGCAAGCCAGAGCCCGAGCGCGCGCTTGAACGCGTATTCGCTGCCGAGTCCGGCAGCGCCTGATTCCCAGCGGCAGGCGATCGCCTCGCCCTCATCGTCGCAGAACTCCCTGCTTAGAAGGCGCACGTGTCCGTCACGCGTTCCGAAGTAGACAAGTCCGTGGAAGCTTATGAGCTCGGCCGCGTCAAAGCGCGTGTAGAGATACCAGGCATCTATGACGGTGTTATGGACGAGCGCGCGGCAGTCCGGCGATATTACGTAGTATTCGCCGGAATATTTGTCGTAAAATGTGCGGACTTCTTCCATCGGGAAAGACGAGAGCGTGACCTTCACTCTGTCTGATATGCTCTTTGCGTTGCGGTAGGAGCCGGTGAGGGCGGCGTTTGTCCACTCCATGATCGAGCCGCCGTCCGGCGTGCGCGGGCGGTTGTTGACGATCATTGCCTCGCCCATGGCGTCGCAGCCTACGGCGCGGTTCATCGGAGAGACGGAAAAGCCGTTTCCGTCGGGCGTGATGACCCAAGCGGAGCCTTTTTTAAAACAGAGCAGCCTGTCATAGTGGCGTATAAGCGCCGTTACCGGTGTGTTCGCGTCGCCGACAAGCAGCTCATTGCCCGCCGGAAAGGAGTCCGCGCGCGCCCTGCCGCCCTCGTCAAAGCCGGAATATATGATCCTGTTCGTTCCGTCGCCGCAGAGCATCACCCTCGCGCCCTTTGCTCCGGAGAATATCTCGGCGCAGCGCATTTTCGCCGCGGAGCCGTCTGTTATATAGTCCGGCGAAGCCTCCTCTTCCGGGTCTGAGGGCGGAACGTAAGGCGGATAAGCCCTGACCGGCAGGACAGCCTCGCCGTCCCATACCTTGTACTGCCCCGCCGCGAGAATATAAAGCTTATCCTCAAAGCCGAAAAGCGTGACGGCGCCGGAGGTATCGACAGTTCCGAGCTGCACCCTTTCAAGGCTCGCGCCCGAGCCGGAGAGCGACCAGAGCGCGCCGCTGCAGGCCGCGACTATTCTCTCGCTGCCGCCGACTATACCCGTCCACAGCGCCTTTACGGCAATATCCTCCGCGGGATTCGGCTCGACGGCAAGGCTTCTGAGAGTCCATATATACTCGGTCTCCTTCAGAACGTCAACCTTGAGCCAAAGGCTCCAGAGAGGCGTGTCCGTAACCGACATATAGTTATCGTGGCTGCTGTTCAGCTTCGGCTTGCCGATATATCCGGCTTTCGTCGCCTCCGCTAAATAATCCGCCTCCGTCGGCTTCTGAGCCGGCTTCCGGAAAAAGCTCACCGGGCGGTTGTCCGACGTCAGAACGGTAAACCTCGTGCCGTCGAACGCGCTGAAGTCGCCGTTATTGACTATCTGCGGATTTTCTCCGACGTACTCGTATCCGTTCCACTTAAGAGAGTCGTATAAGATGAACCAGGCGTAGATGTAATCCTCCATCTCACCGCTCCATTCGCTCTTTGGCTGACCGGAATAGCGTGCCTCCTTCGTCTCCGTCCTTTCTCTCTCCGAAACGGTCGCGCTGTAAAGCTGCGAGACCGGGAAGAGATCGGCTATGCCGGTCACGACGTTGTCAACGGTGTCAAGATACCAGCCCGTGTGGTTCGCGCTATGCCCGAAGTCCGCGTCGAAGCGCGCACCCTTAAGCGCGAGCGTTTCCGCGCCGGTCGCCTCGACTCTCGGGTAGAGCCTGAGCGTTTTTGACGGCTCGCCCCACGACTTTACTATGGTCTCGGTTTCCGTTACGACCGGCTTGAAGCTCTGAGTGAGAAGCGCGGCGCTGCGGCTTCCGGGGCGCTTCTGAAGAAGTCCGCCGTCGGTAACGCGGAAGTTCTCGCATCTCTCACCCTCGCCCTCTCTGAGCGCGGAGCCGGTTTCGTTAATTCCGAGCCATTTTTTTATTGAGAGGATACTCTCGCGCTTGTTTTCAGTGATCTTCGCCATCTTCTCACCACTCGTAAACTCCGTAAATATCCTCGATCTCTTCCTCCTCGGCAGGAGTATGCTCGGCGTACCAGTCTCTCATCTCCTCATATCTCGCCTGGAGAAATGACGCGGAGGCAGGATTTTCATCATTGAGAAGAGCCGCGGCAAGGCCGTAGGGAAGTATCCCCACGGCGTAGCTGTCGCTCACGTCCTCGACTATGTCCTCGAGGTCGTCGAGAATGCCGTAATCGCCTCTCTTACCCAGGATCCTCCGCGCTTCCTCGGCGAGGGAAGATATGATCGCCGGAGAGCGGCGGGCGTAAGTCTCGGTTTCAGCCGAATACGCTCTGCCCTCCTCATCAAGCTCATCTATGAGTGCCATAGCGCACTCAAAAATCTCCCCCGCCGTGATCATCAGTCGTTACCTGAGGGCTGTGCGGTGGAATAGACGGCGTAGATGCCGTTTTTCAGCGCGTCGATAACGAAGCAGTCGTGGAGAATGCGTCCCTGAACGATACTGCCGTCAACGGTAGCGTCGTCCTCGATAACGCGGTAGGTCTCGACCTTTACGGGCGCAACGGCGCAGCCCTTGCGGACTATCATAAAGTTCACGCCGGCGGGAAGATAGTCGTCGGGAACTACGCGGAGCTGGGTGCCGTCGATCACGCCGACGGCGCCGTTTACGATCGCTTCGTGGGCAGCGCTGTCGGAGTTGTAGAGAACGCCGGCGAGCTTGAGCTTCATGGCGTTCGTCTCTCCGATAAAGAGAACTCTGCCGGATTTGGGAACGCCGGCGTTTGACATCGCCACTCCCGCGGCGAAGATCTCGGAGACGATATTCGCGTCGGTGATGGTGACGGAATACTTCTTTCCGCCGGCGCCCGCGGCGAGCTTTGCGAGGCGGTACTTATCGACGTAGGGGATGATCTTTTCCTCGGTGGTCTGCTTGAGGATGGCGGAGGCGCTCTTGATCATCATCTGGCTCGTGTTGTTGCCCTTGTCGATGGTGGCGTTGAACGCCTTGTCGTCGGCTACGCTCATCTCCTGCATGGTGTCGCCAAGCTCGGTCATGGGGCCGAAGCGGTTTACGCCTGCCGCGGCGGAGGCGTTGTAGTTGTTGAGATCGGGGCTCTGAACGGTGTAGATCTGTAGGGTCTTGACGCCCGTCCAGTTGTAGCGCTCGTTGAAGAGGCCCTCGGTGCAGCTGTCCTTGTGGAATTTCTCGACTACCTTGTCGGATGCTTTGGTTGCAAGATTTATGCTCATTTGATTTTTCCTTTCTTAATTAGATATATATATGTAAACACCGTAAAGGTGGAATTTTGGGCTCAAGTGCCCCTTAAAGCCACGCCTCGTCGAAGGGATCGTACGGCTTCTGCTGCGATTCCGTATGGCGCGTTCCGGCGCTGCGGGAGCGGTTCAGCTCGTTCTGCTCCATGATGCGGAGCTTCATTCTCAGCTCCTCGTTTTCCCGGCGCACCGCTTCAAGCTCGTCCGGCTTTGCTTCCTCAACCTTCTCCTCGGCGGCTTTCTCTGCGGCAGCCTCCTTAATTTCCTCCATGCTCATCACCTCCTCTTATCTCGTTCATAAGTCCGCGCTTATCCGGAATATAGCCCTCCGGTATGCGCCTCAGATACTGCGCGAGCGTTATGTGACCGTCTGCGAGCAGCTTATCGAGGGTCTGGATCCCCGCTATCTCGGAGAAGTAAGTGCTTGCGCCGACCTCGATCTTTACGCTCCACGGTCTTTCCCTGAGCGCTCCGAAATCAAAGAGGCGCTCCTCCTCGCCGTCCCAGACCTTTCTCACGCCGTAACAGCTCACGATGAACTCGAGATACACTCGCATAAGGCTCTCGAGCGCGCGGCGCAGATTCTGCTTTGTGATCTCGTTCGGCGTCGCCGCGGCGCGCTGGAGCGCGATGATCGCGGAGGTGTTCTCGGGCTTTACGTCTCCGAGAGCCGCGGAGGACGCGCCGAGCGAGCGGTTCGTCTGCTCGATCGCCATCTCGAGAAACTGCGCAATCTGCGGGCTGACCTGCGCGGGATCCATAATCCGCGCAACGCTGTTCATATCTCCGCCCTGCACTCCTATCGCCGCGCCTACGCGGTTATCCCACTTCTGGATGCGCGTCTTGTCGTAAATGACCTTCGGGTATGCGGTCGTCATAAGGCTCAGCGCGCTCATTGCCCACGCCTTGTTTATGAATATCTGATTCGGTATCAGCCCCGAGATCATCGCCTCGCCGTGGTAGGAATCCGTGACCTTGTCCCACTGGAGCCAGGTTATCGGATAGCGGCGTATCCCGAGATCGAATTCCGGTCTGACCGTCTGCTCGCCGCAGCTCTCAAAGCCGTGTATGCCGCCGTCATCAGCTCTCCAGAGCGTCAGAAGAACGGTGCATTTGTCGTCGTTGCGCTCCGGAGCTATATCCTCCGCGCGCTCATTGCCGTATAGCGCTGCCCTTTCGCGCACCTTCTCAGGGCTCTCGCGGCTCTCTATAATGATATAGGGCTGCGATTCGACCTCGCCGTCATTGGGATTTCCGAAGTAAACGCGCGTATTTTCGATAAGCTCCGTTCGCACGGCGCCCATTCTGCCGTCGCCCAGCGAGATCGCCGGATCCCACCAGCTGTAAAGGCAGCCGTCGCCGCGCACCGCCGCGTCCCGCGCGATAGCCCGCGCGATGGTCGGAAGCTCGTTGACCTCGGCAAGAGCGTTCAGCTCGCCGTTCAGCACCTTCGCTTCAAGGCGCGTTTCTTCGTTCTCGGCGGAGCCGGAAACCGGCGATGCCATCACACCGAGCGCGTCGGAGGTTATACTTGAAACCACGAACAGCACATCGCGCTTGAGAATGTTGAACACCGGGGTCGGAAGTCCGTTTGCCTTGACTCCCTCCCACTGTCTGCCGATGAAGAAGCTTTCGTTCGTGCCGACCGTACCGGCAAGGTTAACGGAGTCGTTATAATCGCGCCCCTTCTTCCAGAGCTTCAGAACTCTCTCCGGCGTCGGCGTAAAGCCCGCGTTACTCATTCTTCATCGCCTCCTTCGCCCGCTCGAGGTCATAGCTGAGTATCTCGGCAACGGCCTGCGAAAATCTCTCGAGCTTCTCCTCGCTCGCTTCCTCGCCGCGCGCTTTTTCAAGCCGCGAAAGGCGAACAGCGAGAAAAGCCTCGCCGAGAGCGAGAAGCGCAAGAGCAATCCAAAAATAAATCATTTTCTCTCCTTTCAGTGCAGTAAAAAATCCATGTACTCGTCCCTCTCCGGCTCAGCAAAGCTCTCCGCCGCGAGGTGGCGCGAAATGCAGTAGTATCTCAAGGCGTCAACGGCGTGGGTAACGCCGTGCGGCTCCTTTGCGCAGTCGGATGGGTTGTCCGCGTCCGCCTGAATAGCGTCAAGGTCGGCATAGAACTGTCCGCAGGAGCGGAAAAACCTCAGCTTCGGCTCGCCGCTCCCGTCAAGGCTCAGCGCGTCCTTGACCATGATGTGACCCGCGACGCGGTCGTTGTCCGCCTTCGTGAGCGGAACGCCTCCGATGGCGAAAAGCTCCTCCATCGTCCTGCCGGAGTCCTTCTGCCGGCTCCACAGATCCGGCGGAGCAAAGGTCGCTGTAATGCGCTCGCCCTCCGGCGTGCGCCGGCGGATCTCCCTCGCCGCCTCGGATACTATAAGCCCCGGCATTTTAAGCTCCCTGTAAACGTAGCTGTGTCCATACTCGTCCACCGCCGCCCACAGGCAGGCGAGCATATCCAGCCCGTAGTCGATGGCGCGGTATCGCGTCCAGTGCTCCGGAATCGGGAAATCCTCGACCCTGTGAAGGTTCTCCCGAAGCTCCGAAAAATAGTTGCCGCCGAGCGCGTTCCAGTCGCCGTAGCGATAGGCGCGCCGCAAGTCCTCCGGCATAGCCTCAAGGAGTCTCAGATACCCCGGACTCGACTCCATGAGATATGTGTTGTCCTCAACGGTCGCCGGAATGAACTTGTAGTCCTCATCGCGCTCGCCGTCGCGGTACTCGCGGTCGATAAAGAGCCTTTTTACCCATGCGTGACCGATCCCGCCGGGGTTGCAGGTGAGATACATCCGCCTCGGCACCCGGCTGACGCCTCGCAGACACCCGCCGAGATAGTTGAACGCGCGCTCGGAAAACTGCGTCGCCTCGTCGATGAATATCCAGTCAAACTCCTGACCCTGATACTCCCGCTCGCTTATCTCGCCCTGCCAGTGCCCGAATTTCAGATAACTCCCGTTCAGAAATTCGAGGTAGTGACCGGCGGAGTTGTACTTTGCCGCCTCTTTCGGAAGCATGGCAAGCGTCGGACGGATGTGGTTTTCCGTCAGCTCGGGATAGGTCTTTCTCATGACGAGTATGCGGATACCCGGGTATCTCAGCGCGCCGCCCACAGCCTTCACCCTCACCGCCCACGTCTTTCCGCCGCCCTTCGCTCCGCCGTAGGCGGTGTAGAGCGCTCTCGATCGGAAAAACTCCCTCTGCTTCGGGTTCGCAGCGCCGGGATCCCACGTTACGTCAGTCAAAGGCGTCACTCCCTACTCCGTCAAGCACGACCCGCAGCGTGGTCGTCTTGTGTCCGTCCTCGCCCTCACCGCGCAGCTCCTTGATATTGAAGGTCGAAAAGGTCGCCCACTTCGGGTCACCCAGTCCCTTTTTGATCCAGAAGTACGTGCGGTACTCGTCGAGCCTCAGTACCGCTTCTCTCAGAGGCTTTCCTCGCTCGCCTGAGCGAAGGATATCAAGCTCATCCTCGCTAAGACCGAGTTTCTTGCGAACTATGAACGCCGCCGGCGGCTCGTTTTCCTCGTCGCAGTAGCGGATAAGCCCGTCTATGAGCCTTTCCAGCTCTGCTCCCGAGATGTTTTTCAATCGATCTCCCCCTTTCCGAAAACGAAAAATGAGCTGTACCCGTCAAGGGCACAGCTTTCTGAGATTTCCACTATCGAATTATGGCTGAATTATATCATAATTTTGAGATAAAATCAAGGGTAAAGCTGCGTTAAATTTTTATCGTTATATTGACATACTAAAATAGTATGGATTAGCGCTTATTATTTAGATTTTTCTCAATTTATCGTCCGTTATTGTTCATATTTTTAATTATTTGTTCATATTTACTCCGTTATTTTGCCGAAATCATTGCGTTGGCTTTCGCGTTTTTCTCTTCACTTCTCCAAAAAGCGCTCTCAGAGCAGCTTTGTTCACATTTTGTTCACACATTCCCGAAAAGCGGTGCTAAAATAGCCGAAAACCGAGGCAGACCCGGTTTTATCAAATTGAAAGGAGCTGCAAAAATGTTCGGACTCACCTATATGATGCGTTATAAATCCAATACGCTGCCGGTAGAACCCAAGAAAGTATCCATGCTTCGTCCGAGCCTTTTCGCCGGAAAGAATCACAACCGCACGGAAAAGTCAGGCCGCAGGAAGCAGATCGTGATCGGCTGATAAATTGAATATAGACGCGTTTGCCGCCGTGGGAAAACCGCGGCGGCAAAATTATTAAAAATATCTCTTTACAAATCGAAAATCTATGCTATAATGTTAAAGCTACGGGCTTGTAGCTCAGTTGGGAGCCCAAGACAGGCAGTTACACGCCACAAAAAATTATAGCACCGAGGGCCCATAGCTCAGTTGGGAGAGCGTTCGGTTCGCATCCGAGAGGTCGAGGGTTCGAATCCCTTTGGGTCCACCAAAACACCGTATTTCGCAAGAAATACGGTGTTTCTTGTAACTATTTTAGAATAACACTTCATTTAGATAAAGAGCCATCTGCTTATTTACGCCGTCTTTTGCTCTGGATCTGGACCGTTTTCAAGCCCCAAAAAGAACTGGCGAAGATTGAAGTTAAACTCGATGTGAATATTATAACCACGGCTCACTTCGATTCGCTTGCACATTGCGTTAACGATCATCTTCTTTGCTTCAAGCGAAGCGCTGTCGAAAAGCTCAGACCAGGAGATTAACTCGTCATAGCTGCGGCTCAGCTCCAGCACCATTTGCTCCTTTGACTCAATTTCATCAGTGACCTGTGCACAGCTTTCAGAAAGGCTGCGCACTTTTTCTTCGCATTCGTTCACAAGCTCGGACAGCATTTCCTTTGAAAATGCGCTTTCGCCTTGAATGGCTCGAATGACCTCCTCACGGAGCTTACGGGATTTATCCTGCTCCTTTAAAAGCTCAGAACGCAGTGCGGCGAGATTGCTTTTTCGGCTTTCCAGTTCCTTTTCAAACCGGGCTGAAACAAACTCGGACTTCGGGACAGCCTTTATTCTGCTGAAAACATCACGGATCACAGCCTCGACCACAGAATCCAGCTTTGCTGCTGAATAGCCGGACTGTCCGCAACAGTCGGATAGCTTGCGCACCTTTTTGTAGCAAACATAGCGTATGCGCTTTGTGGTAGTAACTGAGTCAGCGTTCTTGGGGTAATAGTACCGATTTGAGGTCGTGAGGTGAAGCCTTGAGCCGCAATGACCGCAGAAAATATTGCCGGACAGAAGACAATGTCCTCGCATATTGAGGGGAACTCGAGGCTCGTTTTCTTTTGCCGCTGCTCGCTGATGGCGAATTTCCTGCGCCCGGTCAAAGAGTTCCTGCGGAATGATTTGAAGCTCTGGAATTACAGGTGAGCGGCTGTCACCGCTGCGCAGAATACCGACGTATGTTTCGTTCTGCAAAATGTTCCGGATGGTATTGCGCGACCAGCGGCTCTCTCGCGGGTGAGGATACCCGTGCTCATTGAGATAGTCCGCTATTTTCTGGACACCGTAGCCCTCGTAAACGTACTTTCTGAATATTATGCGGACAATCTCAGCATCGCTCTCTTTGACCTTTAGATCGTAAAGCTCGTGGCGCTTTTTATTCAAGCGTCCGCTTTTAACAAGTTCGTAACCGACGGCAGGGGAACCGCCCTTGAAGTGACCGCCTTCAACCATCTGCCCGAGGCTCGTTCTTGTGCGTATAGAAGTCTTTTCGCTTTCGCCATCCGCCTGCCAGAAGCGGATATAGTTGAGAAGCTTATCAATATGGTTGTCAAAGCGCTGCTCACCCTCCTGCGTACTCCAGACCTGTATGCCGTTTTTGACAAACCACTCGACAACAAACGGAGTTTCGTCGGCTATGCGGCCAATGCGGTCGAACATGAATACGAGGAGAATATCAAAAGCTTTTTTGCGAGCAAGCTCCTTGATGATTTGAATTTTATCTCTGTCAGCCGCACGCACCTTGTGACCGGAAACGCCGTCCTCCTGTTCCTCGTAGAGAATGTTCCAGCCCATCTTTTCTGCAAAACGGTGACACGCTTTCCTTTGCATCGGGATATCCGCCTCGTGATTGCTGTCGTAGTCTACCTGCTTGTCTGTCGAAACGCGATACAGGCAGCAGACGCGGCTATGTTCCATGCTCAGCCCTCCTTTTTCGTTTTCTTTATGGTATCACCCACGCGGCGTTTCCGACAAATGTGCGAATCTGTGACGAGAATCTCGCGCACATAGTCAAAAAGAAAAGGGTTGGGTTTATCAGAAAACGAGACGGAAACCTTGCAACCTTCAATATTGTAGTATTTTGTATTGTGATCTGCCGGAATTTGAGCCATATATTACCTCGCATCACGCTGACGCTCAAGATATTTGCGGTAGTGCTCACAGGCTTTTAGAATGAAGTCCTCGGCTCTGTCTGTTTCAACGCTCGATGGCAATACCTCTCTCAGCCGGTCTGCCCGTATTCTTACAGTTTCCCGCTGGTTCGGCTTTGGCTCTGAGAGGACGGATTCTATAAACGCAGCCGAAAGAATAAATAGGCCGTCGTTGCTATCACGGTGAAGTCTTACCGCCTGAGAATAGGACGGTGTTATTTCATCACGCTTTGCGATCTCTGCAATGTGCCGCTGTGAATTTTCGTCGAGATACGACAGCTCAACGCCGACGGACAGCGCCATTTTTCCCTCGTCCATCAGGTCAAGAAGCGGACGTATAAGGTGCGTGAGACGGATATATCTCTGAACCGTTCTGCCGCTCTCGGTGTCAGATATCATATCGGCGCTTTCCGACTTCCCGACAACTTGTCGGGAAGCAACGCCTTGATGTTTTATGGCTTCGAGCTTCAGCTTATACGCAAAAGCCTTCTCACTCGGAAGAAGATGCTCGCGATGCAGGTTGCAATCCACAAGCTCTATCGCCGCCGCATCGCGGTCTATGTTATGCACAAAGGCAGGAACCTCGGTGATTCCTGCCTTCTTTGCCGCGTACAGTCTCCGATGTCCGGAGATAACCTCATACTCATCGGTACAATAGATCGGTCTTATGATAAGCGGCGTCATTATTCCATTCTCGCGGATACTCTCGGTGAGAGCTTCCATTTCTTCGTTGTCCTCCACCTTGTAGGGGTGACCCTGAAACGGGCGGAGCTTGTTGATCGGTTTTTCTGTTATCTGATTATTGTTATTCGCATTCCGTTGGTTATCCATTTATGACCTCCTATACTCGTCCTGGATATAAACAATTACCATCTTTTCATTCCATAAATGCGCTTCGTCCAGCGCGGCAGAGAGCATCTCTACAGCTTTAGAGCTCGTGCCAGATGCTTTCTTCAAAAGCTGATGCATCACATTGCACAGTCTACGATAATCCCGGATCAGGATCGGAAATCCCGGCGGAAAGATTTCTCTGGTTGTCTTGCCGGCAAGGACGCGCCGGCAAAATTCTTCCCTTTTGAAGATTGTCCGCTTTACCTTTTCATTGAGGCTGCGCAGCTCCTCTCCCGTCAATCGAACTGTCAGCTCACATTGCCGTTTTCTCATTGTCATCCACCCCTCCGTAGAAAGCTTCGATCTCACGGTAACACTCCCGCAGCTCATAGAGAGCCTTCTCCAGCTCCGGAATGTCAATAAAGCCCGTTTTATATGCTCGGGCGAGAATATCATCAAGGCGGCGACCCGGACGATTGAGCATTATACGAAGCGCGTCACAGTCCGGCTGTGGCGTATGGATCAGCTCGGCAGCGCTGAGTTCTCTGCGAACATACTTGGAACAGTCCGTCCCGGCTTCCTTCGCCCAGCGCTTGACCATATCCATTTCTTTTTGCGTAAGCCGTATGCGGAGGCGCTTATCTCGATTATTGCGGACCGGCACATTCTCAGCCGGTGTCGGGGTCTCAGGGGCCTCCCTGAAAGCTGTCTGTGGGGGCAAATCCTGATTTGTACCCCCGCAGGCGTTGCTTGTCAGAGTGTGACCATGCACATTAGTCTCGACGGAATTGGTCTGTGCATCCGTCGCCGTCGGAACAGCTTTACGCGGCTTTTCTTTTGCTTTTCTCTTTTTTAATCCGAACATTATCATCCTCCTTTTTTTGTGTTGATGTGAATGAGCGGCCCTCTTTCGCAAAAAAGGGGCAACTCAAGTCGAAAAAGCTTGTTTACTCTCATCAATTAAATTGCGGGTGGAAGAAGACTATTTACCGATAATTTGAAGATTATTGGCCAGCATTTCTTCTTCCGGCATTATTGGACATAGAAAATGGCCGGCTTTTGAGAAAAAGCAGACCATAATTCATTATCTACTATTTTCATTTGCCTGAATGCCCATTTATCCTAGGAAAGATGGTCATAGGCATCCCATATCCTCCAGAAAATCCAGCACCATATCTATATTTTCGCTGCCTTCATCTTCTTTAGGCGCCGTATCGTTACTACCATAGATTTTTATAGAGCTTAGCTCCTCCCGGATTATCTCTCTAACCTTCCGAAGTAAGCGATTTTCTTCGCTGAGCTGCGCTTCTCGGTCGATATACGACAGCATAGCGGTTTTCAGTATTTTGCTTTTGGATTTTCCGCAGCTTAACAAATACTCAACGATTCGCTGTTCATCCGCACGCTGAGGATTTAATACTACCTTTACTACTTGGCCTTTCATCGGTAATCGCTAAATAAGTGGTACCCTATGCAAAAGCGGCATCATCGTCTAAAATGTGTGCAAAGTGTTCTGGAAAGGCTCGGAACGTTCCGAAACGTTCCGGAAATTTAAGGACAGAATAATACACAGGAGGCAGACGATGCAGGTTAACGAGATAAAGCACGCAGCAAAACTTGAGGTATGGCAAAGACGAATAGCTGAATGCAGGTCCAGCGGAAAGCCGGT
>JAFPWN010000036.1 GCA_017412765.1 Oscillospiraceae bacterium | reverse complement strand
TACGGCATTCTCTCCGGCGTCGTCGAGCCGATAGGCGCGATCCTGACTATCCTCGCCGCAAGCTTTGTGACCGCCGCGCTGCCGTATCTTTTGTCATTTGCCGCCGGCGCGATGATCTACGTCGTCGTGGAGGAACTCATCCCCGAGATGAGCGAGGGCAGACATTCAGATATTCCCGCGATAATGTTTTCGCTCGGCTTTACGGTGATGATGGCGCTCGACGTAGCGCTTGGGTAAAAGCCGTTTCGCAAAATTGATAATTATTCAAAAATGCGAAACAGCGTCCGTTAAGTCCATATATAGCAAAATCCTGCACTTTTCAGTGCAGGATTTTGGCGCGGAAGGAGGGATTTGAATTGAAATATGGCAACTATTTCAAACTTTTTATGGCCTAAAATGATTATTTTTGTCTAATATCAGTACTTTTTTGTACCTGTCAATTCAATGTTTCCACACATTTTCTTCATTTACATGGTCAGTTAAGTGGTCAATATCTGATGCAAAATAAGGAGGCATTCTGACATGAATAATATCTCATATCACCGTTCCGGCGACTACTATCTCCCCGATCTCATAGCTCCGGAGAGTCCTAAAATCGACATCTGGGGCTACCGCAGAAGGGAATATCTGCGAAAATATAAGAATCCGATCTACACCGGTCTGTTTCTCACCGGTAAACTCAACGCGCACCTCGAAGATGTTGACAGGCAGGCAAACGAAATGTTTGACCGGCTGATAAAAGAGTATGCCGCCCGCGATGGCGTGACCGAGGAGCTGAAGGCGAAGGATCAGCTCGCATGGATTGGCGCGATGAACGAGATACGGGAGACCGTAGAAAAAGTTGTTTATACCGAGCTAATTAGCCAATAATAATGTTCCCACTGCGAGACTACTAAATAGTAGTCTCGCTGCTAATATTACATAAAAAATCTAAAATCATATGCTTTATCAAATATTGCCTCTTCCTGTTTTGACATCCGTGCTAATACTTTAGCGAAGTCCAACGTAACGGGAAGTGTTTTATATAGGCTATCGCCGCTGTTCCAATTCATTTTTGTGAGCATAAGTATTTCCTTGGCCAACGTATCACCACTTGTTTTTCCAGCAAAGCGTCTTACAAGCAGAGGTGCAGGGATACCTCGTGAGCCTTTGAAATAATTATTTGTGCCTGAGAGTTCGGGATGAATCACAGAACCATGTGTCCAAAGAAGGAAACTGTTTTGATCCAGCTTTACAGCCATTCCTCTTTTTACAGGATACCCAAATGCAGTTTTTCCCGGGATTGAGCCAAATCGAATTCCACGCCATGAACAATAATCTTGTATTTGAACCAGTTCAACTTCGATACCACTAAAGGCTTGCATAATACCAGTGATTTCTTCCTGAATGAATGGTGTGGTTTTATGGATCACAACCCTCTTAAGATTGTTTACAGGCGCTGAACGATTGTATTGTTCACGTAACTCAGTCATCATAGAGCGGGCATCGTCTTCACGCATATAAGGATTACTTCTGCCATGAAATATAGGATTATTGATTTTTCTCAGCACCATCCTAATACCGGTTCCAGTAGAATCGAAGAGTTGACTGCAACCAATACAAATTCGTTTTTCCTCTGAAAAAGCATAGCTTATGCCAACATATGCCGTATCATCTCGAATCGTTTCCGGGTGCCATAGAATACCAGTGGCTTTAGCATACAAGCTTGTAGATAATCCCCACATCACTTTGCAAGGATCATAGCTATTTACGGATTTCTCTTCTATCAGCTGAAGTTTAATCCCTTTTTCTGTCGCATAAAGCTTTAGTGCGTCGTGAAGGTTAAAATCAGCAGAAATGACTGAAGCAGTACGAAAAGCTGCAAAGCTCTTTGGGATGTAAATAACAAGGATATCAAAATCTGAATCAAGTAGCGAAAAATGCTCAATCCCTCGTTTCATAAATGCCAGGAACTTCTCTGGTGTCATCTTTAGTACTGTATTTGCATTGTAGCCGATACAGATGTCTTTCTGCTCCTTCGTTGGAACAGAAAGGGAACGCCGATAAACACGTTCAAACCCTTCATAATGAGGCAGGAAGTTGTCTCTTCCACTGTTTTGTACATGGGTATTGAGCCTGTTCAGGTGTGCCAGAATTTTATCCATGTCACGATCTGGTGAAAGAACTGCGAGCCGTACAGATGGGCGAGTAGCACCACTTCTCATGTATGAGCAATCGATTGGTCCATATTGGCATAGCCCTTTGAGTTGATTCACCGTCTGCTTTGACTTGTCTGTATCAGAAAAACACATCATCGGCTCGTCATATTTACAAGATGGCAAAGTCATCCATTTGGGATTTCTTTTATCGCCGCCTATGCTGATTGCGGGGGCAATAAAAGAAACTGAAAAGCCATCATTTTCAAATCGAAGCTTACCAGAAGATAGCAGTAGTGTCTCCCAGAATCTAAGCTTCTCATTGTATTGCTGATTATATATGCTCGATACAATACGATTAACTTGGCTCTGGTATATTTCTCTATCCAAGCGATCACCTTTGGCGTTGCGCACATGGACTGTTGGCAAGAGATTTAAGTATAGTGTTCCATCTATAAAGCTAACAGCTATCTCCACAGCATCAAAGACTTGATAACCTTTGTCGTCTCTGCGAGAGTCGGGATTATACACCTTGTTCTTTGCAAAGGAAGACATGCCCTTTGAGATGAATGTTCGTATGATTAATTGATATATCAGCCAGATATATATAGAGTTATATTTGTTTATGATTCTATCCGGAACCTCTTCTCTCGTTATCTGAGATAATATGTGCTTTTGAAATACTGTCTCGAGCTTTTCTTTGGAGGAAAAGGCATATATGTGCTTGTTATACAGGGCCGCCAGTATATCTCGATCTGCAATAATTGTACGAAGTTCATTCCAGCTTGTAATATCGGTCTCAAACACATTGCAGAGCGGGCAGCCTTCAGCTCTATATGCATTCAGTTTTATAAAAGAATCAACCGGCTGACCAGAAAAGCGAATGTCGCTCCTTTCACGCAGCATACGTCCTTGTCCATCGATGATCTCGTTGTGATAATTCTGAATCTTATAAATGGAAAACATCAGCTTGTCGAATCCGTCTATCTCCATAATATCGGCAGATTTTCCGTTTTTCCGTGCTCTTTCGATTAGCTTATTTACTCTCGGATTAACCCGACTCTCTCTCCGAATTGTCCAAAGTATTCCCTTGGTCAGCAAAACCGGATCATCAATACAGCTCTCGAGAAAAGACATAATAGATTCATCATTACCTGAGTAACCGATCACCACCAGCTGCTTGTCCACCAGCTGACTTGATGCATACTCTTTGAGTTTCTCCTCTATCTGCTGTAATTCACTCTCTGTATTTCTCAGCCAATCATAACGATAATCGCCGTGTAGCTTTCCGATCACTGGATACTGCGGGTTAAGCAAACGAACGCTATCACGGTTTACTTCGCTGCACACCAGAACATTGTTCATCGGATAGAGACGGTGAAGCGCATTCTCGAGCAAAGGATCAAAGTTTGTCGTCCAAACATTCTTTACCTTTCCTTGCGCCACAGCTTCTGCCATGCACAGATAACCAATAGATGGCTCCCGGTCAGAAACGATACTCTCAATAAACCGTTTTCTGGCTAACGGATCGCTATAGCACTGTTCAAAATAAAATGAGTATTCCTCCGGTGCATATTGTGCCGGGTAGCCTCCTTTTTTGTCAAAATATTCTTGCAACATTTTCCGGGTAGAGGGAAGAGCCAAATCTTTATATTTCTCTGTAGATATGTCGCATTCAGAACAGTACAGGGTACGCTTAAATTCCCAAATCAAGTCACCGCCAGTAGGAATACCTGAGGCCAAGGAGGCACCTGCACCGAGAAAGAAGTCAACTTCTCCGTCGGCCATCACACTAAAGTTGCGAATAAATTGCTCTTGTGTTAGCATAAGTCCTCCTATAGTTTCTGACTATTTCTTTACTCTTTTTCCATATTCTCGATGCAGTTCTGGCAGATGGGGACATCTTCGTTTCGCTGCATGAGGCTTCCACATTTTTCACAGAAGGTCAAATCTTCATCTGTATAGTTCTTATCACAGGCAAAGCAATGATAAGTTCCTTTTTCCGCATCATGAACTAGCTGTTCTTCGCCGCATTCTGGACACTCATACACGGGGAACTCTCCGCCTTCTTTACCACATTCATAGGCGCTGATTTCCAGCTCTCTTTCTACGAATTCCGCTGCGTTGTTCTTGTACTTGTACAGTACAAACGGATCATCGAAAGGCTGATATTCATCTTGCGTGAGTTCTCGATAGTAATGAATCAAAGCGCCATGCAGCGTTTTGATTTCATCATCTCCCCCACAACCGTCAAAGTCGGACATCCGAATTTTGCGCAGCCAGTTCAGTTCTGTTCTTGAAAGAGAGTACTCTTTGATGAATTCTTGGATGATCTGCTCATCTGGGTCAAGATATGCCCGGATTTCAGGATCATAAAAATCCGGTTCACTGATCGTCTTTTTGTAAAACACAATCAGATCATTTTTCAGAAGATCAACAACCCGTTGGATTTTAGCGTTGTAGCTATTCAATGCCTCCATGAAAAGTTCGTCAGATGTAAGCTGCAGCTGGCCGTTGGCATGGGCGTACTTGTTTCGCTCCTGCACCAGCTTTTGCAGCTCACCCAACAGATTATTATCAAGGCCAACCACCCTCAGAAGCATAAATACATCGCTTTCGCTGATTACAGCAAAGCTACCGAAATAGAGCTTTCCGTTCTTGGTGTTTGTTTCTTTCCAGAAATCAGCATACCGATCTTTCAGCAAGTAGTAGAGAGCCTTCTTCAGTTCTTCCTCATGAAGGACCGATACCTTCAAAATCGCATAATACACCGCTGTCATAAACAGCATGTGATATTGCACATAAGCGAACTGATACAGCCCGTTCTCGTAACTGGTCTGAGCGGCCAAAATAAGAGCCTCTATGTACTTCTCTTCGGTTTCGTCCGCAAACTCTTCCGGCAGGTATTCAAGCATTTTGAACAGTTCGTCCGGAGGATCGGAAATCGCAAACTCTGGATGTTCTGCTTCAAAGGCTTTTGATACAGCCTTTGAAATTTTGCCAATATCGAATATAATCGGCTTTTTTACTTCTTCGGGCATATAAACAACCCTCTCAATCAATCAGTGCAACAATATCGCTAATAAGCAAATAGGTATGAATAATGTATCTTGACGCTTCATCTTTTGAAATCTCTGTATGAGTGCCTTTACATACGGCATCATTGATTGCATCAAGGCGTTTACCGATGTTGGACAGATCCGCTCCCACTACATCCCGATATGTCTCGCTTCCGGTTTTGCTTGCAATAAACTGTACAAGCCTATTAATATATTGTTCCTGCCCAACTTTAATCGGCTTTCCACCTATCTCAATCGGCTCATCTCGAGGTGGGTATAATACATCAGCTAAATCAACAAGAATGCGGCGGCATGAATGGACTGCATTTGCCCAATCTTCCGGATTGTCCGAATCCATATTTTCATATACTGAAACAAATTTGCTGATTGATTGAGGACACATGGTAGCCAATTTATCATTTGTCAATAAACGGGATTTAGTAAAAGTATCTTCAATAATGTTACCATAAGATAGTTTGTTGTATATTTTCAATATGTAATTATATAAACATCCTGTTATTATTTGAATCCATTTTTGCGACTCTCTAATAGATGATACTATCCTATTTCTTTCGTCGGCGTTGCCTTGCGGAGCAAATACCATTTGATTTGGGTTGGCCGATGATAAAGAAACATTAGGATCTTGTGAAGAAGATAAGCGAATTTTCTGCGAAGCAATTAGTTCTTCCATTTCCGCTATTAAGGTAAGTTTTGCATATTCAATGTTTTTTTCTTTACCGGATTTATCTTTTTCTTTTGAAAAGTATCTTCTTCCTGCTATCTTAGATATTCTCCAAGAATCAGGTGACATGCCATCTGGCTCGTTTGGATATCCGGAAGATTCATATGTGAAAAGCAAAACCCCGTCTTCATCACCAAGCAATCGACAAAGCCGTAAGCATTTTAAAATGATGTTGCTAACAGGTATTTCAGATAATTCAAAATTTTTTAGAATATCTGACGATAACCCTGTACATTCCTTGATTCTTTCATTGTTCATCAATTAATCCCCCCAGACCTCGGCAATCTTGTCTTTGATCTTCTGCTGGAAAATTTCAATAAGACGTTTGTTTTGCTCGATAATTTGTAATTCTTCATTTATCGCAGAAACAATATCGGCACACTTATCTTTTGGTGGAATCGGAATACGGAATTCTCCGACTTGCTTCAATGATAAATTGAACTGAGCGACACCGACTTTTATCCTTTCGATTTCATTAAAGATAGCTGAACTTCTCAAGTATTGAAATACATACGGCACATAGCTTTTATCAATCAATCGAATGATACTTAATGCTTGATTTGTATTAGCCGGTAATATATCTTCTTCAACTATTGTGGCAGTTCCCATCGATCCCGCTATGGAAAATAGAATATCGTTTTTCTCTAATTGGCTTCTCCGAAGAGCAGCATTACATTCTTCTGAGATACAAGCCAACCGTTCTTTTTCAATCTTACCAGAAGCAGAAATGGACTCTATTTTAACAAAATTGATGCCATCATCTATAAAATCAAATCCGTATGTAGTTGGTGTGGTACCTTTCGTGATGACTTCGCATAATTCCTGAAGTGGTTTTATCTCCCACGCCGGGTCAATCTTGATCACCGGCTTGTAGTTTTCCACGACTTGACGGGCGCCGTCGATGATCTTCTGATAGCTTTCGATCTCGGCAACGATTTCTTCCTGTACGGTCAGCGGAGGGAGGGGCATTTGAAGCGTTGATAAATTAGTTTTAGAGATTTCCTTAAAAGTACCTCCAGCAGATAGGGCGACCATCTTGGGCACCAACTTAGTCAGCATATATGCCACGTATTTTGTAAGCGCACGCGATTTGTCGGTTATTATGATATTCTTAAAACCCTGATTTGTTGCGGTCTCGCATCGTGTAATTGCAATTCTGCCAATTGTGGCACGAGAAGAAACGAGGATACTGTCCGCTGGCAATAGCTTTGCGGAAGAACCATAAAGCCCAGCTTCGGTAATATGTCTTTCGGTATCGTAAAGATATGTAATCGTATTATCGGCGGGTAGGTCAATCAAAGTCGCCCAACAGATGTTTCCATCCCAATAATCGGCATTTTTTGTATCAGGAGTTCCACCGGATTCAATTCTGAATATGTTTGTGTCCCCTAAACTAACAAGTGGGAAGGCTCCGCTACGTTCAATAGTTTTAGCATATCGTTCTCCCACCAGAATATAATCTTGTTCAGCAATCTCACTCTTTTTCGCAAGAACAACATTCTCCCGCCCGGTAACATCTACGCCCGTTTGATATTCTTTGAAAATGTTGATCACATCCGGGATCTCGCTGCCCTTGATTTCCCGGCGCTGTGCACCGAGATCAAAGCCATCATTATTCAGCTTCACAAAGAGAATGCTGTCCCGCTCCTTGGCCAGCGTCTTATCAATTAATAGTATGCTGGTCTTAACGCCGCTGTATGGGTTGAACACACCGGCGGGAAGGGAGATTACACCATATAAACCCCATTCATCAATAAGATATTTTCGTAGGGTTTTATATGCGAATTGAGATTGAAACACAATTCCCTCGGGGACAATAATTGCCGCACGCCCCTTAGATTCAAGATGCTCTGCAATATAGTCCACAAACAGAACCTCCGCACGCTTTGCAGAGACCCGATAACGGCTGTGTGGGGTGATGCCGCCCTTTGGCGTCATAAACGGTGGATTGGAGAAAATGACATCGTAGTTGTCAGTCCATTTCTCCAAGCTGGTCAGCGTGTCATATTCGCTGATATTCGGCGACGTAAAGCCGTGCAGATACATGTTGACACGGGAAAGCCGTACCATGTCCGGAGAAATGTCATAGCCTGCAAAATTTTTGGTCATCCGGGTCATGTCATCCGCAACCAGCGTGGATTTACCTTGCTCGTCCAGATTGGTCTTTTTGATGTAATTGTAAGCGCTGATGAGGAAGCCCGCCGTGCCGCAGGCCGGATCAAGAATCGTCTCGTTCTTGGCCGGGGCCGTGATCTCCACCATCATATCAATGATATGGCGGGGTGTACGGAACTGGCCTGCGTCGCCCTGGCTGCCCATGATGGAAAGCAGGTATTCAAAGGCATTACCCAGTTCTTCACTGTCCTCGTAGGAGAATTCCGCAATTTCCTTTAAGAAGCGGTTTAGCGTCTCCGGGTCACGGTAAGGGATATAGGCATTGCGCAGAATATCCCGGAACAGTTTGGGCAGATCGGGATTGTTGGTCATCTTTTCGATGCCTTCTGCGTACAAATTCAGCCTATCTTGGGCGCTGTGCTCCGGCAGCATGATTTGCGTGAACGCATACTTCTCATATTCGTCCTTGAAAAACTCCCGGCTTCCTCCGAAATCTGCGCTTTGCTGGTCTATATCGTCCATAAACTTGTAGATCAGCGCAATGGTGATCTGCTCTACCTGCGCCTTGGGATCGGGAACCTTACCGACAAGGATATCCCGCAGGGTATTGATTTTCCGTTTTACATCAAAGTTCAGCATAGCGATTCCTCACATAAATCTGGATAGATTGACATTGTCATTGACGTAGCCGATGACGCTGTTCATATTGGCGACTCCTAACCGTTTTAAATCGGAAAATGTATAGCTTGGGATCTGCGTTCCGAGAAGCTGGAACTTCTTATCCTCAATGGCTCGACGTACATCCTTGTCAGTCAGGTACGTCTCAAAGAAGCGCCGTATTTCGTGGTAATCTCCCGCCGGGACGCCGCAGGTCAGAAGGTAGCCGTCAAACTCGTCACTGACCAGCTCCTTCTTACTCTTGAAGGACGGTATTGCGCCAAATATCTTATCCAACATTTCCCGGACAGTCACGCGGCGATCCACGCCGGTAGCACGCCTGAGCTTGTCCCAGGTGAAGTGTTCGGTGGGTTTGTCGAGATATGTTTCCTCGATATACCGTTGGGCGGCAGCGTAATTACCATGCTCATAATGTGCGCGGGCAGTTTCGTCTTGCTTGACCTCATCCTCAAACTTCTGGAAGAACATGCGGTCGATTTTCATGCCCTGTAATCCGATTTTTGTTTCCGTCATCGTTTTCAGAGGATCGGGATCGAAGTTTTCAAAGGTGGTCACCGTTACGCCGCCGCCAAGACCAGAGCTTTGAGAAGCAGGTTTCGGCAGCTTGATGACCTCATCGTAATCAAACTTCTCCTCAAAGTACTCGCAGTTTCCGAAGAAATCAAAAAGCTTAAAGGTGTCTTTCGGCGCTTCATGGATTTCGTCAACGCCGTTGGCTTTGGTCTTATAAGTAAACGTGAAGGTTCTGGTGCCTCGGCCTTTGATCTGAATGAAATCCGTCGGGGAGAATATGGGACGAAACAGCCCGATATTCAGCAGATCTTCACAGTCATACCCTGTGGTCATCATACCAACGGTCACACAGATACGAGTTTTGGAAGAGCGGTATCCTTCGAGGAACTTGGTCGTTCCACTCAGATTATTGTTCTGGAAGTTTATCGTATATTCCTGAGCGTTCTGAACGTCGGATGTGATTTGCATGGCAAAATCTGAGTAGTACATATCCGGGAACATCTTATCCGCGTAAATGTTCAGCAATTGCGTGATTTTCGCGGCATGCTTCCGGCTGACACAAAATACAATTCCTTTGCCGATCTCTCCTGTAATCGGATCACGCAGAGCATTGTCCATAAAGGTTTTGACAAATACCTTGTTCGTCTCGTCAGAGAAAAACTTCTTTTCAAAGTCACGTGCGAAGAAGGTTTCCTCTTCATCTTCGTCCTGCTCGTCTCCGGAGCGCAAAACGGCGTATCCCTTATCAGCAAGGAGTTGTGTTGTAATATCCGTCCTGGCGTCGACAACAGTGGGGTTCACAAGGTAAGGTCCATCGGGATCATTTACTCCGTCAATCAATGAATACCGGAAAGTAGGTTCTCCGCTCTCGCAGCCGAACGTGCGATATGTATCAAGCAGTTGCCTACGCTCCCAAGCGCGAGGATCGTTTGCCGCCAGATCATCAGCATCTACGTTTTTAAGATAGTCCTTCGGTGTAGCAGTCAGGCCAAGTTTATATCCAATAAAGTACTCAAATACAGCACGGCTGTTTCCGCTAATTGAACGATGGCTTTCGTCTGCAATAATCAGCGAAAAATCCGTAGGCTTGAACACAGTTTTGTATTTGTTGTTATATGCAAGTGTCTGAACCGTGGAAACAACAATATCAGCTTTGCGCCAATCCTCGGTGTGTTCTTTGAAGATGACGGTTTCGTAATCGGGCTTAAGGTAATTGATAAAGTTCTTCTTTGCTTGGTTTTCAAGCTCAATTCTATCAACCAAGAAGAGAACACGATTGGCGTTACCGCTTCGCAAGAATAAGCGAATAACCGCTGCGGAAGTAAGCGTTTTTCCAGTTCCTGTTGCCATTTCAAAGAGAAAGCGTTGATTTCCTTCTCTCACAGATTGCTGGAGAGCTTTGATTGCGTTGACCTGATATTTACGCATCATCCGTAAACCACGGTCTTTTAGATACTGCGCCCGTGTATCTGGATTTTTGTATTCTGGTGCCTCTGCATAACGGGGTTCACGAACTACAGCAATATAATCCGGCGTAATCTCTTCGTTGTAAAGTCTGGAAGGGTCAGCATTCAAAGCCTTACTTTCCCGAACGCTTTCATATGTCGGAAAAGAAAGAATAATCTGAGGATTCCCTTTGTAGATATTCCAGAAGTAATGAATATTTCCGTTGGACAGAATCACATACTTCACGAAATTGCTTTTGGCATATGCTCGTGCCTGTTCTTTGCCAACAAGGGGATCTTTATCCTCGGATTTCGCTTCGAGGACAATAAAAGGCTTTCCCTGCTCATCAAGAAGTAGGAAATCAATAAACCCATTCTTCACTTTTTCAAAATTTTCTCCAAAGTCATCAAATTGCTTCTTCGTGATTTTGACATTGGCCTCCACCTGAATATTTGCAGGACCATACTTATCATCAAAGAACCGCCACCCAGCGGCCTCGAGCAACTTATTGATCTTTATGCGAGCTTTAGCTTCTTTCGCTTTCATACTACCACCTCGGTATTAATTCATAGCCAGCCAATCAGCAACGTCCACAATTTGAACGCCTTCATACTGATACGCTTCCTGTCTTGTGCGTGCGAGTATCATCTTAGGATATGCATCCTTAATTTTCAGCAGAGGATCAACCTCACGTTCAAACGTATCAGGGCCATCAATACTGTTTGCAACCTGTATATATGTCTTTTCGCCGCGCTTAATTGCCACAAAATCGATTTCCTTTTTATATAGAACTCCGGCATACAGCTCATAGCCTCTGCGAAGAAGCTCAATAGCAACGATATTTTCAATCATTCTGCCATAGTCGGCGTTTTTTGTACCGAGCTTAGCATATTTGAAAGAGTGGTCGCATAGATAATACTTATCATTTGAGGCAAGATAACGTTTGCCCTGAATATCATATCGTCTCACCTTATAGAACGCAAACGCGTTGCAGAGATACTTGATATATGTGCTGATCGTGCGGTCGTTTGTTTTCACTTGTTCGCTTGTGAAGGCTGCCGCAACACTTCGCGTGGAAGTCTGATTTGAAATATTATCAATCAGAAAATCGCAAAGCCGCTCCATCAACGACTTATTGCGAAGCTTATATTTTTGCTGAATATCGCGGACTATAAGAGTATTAAACACATCGGCAATATAGTCATATTTTGATTCTGGCGTCTTGTAAAGATACGATCCGGACATACCGCCCTCTTGAATATATTGTTTGAAAGCAGAGTATTGATCGCTTAGCTCGTAATACTGCATAAACTCCTTAAATGAGAAAGGGAAAACTTCGATCTCAAAGGTGCGCCCAACAAAGAGCGTAGCAAGATCGCTGCTCATGAGAAAAGCATTTGAGCCGGTGATATAAATATCATATTTCTCAGTGGCGTGAAGGCTGTTAATAGCTCTTTCAAAGCCCGTGCACATCTGAACCTCGTCAATAAAAACAAAATTGTTCTTCCCCGGAATATAGGCATCCTGAATATAAGCATTCAGCGCATGATACTCCATTAAGCCTTCATTTTCGTTCAGATTGAAATTAATATGGATGATGTTAGCAGACGGATCATTCCGGCGAACATAGTCAATAAAAGATTCCATCAGCTTGGACTTTCCGCTGCGTCGTACACCGGTAATCACCTTAATATCCGGAGTCCCCATCACTTCTTTCAGCTCATTCAGATAGAAATCTCGCTCGATAAGCCTCATAGCATATCACCTCGCATCTATTATACAGTTTCTATTTCGCAAAATCAACGAATTTTTAAAAATGCGAAATAGAATTTCCTGATAAACGACTTGAGCCATCTCCTCTGTTCGAGGCGATGGCTTAATAAATCATTGTGCAATTTCTTATCTATTCACATCTTTAACATTCGTTCTGCCCACGAGATAATCTATCGACACACCGAACTTGTCCGCAATGCGCATGAGAATTTCAATCTTCGGCTCGCGCGTCATAAGCTCGTAATTCTGGTATGTCTTCTCAGTTATGTCGCAGTAGACGGCAACCTCCCACTGAGTGAGACCTGCCTCTTTTCTGCATTCCTTCAAACGTTCAGATAGTTTTTCTCTCATTTTATCACCCACAAATGTTCGTTCTTGACAATGACATTATGGATGATTACAATCATTTATATACCAACGATTGTTGGTATTAGTGTTTCAAAACGGGAGCGAACTATTTTGCAGATCTACACGGTAAGCTTCTTCGGGCACAGAAGTATTGTGGACTTTGACCTTGCTGACAAGCGAACAGAAGCTGTAATTGAAAGCCTTATCCGCGAGCGAGAATATGTGGATTTTCTTGTCGGACAGGATGGCGATTATGATCAGATCGTTTCCTCTGCGTTTCATCGCGTTAAGCGACGTCTTGACGCAGACAACTGCTCTCTCTCACTCATTTTGCCATATAAATCGGCTGAAATTGAACACAATCTGCAAGCATATGAGCGATACTATGACAGCATTGAAATTTGTGAAGCCGCTGCAAACTCCCATCCGAAGAATGCTATCACCATACGAAATAAAAGCATGATCGAACGATCAAATCTTTGCGTATTCTATGTAGCGCATAGCTATGGCGGCGCATGGAGGGCGATGCAATACGCTAAGAAAACCGGAAAACAATATCTGAATCTACTGACTGCCAACTAAATACATCGAGCCCTTTCCGGCAAAAACGGAAAGAGCTCATATTTTTTCTAAAAGTGGCAAGTTTTTTGCCACTTTATTTTTTATTATCTATGTCGCAGAAAAGATAAGAAAGTTGAGGGCACCTTTCTGAAATACAGATATATAAGGATTTGCAAATCCCCCGTACATACGTACATCTGTACCGTACCGATGACGGCAATCTGAACAAAATAAGGTGATCGAAATTGTGCTTCTCTACAAAAATTAAAAAGTTTCAAAAAATTGTCCGTTTTTGGCCTTTCTCACGGGCTAGTTAATAGAGGGGTATTTCATCAACGAGAAAAATTGCACAAAAATCCGCGCTTCATTTTGAGCACAATTACAAAAGTGAAAAAGTTTTGCAAAATCGGTCACACTTTGTACCTTCTCGATGGGTCGTATGTGGAAGCTCATTCGAGTTTCAAAAGCACCTTGAAAATAGAATATCACTCATATGGGAAAAACCCGCACCTCGAGCTGTGGATGTAGGCGCGCCGAGACCTTCCGTAAGGAAGCGAGCGATAAAGCTTAGACATCGCAAGCCGGACAGCAACCGGTGGCGGCAACGACAGATGTGGGGGGAATAATGATACTTCCGTCATCAGAGCGATGGCGGCCGGCGGTGTTCCCGGCGGAGGTGAGAATCCTATGTTATCGGATCGCAACCGAGCACCATATGAGTCCCGAGTATGCGGGGCGTGAGAGGACAAATAGCATATATAAAAGAAATTGCAAATCCTCCGTACAAGCGTACATCTGTACGTGGGTGTAATCTGCAGGAACATTTTATCTGAATATGGTTCAGAAGAAAGAGGAAAAAGTTTCGATGCCGTGTTTACTATTTTGCTTTGGATGTTGCGGTACAGGAGTAGAAGGAAATTTTCAGCCCGGTGTTTACTTTTTGCCTCAAAACCGTGCGGTACAGGAGTAGAGAAAGTTTTTCAAAAAGAGAGAAATAAGATGTCGTCTTTTGACCATTCATGTTGCTGTAAGGGAATGAAGAGGCCGAGCAGATACAGGCCCCCTTTACCGGCAAATAGGACGCTCCAAAATGGTTTCAAGAAATTGTGAAAATAAATGTCGTTTTGGAGGCTCGAAGGTTGCGGTAGGAGTGTGGGAGGAGATTTTGTGAGAGATTGGCTCCGTTTTGGCGCCAGATTCGAGAGAGCACCGGGAGTTGGCTCCGTTTTGGCGCCAAAAAGCTAAGACGAAAGCGGGTTTTAGTCGAGTGGCATCAATTTTGATGCCATAGAAATGTTTTTTCTCCGAAGCCTTATATTTTTGGCTTTCCCGTGATCTACCACTTGAGGGGATCTACGCACCTTGAAAATTGAATATCACTCATATGGGAAAAACCCGCACCTCGAGCTGTGGATGTAGGCGCGCCAGGACCTTCTGAAAGGAAGCGAGCGATCAAGCTTAGACATCGAAAGCCGGACAGCAACCGGTGGCGGCAATGACAGGTGTGGGGGAATAATGATACTTCCGTCATCGAAGCGATGGCGGCCGGCGGTGTTCCCGGCGGAGGTGAAAGTCCTATGTTATCGGATCGCAACCGAGCACCATATGAGTCCCGAGTTTGCGGGGGGGGTGAGAGGACAAATAGCACATATAAAAGGAATTGCAAATCCTCCGTACAAGCGTACATCTGTACGATCCTCGGAACATTTTATCTGAATATGGTTCAGAAGAAGGAGGTGAGCATTATCACATAAGACGTACTTTTTACTATCTTGACAAGCAACGCCGAGTGCTATCACTTGACCGCTTGGCAGGGGCTTCCGCCCCTATGACCCCGAGGAAAGGAGGAATATTTTGAAAAGAACTAAAGCTATGATCATCCGCTTTACTAGCGAGGAACTGCGTACACTTACCGCAAAGGCGAAGCGTACACAGCTATCCCGAGAGGAGTTTTGCAGGCGCATATTGAACGGAGCGGAAGTCAAGGAAGCGCCTTCTGCCGACGTGCGGAGTATGCTGCGTGAGCTGCGGCGGATCGGAGCCAACGTGAACGAGGTGCAGAAACGTGCTAATTCCACCGGCTTCATTGACGCTCCGCTTTTACGCAAGGACCTTGACGAGCTGAGAAACGCAACCCGGCTCATTGTCGAAGCCTATTCTATGGAGGCGTAATATGGCGGTAACTGCATTATGGCCAATTAAATATGGGCATTAGAGAAAAATATAGTGAAAAAAAGAGAGAGCGTAGGTTCCCGGAGGGCTATGACAGATAATTCTGCACAGCCAACATCTCTCCGCATACCGAATACGCTTTCTCTATAGGTAATATATCACGCTCCAACGAAATCTGTCAAGCGCTGGATGATAAACGAAAAGCAAAGAACGGCAGCATATGCAACCGGAGAGGTACACGACTCTTCCGGCGCTACTGCCGCCACGCCTACACGGACTCGTCGTGACGGAGGAAATGCTACCGTTTCTTCTACCATATCACAAGAGGGGCAAATCCGTCAAGCTAAAAAACGTTTGACGCAGGTGCGGTCGTATTCTCGCCGGAGAAAGAGCGTATACGAGCGCAAGCCCACCTTGAGAGGTATGATCCGCAAGGACATAGATAACGCAATAAAGGGAAGCTTGACTACAGAAAACTTCTACGAAAACCTTGAAAGCCTGGGCTATGAACTGAAGCTTTACACGCAGGACGGAAAATGGCTCTCATATCCAAGCCTTAAGCCGCCGGGAGCAAAAGGCTTCTTCCGCTTTCACAAGCTCGGCAGAGGCTACGATCTCGACACCATAGATCGAAGAGTATGGAGGAACGGCTATCCAAAGCATGAGTATTTCAACAAGGAAGAACGCATTATTCAGGAGTATCGCAGAGATAACCCGCCGCCGTTTTATATGAAGCACTCAAGCCTTTATCGTATGTACATCCGCTACTGCTACGAGCTGCATATCATCGAGAAGCATCCGCTTGCGGCAACGCGGGTATCTCAGCATTTGCGTGAGGATTTAATAAGGCTTGACCGCATCGACGCAGAAACAAGGCTGATGGGCAAGAATAACATCGAAACCCACGAGGATCTTTTCGCTTTTCAGAAGAGCGTGAAAGACAAGATGAGCGAGCTTTACGATATGCGCAAGGAGCTTCACATTCTTGTCAGAAAACTAAACAGAAATGGAAATGTTGACGAAGCTGAATCTATGAAGGAGCAAATTGCCGCCCTTACAAAGGAGCTTGCCAAGCTTCGAAAGCAAATGGGGCTTTGCGATGACATCATCAATCGCTCAGCCAAAACACGCGAGGAGCTTGAACGGCTCTTGGACGAGCAGGAAAAATACTTGGGAAAGGAGGAAAACGATTGGAAGGAAACAACTCAGCCGCACCGTGGTTCGACGGAAAGGGAGTGGACGAGGTAAGCTTCTGCAAGAGCTTTCTCGCCGACCATCCGATGGTCTGTATGCGCGGCACTTTCTTTACGATAGACAAGCGCGTATCTGACGAGCGCGAGCTGAAAGAGGAAATCTATGAAATGTTAAAGCCGGTCATAAAGACCGGCGTTGCCAAAAAGGTAGATAATCTTCTCGAAGTCCTTCGTTCTGAGGCTTACGTTGACGATCTTCCGATAGAAACCGACCGCATACACATCGAAAACGGCACGCTCAGTCTTGACGGCACTTTCACTCTCAGCAAGGTATTTTGCCGAAACAGACTGCCGGTAGTCTACAATCACAACGCAAGAGCTCCGAACCGCTGGCTCAGCTTTCTCGATGACCTGTTAGATGCAGAAGATATACCGACTTTGCAGGAGTATATGGGCTACTGCCTCATACCGACGACCAAGGCACAAAAAATGCTGATGCTAATAGGTCGCGGCGGCGAGGGCAAGAGCCGTATCGGCGTCGTAATGCGCTCACTTCTCGGTGAGAACGCCGTGAACGGCAACATCAACAAGGTCGAAACAAACCGCTTCGCAAGAGCCGACTTGGAACACGCTCTCGTTATGATTGACGACGATATGAAAACCGAGGGCTTGCCGCAGACGAACTACATCAAATCGCTCATAACGGCTGAGCTTCCGATGGATCTGGAGCGCAAGTGCCAGCAGAGCTATCAGGCTGAGCTGTACGTGCGTTTTCTCGGCTTCGGGAACGGTTCACTTAAAGCGCTCTACGACCGCAGCGACGGCTTCTTTCGCAGGCAGATCATTCTCACCACGAAGCCAAGAGATAAAGACCGCGCTGACGATCCGAATCTCTCGGAGAAGCTGATTTCTGAGCGAGACGAAATATTTCTTTGGTGCCTCGAGGGGTTAAAGCGGCTGATTGCAAATAACTATGCTTTCACCATTAGCAGCAAGGCTCGTAAAAATATCGACTCTGTTGTGAGCGACGGAAATAACCTCGTGGAATTCATGGCGTCTGAGGGTTACATCCGGCTAAAGGCTGATGGTGAGATCAGCACGAAGGATCTGTACGCTGCGTACAAGCTCTGGTGCGAGGATAATTCTTTTCACCCGCTGAGCGAGCGAAGCGTCAGCCTGTTTCTGCATGAAAACGAAAAGGTTTACAATCTCGAGGCTACGAACAACATCTACATCGGCTCCGGCCGCCGTGTTCGCGGCTTTCTCGGCATCGAATCGCTGATCTGACCGTACGCTCGTACGTATGTACAGATTATTTTGAAATTCTTTTTAAATACGATAAGATGCCGAAATTAACGAAACCTCTTGAAAAATTGAAAGAGTTATGTAAACAATAATACAAGATAAAACAAACCTATGCCCGTCTTGCGTGCAAAATCGTACGCTTGGATGGATAAAAACAAAATCTAAAATAATTAAAGGAGTAATATTATGAACAACATTAAATTTGAAGATCTTCCCTACGCCCTTAACGCAGCTCAGGTTGCAGGTTTTCTCGGCATTTCCCGTGCGGGAGCATATAACCTCATGCACATGGAGGGCTTCCCCACCCTGTACTTAGGCAGACGCATGGTCGTTCCTAAGGACAAGCTCGCCGCCTGGATTGAGCGCCAGTTCAGTTAAAGACAATGAGCCGCCTGAAGCAAAATCAGGCGGCTCACTATTTTGTCTTGATTTAAAGTATTAAAGTGATATAATGACCATGGAATTTGCTTTGACAGGTACGAATTCTATACTGAAGAAAGAGAGGTATAATGTCCGGTAGAGCTCCAAAAGGCACCGGTATGATAAGAAAGCGTCCTGACGGGCGCTGGGAAGGTCGATACACCCTCGGCTTTGATCCCAAAACCGGTAAGCCTAAAATAAAATATTACTATGGGAAAACGCAAAAAGAGGTAAGGCAAAAGCTTTCTGAAATCGCAGTACAGGTTGACGAGGGCAATTATCTTGAGCCGAGCAAAATGAAAATCAGCGCATGGCTTGATCTTTGGCTGAAAACGTATATCGAACCCGTGTTGAAGCCATACACTGTTGCCTCGTACAAAAATGCCTGCGATCACTACATCAAGCCGACACTCGGCAACATCGCGCTGGGTCAGCTGCACGCAATACAGATTCAACAGCTATACAACTCACTGCAATCCGAGCACGATCTATCCGCAAAAACGGTAAAAAACATTCACGGCATCTTTCACCACGCGTTAGAGCAGGCAGTGAAGATGGAGATGATCAAAAGCAACCCATCAGACCTTTGCACTCTTCCGAAGGTACGGCGCAAAGAATTTCACCCTATGGAGGAAAAGGACATCGCCGCCTTCCTCAAGGTAATCAAAGGGACCCGCTTTGAAAACGTGTATATGGTCACCCTCTTTACGGGAATGCGTCAGGGGGAGGTTCTCGGTCTGACCTGGGACTGTGTCGATTTTGAGCATAACACCATCTATATCAATAAGCAGCTCCAGAAAACCCAGAAGGTCGGCGGCACCTACACCCTTGTCAGCACGAAGTCCGGCCGCTCAAGGCTGATAACTGTGGCTGATTCTGTGATGGCGGCTCTAAAAGCGGAATCGTTCAAGCAGCATCAAAATATGATTGCAGCGAGCAGCGCTTGGAATAATCCGATGAATCTCGTATTTACAAACGAGCTCGGCGGTAATTTATGTCATTTCACGGTTTACAAGTACTTCAAGCGCCTTGTAACGGATATCGGAATTCCAGAAGAGCGCTTCCACGATCTCCGGCATAGCTATGCCGTCGTATCCATCGAAAGCGGCGACGATATAAAAACCGTTCAGGGAAATCTCGGCCATGCTACCGCAAGCTTTACCCTTGACGTTTACGGCCACGTCTCGCAGCGAATGAGGAAGCAGAGTGCGGAGCGAATGGAGCGGTTTATTCGTAACGTTTCCGGCAGATAAGACCATTATTTTCTGTATTTTCAGGTGGTTTCAGTACAAATAATACACCTAAAAACGTTAATTTAGTGGTCAAATAAGTGGTCAGAGCTTTTGCTCAATTTGTTTTTCTAACTTTTTCTGCGTAATTATGGCGAATTTGCGTCATATATAGCAAAATCCTGCACTTTTCAGTGCAGGATTTTGGCGCGGAAGGAGGGATTTGAACCCTCGCGCGGCTTTAAGACCGCCTACTCCCTTAGCAGGGGAGCCCCTTCGGCCTCTTGGGTACTTCCGCAGGTTTATTATTCAGTTACCGGAGGGCGGCGATCCCGCCCTCCGATTGGCGGAGAGAGTGGGATTCGAACCCACGGACGGTTGCCCGCCGACGGTTTTCAAGACCGCTCCGTTATGACCACTTCGGTATCTCTCCGAATAGCCTATAAATTTTAACATACCCTTTCATTTTTGTCAATACACATTTTCTCAATTCTTGTCCTGCACTTGAATATCATTCTAAACCGTGATATACTTACCTTATCGAAACTCAGGAGGTAGTCAATGGACTTCAAAAAATACATGGACGAGCAGGAAAACTCGCTCGTTGAGGACATCTTCACAGTCTGCCGCGTCAACTCAGAGCGCACGGAGCCGCTCGACGGAGCGCCATACGGCGCCGGCCCGCGCAAGGCTCTCGAAACGGCGAAGGAGATCGCTGAGAAAAGCGGATTTTCGGCTGAGATACGCGGCGACCGCGTTCTCGTAGCGGAGCTTGGCGAGGGCGAAGCGGCGCTCGGTATGCTGGCACACCTCGACGTAGTACCCGCAGGAACCGGCTGGACGAAGTGCGAGCCTTACTCGCCGGTGCGCGAGGGCGATATGCTCTACGGCCGCGGCGTTGCCGACGACAAAGGCCCCGCAATTGCAGCTCTCTATGCAATGAAGGCGGTGCGCGAGAGCGGCGTCAAGCTTACGAAAAAGGTTCAGCTTCTGCTCGGAAGCTGTGAGGAGACCGGATCCGACGACATTGACTGGTACCTCGCGCACTACAAGATGCCGCCCAAAGTATTCACGCCCGACGGAGATTTTCCGGTCGTAAACGTCGAGAAAGGACGCGCTGCGTTCCTCATAAGCTGCCCAGCCTCAGAGGAAAAGAGCCGTCACGTCCGCAGAATGCAGGGCGGTCACGTCGCAAACGCTGTCGCGGGTGAGGCAAGCTGCGGGATAGTCGGCGTTACGCTCGACGAGGTCAACGCCGCCATAGCCGCCCTGAGCACCCCCGGCGTGAGCTTTGATGCGCGCGTCTGCGAGTACGGCAACGTGCATATCTCGGCGCACGGCGTAGCGGCGCACGCTTCGCTCCCGCAGGACGGAAAAAACGCTCTTCAGGCGCTTCTGAAGCTTATTGACGCTCTGAAGCTTGACGATACAGTCGGCAACCGCGCGCTGACAGCTCTCGCAAGGGCGCTGCCCTACGGTGATTACAGCGGCAAGGCATTCGGCGCGGACTGCGCCGACGCAAGCGGCGCGCTGACAGTCAATCTCGGAACACTTCAATATTCCGTCTGGGACGGGCTGAAAGCCACGCTCGACTGCCGCGTTCCCGTGTGCAGCAGCGCAGAGGAAATCGACAAGAAGCTCACTGAGTTCATCGGCGGCGACGCGACTGTTGAGCTTAAAGGCAAGGCCGCCCCCCATGAGGTGCCCTCCGACAGCGACTTCGTGCGCGGACTGCTTGATATATACAACAGCTACACCGGCGAAAACGGCGAATCTATCGCAATCGGCGGCGGCACTTACGTCCACGACATTGAGGGCGGCGTCGCTTTTGGTGCGACCTTCCCGGGCAGAACTCCGAAGATGCACGAGCCGGACGAAAACACACCCGTTTCCGATCTTAAGCTCGCAGCCGCGATCTTCGCAGAAACGATAATTAAGTTTTGTAAATAACTGTTATCCCGCAGGTCATTTCCTGCGGGATATTTTAATTGACGAAAACAACCCCACGGGAAATCCCGTGGGGTTGTCTTTTTGATTAGAAGAATCTTTAATTAGCTAGCTACAGCAACAAGCTGCGCGGGAACGATGATAACAGTCTCAGGAGTTTTGTCATTAGCGCTTACGCCAACGAGGTAAACTTTCTGATCCTTCTTAAGCTCGCCAGAAGCTACGCTATAGTTGCCATCCTTGACCGTGATCTCATAGACCTTGGCATTTGCAACATTGTACTCGTTATCGCCGGAGATAAGCTCTGCGCCGGAAACATAGTCTACAACACTAAGAGCGGTGGATTCGAACGGAGTGAGAACCTCGACGGAGGTAAGAGCACCGTCAGTGGTCTTAACAGCAACAAGGCTGTTAGCAGCAACATCACCATTGACATCCTTAAGAACGTCAGTGTTAGTAGTGAAGGTGACCTTGGAGCCATCGAGAGCAGTGAGAGTGTAGGTGTACTTGGTGCCATCGTACAGACCGGCAAGATCGTCAGACTTGACGAATACGAGGGTTGCGGGAGTCTCCTGACCGCCAACAGTAGCGGCAGCACCCTTAACGAATACTACGGTAGCAGTGTTCTTGCTGTCAACAAGGTAACCGACCTCGGAAGGATTCTCAACCTTAACGGTCTTGTAGCCCTTGATGGTCTCAACCTTGTACTCACCCTTATCAACGCTGAGGAAGTAGAAGGTGGTGTTGGCGTTAGCATAGGAAGTGCCGATCTTAGCATTACCAGTGGTAGAATAGTTTGAAAGGTTGTTGGCAGTAAGGTTGCCGGCAGCAATGGTAAGATAGCCATCAACCATCTTGTAGCCGGTCAATTTAGCGGTGTCAATGGACTGACCAACGCTGAAGCTGTCTTCTCCGGTGATGGCCTTAGCGGTGGCTTCCTTAACAGCAGCCTTCATAAGCTTGCCGTTGTTGTCAACGCCGTAAACGGTGTAGGTCTTGGAGCCAGTGCCAACAACGCCGGTATCGGAAACGTTGCCGTTGGTGCCGGCGACGAGAACGCTGTAGATGAAGATGTAATCGTCAACCTTGGCAGCTTCCTTAGCGGTTACGACCATGGCGATTCTGCCCTGAGCATCGAGTGCCCAAGTGCCCTCGGAGGAGCCGACGGTAAGAGCAACGGTGGAAGCATAGCCCTTGGAGCCGATGTAATAAGTGGCGCCCTTGGAAGCGGTGACCTTGCCGGAAACCTGCTCAGCAGTCTTAACAGCAAGGATCTTATTGTTAGCAAGAGCATCGCCCTGGCATGCTACGATAACGTAATCGTCCTTGGCAAGAGTGCCGTTTACGTTGATGTCATAGACATCCATGGTGGAGTTGTCAACGAAGGTAAGGGTGTACTTAACCTTGGCGTCCTTGTTGGGAGCGGCGGGAGCGGTGGTGACTTTAGCCTCGCCGGTGACCTTGGCAAGAGCGTAACGGGTGATCTGAACGTTGTTGACAGCCATGTTGTTGGCGTAGATAGCAACCTCGTCGCCGGCTACGAATGCGGTGGTAGCGACCTCGCCGTTGAGATAGACGGTAGCGCCGTCAGTGGTGTACTTGGAGGTAGCGTCAGCAGCAACGCCGAATACCTTGTTGAGCTGATCGGCGCTGAAAGCACCGGCAGTAGCAGCGGTAACGGTAGCGGTAGCGGTGGGATCGGCAGCAATAACTGCAATGGTGGTGGTGCCCTTGGTAAGGGTTACGATGGGCTGGCCGTTGTCGGTGCCGTTAGTAGCGGTCCAGTGATAAGAATCATTGAACTTCTGATCTTTGGCAGCAGCGGCGTTATCAGCCTTGAGAGCGTTGTAGAGCATCTGCATTGCAACGCCGCGGGAGATAGCGCTGGTGAGGTCAACGTCAGCAGCAACGCCTGCGAAGATGCCGACAGTAGCTGCATCCTGAGCAACCTTGGTCATCCAATAGTTGCCGGTGTAAGCATTGACTTTTTCGCCCTTATCGGTGGTGCTGATGCCCTTGCCAAGGCTGTTGAGAAGGATCTTGGCGAAAGCATAGCCGGTAAGCTCGCCCTGGGGAGCGAAGGTGCCGTCACCGTTGCCGTTGATGATGCCTTCGGAAGCGATGTAAGCAATATACTTGCTCGCCCAGTCAGAAGCAGCAACGTCGGTGAAAGCAGTGGCGGAAGCAGGAAGCTTCTCAGCAAGGCTCTCGCCAAGCTTGAGGTAGGCAGCAACCTTAGCAGCCTGCTCGCGGGTGAGGTTCAGGTTGATTCCGAGCTCTTTGTCGGAGTAACCTTTGATTATGCCGAGACCAACGGATACGTTGGCAGCGTCAGCATAATCGCTTGCCTTTGCAGCAGCCTTGTCATCATAACCGGCGAGGTTATCGCTTGCAGCGGAAGCGCTGATAGCGAGGGTGCCGACTACCATGACAAGAGCCAGAACAAGTGCAAGTGTCTTTTTCAGGGTCTTCATGTAGTGTTTCCTCCTTATAAAAATAAATTACTAATGAAGTTTTGCCGGTTACATGAACCCGGCGATTTGTATGTAAACGGGTTTCCCGTTTGCACCGTTAAGATGGTTTTGCCTCCCTAAAAAGGAGGAGTACGGCGGAGACCTTTGAGGTCGGGCGGCCCTGGAAGCTCCGCCGTACACTTACATAATGAAGACTCTTAAGGCTTCGGAAAAGTTCCTCAAAAGTTTGAAAACTTTTTTACCTTTTTCAGGCTCTAAGAATCCGCACCATCTGTTATATCGAAGAAAATAGCGATAGCATTCCCTTCAATGCGGTCATTTTAGCACAGCTAATTTAGCTTGTCAATAGGAAAGTTACAAAATAGTTACAAAAATCGAAAATATTTTTTTCCAGTCGTTTTTCGTCACCGCAAGCTTCATATCTTTCGCTGCGGCTCCTCTTCCCGCAAAATCTACGATTGCTCATCTGCGCTCGGCGCCGATCTCGCGGAGCGCGGCGACTACCCTGTCCATTACCGCGTCCGCGTCCTCGACCTTGAGAGTCGAATCATCGGAGCGGAGAACGAGCGAATAGGCGGTGCTGCGCTTGCCAAACGGAATACCCGCGCCCTCGTAGACGTCGAAGAGCTTTACGTCGCGCAGCAGCTCGCCGCCGGCGGTTCTGATCGTCTTTTCGATCTTGCCGACCGTCACTTCCTTGTCGGCGATGACCGCGATATCGCGGGTAACCGCCGGGAAACGGGGCAGCGGCTTATAGGTCGCGCCCTTGCCGCGCACGGCGAGGAGCTTATCGACTCTCAGCTCGGCGGCGTAGAAATCGACGTCGGCGCCGAAGTTCTTCGCGGTGAGCGGATGTATCTGACCGAACATGCCGAGAAGCACGCCGTTTGCGCTTACCTCGGCGCAGCGGCCGGGGTGGAACGCGGGCGCGTCGGTCTTTGCGGTGTACTCGACGTTCTCAATGCGGAGCGCGGAGAGTATCGCCTCGACTGCGCCCTTGAACTTAAAGAAGTCCATTCCCTCGCCGTAGGCTCCGAGGGTCAGCACCTTCGGCTCGTCGGCGTAGCGGTCGGCGCGCTTTTCCGTGGGCTTGAGGTAGATCTTCGCTATCTCATAGAGCTTTACGTCCGCGTTGCCCTTGGCATCGTTTCGCGCGAGGGTGCCGAGCATGCTCGGCAGCGCGGTGGTGCGCATAACGCTCGTATCCTCGCCGAGAGGATTGAGTATTTTATAGGTATCGCGCAGGATTGAGTCCGCCGGCTCGCGTATTTTGTCGAGACTCGACGGCGAAACGAATGAGTATGTGATGATCTCTGAGTAGCCGCAGGCTCTCGCCGCCTCGCCGATGGTCTTTTCGGCAAGCTGAGTCTCGGAGTAGCCGCCGGTGGTGCCGGCGCCGCGCTGGAGCGTTGCCGGCAGGTTGTTGTAGCCGTAGAAGCGGGCGACCTCCTCAGCGAGATCGGAGTAGTGCTCGACGTCGCCGCGGAAGGACGGTACCTTGACAAGCGTCGTGGCGGTCGCGCCGAGAACGCCGAGAAGTCCCGCGGGGATCTTGATCTCCGTGCCTACCTCGAAGTCGAGCGTGCGGAGTATGCGGATCATCTCCGCCTCGGATATGTCGGTGCCGAGAAGAGCGTTTATCTTATCGGGCTGAAGCGCGAGAACGGTCGGCTCGGGCTTATTCGGGAATACGTCAACGACGCCGTCCACGACCTCGCCGCAGCCGAGAAGCTCAACGAGCTCGCAGGCGCGGTTCACAGCCGCGAGGGTGTTCATGACGTCGAGACCCTTTTCAAATCTTCCGGAGGAATCGGTGCGCGTGCCGAGGGCGATCGCGGTGCGGCGGACCGAGGGGCCGTTGAAGTTTGCCGCCTCGAAAAGCACCGTCGCGGTGTCGCCGATGATCTCGGAGTTCGCGCCGCCCATGACGCCGGCGACGCAGACGGGCTTCTGCTCGTCGCAGATGCAGAGCATCGAGGACTTGAGCGCGTGGGGCTTATCGTCGAGAGTCGTGATCTCCTCGCCCTCGCGCGCGGTGCGGACTACGATGTGGCCGCCCTCAACGCACGAAAAGTCGAAGGCGTGCATCGGCTGACCGTACTCAAGCATGACGTAATTGGTGATGTCAACGATATTGGAGATCGGGCGAACGCCGCAGGCGCGAAGGCGCTGACGCATCCAGAGCGGCGAGGGGCCGATCTTTACGTTTTTGACGACTCTCGCGGTATATCTCGGGCAGAGCTCGGGGTTTTCGATCGTTACGCTGACGAGCTCCGCGGCGTTTCCGCCGCTGCCCTTCACGACCGGGGTGTGGAGCTTCAGCTCCGTGCCGAAGGTCGCGTGAGCCTCGCGCGCAAGACCGATCATCGAGAGGCAGTCGGGGCGGTTCGGGGTGATCTCGAACTCAACGACGGTGTCGTCCGCGTTCATAAGCGGGCGAATGTCGCTGCCGAGCTTGACCTTCTCGGTGATGACCCAGATGCCGTCCTCAACGGCGTCGGGAAAATCGTGGGTATCAAGTCCAAGCTCGCCGAGCGAGCAGAGCATACCGTCTGACTCAACGCCGCGCAGAGCGCCGGAGTGTATCTCCTTGCCGCCGGGCAGCACGCTGCCGTCGAGCGCGACGGGTACGATATCGCCCTCCTTGAGATTCTGCGCGCCGGTGACGATCTGGAGAAGCTTATCGCCCACGTTCACCTGGCAGATCCAGAGGTGGTCGGAGTCGGGGTGGCGGCGGAGCGCGTCAACTCTGCCGACTACTACGTTTTTAACAGTGTCGTAAGCGGAGGAATAAGTTTCCACCTTGGAGCCGGAGAGCGTCATTCTTTCGCAGAACTCGCGGTCGCCGACGGAAGAAACGTCGGTAAATTCATTAAGCCATTTGCGTGAAAGTTGCATTTCTGAGCCCTCCTTCCTTAAAACTGCTCGAGGAATCTGACGTCGTTCTCGAAGATAAGACGCAGATCGGAGATATTGAAGCGGCGCATCGCAAGGCGCTCGAGTCCGAAGCCGAATGCCCAGCCGGAGTATTTATCCGGGTCGATGCCGCTCATCCTGAGCACCTTCGGGTGTACCATGCCGGCGCCGAGAAGCTCGATCCAGCCCTCGCCCTTGCAGACGCGGCAGCCCTTGCCGCCGCACTCGTGGCACTGAACGTCCACCTCGCAGCTCGGCTCGGTGAACGGGAAGTGGTGCGGGCGGAAGCGGGTGACGGTTCCCTTGCCGAAGATCTTTTCGGCAACGGTGTGCAGCGTGCCCTTGAGGTCGGCCATCGTAATGCCCTCGTCGATAACGAGACCCTCGATCTGGTGGAACATCGGGGAGTGGGTCGCGTCCACCTCGTCCTTGCGGTAAACTCTGCCGGGCGCTACGATGCGGATCGGCAGCTCTCTCGTCTCCATCGCGTGTACCTGCATGGCGCTCGTCTGAGTACGCAGGAGGAGCGAGGAATCCTCGGTAAAGTAGAAGGTGTCGCCCCAGTCGCGGCTCGGGTGACCCTCGTCGGTGTTGAGGCGGTCGAAGTTGTAGACGCTCTCCTCTATTTCGGGGCCCTCAAGCACCTCAAAGCCCATGCCGACAAAGATCTCCTTCATCTCGTCGAGGGCGATGTTCATCGGATGACGGTGACCGAGCTCGACCGTCTCTCCGGGAATGGTGACGTCAACGGTCTCAGCCTCGAGCTTTGCCTCGAGCGCCATCGCGTCAAGGTGCTCCTTCGCCTCTGCGAGGCTCTCCTCGATCGAGGCGCGGACTTCGTTTGCAAGCTGTCCCATCTGCGGGCGCTCATCGGCGCTGAGCTTGCCCATCTGCTTGAGAATGGCGGTAAGCTCGCCCTTTTTGCCGAGATACTTTACTCTCAGCTCCTCCAGCTCGGTCTGACCTGTCGCGCCGGAGAGGGCGTTCATCGCCTCTTCCTTGATTTTTTTAAGCATTTCCTTCATTGGTATCATCTCCGTGACTTATTTTCACAGTAACTTTTATTATATGGTATTTTGAGGCAGAAAGCAAGAAAAAGATTAGAGAAAGTTCGCGTTCGATGCCCAACCTTGCGTTTCCGCGCTCTTTGTGCTATACTCATATCCACAAAGGAGGCGAGACTGTGCTGACTGTGATCGATAAACCCGCTCTTCCCTCTCGCCGGCGCGAGGCGCACAAGGGCGACTTCGGAAGGGTGCTCATAATAGCCGGCTCCGTCGGCTACACCGGCGCGCCGAGCTTTGCCTCCCGAGCCGCGGTCAGGAGCGGCGCAGGGCTCGTTTTTCTCGGGGTGCCGCAGGAAATTTACGGGATCGAGGCGGTTAAAAACGACGAGGCGATGGTATTTCCGCTTCCCGGTGAAAGCGGAAGGCTCTCCGCCGGTGCGCTCAGCGAGATACTCGCGCGGCTCGGGCGCTGCGACTCATGCCTCATCGGTCCCGGTCTCGGGCTTGGAGATACATTATATAATATAGTATATTCCGTTATCGAAGCGTGCCGCGTGCCGCTTATCATCGACGCCGACGGCATAACCGCCGTATCGAAGCGCATAGAATTACTCAGCGGGGCAAAATGCCCCATCGCGCTCACGCCCCACGAGGGCGAATTTCTCCGTCTCGGCGGCGATCTCTCCAAGGGCCGCGAATATGCCGCGCGCTCCTTTGCCGAAGAGCACGGCGTTACGCTCGTTCTGAAGGGCAGCGGCACCGTCGTCGCCTTTCCGGACGGCAGCGCCTTCATAAACCCGACCGGCAACCCCGGCATGGCGAAGGGCGGCTCGGGCGACGTGCTCGCCGGAATGGCTGCCGCGCTCGTTCCTCAGCTCGGCTTTTCCGAGGGGATCAAGGCCGCGGTCTACTACCACGGTCTTGCCGGCGACATAGCCGCGGAGAAATACGGGCAGTACGCGATGACCCCGTCAGACACGATCGCGTGTCTCGGTGAAGTTTTAAGGTGATTTTTTGAAAAAAGCGCGCGTATTACTCCCGATTTTCGCACTTTTTATCCTTTTATCCGGCTGTAAGGGCGGAAAAGACGCCTATGCGCTTGCAAATGAAGTGAAAAACTACTATAATGAAGCGTCGGAGCCGGCGCTCACCGCGCGCGTGATCGCGGACTACGGCGACAGACTCTCAGAGTTCACGCTCTCTCTCGAGGGCGACGAGATCACGATCCTCGCGCCGGACGAGGTCAGCGGCATAAAGGCGCGCTTATCCGGCGGCGGCGTAAGCCTCGTCTACTCCGGCGCGGAGGTCTTTTCCGGCGCTGTCACCGGCTCCGGACTTAGTCCCGTCGCGTCTCTGCCCTTTATGCTCGACTGCTTCAGGAGCGGCACGGTCGCCTCAGCGTGGCTCGACGGCGAAAAGCTTACAGTGGACTATTACGTATCCGATACAGTTTCGCTCCGCGCGGAGTTTGACGCCTCCACCCTCTCCCCCGTCGCCGCGCTTCTCACCGAGGAGGGCGCAAGAGCGCTCAGCGCGGAATTTATTTATTAGGAGCTACCGAAATGGACCTGCAAAAGAGAACCTGGGCGGAGATAAGCCTCGGAAATATTGAGCACAACTACCGCGTTCTCCGCGCGCACATACCCGGGGGAACGAAGTTTCTCGGCGTAGTCAAGGCGGACGCCTACGGTCACGGCGCGGTCGAGGTGTCGAAGCTGCTCGAAAGGCTCGGCGCGGACTATCTCGCGGTGAGCTGTCTTGACGAGGCGCTGGAGCTGAGGGACGCGGGAATTAAAATGCCGATACTGATACTCGGTCACACTCCCCCGCGCTACGTGCCGATACTCATTGAAAACGACATCACGCAGACAGTTACCTGCGAGGCGAAGGCGATAGAATTTTCCGATGAAGCGGTAAAATGCGGCGGCACGCTGAGAGTGCATATCGCGCTCGACACAGGCATGAGCCGTCTCGGTTTTCTCTGCGACCGCCACCACTTTGCGGACGGCGTAAAAAACGTAGTGAGCGCCGTAAAAATGCCGAATCTCGACGCAGAGGGCGTTTTCACGCACTTTGCTGTTTCTGACGAGCCGGGCGAAGAAAACGAGCGCTATACGCGCGCGCAGTTCGAGCTTTTCACCCGCGTTATCGAGGCGGCCGAGAGCGCCGGCGGCTTCAGATTCCGCATCCGCCACTGCGCCAACTCCGGCGCCGTCGTGAACTACCCCGAATTCGCGCTCGATATGGTCCGCCCCGGCATCCTGCTTTACGGCTACGGCGGCGAGGGCAGGCTCGACCTCAGACCCTGCATGGATCTCATGACGACGGTCAGCACCATAAAGCACTACGACGAGGGCGTAGCCGTTTCCTACGGCGGCATATACAAAACCTCCCGCCACACGCGCATGGGCGTTCTGCCCATCGGCTACGCGGACGGGCTGCTGCGCGCTCTGAGCGGAAAATTCTCCGTCATGACCCCGTCGGGCGCCGCGCCTCAGGTCGGCAGGATCTGCATGGATATGTGCATGGTCGATCTCACGGATCTGCCCGAGGTCAACCTCGACTCCCTCGTTGAGATCTTCGGCTCGCGCAACCCCCTCCAGCCGATCGCGGACGCCGCGGGAACGATAACCTACGAGCTGATGTGCTCCGTATCGAAGCGCGTGCCGCGCGTATATAAGTAAACGAAAGCCAATGTGAGCATATAATGGACTGAGCGAGATCGCGGATGTATAATTTCCGCCCGAGTGAGGCAGAATTACATCAGTCGGTTACATATAAACTGACAAATACGATCTTGCCGGAGAGTGAATTAAAGTGCTTACAGGCGTTAAACGCGGAGATATCTATTACGCCGACCTCAGCCCCGTAGTAGGAAGCGAGCAGGGCGGCGTCCGGCCGGTGCTAATCGTTCAGAACGACACCGGCAACAAGCACAGCCCGACGGTCATAGCCGCCGCGATCACCTCGAAAACCGATAAGGCGCGGCTGCCGACCCACATAGAGCTGAGCGGCAATTCATTCGGGCTCACGCGCGACTCCATCGTGCTTCTCGAGCAGGTGCGCACCATCGACAAGCGCCGCCTCAAGGAGAAGATGGGCAGAGTTGACGAGGACGTGATGACAAAAATTGACAATGCCATCGCGGTTTCCCTGGGTCTGAGCTGACCGGCGGGTGCGACCCGCCGTACATAGAGGAGAATACCAATGAAAAAATCCACGAAAATACTCATCGGCGCCGCGCTTATCGCGGTCATCGCCCTGACCGCCGGCATTACCGGCATGGCGGTCGCGGACTCCGTCTACGGAAGCCGCTCCGATCCGCTCGTCACGAAGAGCTACGTCGATTCGGTGCTGACTCCCGCCATCATGGAAGAGGTCGATCGCATCGCAAACGACAAGGTCGAGGCGCTCCTGCGCGACGTTGACGCGAAGATCGCCGCTCAGAGCGAGGGCGCCGAGACTGTCGGGGACGCGGTCGTCTGGGAAAAGGTCACTCTTCAGAAGAATCAGACCGTCACCTGCCGTTACGGCACGGAGCTTATCCTTCGCCTCGGCGGAGCGCAGTCCTTCGGTCCCGACGCGCCGCGCCTCATCGACGAGACCGACGGAACGCCGGTTACGAATGCCGGCGAAGCGATAGCGAAGAACCACCTCTACTTCGTCTCGATAGTCGATAACGGCGTAAAGGCAACGAGCGACAACACCGTGCTCTTCATAAAGGGCAGCTACACCGTTGAATAAAAGCGCGCCCCTCTGCATAGACTTGCAGAGGGGTCTTTCTTATGCCGAAATTTGAGGTCTTTTATCCGGGCGAAAAGCCGGCTGAGAAGCCGCCCGAAAAGCCCGCCGCTTCCGCGCCAGAGCCGAAGAAGCGGATCCGCGTAGCGGTCTGGCAGGGCGGCAGGCTCGTTGAGTGCAAAAAGCGCGATAAAAATACCACTTTGTAATCTTTTGTCACTTTACAGCACGAAAAAATGTGCTACAATAATTATAATACTAAGGAAAGGAGCTGGGAATATGGACAATCAGTTCACCCGCAAATTCGACATTATAGATAAGAAGATAGGCACCCGAGAGATCCTGGCTTCTGTTTACGATTCTCTGAAGCTCAAGGGCTATAATCCCGTAAATCAGATCGTGGGCTACATTCTCTCCGAGGATCCGACCTACATCACAAACTATAACAACGCGCGCGCGCTCATCTGCCGCATCGACCGCGATGAGCTGCTCGCTGAGCTCGTTCTGAGCTACCTCGAAAAGTAAAAATAATTCCCTGAACAAGTCGTTCAGGGAATTATTGTATCTAAAGCGATTATTATTCGATGCCCAAAATCTCGTCCGCGACGAAAACGCCGCTGGCGGAGGCGTGGGAGAGCGAGTGCGTCACTCCGCTGCCGTCGCCGATTATGTACAGCCCCGGCACTACGGTCTCGAGCTTCTCATTCAGCTCGACCTCCATATTGTAGAACTTGACCTCCACGCCGTAGAGCAGTGTATCGTCGTTCGCGGTGCCCGGCGCGATCTTGTCAAGGGCGTAGATCATCTCGATTATTCCGTCGAGAATGCGCTTCGGAAGCACGAGGCTGAGGTCGCCCGGCGTGGCGGAGAGAGTGGGCCTCAGCGTGTTCTCCTCGATGCGCTTGACCGTGCTTCTGCGCCCGCGCTCAAGGTCGCCGAAGCGCTGGACGATAACGCCGCCGCCCAGCATATTACTGAGCCGCGCGATACTCTCGCCGTAGCCGTTCGAGTCCTTGAACGGCTCGGAAAAGTGCTTTGAAACGAGCAGGGCGAAGTTTGTGTTGTCCGTTTTCTTCGTCGGATCCTCGAAGCTGTGTCCGTTTACGGTCACGATGCCGTTTGTGTTCTCGTTTACAACGATGCCGTTCGGGTTCATGCAGAACGTGCGGACGGAGTCCTCAAACTTCTTCGTGCGGTAGACTATCTTCGACTCATAGAGTTTCTCGGTGATGTGGCTGAATATCGCCGCCGGTATCTCGACTCTCACGCCGAGATCGACGCGGTTTGAGTGCGTGTTGATGCCGAGCTCGGAGCAGACCGATTCCATCCACTTCGAGCCGCTTCTGCCGACGGATACTATGCACTTCTCAGCGGTCGCGGAGCCGCCCTTGTAGTCGATCTTCAGCCCGCCCTCAACGCGCTCGATATGCTCGACTGGCGTGCGGAAGAAGAAATCTACGCTCCCCTTCAGCTCATTGTAGATATTTTCGAGAACGACGTAGTTTATATCGGTGCCGAGGTGGCGGACCGACGCCTCGAGCAGCTGAAGCCCGTTCTGCATACAGAGCTTTTTGAACTCGCTGCCCGCGGTGGAATAGAGCTTCGTGCCCTCGCCGCCGTAGCGCATATTTATATCGTCAACGTACTTCATCAGCTCTATCGCCTTTTCCCTGCCGATATACTCGTAGAGCGTGCCGCCGAAGTCGTTCGTGATGTTGTATTTTCCGTCGGAAAACGCGCCGGCGCCTCCGAAGCCGTTCATGATCGCGCAGGTCGGGCAGTTTATGCAGCGCGTGATCTTCTTGCCGTCGATGGGGCACTTGCGCTTGTCAAGCGGGTTGCCGGTCTCGAAAACAGCAACCCTGACGCCGGGCTTTTTCGTAACGAGCTCGTAGGCAGAAAAAATACCGCCGGGTCCCGCGCCGACGATGATTACGTCATAATCCATATCTGTACATCTCCTATGCACATAATTTCGATATTATTATAAACCTGAAATGCAGATTTTGCAATACTAGAAAAGCAGGCGCTTTGCAAACAGCAAAAAAGTGTCATTCCGAGCCGGTGCGCACACCGGCGTGGGAATCCGTAATATCCTCTGTTCAGGGGAACGGACCCCACGGCTCCTTTCGGAGCCTCGCAATGACACAATTGACTTTTTTGCAAAACGCCCAAAAATATTTTTATCTGTCCTCGCGGAAATAGGCAAGTCCGAGGCTCTCGGGCGGCTGATTTTCCTTCTTGTTTCTCATGGAGGTGATAACGAGAACGATGATCGTCATGAGATACGGAAGCGCCTTGTAAAGCTCGCGCACAGCGGCGATGCCGCCGGTGGGCAGGAGGTTTATTGCGAGGATGTACACGCCGCCGTAGAGGATGGAGGCGAGAACTCCGATGTCCGGCTTCCAGATCGTGAAGATGACGAGCGCGATGGCGAGCCAGCCGCGGTCACCGAAGCCGTCGTTCGACCACACTCCGGAGGCGTAGTCCATAACGTAGTAGAGTCCGCCGAGGCCGGCGATCATGGATCCGACGCAGGTTGCGACGTACTTATATCTGCTGACGTTAATACCGGCGGCATCCGCTGTCTTGGGGTTTTCACCGACGGCGCGCAGGTGCAGTCCGAGGCGGGTCTTATTGAGCACGAACGCCGCGATGAAGGCGATGATGATGGCGGCGTAGGCGAGGAAGCTGTAGGAGAGGAACATCTCGCCGAACCAGCCGAGCGAATCGGCAAACGGGAGCTTCGTGCGGAAGAAAGCGCTCGTCTGGCTGAGCGCGAGCGAGGGAACGTCCGCGCCGCTGATCTTGATGAGCGAGCCGCCGAAGAAGTTGCCGATGCCGACGCCGAAGGTGGTGAGGGCAAGACCGGTGACGTTCTGATTTGCGCGGAGCGTTACGGTGAGGAACGAGTAGATAAGTCCCATAATAAGCGAGCCGAGAAGCGAGCAAAGAAGCGGAATGAGTATGCCGAGCGCGGGATTGAGCGTCCCGCCGGACTGCTCGTAGAAGAACGCGCCGATAACGCCGGAAATGGCTCCGACGTACATGACGCCCGGGATACCGAGGTTGAGGTTGCCGCTCTTTTCGGTCAGCGTTTCACCGGTGGAGCCGAACAGGAGCGGTATGCCCTGCTGAATGGCTCTCGAGAAGTAGAAGGCGATCTGTGACATCATGATTACTTCGCCTCCTTTTCAGAGTTGTGAACAAAGTCGATGCGGTAGTTGATAAAGAACTCGCTTCCGATGATGAAAAAGAGGATTATGCCGGTGAGAATATCGGAAAACGACTTGTTGAGTCCGAAGCGCGAGGTAATATCGCTCGATCCGCGCTCGAGGAATACGATGATGAACGAGGTGAGAATCATGACCACGGGATTGAACTTCGCAAGCCACGATACCATGACGGCTGTGAAGCCGCGTCCGCCGGCGATCGTCGTGGAGATGGAGTGGTCGGTGCCGCCGACGAGCAGAAGTCCCGCGACTCCGCAGAGAGCGCCGGAGAGGAGCATCGTGCGGACGATGACCTTTTCGACCTTGATGCCGACGTAGCGCGCGGTCTTTTCGCTCTCGCCGACGACGGTCAGCTCATAGCCGTGCTTGGAATAGTTGAGGTAGATGTAGACGAAAACTACGAGCAGCGCGACGATGATGACGTTCAGGAGGTATCTCTGACCGCCGAGCACCGGGAACCAGCCCGCCTCAGTGGAGGGATTGATAATGCCGACGATGCCGCTTCCCTTCTTATCCCAGATGTTGCAGAAGAACGCCACGAGCTGGGTTGCGATATAGTTCATCATGAGGGTGAAGAGCGTTTCGTTCGTGTTCCACTTTGCCTTGAAGATTGCCGGAATGCCGCCCCAGATCGCGCCCGCGACGACAGCGGAAACGGTCATCATGAGGATAAGCACCCAGTTCGGGACCACCTCGCCGAAGTAGATCATGCAGGCGGCGCAGGCAAGTCCGCCCATAAGTATCTGGCCCTCGCCGCCGACATTCCAGAAGCGCATTCTGAACGCCGGAGTTACCGCGAGCGACACGCAGAGGAGGATCGCTATGCCCTGAAGCAGCGCCCAGATCTTGCGGCTCGTTCCGAAGGAGCCGGAGATCATCGCGGAGAATACGTTGAGGGGGTTCTCGCCGGTAAAGAGCATCGTCACGACGGCGCAGACGAGAAGTGCGAGCGCGATTGCGGCGACTCTGATGAGCAGCGCCTTCCACCACGGCATAGCGGGGCGCCTGGATACGTGGAAAAGCTTATTTTTCATCCTTCGATCCCCCCAGTCTCGTCATCATCATACCGACGTCGCGCTTTTTCGCGCCGCGTCCGGGTACTATGCCGCTGACCTTGCCGCCGCAGAGGACGAGGATGCGGTCAGACAGCTCGAGAAGCACGTCGAGATCCTCGCCGACGTAGATCACGGCGACTCCCGCCGCCTTCTGCTTGTTGATGAGGTCGTAAATCATGTAGCTTGCGTTGATGTCGAGTCCACGGACAGCGTAGGCTGTCAGGAGGACGGTCGGCGCCTCGGCGATCTCGCGTCCGACGAGCACCTTCTGCACGTTTCCACCCGAGAGAAGTCTGACGGGCGTCGAAACGGAGGGAGTCACGACCTCGAGGTCGTGGACAACCTTCTCCGCGAGCTTGTGCGGGCTCTTGCGGTCCGCGAAAACGCCCTTGCCGCGGCGGAAGGAGCGGAGCATCATATTGTCGGAGAGATCCATGTTGCCGACAAGTCCCATGCCGAGGCGGTCCTCGGGCACGAACGAGAGCGCAACGCCCATATTCTGTATCTCAAGCGGATCCTTGCCGAGAAGCTCCTCGCGCTTGCCGTCGTCCTCAATATAGGTCACGGTGCCGCTCTCCACGGGCTGGAGTCCGGCTATCGCCTCAAGCAGCTCCTTCTGACCGCAGCCGGAGATGCCCGCGATGCCGAGGATCTCGCCGGTGTTGGCGGTAAACGAAACGTTGTCGAGCTTGATAATGCCGTCCATATCTCGGACGGTGAGGTTCTTGACCTCGATACGAGGCTTCGGATCCTTCGGCTCCGGGCGGTCGATGTTGAGAACGACCGGTCTGCCGACCATCATGTTGGTCATTTCCTGGGCGTTCGTGTCCTTCGTGAGCATATCGCCGACGAAGTGGCCGTGGCGCAGGACTGCTACGCGGTCTGATAGAGCCTCGACCTCGTGCATCTTATGGGTGATAATCACGATAGCCTTGCCGTCGTCGCGCATCGCGCGCAGGACGTTGAAGAGCTTGTCCGTCTCCTGCGGGGTAAGGACGGCCGTCGGCTCGTCGAGAATGAGTATCTCGGCGCCACGGTAGAGCGCCTTGACGATCTCAACGGTCTGCTTTTCGGAAACGCTCATCTCGTAGATCTTCTTGTCGGGATTTACGTCAAAGCCGTAGGTATCGCAGATCTTCTTTATCGCCTCGCGCGCGCCCTTAAGATCGAGCTTGCCCGGAAGTCCGAGAACGATGTTCTCGGTCGCGGAGAGGACGTCAACGAGCTTGAAGTGCTGGTGTATCATGCCGATGCCGAAGCCGAACGCGTCCTTCGGGGAGCCGATGGTCACGGGCTTGTCGTCGATGTAGATCTCGCCCTCGTCCGGGAAGTAAATGCCGGAGAGCATATTCATAAGGGTAGTCTTGCCGCTGCCGTTCTCGCCGAGCAGGGCGAGGATCTCGCCGCGGTAGATATCCAGCCAGACCTTGTCGTTGGCAATCTTTGAGCCGAAGGCCTTGGAAATATCGCGCATCTTGATGACCGGAGTTTTTTCTGACATTATACAGCTCCTTTTTTATAATACACAACTAACACAAATACTGCACAGGAAGGTACAGAAGCAAATTGGCTTTTCTGTGCAATCCTCTGCAGTACAAAGGAAGCGCTGATTAAATCAGAAATGCGATTTATTCAGCGTTTCCTATATATGATAATCGGGGTCTGCCCCCGCCTATTGGCGGGAGCCCCCGTTATCATCAGGTGATGTTTTTTCTGTCAATACAAGCACGAGAGATTTTTTGTCGGGACGATGATGAATTATCGAAGCTGTACTTTGTGTACTGCGGGATAATTCAGTGAAGTATCGGCAGAAAAGATCCGCGCATCTTACGCGTCGATGTTGGTGATGCCGTCGATGTCGATGTCGAAGTAAGGAGCGGAACGGTACTCGGACTCATGGAAGTAGCCGTCGGAGATGACGTTGGTCTCAGGCTGGAAGTCGCCCATATCGTCAACGTCAGCGAGGTACTCGGTGAGAGTCGCGCCGCCTACGGTGAAGGTGTCGGTAGCAAAGACCTTGAGAGTGCCGGCCTCGAACTGAGCCTTGACCTCTGCGATCTTCTCGGCAGTGCCGGCTGCAGCGGCGGCGTCATTCAGCTCGCTGAGCTCGACGGAGCTGGTGGCGATGGTGCCGGTCCAGTCAGCCTCAAGAGCAGCGCCGGTGCGAGCGCAGTCGATCATGTGGAGGAAGTAGGGCTCCCAGTTGATGCGGCTGGAGATGATGAAGGTGTTGGGGCAGGCGGCGACGGTGGAGCCGTTGTAGGAAACGTCGGGAACACCGGCGGTCTCGCAGGCGGTCGGAGCGCCCATGGAGTCGGCGTGCTGGCTGATGAGCTTGCAGCCGCGGTTGATGAGCTTGTTTGCGGCTTCCTTCTCGAGAGCCTCGTCATACCAGGAGTTGGTGAAGGTGACTTCCATAGTGGCGGTCGGGCAGATGGAACGGGCGCCGAGGAAGAAGCTGGTGTAGCCGCTCTTGACCTCTGCATAGGGGAAGGCGCCGACGTAGCCGATCTTCGCCTCATCAGCGGTGAACTCACCGTTTGCGATCATCTCGTTGAGCTTCATGCCTGCGGCAACGCCTGCAAGATAACGGCCCTCGTAGATGGCGGCGAAAGCATTGTGGAAGTTGTCAAGACCGGTGGTGTGAGCCTTGGTGCCGGTGGCGTGGCAGAACATAACGTCAGCGTGAGCCTTGGCAGCCTGGATCATGAAGTCCTCATGACCGAAGGAGTCCGCGAAGATTACGTTGCAGCCCTCGTCGATAAGCTCCTCGGCGGTGTCGAAGCACTCAGAACCCTCGGGAACGTTCGACTTGATGATGTACTCAACGCCGGCGGTCTCGCAGGCGGCCTTTGCGGCGTCGATGAAGTTCTTGTCGTAGGTGGAGTTCTCGTCGTGGAGGGTGATGAAGCCGACCTTTACGGTCTTGCCCTCAGCTGCGGGAGTGTTGTTTGCGGGAGTATCGTTCGTTGCGGGGGCGTTGCTTGCGGGGGTGTTGTCGGCATTGTTGTTGGTCGCGGGCTGAGAAGTGCAGCCGGCAAGAACGCCAATTACCATGATGGTGCAAAGTGCGATAGCAAGGATTTTCTTCATGTTGGATTTTTCCTCCTAAAAAAATGTCCAATTTTTCATCTTGCTTCTATATGAAACCGCTGTTGCGGTCACACGCGGGGATAAAAATGCGCCCATACGCGCACTCAGCGCTTATGAGCGGAATTTGATCATAGTGTCGGTCATCTCATCGATAATGGCAAGGCTCTCGCAGCGGATGCCCATTGCGCGCACCTCGTCGCCGCCCTTCTGGAAGCCCTTCTCGATGGCGCAGGAGCAGCCGGCGACCTTCGCTCCGGCCTGCCTGCACAGCGCAATAAGCCCCTTGAGGGCGTTGCCGGCGGCAAGGAAATCGTCCACGATAAGGACGCAGTCCTTCTCCGTGAGATAGTCCTTGGAGACCATGATGGTATTGTCGATATTGTGCGTGAAAGAATGCACGGTGGCGGAATAGACGTCGCCGTCCACGTTGGAGGTCTTGTGCTTTTTCGCAAAGACGACCGGCGCGTTCATGGCAAGCCCCACCGCAGTCGCGATCGCAATGCCGCTGGACTCGATGGTGAGTATTTTGTTGACGCCGCAGCCGTCGAAAAGGCGCGCGACCTCAGCCGCGACAGAGCGCAGAAATGCTACGTCGATCTGCTGATTAAGGAAGGAGCCGACCTTAAGGATACCGCCGGGAAGAACCTCGCCCTCGGCAAGGATTTTCTCCTCCATAAGCTGCAACGAAAACACCCCCGAAAAAATATAAAAACGGCAAACGATAAAAACACGCCTGCCGCAATAGACAATTCTCCCCCGATTACCTCGGGAGTATCTAAAACCAATAGTCGCAACTTACGGTCAACCGAAGCGTTGCGGTAGAAACATTCGGGCTCGGCGCACTGCGCAAACTTATCCGAAACTATATTGGCAAAACGCTATTAACTTTTCGCTTGCGAGCACATATTATCCGAAGAGGCCGCGTTTGTCAACGGTTTTTCGAGCGTTTTCGCTGTTTTCTACCTTGTGACAATTCTTGCAAGTAAAATTTCATTTTCCGTATGTCATTTTGACAAGGTTTTTTGCGACATTCCGGCGCGGATTGTATAGTTAAAAAACTAACAGGCGGGCTAAACTGCCCGCCTCAATGCGTCGACAAAGTCTCCGCATCGAACATATTTTGCGCTCCGAGAGCGCAAAATATGACGCCTGCGGGCGGGTTATGCGACGTGAAGGGGCCTCTCGGCCGGCCCCTTCACAGATCCCCGCCTCCTTTATCCAACGCTTTTTCCTTTTTGTCTACAGTCTGAGGCGGGCTAAACTGCCCGCCTGACTGTCAATCCTTCAGCGCGAGGCTGAAAACGAACGAGGTGAGATTATTCTCACTCGTGACGTATATCTCGCCGCCGTGGCTGTCGAGAATGGTTTTGACGATATACAGCCCGAGTCCCACGCCGTCCTTATCCATGCTTCTCGAGCGGTCGGTCTTGTGGAAGCGGTCGAAGATGAGCGGCAGCTCCTCCTTTGAAATCGTATCGCCCTCGTTGGACACGGAGACGAACGCTCTCTCCCGCTCCTTATACAGCTCGATGCCGATGCTCGTGCCGGAGTAGGCGAATTTCGCCGCGTTGTCGATGAGATTGTAGACTACCTGCGTTATCGAGTCGCGGTCGCCGCAGACCATGACCGGCTCCTCGGGAATATTCGCGTCCACGTCGAGCCCGCGGTCAAGAATCTTCTTCTCGAGGCTGACGAGCGCGAGGCGTATCACCTCGCCGAGGTCAAAGGATTTCTGCATCGCCTCTTCCCTGTCTATCGCCTGAACGCGCGACATATCGAGCATACCGCGCACAAGGCGGCTGAGACGCTTCGTTTCGCTCGAGATAACTCCGAGATACTCCCGCTCCTTCTCGGGCGGAATGGTGCCGTCGAGAATGCCGTCGGCAAAGCCGGTGATGGTCGTCATCGGGGTCTTGAGTTCGTGCGATACGTTTGCGATCAGGTCGCGGCGCGCGTTTTCGCCGCGCTCGAGGGAGTCCGCCATCTTGTTGAAGGCGCGGCTCAGCTCGCCTATCTCGTCGAGTCTGTCGTTCTCGTCCACGCGGACGGAGAAATCGCCCTTTCCGAATCTCGCGGCGGCGTCGGCTATCTCCTTCAGGGGCTTCGCCTGCTTTTTCGTCGTTATGAAGCTCACGACAAACGCCGCGAGCATGACGAGAATACCGATGGCGAGGAACATTCTGCTCGATTTGCGCCACACGAAGCTCAGATTCTCGCCCTTGCCGGATATTATGAGAAGTCCGTCGAAGCTCGGGTACTCCCAGTCCTGGTGCAGAGAAACGCCGACTACGTAGCGGTCGTCGTCATAAACGCCGCCGAGCTTCGAGAGCGCGGTGTACTGTCCGGAGTTGTTGATGGCGCTTACAACGGCTCGCGGTATGCTCTTTCCGATGTGCTCGCACTCAAGCTCTCTGTCCGAGCAGGATACTATCGTGCCGGTCTCGTCGGTGATGAGGATGTGCATCTCGCGCGTTTCACCGAGAAGCACGATAAGCCCGCGGATATCGAGAGAATCAAGCTCCGCCGCCGAGGCGTAGCTCGAGATAAGGCGGCTCGCGGCGAGCGCTGAGCCCATCATATCCTGCGTCTTGGAGTTTATGATGTAGCCGTAGCTGACGGCGGCAAAGGAAACCGCCATTATCGCAAACGAAATTGCGACGATAACGGCGATCGTTATGAAGTTTTTAATGTAAATCGAATGAAATTTTCTCATTTTCCGGCACTCTGACCGTTCACCTCGAACTTATAGCCCACGCCCCATACTGTTTTGAGGCTCCACTTGTCGCTAACGCCCTCCAGCTTTTCGCGCAGGCGCTTGACGTGAACGTCTACCGTGCGGCTGTCACCGAAGTAATCGAAGCCCCAGACCTCGTCGAGGAGCTGATTGCGGGTGTAGACTCTGTTTGGGCTGGAGGCGAGGTGGAAAAGGAGCTCCATCTCCTTGGGCGGAATGTCGAGCTTCCTGCCGTCCACCGTAAGCTCGAACGAATCCATATCTATGATAAGCTTGTCAAAGGTGAGAACTCTCTCCGAGGTCTTTTCGTCCTCCCCGAAGCGGCGCAGAACGGCGTGTATGCGCGCGACTACCTCCTTGACCTCAAAGGGCTTCGTGATGTAATCGTCGGCGCCGGACTCAAGTCCTGCGATCTTGTCCTGCGTTTCGCCCTTGGCGGTGAGCATGATGACGGGCGTTTTGCTCTTTGCGCGGATCTCGCGCAGCACCTGCCAGCCGTCCATAACGGGGAGCATTATATCGAGGAGCACGAGGTCGGGCTTCTCCGCGTCGAACGCGGCAACTCCGGCGCCGCCGTCTCTGGCGACAGCGGTCTCGTAGCCCTCCTTTTCAAGATAGAGGCGCAAAAGCTCGGCAATATTCGCCTCGTCCTCAATAACAAGTATCTTTTTCGGCATATTTATCACTCTCCATCGTATCATCTATGCCTATTATAACCCCGTTTCCGCTTTTTGGGTGAATTTTTTGTAAAAAAGTTCATAGAAAAGAGCGGGTCGAATGACCTGCCCTTTAAGGTGTTGATATTATTCTTTTGTTTTTGTGCTTTCCATTAAAGTTACAATCTTGTCCGAATTATCAACCAGTTCTCCGAAGCCATATAGCACAAAGCTTCCAACCCACTAAGCGACAGAGCCGCCTATAAGAATCACAATTCCAACGGTCATTAGATAATTGTCCTGCATCAATTTAATCCCGAAAATAACAGAAACTATAATAAAAATGTGCATTGAAAGGAGCATGCATTTTTACCACATAAAAATGCACACATAATTCGTGTTTCATACAATATTGAGTTGTGTCGCAAGAAAATAATACCTACGGACTGTGCTGATTCACGTATTATTCCGGGAAAAACTTCATACCATCTACGGAGGTGATACGAAATGAAAAAACTACTGTGCCTGCTTCTTGCGCTGACTGTATTTATCACGCCTGCCTTCGCCGCGGAATACGACTTCGAGATCGACGACGGCGAGTGGTCGGTCGAGGTATTCGACGATCTGACTGTGCCCGCGTCCGCCTCCGAGCTTTCCATACCCGCGCCGAGCGCGATCCTTATGGAGCGCGACACCGGCGCCGTCCTCTACGAAAAAAACGCCGACGAAAAGCTCCGTCCGGCGTCAGTTACAAAGGTCATGACTATTCTGCTTATCGCTGAGGCGATAGACTCCGGCGACGTTTCGCTCGACGATACCGTAACAACGAGCGCCTTCGCCGCGTCGATGGGCGGCAGCCAGGTCTATCTCAAGGAGGGCGAGACGATGACTGTGCGCGATATGCTCAAGTGCATCGTGGTCGTTTCCGCGAATGACTGCGCCGTTGCGATGGCGGAGCACCTTGCGGGCAGCGAGAGCGCCTTCGCCGGCAGGATGAACGCCCGCGCCGCCGAGCTTGGCATGGTGAACACGCATTTCACAAACTGCACCGGCCTCTACGACGACGATGAGCACCTCACGACCGCGCGCGATATAGCGATAATGAGCCGCGAGGTAATAAAGCACAAGTGGCTGCGCGATTTTACACAGATATGGACGGATACGATAAGAAACGGTGAATTCGGGCTGACGAACACGAATAAGCTCATCCGCTACTTTCCCGGCGCGACCGGGCTTAAGACCGGCTACACCTCGAAGGCCGGGCGCTGCCTTGCCGCCTCGGCGGAGCGCGACGGGGTCGAGTACGTCGCGGTCGTTCTGAACTGCGCGACCTCGGACGATCGCTTCAACTCCGCGAAAACGCTGCTGAGCTACGGTTTTTCGACCTTCACCCTCGTTCCGGTCGAGGCTTCCGAGCCGATCCCGCCCGTTGAGGTCACGCTCGGCAGGCAGAAATACGTCCAGCCGGTGATAGAAAACTGCGACCCGGTGCTCGTCAGAAAAGCCGACGTCGGCAGGATAGATCGCGCATTTGAGCTTGACGGGCGCGTGGACGCGCCGGTCTCCGAGGGTGAGGAGCTCGGCTACCTCGTAATGACCCTCGACGGGGCTGAGCTTGCCCGCGTGCCTCTCATCGCCGCGGAGAGCGTCGAGCGGCTGACCCTCTGGGATCTTGTGCTGATGATACTCACGGCGTTCGGAAGGTAAATTGGGCGGGTAAAATACAAAGAGTGTCATTCCGAGCCAGTTCGCAAACTGGCGTGGGAATCCGTAATACCCTTTTGCAAGGCAACGGATTGCCACGGCTCCTAACGGAGCCTCGCAATGACACTCTGCGTCGTTTTAACGCACTTTTTTCGTTATCTGAGGTTCTCGATAACCTCGCAAAGCTCGCCGACCGTGGTAACGTCCTTGACGTCCTCCTGCGGGATCGTGATGCCAAGCTCGTCCTCGAGGGTAACGAGCAGGTCAACTACGTCGAGGGAATCGGCGCCGATATCATCGGCAAGGCTCGTATCCACGGTAATGCGCTCGGGGTCGATATCCAACTGCTCAACGATAATGGCTTTTACCTTCTCAAACATTGGAAATACGCTCCTTTCTTCTAACAATTATGGCTCATCTCAGCGAGAGATTTTTCGCTGAGACGAAGATGAATTATCGAAGCTGTACTTTGTGTACTGCAAGATAGTTCAGCGAAGTATCAGCGGAAAAGATCCGCTGAGAAAATCAGCACCACTCGCGGGTGGGCTTAGTTTCCTTGACTACCGGCTCCTTGAGCTCGGTCGTTCTCGGCTGAGAGGAGCGGTCGCGGCGGCCGCCTCTGCGCTCTCTTCTCTGCGGCTTTTCCTCAACAGGCTCGCCGGTGCCCTCGTAAGCGACGACTACGCGGCGGTTCGGCTCCGTGCCGGTGGAATAGGTGGTGACGTTGGGATAATCCTGGAGCGCGGTGTGGATAACGTGGCGCTCATAGGCGTTCATCGGCTCGAGCATCTTGTTCTTGCGGTACTTGACTACCTTCTCGGCGGTCTTTTTCGCAAGGCTGTCAAGGCTCTCGGCGCGCTTGGCGCGATAATTCTCGGCGTCGATGTTGATGCGGATGCGCGCGTCGTCGCCGGAATTGATGACGTAGTTGGAGAGATGCTGAATGGCGTCGAGCGTCTCACCGCGGCGGCCGATAAGCGCGCCGACCTTCTGACCGCGGAGCTCTACGTTAATAACGCCCTCTGCGGCATTCTCGGTGATAACGGCTTCCGCCTCAACGCCCATACGCTGGAAAAGCCCGTCAAGGAAAACTCTGAGCTTCTCCGCCTTCCCGGAGAGATTCTCATCCGAAACGGGCTGGATCTTCTTTTCCTTTTTTTCCTTCCTGGGTTCGGGCTTTTTCTCGGGCTGCGGCTTTTTCTCGGGCTGCGGCTTCTTCTCAGGCTCGGGCTTCTTCGGCTCAGGTTTTCTCTCGGGCTTCTCGTCCGGTACCTCGTAAGAGACCTTTACCTTGGCGTCCTTTCTGCCGATCCCGAGAAATCCCTTTGCTGCGCGCTCGATGATCTCAACCGATACGTCGTCGCGGCTGAGATGAAGCTCTTCGAGGGCTGCGGCGATGGCGTCGTCCTCGGTAACTCCGGTTTTTTCTATGTATTTGAGCATAGCTTTTTACTCCTCGGCGGTTTCTTCGGTATTTTCTTCTTTTCTCGTGTAGCGGTCGGGGTCATAGGCTCTGCCGCGGGCATACTTGCGGTGGCCGACTCTGGAGGGCTCGTACTTCTCCTCGCCGGTCTTCGCATCGTTATACTCGCGCTCTGCCTTTTCGCGCTCCTGCTTCTCGCGGAGCGCCTTCTTCTTCTTGGAGGTGGACTCATTCTCGGTCTGCTCGCCGGCTGCCTTGAGGCGCTCGGTCTCAGCGCGCTTTGCCTCAAGCTCCGCCTCGCGCTCGGCGCGTCGGCGGTCGGACTCGGCGGTCTCGACAGCGAGCTGCTTTTTGTAGTAGTCGGTCAGAATGAGCTCCTGAACGATGCTGATGACGGAGCCGATCGCCCAGTAAAGGCCGAGCGCGCCGGGCATCATGAAGCAGAAGAAGATCGTCATGAGCGGCATCATCATCATCATTGAATTGCTGGTTGCGGCGGCCTGCGGGTCTGCGGAGGGGTTGAGCTTCTGGCTCATAACGCTCTGAAGATAGCTGAGGCCGGCGGCGGCGATCGGAATGAGGAAGAGTCCGATCTGCGGCCATATAGCTGCGGGATCGGAGAAATCGTAGGTCCAGATCTGCCAGTTGGGGGTCGCGCCGAGATCGATTCCAAGGAAGTTGTAGTCGATCTTGACGAGCTTGTCGCTGAGCGAGGAGAATGCCTCGAAGTGGTCGGAGATGAACTTCGACATCTCGATCTCAGCGTAGGCGGAGCGGCTTGAAAGCTCGAAGCCGAGCTCGGTGAGCTTTTCTGCGATGGCGCCGCCCTCAGCCAAAAGCTCGGTCGGTACCTGCATCATCGTCGTCAGCGGCTCGCGGATCGCGTAGTAGAGCGCGATAAGAACGGGGAACGGGATAAGGCTCCAGAGGCATCCGCCCATCGGGTTGACGCCCTCCTCCTTATAGAGCTTCTGGAGCTCCTCGGAATACTTCTGCTGATTGGAGCCGTACTTCTTCTGCAGCTCCTGCTGTCTCGGCTGAATGAGCTGCGTGCGCATCATGCCCTTTTTCGATTTCATCTGGAAGGGCAGCATGATGAGCCTTACGATAATGGCGAACAGGATTATCGCCACACCGTAGTTCTGCGTGACGTTGTACAGCCACATCATCAGAATACCGAAGGGGGTTGCAATTAGTCTCATTGGTACTCTCCTGTCGTAGACTTTTGTGTACTCAGGGAACGGGGTCGTAATAGTCTAACTCCTTAAAGTGGAAGGGGTGGCAGCGGCTGAGCCTCTTTAATGCCAGCCAGCCGCCCTTGAGAGCGCCGTACTTCTCGATTGCCTCGAGAGCATACTGCGAGCAGGTCGGGCGAAACCGGCACGATGGCGGCGTCAGCGGGGAAATGTTGCGGCGATAGAATTTTATCAGCCAGAGCATGAGCTTTTTCACGCAGTTATCCCCACCTTTTCCGCAAGGCGCAGAAACTCCGCCTCCATCCTGTGATAATCCGCGCCGTCCGCCTTGGAGCGGGCGACGATGACTATATCGTAGCCGGGACAGAGCCTTGCCTCGTTCAGTCTGTAGATCTCACGAAAGCGCCTCTTTATGCGGTTGCGGCGCACCGCCTTGCCGATCTTGGTGGACACGGTCAGTCCCAGCCTGCTCCTCGGCACCGCACGCTTGCGGGCATAGACGAGCATATATGCCCCGCCGGCGCTTTTTCCCTTGTGATATGCCTTTCTGAAAGCGTAATTATCCTTAAGCCTTCCCGAAAAGATCATTTCCGCTTCCCTCCGCTTCATCCGGTGCAAACCGAATGAGCCCGAGTTGCCCCGGGCTTAAAAAATCAGTATTACAGCCTTTTCTCCATTAGTGGGTAAGGCGGGCGCGTCCCTTAGCGCGTCTGCGATGGAGTACCTTGCGGCCGTTGGCGGTGGCCATTCTCTTGCGGAAGCCGTGCTCCTTGGAGCGCTGAAGCTTCTTGGGCTGATACGTTCTCTTCATTTCTTTCACTCCTTATGTAGGATAATCTAAACTCGACACCGCGTAAAACGCGGAGCAGTTACAAAGTAACACCCTACGGTTAAACCATAGGGTGTTTATTGTACCTTATTAAGCGCCGTTATGTCAAGAAAAATTTTTCCGCGCTCACTTTTTTGTCTTATCGAGCTTCTGCATCGGAACGATCAGCGCCGCGCAGACCGCGATGGCGAGAATGGTGTTCGGGAGCATATAGGTGCCGTTATAGAGGAGCGAATACAAGGGCGGGGTCATACCTGATATGCCCATGAACTCCTCGGGCATCCACTTTGCGTAAACGGTCACGCCGGAGACAAAGTGGACTGCGAATCTGCCGAAGCAGCCGATAAGCGCCGCGAGCGGGAGCGTCTTGTACGTTTTGTTGAGAAGTCCCGCGAAGCCGACGAACATATAGGCTGCGGAATAGTCGAAGATTATGCTGACCCAGTCGATAGCCGAGCCGCCGAGAAAATACTTGATCGTGCCGAAAACGAGTCCGGCGCCGAGACCCCACGCCGCGTTGTAGCGCACGGCGTAGATGATGAGCGGCACCATAACGAGGTCGATCGACCCGCCGAAGCCGCCGAATCCCGCGCCGATGGGGATCTTGAGGAAGCTCAGCGCGATGCTGAGCGCGACCATTACCGCGCCCTCTGTGAGCGCTCTGAGATTTTTGTTTTTCATAATTTACCACCATTTTCCTTTCTTTCGTCTCAAGGGCTGCGGCGAACACTTCAGCAAGAGCGATTTGCGAGGGATTTTTTGTCTCAGCGAAGTCGGAAAACCGCAGGAATACTTTGTGTATTTCAAGGTTTTCCGGCAAAGTTGAGGCGAAAAAGCGCCGCAAAGCGCCGCCGCTGTAAGTGTTTGGCGTTGCCCACATAAAAAAACCGCACCATCAATAGGCGCGGCAAAGGAAACAATATCGGAACTTCCTTCGCCGGCATTACCCGTATCAGGTTCGAGGGTCCGCGATATCGCGTCTCAGCCTTTCGGCGCCCCTGTTCGAGGGTTATTATATGGCGGAGCGTCCGATTTGTCAATAATATGTTTACTTTTTCGCGCTTATTTGATATACTTATATATTATAGTGTGCAGGAGGCTTTTTCGATATGGAACGCAGAGATAAAATCAACTATTACCTCGATATTGCCCAGACCGTTTGCGAGCGCTCTACCTGTATGCGCAGGCACTACGGCGCTATAATCGTAAAAGCCGACGAGATCATCTCCACCGGCTACAACGGCGCGCCGCGCGGCAGAAAGAACTGCATGGATCTCGGCTACTGCAAGCGCGAGGAGCTGAAGATCCCCTCCGGCCAGCGCTACGAGCTCTGCCGCTCCGTACACGCGGAGGCGAACGCGATAATTTCCGCGTCCCGCCGCGACACCCTCGGCGCCACTATGTACCTCGCCGGGCGCGACGCCAAGACCGGCGCCCTGCTCACCGACACCACAAGCTGCTCCATGTGCCGCAGGCACATCATCAACGCCGGCATCTCGACCGTCATAAACCGCCTCGGCGATAACGGCGAGTACGAGGTCATCGACGTTCAGCAGTGGATCGACGAGGACGATTCGCTGTAAAAAAAGCGCCCGCCTTCTCGGAAGGCGGGCAAAAAAGGGTTGTGGGATAAAGATATGAGCTTCGGTTCGGAAGCTTGTCTGTATCTTAGCAGAATTTCCAGAATTTGTAAATAGGAAGTTTTGTCGATTTAGTTCTGTTTTTGGAGGATTCTATGGAAGCAATAACGCTCACACCGGCGGCGGAGGTCATAAACAACCTCTTCTTCGCCCTCGACTATCAGATCCTTGCGATCTATCACGCGCTCGCCCTCGCCTGCCCGTGGATAACACCGATAATGGTCGGCATAAGCTACACCGCGAAGAGCGGCATACCCCTCATCATCGCCTCTATCGTGATGATCTGCTTCAAAAAGACACGCCGCACCGGCATTTACTGTCTTGCAGGACTGACGGTCGGCGCGATTTTAGTCAACGTCATCGTTAAGCCGCTCATCATGCGCCCGCGCCCCTACGTTTTCAACGCCGATATCCGCTCATGGTGGACCTTTGTTGGCTCGCACACCGAGTCCGACGGCTCCTTCCCCTCCGGACACACAAACGCCGCCGCCGATTTTTCCGTCGCCTTCTGCTATGCAAACGGCAAGAAGTACGTCCCCTGGGCGATCCTATACATCGTTCTTATGGGCATCAGCCGCAACTGGCTTCAGGTCCACTACCCCTCGGACGTGCTGTTCGGCATGATCTTCGGAATCGGAGCAGGCTTTATCGCCGGCGCGCTCGTTTCCTTCTGCTACAAGAAATTCGAGGAGCGTAAGAGCATCAAAAATGCAAACCCCGAGAAGTGATTTTACCCGCCGCGCCCTCGTTACGGGCGGAAGCCGCGGTATCGGCGCGGAGATATGCCGCGAGCTTGGCAGGCGCGGCTGTTTTGTCGCGGTAAACTACTCAAAAAGCGCCGAAAAAGCCGAGGCGGTCGCCAAAGAATGCGGTGGCGCGGCGTACAGGGCGGATATGTCCTCGCCCGATGAAATTAATACTATGGTCAGCGACCTCGGCGGCGCGGGTGTTCTTATTCTGAACGCCGGAGTGAGCCTCATGAGCCAGGTGCAGGACACAACGCCGGAAATGCTCCGAAGGCTCATCTCCGTCGATCTCGAGGGCGCGTACAACACCGTTTCCGTGAACGCAAAGTATCAGATACGCGAGAAGTTCGGCAGGATAGTGCTGATCTCGAGTATGTGGGGCGTCGTCGGCGCGAGCTGTGAGAGCGCTTACAGCGCGGCGAAGGCGGGGCTTATCGGGCTGACAAGGTCGCTTGCAAAGGAGCTCGGTCCAAGCGGCATAACGGTAAACTGCGTCTGCCCGGGGCTTATCATGACCGATATGAACGCCGCTCTCAGCCCCGAAACCGTCGCCTCTCTCTGCGAGGAAACTCCGCTCGGCAGGGTCGGCTATCCTGCGGATATCGCAAGGGCTGTCGCGTTTCTCGTCGGCGCCGACGCGGAATTCATCACAGGTCAGGTCATCACCGTTGACGGCGGTCTGAGCCTTTGACAAATCATTAACAGCTATGCCCGCGTCAGCGGGCATTTTTGTGCATTTTTGCAGTTGCCAATACGTGCGTCCGGTACTATAATGAACAGTACATAATATGTCTGGAGGCTTCTTCAGTGAAAGACGTAGATTTATTCGATTCAAGCTCGTACCGCGCATGGAAATTCTGGCAGAAGCAGCTAATCAGTATAGGTATGATGCTTCTCCTCTGCGCGGTCGTATATTTTTTTAAGATTCCGAACCCGAACATGATACTTATATCGTGTCTTGTTGTGACAACGGCGCTTTTCGGCTGGCACGAAGGTGTCAGCTCCGCCGCCGTCATGTTTCTCTACTCGATGTTCTTCTTTTCTACTGACAACACGATGGTGCAGTACACTCCCTTAAACCTCCAGAAGCTTGCGGTAGTGTTCATCGGCGAGGTGCTGGTGCTCATATTCGTCGGCAGGCTCAAGAACGCTCACGACGCAACGGTTGCCAAGCTTCGCGAGCTCAACGAAATGCTTACCGACGACAACAAAATTCTCGCCGAGGCTTCGATGGCGGATCAGCTCACGGGGCTGCGCAACCGCTACGCGCTCAGGCGCGATTACGCCAGCTACTCCGGGCGCGACCTCAACGTTATGATGATGGACGCCGATGATTTCAAGCACTTTAACGACGATTACAGCCACGACGTCGGAGATTACGTCCTTATGGAGATCGGCACAAATCTCACAAAGGTATTCGGCGCGGAAAGCTGCTACCGCTACGGCGGCGATGAATTTCTCGTGATCTCCACCCTGTCTCTTGACGAGTTCAGAGCGCGGATCGAAAAGCTGAAGAAGCTGATGTCGGACGTCAAGCTAGACGGGAAGGATTTCCCGGTACCGATCTCCGGCGGCTTCGTTTACGGTCACTGTCAGACTCCCTCGGATCTGCGCAATATGATCCACGAGGCGGATCTCGAGCTTTACGCCGCAAAGGCCGCCGGAAAGCGCCGCTTCCGCTCAAAACCGTTTCTGAGAATGGCAACGTAAAAAAATCCCACGGAGATATGAGCTCCGTGGGATAATTTTTACCCTTTTATGTGCTTTGCCTTGAGCCGCTTATCAATGCTCCTGTTCAGCAGCGTGTAGATAACGCTGACCGCCGGAACGCCGAGCACCATTCCCGGAACTCCCGCGAGCGAGCCGCCGACCGTTACCGCAACAAAAACGAGCAAACCGTGCAGCTTCATGGAGTTGCCGACGATCCTCGGATAGATGAAGGTATTGTCGAATGCCTGGAGGCAGACGATAAACACTATGAACAGCAGCGCCTTGACGGGGCTCTCCGTCAGCGCGAGCAGGAAGCCTACGATACCGCCGATCCACGCGCCGAACACCGGGATAAGCGCCGTAAGACCCATCGTAAAGCCCGCCGCGATAGCGTAGGGGAAGCGGAAGATCGAAAGGCCGACGGAGCACATCGCGCTCATGGCGATCGCCTCCAGCAGCTGACCGGTTATGAAGTCGCGGAACGAGGTCATGCACAGGTCGAAGAAGCCGAAGAGCTTTTCGGCGGCCTCAGCGCCGGCAAACGCCCTTACAAAGCGGCTGAAAAACCGCTCAACGCCCTCGCGCGCGGTTATGATATAGATACCGATTATAAATCCGAGTCCGAGGTTCACAAGCGCCGAAACCACGCTCGAGGCAATCCCGACTACCGAGCCGATCAGTCCCTTTCCGTCGCCCTCAGAAGGGAACAGAATATCGCGCAGCTGGGTTATGACCTTCGACCAGTCGATGCCGTTGAAATCAGAGAACTCAAGCTCCACGCCGAACGAGGCGGCTGTATTGTCGAGCCACACGACGCCGTTTTCGATAGTCGTCGGAAGGCTGTCTCGCAGCAGGCTGAACGCCTCCTGCAGCTCAGGGAAAATAATGAGGATAAAGAGCGCGATGAACGCGAGGACGAGCAGAGTCGCCACAAGAACGCTGAGCGTGCGCGCCACCTTCCCCGAAAAGAGCGGTTTTTTGCTCTTTTTCGCCGGTCTCAGAAACAGCTCCTCAAATATCTGCGCGAGCGGCGTCATCAAAAACGCCACGGCGACGCCGATTATGACCGGCATAAATACGTCGATAAGCCACAGAATGCTCGACCAGACTACGCCGAGATGCGTCAGCACTGCCCAGAAAAGCACCACCGAGCAGCCGATGACGATTATTTTTTTCATATTTTCGCGGTCAAGCTGCATCTTTACGCTCCTTTTCGCTGGAATTAAACCTCTCCAAGCTCCGCTTTAACGAGGCTCTCGCTGAGCGCGGCGATCTCCACGGTTTTCATGGAGCCGACCTCCTCCGGCGTGAGAACGCGCTCGACAATGACCTCGATGGGCGTGAGCCTGAACGGGAAGTTCTTTTTGAAGTTTTTGCCGCCCTTGATGGCGAGCAGAACTACGGGGCTTTTAGCCTTCTGCGCGATCTTGTAGCTGCCGGGCTTGAACTCCCCGGTCTTTCCGTCGCGCGAGCGCGTGCCCTCGGGGAAGATGCCGACGCTCACAACGTCGGAGGCTATCATCTCCGCCGCCTCGTTTATGGTTTTGATCGCCTTGCGCGGATCGTCTCGGTCGATGGGAAGGTGACGGCAGGCGTGCATATAGCGGCGGATTATGGGGATCTTGTAGTTTTCCGGCTTCGTTATGAAAACGATGTCGAACTTTCTGAGCGCGTGGCAGACTATAAGCGGGTCAAACGCGGTCGTGTGATTCGCGGTCACGAGAAAGCGCGTATTCGCGGGGATCTTTTCTTCCCCGACGAGCTTCACGCGGAAGCCGAAGATCGTAAGTCCGTAGCCGAAGGTGTAGCGGATGAGATCGAGGTAAAAGGGATTCGGCTTATCGTACTCCTTTTTCATGTCTATCGGCAGGCAGAACGCGCCCATTACGATCCAGTATATGATAAAGCCGGCAAGCATGGTGCCGAGCACCCAGAACGGAAAGCGCACAAGGCTCCATACGGTAAACCAGTTCAATCCTATGTCGAGCCCGCCGAATACCGCGCCGAGGATCAGAGTGAGATAGTAAACCTCCATTTTTCAGCCCTTCTTTGCTTCTTTAATCTCTTTCAGGAGGGAGATAACGTACATGGCAAAGCCGAACGACGCAAAGCCGATGGCAAGCCACAGAAGAACATCAGCGACGGGCGCGGGGATCTCAAACCACAAGACGAGCGTAAAGGCGACGGCGACGATCACGAAGGTTGCGGCCTTGCCGAACCACTTGGCTTTTTCAACCTTTCCGGTGTCGCGGAAGAGCTTGACGCCGATCGCGCCGACGGTGATCTCCTTCGCCACCATTATGGCGACGAGCGGAATGGCGAGCTTATAGCGCGATATAAGGCACAGGAACATCGTTATCTGCGTCGCCTTGTCGGCAACGGGGTCGAGTATCTGCCCCATCTCGGTCGTCATGTGAAAGGTGCGCGCGACCCAGCCGTCCAGAACGTCGGTGATAAAGCTCGCAACGACTACGACAGCCGCCCACATATACGCTCTCCTGCCAACGTAGAGCCAGACGAATACCGGTATCAGTATAAATCGCAGGTAGCTCAGAAAATTCGGGATGCTTTTCCAGTCGCGCCTGAATATTTCCCACGCTCTCTCTGTCAGTTTTTTATCTTCCATTTTCGGCTCTCCGATGAATATTATTCCACCTTTTATTTTATCGCTTTTTCGCTTGACTGTCAATGACAATCGCCCGACAAAAAGCGCGGGCTGTGAGAAAAACATCACAGCCCCTTATACTATCCCTTTATAAACTTTGCGAGCGTATCGTACAGCCGCTCGGGATCGACCGGCTTCGACAGATGCGCGTTCATGCCCGCCTGGAGCGAGCGCTGAACGTCCTCGTCAAAGGCGTCGGCGGTCATGGCTATAATCGGAACGGTCTTTGCGTCCGCCTTGTCGAGCGCGCGGATGCACCGGGTCGCCTCAAGTCCGTCCTTTACGGGCATACGCACGTCCATAAGCACCGCGTCATAGTAGCCCGGCTCGGCGGCGGCGAACATATCGACCGCGACGGCGCCGTTCTCCGCGTGCTCGGAGGAAACTCCGCGCATTTCGAGCAGATCCGCGAGGATCTCGGCGTTTATCTCGATATCCTCCACCATAAGCACGCGCTTTCCCTCGAGTATATTCACATCCGGCGTCTCCTCTTCCTCGAACGCCTCTCCCCGCGTGCGCATGACGGCCTGGATCTCCCTCTGGAGGGAATCCGAGAAGAGCGGCTTCGGAAGAACGCTGTCCGCGCCGGCTTTCTTCGCCTTTTCACCGATCTCGTCTATATCGTAGCCGGTGAGGACGATTATCGCCGTTCTGCCGTTGTCGAAGCGGCGGATCTCCTCCGTGAGCGCGCCGCCGTCCATCACGGGCATACGGTAGTCGGTCATAACTATGTGGAAGGGCTTGCAGTCAGTCCAGCGCTGGCGAATAAGGCTGTACGCCTCGGTGCTGCGCTGGCAGGTCTCCGCCTCGATGCCCATCTCGCTGAGCACCATCTGCGCGTGCTCGCAGGCGACCGGGTCGTCGTCAACGACGAGGACGCGAAGGCGGCTGAGATTGCGGTTCTTCTCGCTCTCGCGCGAGGCTCTGCCGCTGGCTCTGAGCGTCACGGTCACGAAAAACGTGGAGCCTACGCCCTTCTCGCTCTCGACCTTTATATCGCCGTTCATCATATCAACGAGGTTTTTCGTTATCGCCATTCCGAGGCCGCTGCCGCCGTAGCGGTTGGTCGTAGTCGCGTCCTCCTGCGAGAAAGCCTCAAAGAGCTTCGGAATGTACTCCTTATCCATGCCGATGCCGGTATCCTTCATCGTAAAGCGCAGGGTGCAGTGACCCTCAAACCGCGCCGTTTCCTCGACCGTCAGCGTGACCTTGCCGGGCGCCGGCGTGAACTTTACGGAGTTGCCGAGGATGTTGATGAGCACCTGCTTGAGCTTCATATCGTCGCCGATGAAGTACTCGTCGATGTCGCCGGAGGGAATGAACTCATAGCTGAGACCCTTGTCGGCGCATTGTCCGTTTATGATGATATTTACCGCCTCAACGAGGTCTTTGAAGGCAAATTCCTCGCTTTTCAGCACCATTCTGCCCGATTCGATGCGGCTCATATCGAGGATATCGTTGATTAGTCCCAGGAGGTGCCTCGCGCTCGCGCCGATCTTCTCGAGCTGCTCGCGCGTCTGCGGCGGGAGCGCCGGATCCTTCAGGGCGATGTTGTCAAGTCCGATGATCGCGTTCATCGGCGTTCTTATCTCGTGGCTCATATTGCTGAGGAAGCTCGTCTTTGCGCGGCTTGACTCCTCCGCAAGCGCCTTTTCGACCATTATCTGCTTCTCGCGCCTCTGAAGGATCGAATAGACGTTGAAGATTATGGCGATAGCGGCCACGATCAGCCCTGTGTAGACGAGAATATTCGCCGTCAGCGAGCTTTCGACGGTGTCGAGCACCTCGTTTATTTTCTGCTTGCTCTCCGCCTCCTCCGCAATCGTCTCGTCAACGCGGCTCGCGTAGTGCTCCTGGATCGGGCTCACCGCGTCCACCACTGCCTTTTCGGTGCTCTGCCGCGCCCAGACGAGCGAGGTGAAGATGATGAGCGCGAGGAGCGCGATCCACACTACCGTCGAGCGTCCGAGGCGATGCTCTGTGTCGTTCTTGAACACCATACGGTAAAACAGAAAGCCGAGGATGCTCCACGCGGCGAGTATGAGATAGCTCTCAGTCGAGAGCGTAGTTACCGAGAGCATATTCGGAACGAGGAAATACAGGGCGAAAACACCGCTCGCGGCAAGTCCCGCGCCCGCGAACACCATAATCGGTGTATTTTTCTTCTCGCGCGACAGCTTCAGAGCGCAGCCTGAAACGTAGGCGTATGCGATCGCCGCGCCGACGGTGGTGACGTCCACAATCCAGCTGATAGCCGTGCGCCCGAGGAACGGAAACGGAAGCGACAGCGCAAGGATAAAGAGTATCGCGTTTTTCGGCGTTCCGGAGTCAGTGAGGCTTCCGAACCAGTCGGGCAGGAGCTTATCCTCCGCCATGGCGTACAGGAGGCGGCTTGCGGCGATGAGGTTGCCGACGAGTCCCGTCAGAATAGCTCCGAGAGCCGTCACCCCCATAATGAGCTTTCCCATATCGCCGAGCCGGCTCACGGAGGCAAAGAACGTCGGGATCGATTCAAGTCCCGAAAATTCTCCGAGCCTTGCGACGTACTCCGTCCAGGAGCCGACGCCCTCCGGAAGCACCATCGTGCCTGTCACCGCAAGCATGGCGTAGGCTGTGCCGGCAGTCAGCAGGGAGATGAGCATTATGCCGAGGCTCTTTTTCTTGTCGAATTTGAACTCCGCCGCGGAGTGGGATATGCTCTCAAAGCCTACGAAAGCCCACGGCGCGAGGCAGATTATGTTGAGGATCTCGCGCACCGGCTGACCCAACGGCGAAAAAGCCGGCTCCGGAGAGGCTCCGGCGGTGCGGCAGGCAAAATACGCCGCGCCGATCCCCGCGCACATGACGAGCGCCGCGATAATCTGGACTATCTTTGATATCTTATTATTCAGGCAGATGATCGCGGCGACCGCAAGCGCGGCGACTGCGAGAAGCAGTTCACCGAACCAGACGTGAAATCCCGCGATAGTGTAGTTGAAGCCGAACTGAAAAGTGCTTCCGAGGAGATTTCGCGCGATGAGCGGCAGCGCGGAGGCGTTTGCCCAGATTATCGCGATATACGTCAGGATCAGAAACCACGCCGAGAGAAAGCCGTGGTCATAGCCGAAGGTGCGCTTCGCGTAGCTGAATGCGCCGCCCGCGTCGGGATAGGCGTTCAGCATATATGAGTAGTTCACCGCGATTATCGCCATAACCGCCGCGCCGAGCGCGATGCCGATCACGGTTCCGGCGGGGCCGGCAATAGGCAGAAACGTAGTTCCGGGCATAACAAAAGCGCCCCAGCCGACGGCGCAGCCGAATGCGAGCGCCCACGCGCCGAGAGGCGATAAATGTCTTCTAAGCTGCGGCTTATCTGTCTTTTTATCCATTTGCTCAGATCCTTTCAAGGACATGATACCTAATTCTATATAATATCCTCTGCGGCACAAAAAGTCAAGGAAATGAAAAAAGCACCCGCTCGGCGGCGCTGCCGCAAGGAAGCTGCTTTGAGGCGGCAATTACCGGCGCAAAAGGAAAGGATATGAAATCGGCGTGACCATTGCGGTCACGCCGATTTTGTCTCTTGGATTTTGTGGGCAAAATCCGATGCTTGTTATATCTGTGGACGATAGAATCCGATCTCCGCGAGCAGGGTGTTTGTTACTCTCCCAAATATCTGTATTCCAACCCGAAATCGTGATCATCCGTTTCTTCGTGCAGGTAATCATATCCTTTATCTGACACGATCCGGAAGCCGCATTTTTCATGAGTCTTCAATGATGCGGTATTCTTTTTCCCGACACAATCGCAGAGCCGGAACGGGCCGTCTGCTTTCATTTTTTCCAAAACGCCGGAAAGAAGAAGATACCCATATCCCTTTTGCCTGTAATCCGGGCGAGTTTCAAGTGCTTCAAGGTAATACAGACCGGGTCGGATTTCACAAGTTCTTAACGCACTGATCCATATGCCATCTTCTTCAAAAACCCAGTATGCGGCTTTCGCATATCTGTAAAAATCATCCTTCAAAAAATGCAGAAATCCGGATTCAACCTTACTGACGGCGACTTCTTTGTTCTTTTCATCAGGATAGAAATAATCCGTGTTTTCAAGATTGCTTTCGGAATAGACATCCATCAGCTTCCTTTGGTCTATCTTATTGTAGTCTGATATTTTTAATATCATAACCGCCTCCGCAAACAGAGATTTACAGAAAAGAATATATTGTCAATTTTTGCTGACAAAGGAGGCGCTTCCTTTTTGCGGATGATTTCTTTTTCAGTCCTTCTTGAGCTTCTGCACTCCGGTGAGGAGCAGCTCGCCGAGAACGAATACCGCGATCGCCTCGCCGACGGCGACGGTAACGCAGTTATAGAGCCACGCGCCGAAAAACGCGCCGGTGAAACCGACCTCGTACCACGCGATGACGGCGCCTATGATAACGCCGTTCGACACCACGGGCGGAATGCCGGCGATCCAGCGATTCCTGCACTTTGACGTCACAAGCGCGGCGATAAGCGTCGCAAGCGAGCCGAAAATGAGATCCGGAATACCCATCGGGCTAAGGATATTCGTCAGAATGCAGCCGATGAAGAGTCCCCAGGTAGTCTCGGGCCATACAAAGGGCAGGATCGTCAGCGCCTCGGAAAATCTGCACTGTATCGGGCCGTAGGTAATGCCGAAGATGTTGGCAAAATAGCTCAGCGCAGTGTAGATCGCGGCGACGAGAGCCGCGCGGACAAGCTTTTTGGTGTTCAAAACTTCACCCCCTTAACAAAAAATGACCTTGCAAAACGCAAAGCCACATACGTCGGGGCAAAGTGCCGCCTTGTTTGCAGTCCCGGTTTTGCTTAACGACAGGAAGGTACAAATGAACTGTCGGTTCTTGCGAACTTCGGCATTATAGCAGACTGCCGCGTAAAAAGCAAGATGAAAAACAAAAGACCCGCAAAAAGCGAGTCTTTTGTAAGCTTTTGACAGGTTATCTCTTGCTGAACTGGGGAGCGCGACGGGCTGCCTTGAGGCCGTACTTCAATGGTTTTCAGTGCCGGAAAGCCTTGTGTTTCCTATGTTTCCGGCTTCTCTGTCAATTGTTAGCCCGTATGTTAACCAGGCTCTGACGGGCTAC
>JAFPWN010000035.1 GCA_017412765.1 Oscillospiraceae bacterium | reverse complement strand
TATTTTGCGCTCAGAGAGCGCAAAATATGTTCGATGCGGAGACTTTGTCGACGCATTGAGGCTCCGGGTCTTGAATGACCCGGAGCCTGAGATTTATTGATTTTTATTTCAGCTTATTCCATATATTCGCCTTTTCAAGCACCGGCTTCAGAGCAAAGTACAGCACCGGCGCGACTGTCATCGCAAAAATCGCGTTTATCGTGCTTGCGATTATCTTCTCGCCCATGATGACAAAGGTCGCCTCGATGGTCAGCCCGTAGACGAAATGGCGGTAGATAAAGGTCTTGAGCATATAGAGCGCGACGTAAGTCCATGCACCGATGACTGAGCCGCCGACGACGGAGGCGTGGTTTCTGCGCGCTTCCCCGCCCGCTATGAGCGCGGCGACAGCCGCCATGGCAAACTTAGAGGCAAAGGTTATGAGCGCCTCATCGACCCCGTAGCCGTAGATGAAGTCGAAAAGTCCCGAGCCGATACCGGCGGCAAGCCCGCCGTACACCGGGCCGAGCAGAAGTCCGGACAGAATGCACATCGAATTTGCAAAATGCACACGGCTTCCGAAGAGCGGTATCTCAATAAAGAGCGTAAGTACGAACACGATAGCCGCCATCAGACCGGTCACGACTATCTTATAGGTGCTTTTGGAGCTGTTCTTTTCCATGGGGTTCACTTCCTTTTTTGAGTATACGCCTATTATAACCCCTATTTCCTACTTGTCAAGTAGGTTTTCTCTTATATACCTGTCCGCCTTCTCGACAAATTCGCCGTAGTACTCCGGATCGAGACGCTTCATCGCCTCGTCCTTGGTTTCCCAGCGGAATTCGCGCACCTCCTCCTTCTGCACGGTAATGGGCGAATCGTCGCACTCCGCGGTGAAAAAGTGGTTGACCTTGAGCGTGCCGTGGCGCGTAGGATAGCACACGTCGCCGATGAGCACGGGGTCGATTTTCGGTCTTAGACCGGTCTCCTCAAAGATCTCGCGCGCAGCGGTCTGAAGCTCGGTCTCTCCCTTTTCCATGTGACCCTTGGGCATAGACCAGCGGCCGCTCTTGACCTGCAAAAGAATAAGGTATTTTATTCCCTCCGGCGTTCTTTTCCAGCAGGCGGCGCCGGCGGATACCTCGCGGGGTAAATTTTCGTACATTTTCATCACCATTTGTATTATATTCCCATAAAGTGATATAGTCAAGGTATAATTGCCAGGAAGGTATATTCTAACAGAAGCAGAGCTTTTTCAATTTTCCCGTTATTTACGAATCGTTCTTTTTTGGGCACTTTGAAAATCGATCTTCTGACCTGCCTGAAGGATCCGATGACCCGTGAGGTCATGTATGCGGAGGTGCTGATCCAGGGGATCCTATCCGGGCGAACCGTAGATATGGACGAGATCGAGGCGAATTTTCAAAACAGAAAGATGGTTGCCGCGATCCGGCGCTATCTATCCAAAGCAAACGGGATTCCGACAGAATAAAAGCAGCGAAAGAGCTCCCTTTTTACGGGGAGCTCTTTCTGATATGGAGGGAAAATGAGGGATATTACTTCTTTGCGCCTCTGAGGAAGGAGGCTGCGATCACAAGCACGCTGCCGCCGATAAAGCCCACAGCGGATACGACCATTGCGTAGAATACGCTCCAGCCGACCATATTCTGGGAGTTATAGGAGAAAAGTCCGGCGATCATAAGGATTCTGTCGGAGATCTGCGCGCCGATGACGAACATATAGAGCGCGATGGCGCCGATGGAAGCGAAGGTGCTGATGTAATCGTGGTTGCCGAACCTGGTCTGAGACCAGATAGCGGCGAGGACGAGGACTATACCGCAGATGCCGGCGCAGACGAGCAGGCCGAGATCTTTATAGGCATAGGCGGAGTTAATGTTTGAGCCGACGATGAGCGCGATGACTCCGACAAGCCCGAACACTGCGGCGGCGCAGTTGAAATAAGCGCCGATACTGAGCTTTTTAAGCATCTTACTTATCCTCCTTTTTCTTCATCTTGGCGATAACGTAGAGCGCTGCGAAGCCGACCATAAGGATGCCGCTGACCCACTCAGTCGCCTGATATGCGGTTCTCCAGAATACGGGGAGCTTAACGACCCTCGTGGAGGCGTCGTAGCGGTTCATGAGGTTGGACTGGCTCATGGCGAAGAGGATCTTGTGGACAGAGGCCTTGATTGCGTTCTGAGCATTGGCGTCGCCCTTGAATACGGTGGCGTTGATCTCGGAGCCGTCGACCTGACCGGCGAAGCGGCCGCCGTCGAGGGTGGTCTGGGTGTAGAAGCCTGCCATACCGCGGGTATCGTAGCAGGTAACGCCGGAGGTGAGGACTGCGCCGTAGATATCCATATCGTCATAGATATCGGTTACAGCATAGCCGCGGAAGCCGAACTCCTTGGCGAGGATGTTGGTCATGAGGCCGACAGAGGCGGTGCACTCAACGGGGCCGATCTTGGAGAAGGAGACCATGAGGCCGCGCATGCCCTGATCGAACTCGGGGGTGTCGTACTTGGTCGCCTCGAAGGCGTACTGATAGGCGCGAAGCTCTACCTCGCGGGCACGCTGCTCGGTCATGTAGGGAGCAACGCCGGAGCGGTTGGTCTCCTGGTCGTTGAAGGCGTAGTGCTTCGGGGCGGCGATAAGACCGTACTTAAGAGCGCCGACAGCGAACTCCATGGCGGTCACGCCGGAGAGGATCGGATCCTCGGAGTAGTACTCGCCGTTACGGCCGTTGTAAGCGTGGCGATGGGTGTTAAGTCCAGGGCCCCAGAGGATGGGGATACCGACAAAGAGGCTCTCCTCGCCGACGAACGCGCCAAGCTTGTAGCAAAGCTCGGGGTTGAAGGAGGAAGCGGTAAGCGGGCTGTTTCCGAATACCTCGGGATGCCAGTTGCCGTTCGGATCGGACTCGGGGATGTTCCAGGGAGCGTCGGAGTCCTTGGAGGCTGCGAGACCGACGTCCACGCCGTTGCCGGCGTTCTCAGTCATGTAGGTCTCGACAGTGCCGATGGTGGTCGCGCCGGGGATGGAGGGACCGCCGTAGGTTGCGAGGTACTGAGCCTCTTCAAGAGTCATGTTGTTGATGAGCTCTTCCCACTTGGCGTCGTCAAAGTCAACGCCCCACATCTCATAGAACTTGGTGCCGTTGCCCTCTTCCCAAACGATGGTGGAGGTGTCGTCGGTGGTCTTGATGGTGTAGTACTTGCCGTTGAGCAGGTCGATGAGCTCCTGATTCCTGAGGGTGAGCTCATAGGTGTGAGGCCAGGTTGCCTCCCAGTCAGCGCGGCTGAGGTAGGTGACCTCGCCATCCTGGAAGTAGTTCCAGTCGGCGTAGGGAAGCTGGTTGACTATCTTCTCGCCGGTCTTTGCGACGGAGAATGCGGTGCGGGAGATGAAGCTCTCGTCGATCTGCTTCTCGCAGACGATCGCGGCGTTGCCGCCGACGGAATGGCCCTGCTTCTCGAGGACGTTCTGGACAGCCTCATGAGAGCCGTTGGCAGCGGTGAAGTAGTACGCGCCGGGATCGAGAACGTAGCCGCCCTCACCGTTATTGAGCGAGGAATCGTAGGAGGCGATGTACTGGAGATCGATCTCGACCTTGACAGTCTCGCTTGCGCCGGGCTGGATAACGCCGGACTTCTCATAGCCCATAAGCTGGATCGCGCTCTTCTCAAGGCCGCCGCGGGTGTAAGGAGCGGAGCCGTAGATCTGAACGGGGGTCTTGCCGGCGACGGAGCCGGTGTTCGTGACCTTGACGTTGAAGGTGGCGGTGCCGGTAACGGAGCCGTTGGAATTCTTGACAGCCTTGAACTCAGGCTCGCCGTCAAAGTCAAAGGAGAAGGTGGTGTAGCTGAGACCGAATCCGAAGGGATAAGCGACCTCTTCGTCATAGTTCCATGCGCCGGTGGAGGCGTAGACGCCTGCGGTGGAAGCGGCGTTGCCCTCGCCTACTACGGTGTCATAGTAACGGGTCTCATAGTAACGGTAGCCGACGTAAATGCCCTCGGCCTCCATGATGTAACGGCCGGTCTGACCGCCGAACATACCGCCGCCGCGGGTGACCATCTCGGCAGCGTTGGTGTAGCCGTAGTTGCCCATGTTCTGCATGGCGGGAGCGGACATATTCCGAGCTGCGAAGATATCGAAGAGACCGCCGGAGGGGCTGACTCTGCCGCAGAGGATGTCGGCAACGCCGAGCATACCGTAAGCGCCGGGCGCGCCGATCCAGAGGATCGCGTCGACGTCAGGATCGTTCTTGAGGTCAGCGATCTCAACAGAGGTGGAGGAGTTGATAAGTACGATGACCTTGTCGGATGCCTCCTTGGCAAGGGCGATAGCGTCGCGCTCGTTCTTGGAGAGCGCGAGAGGCTCATCCATGCCGAGTCCGGGAACTACTCCGCCCGGGAGATAGTCGTGGCTCTCGCCGGAAGCGCGGGAGATGACTACGATCGCGGCGTCGCCGTACTGCTTGAAGGAATCCTTGTAGCTCGCGTTTACGCCTGCGATATCGTCGAGGCTCGGCTCGCGGGGATCAAAGACCTCCTCTGCGCCCTCGTTGTACTCGTGGTGATAGGTAGCGAGGAGCTTGTCGTAGATGTCGATCATGGTCGGGTTTACGCCATAGCCTGCGCCCTCGAAATCGAACTCATCGCCGGTCCAGTCGGACATGGTCGGCGCGATGGTGGTCTCGCCGGTCTGCCAGTTGGTGGAGGCGGAGTCTGACATGGTGTGGGCGAAGTCGGTGCGGCTGTCACGGAGAGCCTGCTCGAGGTTGATGACAGCGCCCTTTACCTTGACGCCGAATGCGGAGCCGAGGATGGGCTTATGGCTGCGAATGCCGAGAAGGGTGACGTTTGCGCCGGAGGCAAGAGGCAGAACGCCGTTGTTCTTAAGAAGAACGCTGCCCTCATACGCCTGCTCGCGGTTGAGGTCTATCGCCTTCTGGATAAGAGCGTGGCTGTTGCCTGTTCCGTCAGAGTTGAGCACCTCTGCGGAGGGGACAAACTTGTCGTACAGAGCACCGTCGGAAACTACCTTCTCCGACTGAGTGCCGAGGAAATTGTCGATCGGCTGGGCGTTCGCTTCGAGAGCGTTCCCTGCGATGATCGAGAGGGCGAGAATGAAGCACATAAGGCTTGACAGTCCTCGCCACAATCCGGTTCTTTTCATGGTTATCCTCCCTATTCATAATTCGGGCGCTGTGCCCGTTGCGGTGACAATACAATATCAAACCGGGGTTCAACTTAAAATAGGGTCGGAATAAACTGCACTTTTCACAACATAATTTACATTTTTTCTTTTTTGTGTTATCATATTGCCTAAAGGGGTGAGATGATGAGGACATACACCGCGTATATAATCGAGGACGACGACGCTTACGCTGAGTATCTTGAAAAGTGCCTTGACCAATACGGCGCCGAGACCGGCTCGCAGTTTACCGTCCGCCGCTTCAGCAAGGGTGAGAGCTTCCTTGCCGCGTACACGCCGACAGCGGATATGATTTTCATGGACGTCGAGCTCGGCGATGGCTTTATGAACGGCATCGACACCGCGAAGGCTCTGCGTGAAAAGGACACGATGGCGCTGCTGTTTTTCGTAACTAATATGCCGCAGTACGCCCCGAAGGGCTACGACGTTGACGCCATCGACTATATTCTGAAGCCCGTAAACTACAACTCTCTCAGGATAAAGCTCCAGAAGGCGGAGAAGATCCTCCGCAGCCGCACCGGCGTTCCTATAAAGATCCGCGTGAAGGACGGCATTCGCGTCGTTCCCTCCTCCGATCTCCTTTATATAGAAGTAATGGGTCACGATCTCGTTTTCCGCACCTACGACGAGATAATCTCATCCTACGGAACTCTCTCTGACCGCGAGCCGGAGCTTACGGAGCACGATTTTGCCCGATGCAGCGCAAGCTGCCTTGTAAATCTGCGATACGTGCGCGGGCTTTACGGCGACGAGATACTCGTCGGCACGGAACGCAAAAAGATCGGCCGCTCCAAAAAGAAGGAATTTATCGCCCGCCTCAACGCCTACCTCGGAGGTTAAAGCATGGCTTCTGTTACAATTTTCGGCAGAGTTATCCCGCTCATGGCATTTCTGTACTTTGCGGAGCTTGTCATCGCAGAACTCGTTTTCTGCTGGGGGTACAAAAAACGCCGCCTCTTCTGGCTCATTATGCCCGTATCTGCGATAGTTCTCGGCTTTCTCAGCCCTTTTCTCAACCTGTATAGCATCGGGCCGGGCTTCGTGCGCTTTCTCTCGCTGCTTCTGACTATCGGAATGTCGGTTTCCGTCATGCTCTTATCCTTCGAGGGCGATCTTGTCTCGATAGTCATCAGCTCTATCGGCGGCGTCGCGGCGCAGCACGTCGCCTCCAAGACCTTCAACATCCTCCAGCTCATACCCGCCGCCGAAATGCTTCGAGGGAACGGAATGCTCCCGCTTATAGCCGAATTTCTCGTTTTCTTGGTGGTTATGACAATTATTTACGCATTTTTTGTAAATAATCTGCGCTCTGTCAGACCCGGGCTGAATCTCGGTATAATCTCCGCCACCATAATCATACTCTGTATCGGCGTAAACCGGCTTGCTACGGATTTTGACCTCGTCACCTTCGAGGCGAAGCTTGCGACGTATCTATACGCGATAATCTCCTGCGTTTTTGCTCTCGTCATTCAGGTCTACATCGCAAAATGGCAGGGTGAAAGAACAGACTCCGCCGTAATGCGCCGCCTGCTCGTCGATTCCGAAAAGCAGTACGGTCAGTGGAAGGCCTCTGCCATGGAGCTGAACGTGCGCTATCACGATATAAAGCACATGCTCGACAGGGTCGAGCGCCTCGCGGGAGAGTCGAACGTCAAGATCCCCGATATGGGCGCGCTCCGGCGCTCGGTCGAGGAGCTTCAGCCGGTAGTCCGTACCGGAAACGACGTTCTTGACATTCTCTTCCGCAACATGGACGACCTGTGCCGCAGGGAGAATATCCGCCTCCAGTGCATCGCCTATGACGACGACCTCGGGCACTTCGACGGAATACCGCTATATTACCTGTTCGCAAACGCCATTGACAACGCGATCGAGGGCGCGCGCGGCGTAAAGGACCCCGACAAGCGTATAATCGACATCTCTATACGTCGGTTCGGTGACAGCGTTATCATACATATCTGGAACTACTTTTCCGGCTCTGTAAAGTTTCTCGACGGGCTTCCCGTCTCCTCCGGCGGCGATGAGCACGGCTACGGAATGAGGAGCATAAAGCTTATCGTAGACAGTCTCGGCGGCGCTCTCAGCGCCTCCGCCGACGGCGAGATCTTCAATCTCGACGTGATCCTGCCGATAAACGTGGAGGAATAAAATTTCCCGCGCTTTAAACGCTCTCTGGCGGGCCATTGGCCCGCCAGCTTTTTGTTCATTCTCTCTCTTTCTGCGCAAGAAAGAGAGAGAATGGAACCAAGAGAGAGATAAGAGGCTTTGGAAGTGACCATCACACATACCGGGTCGTTTTGCACGGTGTCCTTTGTCTGATTGGCGAAGCGTCTAACCCGCTTAGCCGCTCCCATTGTACTATATCTTTGTGCCTGCTCCTTTTTCAGTCACCGCGCCTTGCTCAGAAGGCAAAAACATGCGGCTGTGAGAAAATCTCACAGCCGTCAATGCGTCGACAAAGTCTCCGCATCGAACATATTTTGCGCTCCGAGAGCGCAAAAT
>JAFPWN010000034.1 GCA_017412765.1 Oscillospiraceae bacterium | reverse complement strand
ATTTTCCAGCTATCTGGTCTCGGATAATCTTGACCTTTTCCCGTACTTCAAGCTTTTGTCTTTGTCCCATAAAAATACTCCCCCTATGTTTGACAGTGATTTTATTCTTTCACTGTCTCTCATAGAGGGAGCATATCAAAATCGCTTCAGGGCTTTTTTCAGCTCATTTGTACGATTTTCAGACCCTTAGCCTCAAGCTCACGGCAAATATCCTTAATATGCTCGAAGTTCCTCGTTTCAAGCTCGAGCCTGAGATAGCAGCCGTTGATATCGCTGCCGGTGTTTGCGTGCTCGTGGTGAACGCTGATGACGTTGCCGCCCTGCTTTGCGATGGTGCGGGCGACGAGCTCGAGCTGGCCGGGCTTGTCGATAAGCTCAATGGTGAGCTGGCAGTTTCTGCCGCTCATGATAAGACCGCGGTCGATCACTCGGGAGAGGATAGTGACGTCGATGTTTCCGCCGGACAGCAGGCAACAGACCTTCCTGCCCTTAACGGGGATCTTGTTGAACATCACTGCCGCAACGCTGACCGCGCCCGCACCCTCGGTGACGAGCTTCTGCTGCTCCATAAGCGCGAGAATTGCGGCGCTGATCTCGTCATCCGTCACGGTAACGACTTCGTCGACGTACTTCGAGCATAGCTCAAAGGTGTTGGTGCCGGGGGTCTTGACCGCGATGCCGTCGGCGATCGTGGAAACGGAGTCGAGCGAGAGGATCTTGCCGGAGGCGAGGGAGGAGCGCATACTCGGCGCGCCGGATGCCTGAACCCCGTAGACCTTGACGTTCGGATTAAGCGACTTTATCGCAAAGGCAACGCCGGAGATAAGTCCGCCGCCGCCGACTGGTACTACGACCGCGTCGAGGTCAGAAAGCTGCTCCATAAGCTCAAGTCCGATGGTACCCTGACCTTCGATCACAAGCTCATCGTTGAACGGATGGATGAAGGTGTAGCCCATCTCGTCGCGCAGACGGAGCGCCTCGGCATACGCGTCGTCGTAAACTCCCTCGACGAGCACGACCTCTGCGCCGTAGCTCTTTGTTGCCTCGACCTTTGAAATCGGTGCTGAGTCGGGCAGGCAGATCACCGCCTTGATTCCCGCCTTCTGAGCGGCGAGAGCGACGCCCTGAGCGTGGTTTCCCGCGGAGCAGGCGATGACACCCTTTGCCTTTTCCTCGGCGCTCAGCTGGCTCATCTTGTAGTATGCGCCGCGCACCTTGAAGGAGCCGGTTATCTGCAGGTTTTCGGTTTTCAGCCAGACCTCGCACTCCGGATTGAGCTTCGGCGCCTTTATGACGTCGGTCTGGCGGATGACCTCTTTGAGAATGTGCTTTGCGTGATATACTTTATCAAGAGTTATCATGTGTTACTCCTTAGCTCCGGAACTTATGACTGAATTAACAAACTGCTCTGCCGCCCTTGGCGTAAACCCGCCATGGCTGAGGCTGAATGCCGCGGCTTTGATATCAAGCGCTTCGGTGATCGGAATCCCTGCGAAAACGCACAGCCCGTGAACGATGTCGAGATAGACCTTTTTCGACGGCTTTGTGAAAAGGATCGTCAGACCGAAGCGGTTTGAGAGGCTCATAAGCTCCTGGATCGTGTCGTTCAGATGGATATCGTCGCCCTCGCGGTCTGAGAAGGACTCCTTAACGAGATGGCGGCGGTTGGAGGTCGCATAGATGACGGCGTTCGGCGCCTTTACGGAGGCGGAGCCCTCCAGAATAGCCTTCAGTACCGAAAAATCGTCGTCGTTTTTTGTAAAGCTGAGGTCATCAACGAAAATTATGAATTTCAGAGGATTGTCCCTGAGCTTCTCCATGATTTTCGGCAGCTCGTGCAGCTGGCTCTTGCGCATTTCGATAAGGCGAAGTCCGTCCTTTGCGTAGAAATTAACAGCGGCCTTGACGGTCGTGGATTTGCCTGTTCCGGCGTCGCCGACAAGAAGCGCGTTCGCGGCGGGAAGTCCGGCGAGCAGGGCGCGCGTGTTCGCAAAAAGCTCGTTACGCTGCAATTCAAAACCTACAAGCCTGTCGGCTGAAACCCTGTCGGGGCTTGAGATCGGTACGATCTCATCGCCCTCAACGCGGAACATCACGTTCTCGCGGAATATTCCGTAGCCCTTTACAGCGCAGTCGCTAAGATACGCGGCATACGCTGCTCTTAAATCGACGGGTGAGGTCACGTATCGGCTGTCGCGTCTGTCGCAGAGCGATTGCAGGATCGTAAGCTCACGCTCAGCCTGATTTGCGATCACGTCCGGAACGGGCTTACCCATCGCCGTAAGACGCACGTAAACGTTGTCGTCGTTCAGTATTGCGCGGAGGGTAGTTTTGCTCAGATCTGCGCCGTCCTCATAGAGCGCGTGCAGAAACTCCGCGTCGTCAGACTCAGCGAGAGAGCGAAATACCGGATTATTAAGTATATTTCTGAAAACTACGAGATTTTTCATATCATTTATTGATTATAGCGCCTTTGTCAGCGCTTGAAACCATAGCTGCGTAGCGCTTGAGGTAGCCGGACACGTTCTTCTTAAGAATCTCATCCTCGGCTCTGCGCTTTGCAAGCTCCTCGTCCGACACCTTGAGAGTTATCGAGTGATTCGGAATGTCGATGGAGATCATATCGCCCTCGTGAACGTAAGCGATAGTACCGCCGGAGGCAGCCTCGGGAGAAACGTGACCGATAGCGGCGCCGCGCGTCGCACCGGAGAAACGGCCGTCAGTGATGAGCGCGACCTCTTTATCAAGTCCCGCGCCTGCAATAGCTGAGGTGGGGGAGAGCATCTCGCGCATTCCGGGACCGCCGGAGGGACCCTCGTAGCGGATAACAACGACGTCGCCCGCCTTGATGCCGCCCTCGTAAATGACCTTTATGCACTCCTCCTCGGAGTTGAAAACTCTCGCCGGGCCCTCGTGAACAAGCATCTCCGGAGCGACAGCGCTGCGCTTTACAACGCAGCCGTTCGGAGCGAGATTGCCGAAGAGAGCGGCGATGCCGCCTGTCTTTGAGTACGGATCGTCTATGTCGCGGATAACGGACGTGTCGCGGTTTACAACGGAGGCTATATTCTCACCGAGCGTCTTGCCGGTGCAGGTCATGACGTCGGTATTCAGAAGATTTTTCTTCGACAGCTCCTTCAAAACGGCATAAACGCCGCCCGCCTCGTTCAGATCCTCCATATAGGTCGGACCGGCAGGGGCAAGATGGCAGAGATTCGGAGTGCGCTCACTGATCTCGTTTGCGAGATCGAGTGAGAAATCAACTCCGCATTCGTTTGCGATAGCGGGGAGGTGGAGCATGGAATTTGTGGAGCAGCCAAGCGCCATATCTGCGGTAAGCGCGTTGTAGATCGCTTCCTTCGTCATGATGTCGCGGGCGCGTATATTGCGGCGAACAAGCTCCATGATCTGCATACCTGCGTGCTTTGCGAGCTGTATGCGCGCTGAGTACGCGGCGGGGATCGTACCGTTTCCGCGAAGTCCCATACCGAGTACCTCGGTAAGACAGTTCATCGAGTTAGCCGTGTACATTCCGGAGCAGCTGCCGCAGGAGGGGCAGGTCTTTTCCTCAAATTCGCAGAGCTTTTCTTCCGAGATCCTGCCGGCTGAATAAGCGCCGACAGCCTCGAACATACTTGAAAGGCTCGTCTTTTTGCCGCCGACTCTGCCCGCAAGCATCGGGCCGCCGGAAACGAAAACAGTCGGCAGATTGAGCCGCGCCGCCGCCATCAGCAGACCCGGCACGTTCTTGTCGCAGTTGGGGATCATAACAAGACCGTCAAAGCCGTGCGCCATGACCATCGCCTCGGTGGAGTCGGCGATGAGGTCGCGGGTGACGAGAGAATATTTCATGCCGACGTGACCCATGGCGATACCGTCGCAGACCGCGATAGCCGGAAATACGATAGGCGTACCGCCTGCCATGGCGACGCCGAGCTTGACCGCCTCGGTGATTTTATCGAGATTCATGTGCCCCGGAACTATTTCGTTATAGCTGTTGACAATGCCGATAAGCGGCTTGTGAAGCTCTTCACGGGTTATTCCGAGAGCGTTATAGAGGCTTCGCGCGGGGCTGAACTCAAAGCCCTCGGCAACTCTGTCTTTGACCATAGGGTTACTCCTTTATATAGCGATAGGGCGGGTTTTTAAGTTTACCCGCCCGGTTTTTTCAGTTGTTGATGAGCTTATCCTCGTCGGACCAGCTGTAAAGCTTGCGAATCTCGCGTCCGACGACCTCGGAGGGATGCTCGGAAGCCTTTTTGCGCATGGCGTTGAAGTGTACCTGACCGCCGGCGTCGGACATATCGAGCAGGAAGTCCTTTGCAAAGGTGCCGTCCTGAATATCCGCGAGGATCTTCTTCATGGTCTTCTTCGTTTCCTCGGTGATGATCTTCGGACCGGTGGTATAGTCGCCGTACTCTGCGGTGTTGGAGATGGAGTAGCGCATACCCTCGAAACCGGACTGATAGATGAGGTCAACGATGAGCTTCATCTCGTGGATGCACTCAAAGTAAGCGTTTCTCGGATCGTAGCCGGCCTCGACGAGAGTCTCAAAGCCGGCCTGCATAAGAGCGCATACGCCGCCGCAGAGAACAGCCTGCTCACCGAAGAGATCGGTCTCGGTCTCGGTGCGGAAGGTGGTCTCGAGAACGCCGGCTCTCGCGCCGCCGATACCGAGCGCGTAAGCAAGACCGATCTCGAGAGCGTCGCCGGTCGCGTCCTGCTCGACGGCGATGAGGCAGGGAACGCCCTTGCCGGCCTGATACTCGCTTCTGACGGTGTGACCGGGACCCTTCGGGGCGATCATGATGACGTTTACGTCCTTCGGGGGCTTGATGCAGCCGAAGTGGATGTTGAAGCCGTGGGCAAAAGCGAGAGTCTTGCCGGCTGTAAGACCGGGAGCGATGGACTCCTTGTAGAGCTTTGCCTGCTTCTCGTCGTTGATAAGGATCATGATAACGTCTGCGGCAGCGGCGGCGTCCTTTGCGGTCATGACCTTCAGACCGGCGGCCTCGGCCTTAGCCCAGCTCTTGGAGCCCTCGTAAAGACCGACGATAACGTCAACTCCGCTCTCCTTGAGGTTGAGAGCGTGCGCGTGTCCCTGGCTGCCGTAGCCGATGATGGCGACGGTCTTGCCGTTAAGTCTCGAAAGATCGCAGTCCTGCTGATAGTAAATCTTTGCCATTTTATTTACTCCTTTGTATTATAATCGTGATTATTGCTCTATGTTGGTTAAAGAACCCTCTTTGCCCTTGTGCATCGCAACGAGACCCGTGCGGCAGAGCTCGATTATTCCGAGGGGGCGCACCATTTCAACGAAAGCGTCGATCTTATTGGGCGAGCCGGTGCACTCTATGGAGAGCACCTCGGTAGAATAGTTTAGGATCCTAGCCTTGAAGATATCGAGAGAGGAGAGAAGGCGCTGATGGTTGTCGGGGTCGTTTTTGACTTTGACGAGAATCAGCTCGCGGCGAACCGCTTCGGCGTCCTCAAGCACCTCGACCTTTTTTACGTTGTAGAGCTTGCCGAGCTGAGCGACCATCTGCTGCTTTGCGTACTCATCGCCGGTCATAGTGACCGTAATGCGGGAGTAGTCGGGCGACTCGGTTATACCGACGGAGAGAGAGTCTATGTTGAAGCCGCGGCGTGTGAACATACTCGTCACTCGCATAAGAACGCCGTACTTGTTTTCGACGAGAATGGAGATAATAAAGCGCTTTTCCACTTTTCAGACCTCCTTTTCAACGATTATATCCTCAACGGCGCCGCCGGGAGGAAGCATCGGCAAAACGAACTCGTCCTTGTCGATAAGGCAGTCTATGACAGTTACGCCGCCGGAGGCGTAAGCCTCTCTGAGAGCGAGGGAGAACTCCTCGCAGGTCGCTGTTCTGACACCTTTTGCGCCGAACGCCTCGGCAAGCTTAACGTAGTCCGTTCTGCCCGTAAGCGTAGTGTTCGAGTAGTGCTTCTTATAAAAGAGCGTCTGCCACTGGCGCACCATGCCGAGAACGCCGTTATCCATGATCACGATGGTGAGCGGCACGTTCTCTCTGACTGCCGTTGAAAGCTCGTTGAGATTCATGCCGAAGGAGCCGTCGCCGGTGATTAATATCGTCGGGTGCTTCGTGCCGACTGCCGCGCCGATCGCCGCTCCGAGACCGAAGCCCATCGTTCCGAGACCGCCGCTGGAGGAGAAGGTGCGCTCCTTGGAGAATTTAAGGTACTGCGCCGCCCACATCTGATGCTGACCGACGTCGGTCGCAATAACTGTGTCCGCGTCCTTGACGGCGTTTATCTCGCTCATAACGAAGTACGGATTGAGCGAGTCCGCCTTCGGGGAATACTTATTCTCGCGGGCGCGAAGCTCGTTCACTCTCTCGATCCACGCCTTGTTGTCGTGCTTTTCAAGACCGGCGAGAATTCCGGAGATGCTCTCCGTTATGCTGCCGCAGATGCCGATGTCGGCGGGAATGTTTTTGCCGATCTCACTCTGATCGGCGTCAATGTGGATGATGGATGAATTCGCGGCAAACTTCGCCTTGTTGCCGGTGGCGCGGTCTGAAAAGCGCGTGCCGATGGCGATTATAACGTCCGCCTCGTTGCAGGCTGCGGAGGAAGCGTAGTGCCCGTGCATACCCTGCATACCGAGAAAACGCGGATTGTCGGAGTCTATTGCGGAGATACCCATCAAGGAGCAGCCGATAACGCCGTCAACTCTTTCGGCAAGCTCCAGAACGAGATCGCGCGCGTGAGAGCCTATAACGCCGCCGCCTATGTGGATATAGGGTCGGGACTTCTGATTCAGAAGCTTCGCCGCGTCGGCTATAAGCTGCTTATCGGGAGCCTTGATCGGGAAGAGCGGCTCAACGGGCTTCGGCATATACTCGCAGAGCGCGACCTGAATATCCTTCGGAATATCTATGAGAACGGGGCCGGGTCTGCCGGAGCGGGCGATGCGGAAAGCCTCGCGGATCCTGTCGGCGAGCTTCTCAACCTTGTGTACGAAGAAGTTGTGCTTCGTGATCGGAAGCGTAATGCCGGTTATGTCGATCTCCTGGAAGCTGTCGCGCCCGATAAGCGACTGAGCCACGTTGCCGGTGATGGCGACGAGGGGAACGGAGTCCATCATGGCGGTGGCAATTCCGGTGACGAGATTCGTCGCGCCGGGGCCGGAGGTCGCAAGCACTACGCCGACCTTGCCGGTAGCGCGGAAATAACCGTCAGCCGCGTGCGCCGCTCCCTGCTCGTGGGCGGTGATGTGATGTGTTATCTTGTCCTGACGGGCATATATAGCGTCGTAAATATCGAGCACCGCACCGCCGGGATAACCGAAAATATCCGTCACACCAAGCTCGATGAGCGTCTCTATAACGATCTCTGCGCCCTTGAGATTCATAAGGATTCCTCCTTTTCGGGAAATATACTTTAATATAATAATGATTTTCCGCCCATTAGTCAAGGCTTATTTTAACTATTTAAATCGGAAAATTATCATTCGTCTTGACATTCCACACAAATACAATTAAAATACTCCTTGCGCTGCATCCCATTAAGGGAGCAACAGCAGGAGGTAAATTTAATATGAATGAAAGAAAAATCAGCACAAAAGAAGTCGCCGCAATGGGTCTGTTGACTGCGATCGTTATCGTTCTGCAGCTTCTGGGACAGTTTATCAGGTTCGGCCCCTTCTCAATCTCACTCGTACTCGTACCGATAGTGGTCGGCGCATCGCTCTACGGCCCGTGGGCGGGAGCGTGGCTCGGATTTGTATTCGGAGTCGTCGTCTGCCTTCAGCCGGATACGAGCTTTTTTATGAACTACAATGCGTTCGGAACTATCCTCACCTGTCTTATTAAAGGCGCGGCTGCCGGCCTTTGCTCGGGACTCGTTTTCAAGGCGCTCGAAAAGGTCAATACCTACGCCGCGGTCGCCGTTAGCGCGATAGTATGTCCGGTAGTCAACTCCGGACTGTTCTTCCTTTTCTGCCTTGTATTTTTTATCCCGCAGATCGCAACTATCTCCGGCGATATGGATCCCGTTATGTTCACAATTGTCGGCATGATCGGGCTTAACTTCATCGCGGAGACGGTCGTTAACGTAGTACTGTCACCGGTGATCGTCAGACTTGTAAAGCTTGGAAAGGGCAGGGTTCGCTGATGCTTCTTTGCATTGATATAGGCAACACTCACATCGTGCTCGGCATTATGAACGGTGATACTATCATCAGAACGAGCCGAATAGCAACCGACAGAAATAAGACACGGGATGAGTATGCGCTTCTTCTGAAGGGCATACTCGACCTGCACGATATGGATTCCGGCGCATTTGAGGGAGCGATAGTCTCGTCCGTAGTGCCGGATATTACCGCGTACCTTGCCGGCGCGGCTGAAACGGTGACCGGCAAAAAGGCGCTGATCGTCGGCAAGGGTGTAAAGACCGGCGTCAATATACTCATTGATAATCCCGCTGAGGCGGGGAGCGACCTTGTGGTCGCCGCGGCCGGCGCGCTGTCGAAGTACGAGCCGCCGATGATCCTCGTTGACCTCGGAACGGCGACGACGATCTTTGCGATAGACAGAAACGGCTCTTTTCGCGGCGGCGCGATAACCGCCGGCGTAAAGCTCGGGCTGAACGCGCTCTCCGGAGGCGCGAGCCAGCTTCCGTTCATCCGCCTTGACACTCCGAAAAAGGCGATTGGAACGAACACCGTCGATTCTATGCAGTCCGGCGTCGTGCTCGGCGCGGCGTCTATGATAGACGGCATGGTGGAGCGGTTTGAAGCGGAGCTTGGCGACAGATGCACCGTAATCGCTACCGGCGGACTTGCCTCTGTGATAATCCCGAACTGCAAGCGGGAGATGGTCGTCGATGACGATCTTATTCTTCTCGGCCTTCATAAGATCTGGGAGAAAAATTCAAAGTGAACTCACCGCTTTCTTCTTTTTTGAAAGATAACGCCGAAAAAGGCGCGCTGCCGATGTATATGCCCGGGCACAAGCGCAATTTTGAGAAATTTCCGTGGCTCAGAGAGATCGGCATAGGCTTTGATATTACGGAGATCACCGGAGCGGATAATTTCAACGATCCTGAGGGCGCTTTTGCCGAAACTGAGGCTATCGCAACAGAGCTGTGGCGCTCGCGTCACAGCTTTCCGCTCGTCGGCGGCTCCACCGGCGGAGTTCTTGCCGCGATCTATGCTCTTTCAAAGCGCGGAGAGGGCATTCTCATCGGCAGAAACTGCCACAAGTCCGTCTATAACGCCGCGGAGCTGCTTGAACTCAGAGCGGAGTACGTCTATCCTGAGACCGACCCGGTCCTCGGGTGCTATACGCGAGTTTCGCCGGAGAGTGTAAAGAGGGCGCTTGAAAAGAAAAGAGCTGGCCTCGTTGTAATTACGAGCCCGACCTACGAGGGGTTTATCTCAGACGTTTCCACGATTGCCGATATTTGCCATTCTTTCGGAGCGAGGCTTCTCGTTGACGAAGCGCATGGCGCGCATCTCGGCTTCGGAGGCTTTCATAAAAGCGCGGTGCAGTGCGGAGCGGATATTGTCGTGCAGAGCCTGCACAAGACTCTGCCGAGTCCGACGCAGACCGCGATACTGCACCTGAACTGTGATATTCCGGTCTCTGAGGTCAGAAAGGCGATAGTTACTTTCCAGACCTCAAGCCCGAGTTATATGCTGACTTACGGCATTGACCAATGTATTCGATATATGGCTGAGAGGGGAGAGGCCGACTGCGCCGAGCTTCTCGGGAATCTCAGATTGTTCAGGGACCTTGCATATCCAAATGATGACCCGGCGAAAATAGTTCTGCCTCGCGGAGAGTATCCCGGCATCGAGTTTGAGATGACCGCGCGCGGCTACGTTATCGCTTACGCGGGGCTTGGCGATACCGAAAAATCGCTCGGCAGGCTTGCTTCCGCGTGCGGATACAGTTTCTCGCAGGCTGACGCGCTTCCGATCCCGAAAGCCGTAAGAGTGGCATATCCCTTTGAGATCACAGCGACGGAGCCGGTCGAGCTTGACTGTTCCGCCGGCAGAACGGCGGGGGAGTACGTCTGGTGCTATCCTCCGGGAAGTCCGGTCATCGTGCCCGGCGAGATCATAACAAATGAAACTATAGATTACATAAAAACGCTGATTTCGCGCAAAATGCGCGTCAGCAGTACCGAAAAAGCACTTCCGGGCGCAATATATTGCCGCTCATCTCTTGACAAAAGAATTAAATAGTAATAAAATTTATCGAATACTTTAAAAAGGAGCGTCAAAAATGGCGGATTCTAACAGATATAAGATGAGCGCTCAGCGCCTCGAGGAACTGAAAAAAGAGCTCTATAATATGCAGACCGTTCGTGCAAAAGAGGTTGCGGAGCAGATCAAGGAGGCGCGCAGCTTCGGTGACCTTTCTGAAAACTCCGAGTATGATGAGGCAAAGACCGAGCAGGGCAAGCTCTATTCCAAGATGGCTGAGATCCAGGATCTCATCGAGCACGCTGAGATCACCGAGGAGTCTGAAGATCTCGGAAAGGTCGGTCTCGGCAGCATCGTGACCGTTAAGGATCTCGAGTTCGATTCCATTGAGAAGTATAAGATCGTCGGCTCGCAGGAGGCTAACCCCCTTGATGGCAAAATCAGCGACGACAGTCCCATCGGCAAGGCTCTTTATGGGCGTGAGTCCGGCGAGACTGTGATCGTAGAGGCGCCCGGCGGCAATTACAGCTACGAAATTATCAGCATAGAGAAATAAGGAATAAGCAATGGCAAACGAGAATATAAACAATCAGGAGCTCGACTTAAACGAGCTTCTCAAGGTTCGCCGCGATAAGCTCAGGGAGCTGCAGGACGCCGGCAACGATCCCTTTGTCAAGACAAAGTACCCGCGCAACGCGCTGAGCGGAGAGATAAAGGCAAGCTTTGACGAGTCTGCCGAGCCGAGAACAGTTCGCATCGCCGGCAGAATCATGGCAAAGCGCGGCATGGGCAAGGCGATTTTTGCGGACCTTATGGACAATGAGGGCAGGATCCAGGTCTACGTCAAGGTCGATTCCGTCGGAGACGAGTCCTTCAAGCTCTTCCGAAAGGTAGATATCGGAGACATAGTAGGCATCGAGGGATACGTTTTCAAGACAAAGATGGGCGAGATAAGCGTCCACGCAGAGAGCCTTGAGCTTCTCTCAAAGTCTCTCCGTCCGCTGCCCGAGAAGTTCCACGGACTTACCGATAAGGAAGTCCGCTATCGCCAGCGCTACGTTGACCTTATTATGAACCCGGACGTAAAGGATACCTTCGTCAAGCGCAGCCTCATTATGCGTGAGCTTCGCGCGTTCCTTGACTCCAAGGGCTTCCTCGAAGTCGAAACTCCGATCCTCACTCCGTTTGAGATCGGCGCTTCCGCGCGCCCGTTCTATACACACCACAACACCCTTGATATGGATATGGTGCTCCGCATCGAGACCGAACTCTACCTCAAGCGCCTTATTGTCGGCGGTATGGAGAAGGTCTATGAGGTCGGCAGGATTTTCCGAAACGAGGGTATGGATACAAAGCACAACCCCGAGTTTACGTCTATCGAGCTTTATCAGGCATACACCGACTTCCACGGCATGATGGACATCGTCGAGGAGATGATGAAGACCGTCGCCATGAACGTCTGCGGCACGCTCCAGGTGCCATATCAGGGCAATATTATCGACCTCGGGCATTGGGAAAAGCTCACTATGATCGAGGCTGTCAAAAAGTACTCCGGCGTTGATTTCAACGAATGGCAGACCGACGAGGACGCGATAAAGTGCGCAAAGGAGCACAACGTCGCGCTTCCCGAGATCCCGACGAAGGGCTCGATCCTCGCTGAGTTCTTCGACGCTTACGTAGAGGAGAAGCTCATCCAGCCGACGTTTATTTACGATTACCCGGTGGAGATCAGCCCGCTTGCCAAGCGCAAACCCGACGATCCCATGTTTACCGAGCGTTTTGAGTACTTCATAAACGCTACCGAGTTCGGCAACGCCTTCTCTGAGCTGAACGATCCTATCGATCAGCGCGGCAGAATGGAAAAGCAGGTCGCAGACCGCAAAAAGCTTGAGCCGAATACCGGCGCGCAGGTCGATTATGACTTCATAAACGCCCTTGAGTACGGTATGCCACCCACGGGAGGTCTCGGCTTCGGAGTTGACAGACTTATGATGCTGCTTACCAATTCCGAGTCCATTCGCGACGTCCTGCTGTTCCCGACAATGAAGCCCTTGGACAGCGATAAGACCGAAAAGACTGTGACCAAGGCGGAAGATAAGCCGGTTGAAGCGACACCTGTAGTCGAGGAAAAAATCGACTTTTCCAATGTCGTGATCGAGCCGCTGTTCTCCGATTACGTCGATTTTGAGACCTTCTCAAAGAGCGATTTCCGCGCTGTCAAGGTTCTCGCGTGCGAGGCAGTACCCAAGTCCAAGAAGCTCTTAAAGTTCACTTTGGATGACGGTTCTGACGAGAAAAGGACGATTTTGAGCGGTATTCACGCATATTATGAGCCGGAAGAGCTTGTCGGTAAGACCTGCATTGCTATCACGAATTTGCCTCCCAGAGCCATGATGGGAATTGAATCCTGCGGTATGCTGATCAGTGCCGTTCACCATGAGGGCGAGGAAGAAAAACTTCATCTTCTGATGGTTGATCCCCACATCCCTGCGGGTGCTAAGCTGTATTGATTGAGGGGCCGAAATCGGCTCGAATCACCAATTTATTCTCCAAAATTCTCCTTTCGATCTCCAAATCGGAAGGCAAAAATATGCGATTCCTCATTGAATGGCATAACCCATCGTTGTTCTGCAAGAGACTCACTATCGAAAGGTAGTGGGTCTTTTTTTGTTTTGTGCCCGCCGAGAAAAATCGGCGGGCTATTTTTGTTTGTTGGGAGTATTAACACAGCGCGAAAAAAATTTTTTTGAAATTTTTAAAAATAAATGTCGTTTTGGAGCCTCGAAGGTTGCGGTAGGAGGGTGAGAGGAGAAATTCCTACTCACCGCTGCTTGACAACTGAATACACATTCATCAGATACGTTCCTGAGCGGGGGTGAAAGCCCCAGCCGAATGAAGGTGCGCCAAGACCCTCCTGCCCACCCGGGTTTATCGGAAAGCAAGGTGGCGAGCGTTTCCAAACCATTCTGAAATATCCGGCTGCTACGGATATGGCCATGAAACGCTACAGGGTTAATGATACTTCTCTACGGAGCTGGCGGAGGACCCGGCAGGGGTGAGATTCCCATGGACTTGTTTCGCAAACAAGCGTCTGATGTATTCCCTCTTTGCATGTGGGGTGTCGAGGACAAATAAATTGAACAACAGACTTGACACGGAGAACATCGGGATCATCGGTTTCTCACAGGGTGGAGCCGGAGCCTTGGTAGCGGTGACTATGTAAGACAACGGTGCAGCTTATAAAACAATATTTACCGGAAGCGCAGCCTATCCGTTCCTTGCCGGAAATAACGGCGTTACAGATATCACCAAGGAGTACGCCGGAGTTGCGCCGCTTGCTTGCTTAGTCGGGAATTATGAAGCGATCAGCGATGATGTGCTTAAGGTACGCGCAAGAGCGACCGGCACAGAGCGCGAAGATATGCTTGCCCGCAGTGACGGCTACATGACGACGTGGATGCTGTGGCAGCTCTGAGGAGACGAAGAGGCTTGCGCGGTCTTTGTCGGAGAGAATGCGGAGATCCTTCATAACAATAACTGGCAGGATGTGGAGAAGAATAAATGAACGGAAAAGCATACCAAAAAAATATACAAATGATGGAGATGAAGCCGGAGGGAAAAATTGATCAAATAATATGCTTCCTTTTCGGAGTGGTGAAATCCGGCCGTCCGATAGTTTTTTGCTGCCTGCGTACTCACAGCATAAATCATTTTCTCTTGGAAATAGACAACCCCAGCCGGGGAGAAAAGAAACCGACGCAGCAAAAGCTGTTCGGGCTTTTAGAAGAAATGAGTAAATAGAAAATCTCGCCCCAGGGGAATGTTTTTGCTTGACGTTCCCCCGGGGGATAATTTTATCATGGGTACAGGGACTGCATATTAACAGACGGTAAATTGAAGAATAGTCTTGATTTTCTTCCGCTTTTGGAATAAAATAAGCATCGGTTAGTTCATACTAACTGTTTATCATGTTCGGATTATTTTTGTTCGGCGGACAGCCGGTAAATCGGGGCTGCTGTGTGTTCCGGGTACCGGGAGGATGAGGGCGAGGCTGAAAACGTTTTGGACATATTTGTACTGCTTCCGAGAATTCAATAAAAGCGCATATGGAGTTATTTTTTTACTTAATGGTTAGTTATACCTAACGCCTTGTGTGCAAACACGGCGGAATGCTGATAATTCCGACCTATATAAATAAGGATGACGAGGGAAATACAAGCGGTTTTGCCGGGTCTGTCGGGAAAGCCGGCGCGGATTTCAAGCGGCAGTTTACCGTGGACAGCTACCGGCAGTTCTTTCTTGACGCAGGGTATCCCAATATAAAGGTATTATTGGCTGACGGACGAATTCCCTGCGCCGTTGCGATGATGAGTAAGGCGGTAAGATGAAGCTCATAGGTAAAGGATTTGACGCCATGCACGTAAGCAGGCATATATAAGAGGATAAAAGGGATGAAAAAATTAAAGATCAGGAGGAGAAGCATATACTTTTAACCATTTTTCTGGCAATCGTATTCTGCGCGGCGATGGCTTTAATGCTTATATCCTGCGTGGCGTTTATTCAGGATAATAAATTATTCTCCTCGGCTCCGAAGGAAGCAAGGAAAGTGCTGATTCAGAGAGAGCACGAGCTCTTTTATGGTGCAAGGGTGATCGGATGGACGCTGTTTCTGATCGGCGTTCTGATGATCCTCGGCGTAGGCGTGATAGCCGTCTGGGACGGATTCAGAAGCGGATTCACGTTCCGGCAGTTCTTTCTGCGATTCCTGATGATCTTCACGATCTATAAAATATGCGATATGGTGCTCATTGACAACTTCGTGCTTCTGAAATTCCACTTCTTCCAGCATTATTACCCGGAGGCGGCGCATGTGATGGAGGGAAGAAAGTATGGTTTCAACATTGTGAGCCAACTGCTCAAACTGTTTGTGATCTTTCCGGCGGTCTCCGCGCTGGCAGCGTGGATATGCACATTGTTTTGATCGTATTGATAAGGGGGTCTGAATATGAGTATCTGGGTTATCCTGATCGAAATGATCGTCTTTGCGGCGATTTTTACGGCGATCATATTTATCTATTATCGCGGCGACAGAAAGTACAGCCCTGCGAGCATCCATAATTATCCGCCCGATATTCAGGAGGAATACTTCAAAACACATGAGCGAATTGACGTAAGCTACAAGTCTAAAAATGTGATCCTGACCAAAGGCTTCAGCGTGCTGCTCTTTACCGGTATCCTGCTGGTCTGTTCGTTTGTTGCCGGGGCGAAAACCTTCCTGCAGGGCTTTTTGCTTGCCTTTGGCCTGATGGCGTGGATCGGCATCTATGACACCTGCTTCCTTGATTGGGTGCTTTTCGCCAATCTGACGATGTTCCGGCTGGAGGGTACCGAGTATATGGACAAGGCATATCATCAGAAGTGGTTTCACGCAAAGGGGATGCTGTTTCCGGGCATCATCTTCGCTCTGATCCCGGCCGCTCTTGTGGGGTGGCTTGTTGCGGTGATTCGATGACAGAGAAATCGTGTATGATGTAAGTATATGCCTGCGGTCGAACCGGATTGTAAGAAAGGAAACAGGATGATAATACTGCAGCTTGCCTTGTATTGTGCATTATTTATGCTGATCTGGATCGCAGGGGCGGCCATTGTTGCCGGAATCATCGTATTGCTTTATTAGGAGGAATCAGATATGGCACGAAAGGATTCGGAACATCAAAAGAAATCAATGAGCATGCTGTTTCGCGGAAAGGCGATCTTCAAACCGCTGAACACAGGACACATCGATGAGCGCGTCAGCTGCGTCCGGGAGTGGATCGCCAATATTTTCTTCTACACAAAAAATGGCACCACGATCATGATCGATGCGGGTTACAACTATGCCAGGCTAAAAGAGAAAATGGGCTGGCTGGATATTGAGCCGGCGTCGATCCGGCATATCCTGATCACACATCAGGATACGGATCACGTCGGCGCTCTGGAACAAGACAGCGAGCTCCTGTTCAAAGACGCCATGGTGTATATCGGGGAGATCGAAAACCGGTACCTGACCGGCGAGGTCAGAAGAAAAGTTTTTCACGGGGCATATAAGCTGCCGATGGTCAAAACGGAAAACCCAAAGACGCTCCTGAAAGACGGCAAAGTGTTCTATATCGGAGACATCAAAATCGAATGCATCCTGGTACCGGGGCATACCTGGGGCCACCTGGTCTACCTGATCGATGACGAGTACCTTTTCACCGGAGATACGATCTGGTTCGGCGCGGACGGCGGCTACAGCTTCATCAGTACGCTGGCGGAGGACAACAAGCTGGCAGTACAGTCGCTTGAAAAGCTGGAGAAGAACCTCCGCGCAAGGAATACTCCCATCAAGATCATTACCGGGCATACCGGCTGGACGGATGATCTGGACTTTGCCTTCCGGCATAGAACAGAGATCTGCAAACCGTTCACGAAGAAATATACGGATCCGTCAGCGCCATTCGACGGGTATATCGAGGACGATGATACGGAAAACGGCGCAAGAAATACACTACTTGGAAAGGTGGCGGTCAAATGAAACCGGATTATAAGAACTGGGTACCGAAGGACATGGTGTACGGGCTGGCAGGGGGAACGCTGATTGCCTTGATCCTGTTTCTTCTTCTCGGCGCGACTGGCGCGGTATTGCAGGGGACAGCCCGTTTGGTCTGAGGTATCGTTTTCGGGATCGGTACGCTGGTGCTGCTGTTTTTCACGGTCTGGATGGGTGCGCTGCACAAAACCTTCGATTACAACGGAAAACGGAAGCTCGCGAAGACGATTATAGACGGTACGGCGAAATACGTAACGATTCCGGATGGTGGAACCGGCCTTGACGTAGGCTGCGGCAGCGGGGCGCTGACGATCGCCTCTGCGAAGCGGAATCCGAAAGCGACAATGGTAGGCTGCGATATCTGGTCCGGCGCGTACAAGGCGGTTTTCACGAAGAAGCGCTGCGAGGACAATGCGAAAGCCGAAGGCGTCGCTAACGTTCGGTTTGAAGAGGGCAATGCGATCCGCCTGCCTTTTGCGGATGAGAGCTTTGACGCCGTTACGAGCAACTACGTCTATCACAACATCAGCGGACATGATAAGCAGGAGCTCCTTCTGGAGACCCTGCGGGTGCTGAAAAAGTGCGGCACGTTCGCAATCCACGATATTATGAGCAAGGCTCGTTACGGAGATATGGAGTCCTTTGTAAAGAAGCTGAAAGCAGAGGGATATGAAGAAGTTCGCTTGATCGATACAACAGATGGGACTTTTATGGGCAAAAAAGAAGCATCTCTGCTGGGACTTGCGGGTTCGACACTGCTTGTCGGAAAGAAGTAAACGATATACGAAATGAGTGCCGCATGACGGCACGGACGTTCGAGAAATATAACAAAATCTCGCAGAAATAAATACTCCGCGGGCGATTAAACGAGAAAATGCTCCGGATCGTCAAGTCAAATTCATTTGTTCACTTGCTTTTACAGCCGAGCTGGATTATGATAAACGTAAACACGGATTAGGAGAGTAAAGCTGTGAACTATATATTTGCCGAAACACTGAAAAAGCTGAGAGAAGAAAAGGGACTTTCACAGAAGCAGCTCGGCCAGCAGATGTTTGTCAACCATTCCACCATTGCCCGCTGGGAGAATGCAAGCCGGCTGCCGGACGCAGGGATGATCATTCGCCTTGCAAAGTGCCTCGGAGTTGACGCCAACGAGCTGCTTCAGCTTGCGGCGCAGAGCGAGAACAACCCCAACGTTATCCTTGTGGACGATAGCAAGGTAATCCTCGCAGACGGTATTGCCGTACTGGAAGAGGTCATGCCGAATGCCACGGTTGCGGGCTTTATCTGGCCGCTGGAAGCGATCGAATTCGCAAAACAGAACAGTATAGCGCTGGCGATAATTGATATTGAGCTGGGGACGGCGAGCGGGCTTGACCTATCCCGTACACTGCTTGAAATCAATCCACGTACCAACGTGATCTTTCTGACGTCATACCCCGACTATGCTCTCGACGCATGGAAAACAGAGGCAAGTGGCTTCATGTTAAAGCCGCTGACACCGGATGGAATAAATGAGCAGCTCAGAAAGCTGAGGTTTCCGTTTTTTACGGGAGGCGCGAACGAGTGAATATCAATACCTTTTACGTCGCGATTATAAGCGCGGCGCTGGCATTAAGCATTATGGGACTGATGTTCACCGCCGTTATGCCCGGAATCGACCTCTGGAGCAAGCGCTTTTTCAGAGGTTATTTTTTCATTCTTATTGCGTGCTGCTTTACCAGTCTGATTGACTTGATCTTATCTGATTATCTCACCACGCGCTCAGCGGAATATTCCATGCTGACTTTGGAATGTCTGCTCCTTCCGCTGCCTCTGCCCATGCTGACGGTTTATCTTCTGCACTGCAGCGGAGACAACTTACGTCGGAGCAAGCTCCTTTTCGCCGTTGTCGGTCTGTCGGCGGCTTATTTGGTTTTACTTATATATGCCTTGATATACTATTACAATGCCTCGGAAAGGCAGACTGAAAACAGACTTATGTACAGTATTATGCTGGTGCCGCTGGTCGGTATCATGCTGCTCAATCTCGCTGGCGCGATAAGGCGAAGAAAACGGCTCTCGCATAAAGCGTTCCTCAGCTTCCTCATCGCCATACTGCCGATGACGGCTGCGCTGATCACGCAGATTTTCATTGAAGTCGTTCCGCTGATTGACATCAGCCTCGTCATCTCCACCCTGGCAATGTACAGCATTATCCTCTCCGATCAGATCGAGCAGGATCTTTGCCGACAGCGGGAAATTGCCAGACAGCAGCAGGAGATAGCCAATCAACGCGCCAGCGTTCTTGTGCTTCAGATGAGGCCGCACTTCATCTACAATACGCTGATGAGCATTTACAGCCTGTGCAATCAGGATCCGAAGAAGGCAAGACAGGTCACCATGGATTTCACAAACTACCTGCGAAAGAACTTCAATGCCGTTGCCAGCGACAGTACCATTCCCTTTACGACGGAGCTGGAGCACACCCGCGCCTACCTTGCCGTAGAGCAGATGCAGTTTGAAGATATGCTCGCCGTAGAATACGATACTCCGTTTACAAGCTTCCGCCTTCCGCCTCTTACACTGCAGCCGCTTGCGGAAAACGCCGTTAAGCATGGCATGAACCCGTATGACGGGCCGCTTCATATAATTATCCGGTCGCGCCGAACGGAAACCGGATGTGAGATAACCGTGGAGGATACCGGACCGGGCTTCGACCCCTCTGACAAGAGCGAGCCGCATACCACTCTTGAAAACATCCGGCAGCGACTTGAAATGATGTGCGGCGGCAGTATGACGATCACATCCGGCGACAGCGGAACGGCTGTAAAGTTGACGATACCTGACAGCAGTACAGAATAATCCTTCCCCCGACAGATCGATCTGCGATCCTGCCGGGGGTCTTTTTCTGATCGCCGATCATAAAATAGTTTGACATTCTGGAAACCCCTCTTGACTCCGGCGTTAAATTCAATATAATTGAATAATAATGCCATTTTTATTGGCTTTTGCAAAGATACCGACGGACTATCTGCATTCTGCCTTAGTTCGACCTTTTATCCCAAATTTTTTGCCGAGGTGTAAGCTAATGATTCAGAAGATTAAGAAACACAGCATAACGATAGGACTGGTTTTTGCCGTTGCTGCCGCCGTATTGACTGTAGGAATGACATGGCTGGCATATATTGACACAAGCACTTACGATCGAATGAAGACGTTTTTGTTCGACTGCGGCGTTGATACAATCGGCGCGCTGATCTCCGCGGCGCTGTATTACGGCTGCATGAAGCAGGACGGCGCCGGAAGTAAGGCGTTCAGGACTCTGAATATTTTTGTCAGCGCGAGCTTTGCGGTTAATTTTCTGCTTTATTATATGATAGGCGTGCCGGAGCAGCGGACGTTTACGTTTATCTTCGTATTGCTCAGCAAGCTTATCGACCTTGCGATGATTTATTTCTTCTACAAGTACATGAGAAGCACGCTCGGCTTCAAAGGGAAGCTTGCGGGCTGGACGGAAAAAGGGATCCCGATCCTGCTGGTGCTTGAAAACCTGGTCATCTTGTCAAATATTTTCTACCCGACGACCTTCCTTATCGACGAGGCGGGAGCGTATCAGGCAACGGGCGTCTCCTTCCTTGAGGATATCTACCTCGGCGTGGCTTCGGTTCTTACGGCGATCCTGATAATTGTGAGTGAGAATCCTCGCAGCCAGAAGATTGCCGGTCTCACGTTTATCTGCCTGCCGCTTGTCAATTACATTATGGTAGGGGGGACGTTTGGCAACGCATCCCAATACGGTATGATCCTCGTGTCCCTCATTATTATGTACTGCATAATCTTCAACTACAAGAGCAGCAAGCTGGCGGCAACACAGACCGAGCTGAATATGGCAACCGAGATACAGGCAAGCATGCTTCCTTCGATCTTTCCGGCTTTTCCGAACAGGGAGGAGTTCGACCTGTACGCGAGCATGGATCCTGCCAAGGAGGTCGGCGGCGATTTCTATGACTTCTTTATGATAGACGACGATCACCTCGGCGTAGTCATTGCGGACGTAAGCGGAAAAGGCGTACCGGCTGCGCTTTTCATGATGATTTCAAAGACGGTGGTTCAGAACTTTGCAATGCTTGGCGTAGGCGCGGGCGAGGTACTGAGAAGGGCGAATAACGCGCTTTGCGCGCAGAACAAGATGGAGATGTTCGTGACGGCGTGGATCGGAGTTCTTGAATTATCTACTGGCAAAATGACCTGCGCAAGCGCCGGTCACGAGTATCCGGCGATTTATCATAACGGTAAATTCGAGCTGCTCATGGACAAACACGGCTTTGTGCTTGGCGGCATGGAGGGCGTAAAATACAAGGAATATGAGATCCAGCTTGATAAGGGCGACAAGATCTTCGTATATACCGACGGCGTGCCTGAGGCGACCAGCGCGAATACCGAGCTTTACGGCACGGACAGAATGATTGAAGCACTCAACAGCAGACCGGAGGCCGATCCGAAGGAAATTCTCAGAATCGTTCGTGCGTCGGTTGATGAATTTGTCGGCAGCGCAGAGCAGTTTGACGACCTGACGATGGTCTGCGTTGAGTACAAAGGGCGTAAATGACGTATTGGGCAATAAATGAAAGTTCATCGCGTCGGAGGAAGAGCATCTGATTGAATAAGTCAGCAGCAGAGATTGATAGCTGCTGACTGAAATCACTGAAGGAGATAAGTATGGAACAGCCGATAATAAATAAAAAGAGCGTGGAGCGCGTATCCTCGCCGGAGCAGCTCAGCGATTATCTGCACGTAACCACTCCGGCAATCTGGGTCGTGCTGATTGCTGTGATACTGCTGCTTGCGAGCCTTTTCGTCTGGAGCAGCGTTACCGCCCTGGAGAGCTTTGCGGAGGGTGAAGCCGAGGTGCGCGGCGGCGTTCTGACACTGCGTTTTGACGATGAGGAAAAGGCGTCTTTTGTCGAGCCGGGTATGAATGCCAAGGTCGGAGATTTTGTGATGCCGGTGCTTTCCGTCGGAAGCGATGATGACGGCAAACCGGTAGCCATTGCCAAGACCGATCTGCCGGACGGCAGCTACAAGGCGAGCGTCGGATACAGAAGTTCGCAGATCATCGATATTCTCTTCAACTGAGGCTTTTCGGAATGAAAAAGAAGAACAAAGTTATAAAGGCGCCGGTCATTATGCAGATGGAGGCGCTGGAGTGCGGCGCGGCATGTCTTACGATGGTGCTGGCGTACTACGGGAAATGGGTGCCTCTGGAACAGGTGCGAGTGGACTGCGGCGTATCGCGTGACGGATCAAAAGCAAAAAACATTCTGAATGCCGCGAAAAGCTACGGCCTGATCGCAAAAGGCTTCCGGGCGGAAACTGACGCGCTGCGCGAAACGGCGACGTTTCCCTGCATTATCTACTGGAATTACAATCACTACGTACTGCTCTGCGGTTTTCGCGGAAAGTATGCCTATATCAACGACCCTGCGCGCGGCACGGTCAAGATCCCGATGGAGGAATTTGAACAGTCCTTTACCGGCATCGTGCTGACCTTCTCGCCGGGCGAAAGCTTCAAACCGGGAGGCAAACGCGCCAGCACACTCTCTTTTGCGCGCAAAAGGCTTGCCGGAGCGGGCGGCGCCGTCGCATTCGTGATGCTTGCCAGCATGCTGGGGTATCTTTTTACGATCATTAACCCGGCTCTATCCAGGTTCTTTATGGATCGGCTTCTGACCGGCGAAAACCGCGAGGTTCTTTTGCCGTTTATCGGGCTTGCGGGTCTTGTGATACTGCTTCAGCTTATTGTAGAGTCGGTAAAGGGAGTTTTCACCCTTCGCATAAACGGCAAGATGGCCGTCATCAGCAACGGCAGCTTCATGTGGAAGCTGATGCGATTGCCGATGGAATTCTTCTCCCAGCGCATGGCCGGTGACATTCAGACGCGCCAGGAAGGGAACGCTGTGATCGCCTCGATGCTTGTGAACACCGTATCTCCGCTTGCAATAAGCGCGGTTATGATGGTTTTCTATCTCGGGGTCATGCTCCGGTACAGTCCTCTCCTTACCTTGATCGGGCTGATCAGCGTGGGTCTTAACCTCTTTCTGAGCAGGCGGATCTCCGAAAAGCGCGTCAATATCACTAGGGTCATGATGCGCGACAGCGGCAAGCTCGCGGCGGCCACGGTCTCCGGCATTCAGATGATCGAGACGATCAAGGCGAGCGGTGCGGAAAACGGCTATTTCCGCAAATGGGGCGACTATCAGGCGTCGGTAAACGCGCAGGCTACGAGCTTTGCGAGACTTAATCAGTATCTCGGCGTTATACCGACCTTTATCACCGCCCTGGCTAACGCGCTCGTGCTTATCATCGGCGTGTGGCTCTGTATGCGCGGACAGTTCACGCTCGGTATGGTGACGGCTTTCCAGGGCTTCCTTACGGCTTTTATGAGCCCCGCCATGCAGCTCATTACCTCCGGCCAGCAGATCCAGGAGATGCGCACGCAGATGGAGCGCGTTGAGGACGTGATGCAGTATCCGGAGGACAGCTATTATTCTGACGAGCCTGTGCGCGATGACAAAGATTACGACAAGCTCACCGGCGAGGTGGAGCTGAAAAACGTTACCTTCGGATATTCCCGACTTGCCCCGCCGCTGATTGAGGATTTTTCGCTTAAAATCAAGCCCGGCGGGAGAGTGGCGCTTGTAGGCGGCTCAGGCTGCGGCAAGAGCACGATCGCCAAGCTCGTTTCGGGGCTGTATCAGCCCTGGAGCGGTGAGATCCTGTTTGACGGGAAGCCGATTTCCGAAATCGATCGCGCCGTGTTTACCGGCAGCGTTGCCGTTGTAGATCAGGATATCATACTCTTTGACGATACGGTTGCGAACAACATCAAAATGTGGGATGACAGCATCGAGGACTTTGAGATGATCCTTGCCTGCCGCGACGCGCAGATACACGATGATATTATGGCGCGTCCCGGAGGATATCAGTGCCGCATCCAAGAGGGCGGGCAGGACCTCTCCGGCGGTCAGCGGCAGAGGCTGGAGATCGCCCGCGTGCTGGCGCAGGACCCGCACATCGTCATCATGGACGAGGCGACGAGCGCCCTTGACGCAAGGACGGAATACGAGGTCGCAAACGCTGTCAAGGAGCGCGGGGTGACGACCATCATGATCGCCCACCGGCTCTCCACGATCCGGGACGCAGACGAGATCATCGTCCTGGACCATGGCAAGGTGGTGGAGCGCGGGACCCACGATGAGCTGTACGCCAAGGGCGGCTATTATGCCGAGCTTATCACAAACGACTGAGGAGGCATTTCATGAGCTGGTTTGATGAACAGATTCGGCTTCGCAAGCAAAATGACAGCGAAGTGTTCGAGGATTCCATTCTGGGCATGACCTCCGTCGTGATGGGCAAGCGAGTGTCCGACGCGCTTCGCAATGAGCGCTTTGTGACGAAAGCGGCCATTGACGACGTTCTGAAATATTATCACTGCAAGCCGGTGGAGATCCCATCCTCGGTTACAGATCCCGGGGAACAGCTTGACTACGCCCTCAGACCTTATGGGATTATGCGGCGTGACGTGACGCTTTCGGGAAGCTGGTACAGAGATACCTTCGTTCCCATGATCGGCATCCGCCGGGAGGACGGCCTGCCCGTGGCGCTGATCCCGAAAAAGTACGGAGGCTATTACTGGTACGACGCGCAAGGCCATAAGATTACGGCGGGAAAGAAGACCTGCGGGCTGCTGGAGGAGGAGGCTATCTGCTTCTATCAGCCGCTGCCGCAGCGCTCGCTCGGAATACCGGATCTGATATCATATATGAAGGGCTGCCTGAATCTTTACGACTATGCCGCAGTCATCGCGCTGACGCTGATGGTGACGCTTGTCGGAATGATGCTGCCTCGCGCGACCGATTTTTTGAGCGGCTTTGTGCTGGAGAGCGGAAGCAGTACGATTCTTTGGAGTACTGCCGTTTTCATGCTGTGCATACTCGTATCGTCGCAGCTGCTCACAGCATCGAGAGAGCTTGCGATGAACCGCATACAGATCAAGGTGGCTTTGCCGATGGAGGCGGCGATGATGTCGCGTCTCATGAGCCTCCCAACGCCGTTTTTCCGTGCGTTCAACGCCGGCAATCTGGCTATGAGAAGCGGAGGAATCAACCGGCTGTGCGTACTGCTTCTGGGCGGCGTGTTTTCCTTCGGCGTGACGTCGATACTGTCGCTTCTGTACGTCAGCCAGCTTTTTGATTATGCACCGGCGCTTGCGCCTGCGGCTATCATAGTGGTTGCCGCAGCCGTGGGCGTAACGCTTCTGACGGGTTATCTGCAGACAAAAGAAACGAGGAGATTCCTGAAGGAAAGCGCGGAGGAGAGCGGCGTCAGCTTCGCACTGATTTCCGGAATGCAGAAGATCAAGCTCTCCGGCGCGGAAAAGCGCGCCTTTGCAAAATGGGCGCATACCTACGCTGAGGGCGCTCAGATCCAATATAATCCGCCGCTTTTTCTGAAGATCAGCCCCGCCGTTATTGCGGCGATCCCTCTGATCGGCACTGTGATCATTTATTATCTCGCGACGGTATCGGGCGTCGATCCCTCGTCGTATCTTGCGTTCAGCGCGGCATACGGAGCGATAACGGGGGCGTTCGCCGCGTTTGCGGGCATCGTCACCCAGGCTGCCGAAATCGGTCCGATCCTCGAAATGGCGGAGCCGATCCTTAAGGCTGAGCCGGAGATGACGGCAGAAAAAGAAATCGTTACAAGACTTTCCGGCAGGATCGAGCTTAGCCACGTATCTTTCCGCTATCAGGAGAATATGCCCAATATTGTCGACGACCTGAGCCTGAATATCAAGGCGGGTGAGTACGTTGCCATTGTCGGCAAGACGGGCTGCGGCAAATCGACGCTGATGCGCCTCCTGCTGGGCTTTGAGACGCCGCAAAAGGGCGCGATTTACTATGACCGCAAGGATATTCGCTCACTGGATCTGCAATCCCTGCGCCGCAGAATGGGAGTCGTTATTCAGAACGGCAGTCTGTTTCTGGGGGACATCTACTCCAACATCACCGTCTCCGCGCCGGAGCTGACACTGGACGACGCGTGGGAGGCGGCGGAAATTGCCGGCATTGCGGACGACATCCGAGCCATGCTAATGGGAATGCACACGATCATCGGCGAGGGACAGGGCGGCATCTCCGGCGGACAGAAGCAGCGGATCATGATCGCCCGCGCCATCGCCCCCAAGCCGAAGATTCTGCTTTTTGACGAGGCCACCAGTGCGCTTGACAACAAGACCCAAAAGCAGGTCTCCCAGGCGCTTGACGCGCTGAAATGTACTCGCATCGTGATTGCTCACAGGCTCTCGACCATACAGAACTGCGACCGCATTCTGGTCCTCGACGGAGGAAAGATCATCGAGGAGGGCAGCTATGACGAGCTGATCCAAAAGGGAGGCTTTTTCGCGGAGCTGGTGGAACGCCAGCGTATCGACGCATAAAGGATACGTAATACATAATTCTTATTAAAAAAATTAAAAACCATTGCGATTTTTCAAAGTGATTCGGATATAAAATCAGAGGAAGACAGCGAGGTGATGCTAATGGACATAGAAAAGCTCCTTGACGCGTTGTTTGACTTTCAGCGATTTGAAAGGAACGAGGCGCTGCAGAGCGTTATAGACGAAGCAGAAACGCAGCGGCTTATTTCGCTGACGGACGCGGAGCTTGAATCGCTGTCCGCGGCGGGTGACCCGTTTTCACAATTGACCGGTCTGAATCAGAAGGACGGCTTCCGGTGACGTACGAGGAAATCTACGCTTCATATCGTGAAAAAGTTCTCGCCTATCTTACTGACAGGACGCCCAGCCCGGAGCATGCGGAGGATCTTTGCGAGGACGTTTTCGAGCAGATAGGACGCTCTCTTCCGAGATATGACGCGCAGAAAGCTTCACTCTCAACATGGATTTACAGAATAACCCGATTCACTTTGATTGATGACATACGAACAAGACATATCACAGAGCCTTTGGACGAGGAGCTCGGGTATGATGCCGGCTATGACGAGGCACTGATTAAAGAGGCGACGCTTGAAAAGCTTGCGTCGACGTTAAGCGCGATGGATGAGGAGCTGAGAAACCTTATCATATTGCGCTATTACAGAAAAAAGACATTGAAGGAAATATCCCGCATGACGGGCATCAGCTACGGAATGGTGCGGGTAAAGCATAAGCGCGCGTTGGCGATTCTGCGCGAGAAGCTTATATGAACAGAGGTGACGGTGTTCTGAGTAAATATGATATATGCAGAAAAAGGCTGCGGCCGCTTTTGCTTGCGATAATAATATCAGCCGCTCTCATTCACGCAGTTCCCGATGATGCTGCCGGAGGGGCGGGAACGGATTACATAGTCAAATATAAGGAGAGCGCGGCCTGGCTTGCCGGCGGCGAACCGTTCGACCTTGTGAGCGAGGCGGAAATGATCCGCCTCAGAGACGCGGGACTGCTGGCGTGGTATGAGCCGGACGGCGAGATGACGCTGCTTGACAGCGGAAGCTCCATTTACTACGCAGATGACAAATGGGATCTCGCTCTCGTAAACGCCGAGCCTGCGTTTGAGATGGGCGCGCTGGGCGAGGGCGTGCGGGTCGGCGTGCTGGACTCGGGCGTAAACCCGGTTTCCTGCATTGCAGATAACATTCTTCCCGGACGCAGCTACATTGAGGGCAAGGATGAGGAAGACACCTCTGACAACTATGGTCACGGCACCCTTGTCGCCGCGCTGATAGCTGGTCGTGGTGAGGACGGCTACATCGGCGCCGCGCCGGGAGCGTTGATCATACCGCTGAAGATCACAGACGGCAAGGCGGTCACTGTCAGCGCGGTGTGCCGCGCTATCTACGGCGGCATCGACGACTTTGACTGCGACGTTCTCAACCTCAGCCTCGGTGTAAATTCCGATTTCGAGGCGCTGCGGGAAGCGGTCGAATATGCAGCCGAAAAAGGCGTTGTCGTTGTCGCTGCTGTCGGAAACAACGGCACCGTGGGCAGAATGTACCCGGCGGATTACGAGAGCGTAATCGGCGTTGGGGCGGTCGATCAGAACGGAACGGTGTATTATAACTCAAACCACAACGAGAGTGTGTTCCTCACCGCCCCCGGCGCGAATGTGAAGACCGCCGGGAAATCGGGCGGTTACGTCACCGCCTCCGGCACCTCCTTTTCCGTTCCCTTCGTCACTGCGGCGGCTGCCGTGATGCGCGGCCTTGACCCGCAGCTTACGCCTGATGATATCGCTTCCATTCTGACGGAAACGGCGCGTGATGCCGGAACGGAGGGCTTGGACGAATACTACGGATACGGTATCCTCGACCTCGGCGCCTGCGCAGAGCGCATTGCCGGGACGGCAGACGCATTCACACACGAAACACCCTGCGAATTTCTGTCCGCTTTTACGCTTGTGAATTATACAGACGAGGAAATAAACTGCACTTATCTTCTTGCCGAGTACGACGGCTACGGAACCTGCCTCAGTGTAACGAGATCGCAATTTACCGTTCCTGCCCGGGGAAGGATGAGAGTTGACCCGCCGGAGAGTAAGTATTACGGACAGTTCGTCTTTGAGACGGGCACCATGACTCCGCTCGCAACAGCGAGAAGATCGCTTTAATGAATATAATAAATAATTATAAAGGAGAATACGAAAATGAAAGACAACAAGAACAAAGAGAACGTTATCCTTGAGAACAAGGCGCTCAACGGCGCGATGCAGGAGCTCGGCGACGACGAGCTTGACGAGATCGCCGGAGCAGGCAACCCCTTTGCAAGATTACCCCGCGTACCCACCCAGCCCATTGACGAAGATATGAGAAACAAAGGCTGAGCATCAGCATACCCCGCTTTATTGAACAAAAAACGTTTTAAGGAGAAAGAACAATGAAAAAGTTCTTTAGAAACGCGATTGCAATGGTGCTTGCGCTTCTGATGCTGATCCAGGCAGGAGAATACGGTATTGCCTGGGCGGTTGAAGAGGTGGATAAGGCGGTCAATCCCGCAGAGCATATTGAGATCACAGTACCGGAACGGTTTAAGGACGGAGACAACTGGTTCTTCGTTCCCGAGTCGGCTTATTCGATCAGTGAAAAGAGCCCGGATAAGCTCTACATCCCTATTCAGCGTACCGGCGACATCGATATGGAGTCGGAGGTTACGCTGAAGATAGTTGATCTCACAGCCAAGCACGATGTGAACTACACCGCCGAGATTTACAAAGAGATCGTAGATCCCGATATATTCCTGGCGGATATGTCCATCAAAGAGATCACGCTTAACTCCGACGAGCAGGAGGAAGTGGAAATAGGTTCCGAAAGCGACCTCGGCGAGCTCATCCATGATGCGGGCGGCGCTACGCTCGTTGACAGTGATGGCAACCCGATCGCTGAAGTAACGGCGACTCCGCTGGACGAAAACGGAAATCCTATCGTCGAAAACGAGACTCCGACCGAGGAGAACGAGACTCTGACCGAGGAGAACGAGACTCCGACCGAGGAGAACGAGACTCCGACTGAGGAAAACGAGACTCCGACCGAGGAAAATGAGACTCTGACCGAGGAAAATGAGACTCCGACCGAGGAGAACGAGACTCCGGCAGAGCAGAACGAGACTCCCGTTGAGAAAAAAGAGCCCGTGATCCCGGGCGAGGTGGAGGAGGGCGAGTGGACAGAGGCTGAGAAGAAGACCTCTCCCACTAAGTCGCTCCGCGCTGCCCGTGATTCCTTTACCGGCACGAAGTCCGATAGGCAGGAGATTGCCGGTAGCAGCCTCGCCGATTTCGTCGCCAATAACGGCAGCACCATGACGGAGGACGAGTACAACGAGGCCATGGCGGACGCGGTCGCGGACAACTATCCGGGCAAGGAGTACCGCCTGCACTTCAACGCCGGAGAGTCGGTGAAGTTCCTGGTCGTGACACCGCTTTATTCCGAGGCGGCGGAGGGCGACGCGCAGATCATCCTGCTGCTCAAGAACCCCGGCGAGGGCTTCGCCATTGGCGAGGACGTGAACCCGATCTCCGTAACCATCATTGATGAGGACGAACCAGAGACGGTCACAGTAAGTATGGCGGCCGAGACTGTCTACGCTGAAGACGGCAAGGCTTCGATCACCATCACCCGCGAGGGACGGCTCAACGCACTCGTTGGCGTTATGCTCAAATCCTGGGGCGGCAGCGCCAAGGAGGGCGACGAGTACTCCGGCGTCGGCGCGAAGCTCTGGATCCCGATGGGCATCAAGAGTCGTACCGTTGAGATCCCCGTTTTGAACGGAGAAGAAGAGAAGGACTTTTACATCACCATCACCGCGCTGAACGACGAGACAATCGGCGCGTCGACCACCCACGTAATTATCCCGCCTGCGAAGATATCCGGCGGTGAAGGCGCGCTGATGGCACTTGATCAAGTTAACGGTCATCCTCTTACGAATCCCATCAACCTCGAGGACGGATATTATGACATCGGAGGCTTTGACTCCGAGACCGCCTTCCATATCTTCACCCGCATCGACAAGGAGGAGACTTCCCACTTCTATCTGGACACCGCCAGTTACGGCAAGGCCTACGACGGAGCGTATGTGCACTATAAAGGCTTCCTGAACTGGTGCGACGCTGATTTTCGCCTGACGCGCTGGAACGGCGGCAACCGTACCCAAATTCAGGTCAACTATCTCGACGACGGCGGCGTGAAAGAGGACCAGTGGCTCTATGGGGCATGGAACAACGTGAACGCCCCTGAACGAATCGGAATAGAAGTCGCCAACGTGGACAACGAGGGCGCTGCTTGGACCGACAGCTACGCCGTTATGTGGGTCGACGAGGTGCGCCTCATCAAGCGTCAGTTCAACATCAGGGTGGAAGAACCTGAACTGAAGCCTCTCATCGGCGTTGACGACAACACCGTGCTTACGGAGTATGAGGCAGTCTTCCTGGATAACTCCAATAACAGCACCCGCAGCCTCTGGACCGGGGACAGCTTCGCCCTCAACGCCAAGGATACCAAGAGCCCCCTGCGCCTTGTGGGTATCGAGGCTAAGATCGGAGAGGGCGACAAGGACGCGTGGTACCGCATCGCCACCATCGACGGCAAGTCCTCCACCGTGACTGTGGAGCTGACCCCGGACGTGATCCGCACGCTGGATGAGCACGCCTGCATCACCTGGAGCGAGAACGGAAAGTGCGACTACGGCGATAAGGGCAAGGGCGGTAAGTTCTACAAGGGCGCCATCGTCGTGCGACCGGTGTTTGACTACATCGACGCCACTGTGGAGTTCAAGAGCGCCAATCCCGACTACGGCACACTGAACGCCGAGGCGCCGCTTCCAAATATGCTTTGGGACTTTGGCTCGGATCGTGCCATGGATGATCTGATGGGCATAAGCTCCCTATGGCGCGCCACCAACGTCTCATGGACCGCTGAAAACCAGGACGGCCGCGACTACTACCGCTTCACGGCGAGCGGCAACGACCCATACGTCTCCGTCGCAGACCATGCGGAGAGCATAGACAACATACGCTATCTAAAGTTCGCGGCAAAGAACTTAAACGGCGCAAGCTATCTTCAGCTTTTCGCCTCCGCCAACAACGCCTATATCGGGCCCAGCAACATCAAGATCCCGCTCTATCAGGATACGGAGTGGCACGAATACGTCGTTGATCTGACAAAGCAGCCCAACTATCAGGCTGCGAACTGGAAGGGCGCGCTGACCTGGTTCCGCCTTGACCCGATGGATGGCAACGTCCAGAACGGCAGCGCCATTCTGATCGACTACATGGCGTTCTTCTCCTCAGAGGGCAGCGCCAGAACGTTCCGCGCGACAGAGGACGACCGCGTATCAGGTCTGTTACAGCTGACCTACCACGTCGGCGACGTGCTGACACTGCAGACGGAAGTAAACGAGGCAGGCGCCAGCGCCAAAATGCACGCCGACGGCTTCTTCTATGAGCTGCACACCTCCAACGCGGAGGGGTTCACCCATAACGCCGTGGATCAGCACTATCTGAACGGCAGCCTGAGCCTCCAGCTCACCGACCGCGACAGCGCGGGCAACACGGTGGACCACCCCTACTACAACATCGAGCCGACCTTCACCGAGAACGGCAACCTCACCGTGATAATCCCCGACGCCTCCTACGCCAAGCTCAACAAGACGGCGGGTCTTTGCGCCGAGAGCGATTACTATCGGTTTGTGGCGTCCTCGGACGACCCGCAGGTCTCCATTGATACGCCGGTCAACGCGAGTTACAGCCAGTGGGTGAAGATCCGCGCGAGAAACGTGAGCGGCGTGGACGGCATGAAGCTGTTTGCGGGCTCCGGCGAGGACACTGTCAACGAAGCGTCCGGCGTCACCGTGACGCTGAACAAGGACAAGGGCTGGCACGAGTACGTTGTGAACCTTACGGGCTGGACGGGAATCGTCGAATGGTTCCGTCTGGATCCCATGGAGGGCAACACCGTAAACGGCAGCCAGATCCAGATCGACTATATAGCCTTCTTCCCGGACGAGGCGAGGGCCAGGGCGTTCCAGAACAACGGAACGGGTTATCCCTCTCTGCTGTGGGACTTCAACAAGGCTGGCGGCCCCGTCATGGGCGGCCACTGCAATGCGAACGTGAGCTACGTCGGCATTAGCGACGACGAGGGCAATTTCGTCCGCAAGACGCACGAGGGCGACCACTGGGTCTACGTCGTCGACGAGAAGGTCTGGGTGAATGACCTTTACGAGATCAACGCCTACGTGGCGGACCCCGACGCCGCCGTGGTCAAGTGGACCCTCAGCGACGGCAGCGCGTTCTACGGCGACACGCTGTACTTCCGCTCCAAGGCCAGGGCCAGGGACAACGTGATCACGCTGGAGGTCTACGAGGGCCGCGATCTTGTTTATATGCAGCTCGCCGGCACCGTCGTCACCTCCACCATGAACCTATCCTCCGGCCGCAGCGCCACAGACAAAAACCCGGTGGAGGGCGCCATCCTGACCCACGGCTATGCCGGCGCGGTCACCGATGAGAACGGCGCCTTCACCTTCCCGGCGCTGCTTGCCCGCGCGGGCGGCAAGGTGCGCTATCTGGTGAGCTACAACGGCGTGAGCACCATTCAGGAGGCGACGGTACCGGGCCTCGGCGCGGGGAAGAAGGACGCCGTGAGCGCGGATGGCAAGCTCGTTCAGGCCATCGGCGCCGACCTGGGTGAGGTCCGGACGGACACCTATTCCGCCACCGGCGCCCACTTCATCAGCGTAACCGCCAACCAGTACGGCAAGCTGCGCGGCGCGCTCAACGCCGTCGCCATGAACGGCCAGAGGCTGACCGTCATCGCCAAGGTCGCCCCCGGCGATGACTACGTTCTGAACCACGAGACCTACACCGAGCACATCAAGGAGGTCCGGCTCTACTTCCAGGACCAGTACACCGGCGAGAGACACGGCATCTACTCCTCCCTGTATGAGCCTGCCGAGGACAGCCCGGCCAAGTGGAGCTGGAACCCGGAGACCGGCGAGTTCGTGCTTCAAATCTATCCCTTCGACCCGGATCACCCGACGGAGTGGACCTATGGCGACGTGCTGATGGCGCAGCTCATCACGGACAAGCGCGGCGTCGGCCTGGCTGCTGACAGCGACATGGTCTATGACCCCGTCTCCACCGGCTTCGGCGTTTACGCCGACCCGGACTACAAGCCGCGGACCTTCGACTACGACATTGACGACCTCGCGGAAACGCTGCAGATCACCCCGGGCACCGACGAGGACGGCGATCCGATCTATGACGACGGCGCTCTTCAGGACGACGACACCCGTTACAGCTACGGCGCCTTCCCTTACCTGGGCGAGATCACCTCGGCGATCAGGATCGTCAGCAAGCTCGTCAGCACCGCCTTCATGAGTGAAGAGGCGAGGATGATGGAGTATGACCTGAATATCGCGTCTTCGGAATTCATGGGAGACACTTCCGACTTCGACGACACTATGTCGTTTGACGTCGGAAAGACGCCGGGAGCGTGGCAGAGCACGCCCGTCACCTTCAGCATGTTCTTCACCATGACGGACAACTTCTACGGCGGCGTGCGCTTCATGCTGGGCGCCATCTTCACCTACGGCGCCGGCAACCAATACGAGCGCACGAGAAACACCAAAGCAAACCTTCAGTTTAAACTCGGTGATTTGCTGTGCCCGAGAAAGGTTACCGCGCCGGAAGTCGACCCCAGCACCGTAACAAACGAATTGATCTACAACCAAATAACTACGGCAAAAACCGAAAATCCGACAAAGGAAACCATAAGCAAATTCGGCGGGCCCTACTTCACCGTCAGCGTCTACTTCGGCGTCTATCTCTGCTACGGCTACGTCGAGATCTCCAAGAACGGCGGCGTGGAGAAGAGCCACGAGATGGTCTTTATGGGCGCGGGCGGCTTCATCGGCTTCGGCTCCACGGTGGGCTACACCTGGGCGTTCATGGCCGGCCCCATCCCCCTGTACGTCAACGTGGAGGCGGGCATAAAGCTCACGTTCTACCTTGGCTCCGAGGCGGACCCCAACAAGACGCTGGCGGAGGCCAACAGCTCCGGCGAGCTCCACGGGCAGGATTTCTCCTTCAACTTCTCCATGGACGGCAGGATCTACGTCACCGGCACCTTCGGCGCGGGTCTCCCCAAGCTCCTCGGCGTCCGCGTCAGCGTGACCGTGGGCTTCAACACGGGCTACAACCAGAACGTGCCGAAGTGGTATCCGGAGCTGTTTGACGACGGCAAGGGCTATACCATGGACGCCACCTTCACCGGCACCATCGACATCATCGTCACCTCCATCGACGTTTACAGCGCCACCTGGCCCATCCCCGTGGCGGGCGGCTACCTCTACTGGTTCCAGGAGGCCAACCGCGGCAACAAGTGCATAAGCTACGTGGAAAACGGCCTCGCCAAGGGCAAGGGCGACAGTGAGGCGGCAAGGACCCAGGCTCGGGCGATGATCAACGAGCTGATCCCCCTCATCGACAACTATACCGGCAAGACCGAACAGATCCGAGAAAAGACCTACGCCCTGAAAAACTATGCCTACGACCACGACATCATCGACTGGGTCACCAAGAACACCATCGAGATGAACAAGCAGGCAGGCATCGGCGGCGCCATCATCAACGGTGTGCTGCAGGACGACACCGCGCCCGGCGGCATCCGCTTCCACACCCAGCCCCACGTTGATTCCCAGTGGGTCGCCGATGACGGTGAGCTGATGAGCGCCTACAGCGTGGTGAAGACCACACCCATTATGGAGGACGCCTTCCATCAGCCGAACAGCAAGATCATCAATATCGGAAACAACAAGTTCCTTGTTGCATTCCTTGATGATACTGCTTCGAGAGATTCCATGATGGCGTCAACGCTGAAATGGACGGTCTACGACGCGACGAACGATACGTGGACCGAGCCTGAGACCGTTCAGGATGATTACACGATGGACAGCCGTCCGAGCCTCGCGGATGCGGACGACAAGGTCATCCTCTCCTGGGCTTCCGCCACTGATGAGAAGTATGTCGCTCTGAAGGAAACCTTCGCCTCCGAGCTTAAGACAGCGCTCGGACGCGAGCCGGCGGACTTTGAGATCGTGGAGGCAATGGAGGCCGATCCCGCCCGCGTGATGAGCATTATGGACATCTTCACCGTGGAGTTCGACAAGCAGAGCGAGAGCTTCGGCGAGATCACCCAACTCACGGACGACGAATACTATGATGATTACCCGCTTGCAGTCTACGACGAGGGCACGAAGGATTACATCGTCATCTATTACAAGACCGCCCAGGACGACGAAGCATACGACAACGCCGGCGACAAGCTCAACGACATCGTCAGCGCCGGCGCCGATCCGGACAAGACTTACAGCATGGTATGCTACATGCTCTACAATGGCGTGGCGGACACGAATGCCGGTTACAAGGACGATACGGGTAATCTGTATGACGTTCCGGCAGGCTGGGTCAGGGACTTCCTCTATGAAAACGAGTTTGACCCGAAGACAATGGCGGAATACGATCCGGACCAGGATGGACAGATTGAAGGCATGGCGGGCTATATTGCCGACTACGCCGGCGAGCGCTTCCTGCCCTCCACCATTCTGACCGAGAGCGGTGAATACGCAGATCCTCCCATCAACGACCTGACGGTGGCGTCGGGCCTTGACGGCCTGGCAGCCTTCGCCTTCACGGTGGACAAGGACTTCAACATGAACACCGCCGAGGACCGCGAGCTGTACATGCAGTATTATAACTTCGAGACCCACGGCACCTACGTTCCCATCCGCGTGGCGGGCGACAGGACCAAAACGACCCAGTATTACAATACCCTTACCGAACAGTTTGAGACGCACACCGTCACCGAGCAGGTGGAGGTCGGTACCCCGAAGCTTGTACGCAACGGCGGCAACACCTTCCTGTTCTGGCGCGAGAACGGCACCTCCGTCAAGTATCTGAACGTCTCCAGGATGCTCAAAGCAAAGGTTGCGGCGGTAGCTGACCCCGATCCCGATGTTGAGAGCGACTGGACCTACGCGGTCAAGGACGACGGCACCTTCGCTGTTGACGCCGTCATGGGCAAGGCCTACGCACCCAACGTGCAGACGGTGGAAGTCCTCTCCAGCATGACCGATGAGGATATCCACATCACGGACTTCGACTTCATCACCGACGACGAGGACAACCTCTACGTGGTCTGGACGGACGTGGTCACCGTCAGCGAGACGGATGAGTTCGGTCAGATGAAACTCGTTCCCGCACAGGAGATCTTCGTCAGCGGCATGGTCCAGCAGGATGCGGAGACCGTTAAAGGCACCGACGAAGAGGGCCAAGAGTACACGGACGCCTCCACCACTGCCCGCTGGTCCAAGCCCTACCGACTGACCAGGGAAAACGCCTTCAACGACGGTCTGGCGCGCGCGCTCGACGATAACGGCGGACTTATCATCGTACACAACCAGTTTACAAAGCAGATAGCACAGAGCGAGGAGGAGATGATGAGCCTCATCGCCGCGGGCAAGATCGGCGTCACCACCGACCGAGCCGGCAACTACTACGCTGCTTCCATTGAGTACAATTCTCCCATCCGCATGATGGTCACCCGCTGTGACAAGGTCGGCTCCCTTGAGGCCACCGAGTTTACATTCAGCGACGAGCTTCCCGTTGCCGGACAGGTCATCGGCGTTCAGGCTGCTATCGAAAACGTTGGTCTTACCAACGCCAAGGGCTTCGAGATCGAGTTCTACGAGTACAAGGACGGCGTGAAGGGTCAGCAGATCGGCGAGACCATCACCAGCGACGAGACCATCCCCGTCAACACCGCGGCGTTCGTCACCTTCCCGTGGACGGTGCCGGCCGACGGACCCGAGGGTTACAGCATCCTGGCGTCTGTCCGCGAAAAGAACAGCAGCGGCTACTACGACGCCATCGAAACCCGGTCCGAGACCTTACAGTCCCTTGCGCGGTTCCGCCTCGACGTGGGCGAGATCACCCAGGACGGCGATGAGTTCATCGTCAACTACACCGTGAGGAACACCGGAAACAAGGCGGTGCCGGAGGGCTATGATGTCAAGCTCCTGCTCTCGGGTCTCTACGGTGACCTTGACAGCGCAAAGTACGGCTTCATCGAGGACGAGCTGCTCTACTCAAAGGCACTGACGCTGCCCGCAAAGACAGCTGAGGCTACCTCGGTGCTCGTCGCAGCAGAGGATGGCGACAAAGAGGTTTCCGGCACCACGGTCACCTATTCCGAGTTCAGCGAGAGCGCCCGGGTGACGATCCCCGCCAGCGTTTTCCGCTTCTGCGGCTATGACGCCGTGCAGATTGTGATCACCGACAAGGACGGCACCATTGTCGCCGATGGCGGCGACCACCCGTTCCGCCAGACCGAGCCAATGAACCTCAGCCTGAACGGCGGCAAGACCGTAAGCCTCAGCGCCGGTTCGACAAAGCAGGTCGCTCTGGATTATGACTCCAACGTGTTCATTGACGGCGGAACCGTCCTCTACTCTGTACAGGATCCCACCGTTGCCTCTGTTTCCGCACACGGCGAGCTTATGGGTCTCGCAAACGGCACAACCACGCTGACTGCAACGATGCTGCCCAGCGGAAGGACCACGAGCATCACCGTTAACGTCAACGGCTACAACACCGAGCCTGGCAATACCGGCAGCGAGACTATCAACGTTGGCACTTCCGGCGAGGATGACAGCATTGAGGTAAGCGCAACGATCGAAGGCAGCACTGCTGCAGTTTCCGCCCCGACCGAAGCTCAGCTTGAGACCATTGCGGAAAAGGCAAAGGAGACCGGCTCCGTCACGATCGACCTTTCAAGTCTGCCGGAAGGCGTGACCGCGGCGTCCATACCCGCGGAGACCATAAAGGCTATCAACGACGCGATGGATGAGAGCGGAGCTGGAATGACAGTAAAGCTGCCTGACAGCAGCGTAAAGCTTGACACCGAAGCGCTCAGCTCCATAACTGCGCAGGCAGCCGGCACAGACATCGTTATCCACGTTGAGACCGTAGACGAGTCCGCTCTGAATGCAAATCAGAAGGAAGCGTTCAAGGATGAAGAGGTCGAGGCAGTTTATGACGTCTATATTACGGCTGACAACGAGCGCATCGCATTCCTCGGCGACGGCAGAGCTTCCATTACTGTGACGCATGAGGCGAAGAAGGATCAGAAGCTCAGCGGCTTCAGTGTTGTGTATGCCGCAGAGGATGGCACTAAGGAGAAGATCCCGACTGTCGCAAGAAAGGACAGCGTGACGTTCACAGTCAATCACTTCTCGAACTACATTCTGACCTACTCCGATCCGGGCGATTGCGCGAAGGACGATAACTGCCCGATGAGCGCATTCAGCGACCTCAACATGAACCAGTGGTATCACGACGGCGTCCATTGGGCGCTTGAGAACGGCTTCATGAACGGCCTCGGCGACGGAAAGTTCGGACCCGACGACAATACTAACCGCGCCATGATCGTAACCATGCTCCACCGCTTAGAGGGCACGCCGAAGGTCGGAAATGAGCTGACCTTCACAGACGTCAAGGAGGGCGAGTGGTACTCCGAAGCAATCCGCTGGGCAGCAGCCAACGGAATCGTGGGCGGCTACGGCGACGGAAGGTTCGGCCCGGAGGATACGCTCACAAGAGAGCAGCTGGCAGTGATCCTGTGCCGCTATGCCAGGTATAAAGGCATCGACACGGCAGCGGGAGAGCTCAAACCGCTGAACGGCTTCAACGATGCCGCAGCGGTCTCCGAGTGGGCGGTCAAGGAAATGCGCTGGGCAGTGGACGAGGGCATCATCAACGGCGTCGGAAACGACACCATCAGCCCCAAGACCTCGGCGACCCGCGCGCAGGTAGCCACGATGCTCATGCGTTATTCTGCGCTCGACAAGTAAAACCAAATTGAAAAGAGGCTGCCGACACTTAGCCGGCAGCCTCACGTCCGGCTCCCTTCGGGGGCCGGAACGCTGTATTAAGGATGACAGAAAATGAAAAAACGCCTTTTCTTATACCTGCTCTGCGCCGCGATCCTGCTTTCGTTCAGTCCCGCTGTTCTGGCGGCGAACGGAAATGCCGGCTTCTATAACCTCGGAAGCGCCCAGCGGATAGAGATCCGGCCTGTTACCGCCTCAGGAGGCACGGTGTCGATGGTCGAACGTGATGCGGACGGCGATGGGGAGAACGACGGCTTTTATCCCGGCTCCGAGGCGCTTGAAGTCACGCTGAGCGACACCGCGCAGGGTGAGATGTATCTTCTGACGCTGTCGTCTCCCGATAATACGCTCTACGTAGACCAGCGGCTTGGCGGAGGAGACCTGAGCTTCCGGGTCGCCTTTACGCTCCCGGACAGCCCGACGGCGCTGTTTCTGGAGATCGGCAGCTCGGAAGCGGGATTTGAAAAGATCGCAGTTTCGCTCTTTTATACTCCCTCGGCAGGCGTTGAACCCGACGAATACCCCGACCCGGCGCAGACAGATAATCCTCAGCCGGAGACCGTTCCGATTGAAAACTCAGAGCAGGGAACAATTCAGGATTACGTCTCCTGCGAGAAGGACGCTGAATGCCCGATGCGCGCTTTCAGCGATCTGGATCCCGACGAATGGTACCACGACGGCGTTCACTACGCATTGGAACACGGGATAATGAACGGAGTTGGCGAGACGCTGTTCGACCCCTACGGGTCTGCCAGCCGTGGGATGATCGTGACAATTCTCTGGCGACTTGAGGGGATGCCGGAAGCAGAGAACGCATCCTTCACCGACGTTCCTTCTGACGCTTGGTACGCAAAAGCGGTAAGCTGGACCTCATCGGAGCATATTGTCGAGGGGTATGACGCTGAGAGCTTCGGCCCCGACGATCCGATCAGCAGGGAACAGCTCGCTTTGATACTCTGGCGCTATGCAAAGTATAAGGGCGCAGATAAGCTCGGCGAGGAGAAAACGAGTATCGGATTGTTCATAGATGCCGAGCAGATCTCAACATGGGCATTTGACGGAATGCAGTGGGCAGTTAATTCCGGGCTTATTTCCGGCACAGACACTGAGCATCTGAGCCCGAAAACGTACGCGGGCAGAGCTCAGATCGCTACAATTTTAATGCGTTATTCTGGATTGAAATAAACTCCCTTGACTGCATGATCGTCGGATCGTTCGCTTTAGCGGGCAGGAAAGAAATCGAATACCGCCATCTGTTTTAAGGGTGCGGAGAGCCGAACGGTTTTCTGCACCCTCGTTTTTTAGTGCCGTGCGACCATTAATCGCTGTAAAATGTATGCTTTACACTTGATTTTCGTAATCGCTAAATAACCCGTACCAAAGGCAAAAAAGCGGCGGTGGTCACTAGACTGAACCGCCGCCGTGTGGATTATTTGGCTTTTTTACAGTAGTCCGGAAGCATTTCTGACCACGGGAGTAAGTCATCAACGAACGCCATATCTGTATCATCCTGATGCTTGCACACTTCTTCAAGCAGATACTTCAAATATTCATACGGCTTAAGCTTGTTTGCCTTT